>NZ_JBVJVN010000002.1:183777-245773 GCF_055603605.1 Streptomyces sp. NPDC037271
CACGGATCACGGACGGTACGCGCGCCGGTTCGGGCCGGTGCACGTCGACTTCGGGACGCGCGGGCGCACGCCAAGGCGCCGTACCGCCGGTTCCGGGACGTGATCCGCGCGCAACGCGGATCAGGGATCAGGGATCCGGAACCACGGATCACGGACGGTACGCGCGCCGGTTCGGGCCGGTGCACGTCGACTTCGGGACGCGCGGGCGCACGCCAAGGCGCCGTACCGCCGGTTCCGGGGCGTGATCCGCGCGCAACGGTGAGTACCGGCCGGGCGGGCGGGGAGCACCGGCGGGGCGGGCGCGTGAGCATCGGCCGGGCAAGCGCGTCCGCACCGGCCGGGCAAGCGCGTCGGCACCGGTCGGATAAAAGGTCTCGGCGCTGTCGGCGGGGAGTCGTACGCTGGAGGAAGCAGACCACACCCGTCACGCGGCGCACGCCGCAGAGGAGGATGTGCAGGCCTCGAGCGCCGGCCCATGACTCAGACACCCTCAGCTCACACCCCCGCGCAGGGACAGGCGAGAGCACAGTTCACCGTCCCCGCCCAGCACCCCATGGTGACCGTGCTGGGATCAGGCGACTCCCTGTTGCGCGTGATCGAGAAGGCCTTCCCGGCGGCCGACATCCACGTCCGGGGAAACGAGATCAGCGCGGCCGGCGACAACCATGACGTCGCCCTCATACAGCGCGTGTTCGACGAGATGATGCTGGTGCTCCGCACCGGACAGCCGATGACGGAGGACGCAGTGGAACGCTCGATCGCCATGCTCAAGGCGAGCGAGAACGGGGAGAGCGACGGCCAGGAGACCCCGGCCGAGGTGCTCACGCAGAACATCCTGTCCTCGCGCGGCCGCACGATCCGCCCCAAGACGCTGAACCAGAAGCGGTACGTCGACGCGATCGACAAGCACACCATCGTCTTCGGCATCGGCCCCGCGGGCACCGGCAAGACCTACCTGGCGATGGCCAAGGCGGTGCAGGCCCTGCAGTCCAAGCAGGTCAACCGCATCATCCTGACCCGCCCGGCGGTCGAGGCCGGCGAGCGGCTCGGCTTCCTGCCGGGCACGCTCTACGAGAAGATCGACCCGTACCTGCGCCCGCTGTACGACGCGCTGCACGACATGCTCGACCCGGACTCGATCCCGCGGCTGATGGCGGCGGGGACGATCGAGGTGGCGCCGCTGGCGTACATGCGCGGCCGCACGCTGAACGACGCCTTCATCATCCTGGACGAGGCGCAGAACACCAGCCCCGAGCAGATGAAGATGTTCCTGACCCGCCTCGGCTTCGACTCGAAGATCGTGATCACGGGTGACGTGACGCAGGTCGACCTGCCCGGCGGCACGAAGTCCGGCCTGCGGCAGGTGCAGGACATCCTGGAGGGCGTCGACGACGTCCACTTCTCCCGGCTGTCGTCGCAGGACGTCGTCCGGCACAAGCTGGTGGGCCGTATCGTCGACGCGTACGAGCAGTACGACAGCAGGAACGGCACCGAGAACGGTGGTCACAAGGGCCACGGCAAACACGGTGCCAAGGCCAAGGGGAAGTAGACCAGCACGACCATGTCGATCGACGTCAACAACGAGTCCGGAACCGAGGTCGACGAGCAGGCGATCCTCGACATCGCCCGCTACGCGCTCGCGCGGATGCGCATCCACCCGCTCTCCGAGCTCTCGGTGATCGTCGTGGACGCCGACGCCATGGAGCAGCTCCACATCCAGTGGATGGACCTGCCGGGTCCGACGGACGTCATGTCCTTCCCGATGGACGAGCTGCGTCCGCCGGCGAAGGACGAGGACGAGCCGCCGCAGGGACTGCTCGGCGACATCGTGCTCTGCCCGGAGGTCGCCGCCAGGCAGGGCACCGAGGCACCGACGCGGCACTCCATGGACGAGGAGCTCCAGTTGCTCACCGTCCACGGGGTGCTGCACCTGCTCGGTTACGACCACGAGGAGCCGGACGAGAAGGCCGAGATGTTCGGTCTGCAGGCCGCCATCGTGGACGGCTGGCGTGCGGAGAAGGGCCTGACCGGCCCGTCCCCGGCCCCGACCGTCTCATGAGCCTCCCGCTCATCGCCGGCGCGGTCGCCCTGGTGGTGATCGCCTGGCTCGCCGCGTGCGCGGAGGCGGGGCTCGCGAGGGTCTCCAGCTTCCGCGCCGAGGAGGCCGTACGGTCCGGGCGGCGCGGCGCCGGGAAGCTCGCCAAGGTCGCCGCCGACCCGACGCGCTACCTCAACGTGGCGCTGCTGGTCCGCGTCGCCTGCGAGATGGCGGCCGCCGCGCTGGTCACGTACGCCTGTCTGAAGCAGTTCGACGGCACCGGCGAGGCGCTGGTGATCGCCATCGCGGTGATGGTGCTGCTGTCGTACGTGGCCGTCGGGGTCTCCCCGCGCACCATCGGACGCCAGCACCCGCTGAACACCGCGACCGCGGCGGCGTACGTCCTGGTGCCGCTGGACCGGATCATGGGCCCGATCCCGTCGCTGCTCATCCTCATCGGCAACGCCCTCACCCCCGGCAAGGGCTTCCGCCGCGGCCCGTTCGCCTCCGAGGCGGAGCTGCGCGCGCTGGTCGACTACGCCGAGAAGGAGTCCCTGATCGAGGCCGAGGAGCGCCGTATGGTGCACTCGGTGTTCGAACTGGGCGACACGCTCGTGAGGGAGGTCATGGTCCCGCGGACCGACCTCGTCGTCATCGAGCGCTACAAGACCATCCGGCAGGCGCTCACCCTCGCCCTGCGCTCCGGTTTCTCGCGGATACCGGTCACCGGTGACAGCGAGGACGACATCGTCGGCATCGTGTACCTGAAGGACCTGGTCCGCCGGACGCACATCAGCCGGGAGGCGGAGAGCGACCTCCTCTCCACGGCCATGCGGCCGGCGTTCTTCGTGCCCGACACCAAGAACGCCGGCGACCTGCTGCGCGAGATGCAGAAGGAGCGCAACCACGTCGCCGTCGTCATCGACGAGTACGGCGGCACCGCGGGCATCGTCACCATCGAGGACATCCTGGAGGAGATCGTCGGCGAGATCACCGACGAGTACGACCGGGAGCTCCCGCCGGTCGAGGAGCTGGGCGAGGACCGCTTCCGGGTCACCGCCCGCCTCGACATCGGCGACCTGGGTGAGCTGTACGGCCTGGAGGAGTTCGACGACGAGGACGTGGAGACGGTGGGCGGTCTGCTGGCGAAGGCACTCGGCCGGGTACCGATCGCCGGTGCCTCGTCGATCGTGGAACTGCCCGACGCCCGCGAACTGCGGCTGACGGCGGAAGCCGCGGCGGGCCGCCGGAACAAGATCGTGACGGTGCTGGTGGAGCCGGTGGGCACGGTGGAACCGGCGAAGGAGGCCGTGCCGGAATGACCCCCGGGCAGCTGCGCGACTTCTGCCTGTCCTTCAACGCCGCCGTGGAGGACTTCCCCTTCGGTCCGGAGATCTCGGTCTTCAAGGTGCTGGGCAAGATGTTCGCGCTGTCCTTCCTGGACGGGCGCCCGCTCACCGTCAATCTCAAGTGCGACCCGGACGACGCGATCCGGCTGCGCGCCGGCCACCCGGGACTGGTCGTCCCCGGCTGGCACATGAACAAGCGGCACTGGAACACGGTGACCGTGGACGGCGGGCTCCCGGACCGTGTCGTGCGGGAGCTGGTCGAGGACTCCTACGACCTGGTGGTCGCCGGACTGCCGCGCGCGGAACGGCTCCGGCTCGACCGGCCGTGACGGAGGCGCCGGACCGGGAACGGGCGTCGTGCGCGGTGCCGGACGAGGGCCCCCGTGGCGGTGTCTCCCCGGCCCGGGGCGGGACCCCGTGGCGGTACGAGGGGCCGGCGGCTACGTATGCTCGGCCCATGACCGACACCAGCGCGCTCGACCCCGAGGACCGCAAGATCGTCACCCTGGCCCGTTCCGCGCGGGCCCGCAACGGCGTGCCCGAGGGGGCCGCCGTACGCGACGAGACCGGCCGTACCTACGTCGCCGGGACCGTCGACCTGGACTCCCTGAAGCTGAGCGCCCTGCGGACGGCGGTGGCGATGGCGGTGGCGTCCGGCGCGAAGTCACTGGAGGCGGCGGCCGTGGTGACGGAGGCGGAGTCGGCGTCGGAGGAGGACCTGGCGGCGGTACGGGACCTGGGTGGTTCCGGTACGCCGGTGCTGGTGGCCTCGCCCGACGGGACGGTGCGTGACACGGTGACCGCGGGCTGACCAAGGCCGTACGCCTGCTTCTCGCGCCCGACGGACTGACCCGCTTTCCGGAGCGGGTCACTCCGCGGTGACGGGGTCAGTCCGCGGTGCGGTGGTCAGTCGCGGTGTCAGGGTCAGTCCGCGGTGTCGGGGGCGGTCCCGGACTCCGGCGTGACGAATCGAGAGACGAAGCGTAGACGCCGGCTCCCCGGCGCCCTGCCTCGGGGCGACCGCGGAGGTGGTACGGCGCGGCTCCGGGGATCAGGGACAATGGGCGCCATGAGCGTTCGTACCCAGTCATCCGAAGAGTCGGCCGAAGCTGTCCACAGGGCCGGTTTCGCCTGCTTCGTGGGCCGCCCCAACGCGGGCAAGTCCACCCTCACGAACGCTCTGGTCGGGCAGAAGGTGGCGATCACCTCGAACCGTCCGCAGACGACCCGGCACACCGTGCGGGGCATCGTGCACCGCCCGGAGGCGCAGCTCATCCTGGTGGACACCCCGGGGCTGCACAAGCCGCGCACGCTGCTGGGCGAGCGGCTCAACGACGTCGTGCGGACGACGTGGGCCGAGGTGGACGTCATCGGTTTCTGCCTGCCGGCGAACGAGAAGCTGGGCCCCGGTGACCGCTTCATCGCCAAGGAACTGGCCGGGATCAAGAAGACCCCGAAGGTCGCGATCGTCACCAAGACCGACCTGGTGGACTCCAAGACCCTGGCGGAGCAGCTGATCGCGATCGACCAGCTCGGCCAGGAGCTGGGGATCACCTGGGCGGAGATCGTCCCCGTGTCGGCCACCGGCAACCAGCAGGTGGACCTGCTCGCGGACCTGCTGACCCCGCTGCTGCCCGAGGGTCCCGCGCTCTACCCCGAGGGCGACCTGACCGACGAGCCCGAGCAGGTGATGGTCGCCGAGCTGATCCGGGAGGCCGCGCTGGAGGGCGTACGGGACGAGCTGCCGCACTCCATCGCGGTGGTCGTGGAGGAGATGCTCCCGCGCGAGGACCGCCCCGCCGACAAGCCGCTCCTGGACATCCACGCCAACGTGTTCATCGAGCGCCCCAGTCAGAAGGGCATCATCATCGGCCCCAAGGGCAAGCGCCTGAAGGACGTCGGCATCAAGTCCCGCAAGCAGATCGAGGCGCTGCTCGGGACCCCGGTCTTCCTGGACCTGCACGTGAAGGTCGCCAAGGACTGGCAGCGCGACCCGAAGCAGCTGCGGCGGCTCGGGTTCTGACCCGCCCCGGCGGCCCGGCCGCACGGACGGACACCCGGGGCCCCGCCCGGCCGCACGGACGGACACCCGGGGCCCCGCCCGGCACGCCTGCCACGCGGCGGCAGCCGCACACCGACACAGCCTGGACCTGCACGTGAAGGCCGCCAAGGACCGGCCGCGCGACCCGGAGCAACTTCGGCGGCTCGGCTTCTGACCCGGCCCGGCAGCCCGGCCGCACGGACGGACACCCGGGGCCCCGCCCGGCCGCACGGACGGACACCCGGGGCCCCGCCCGGCCGCACGGACGGACACCCGGGGCCCCGCCCCGCACGCCTGCCACGCGGCGGCAGCCGCACACCGACACAGCCTGGACCTGCACGTGAAGGCCGCCAAGGACCGGCCGCGCGACCCGGACCAACTTCGGCGGCTCGGCTTCTGACCCGGCCCGGCAGCCCGGCCGGCCGAAGTGCTCGGCTTCTGAGGGCCGCCCGCGGCCCGGCCGGTCAGGCCGGCGGGCGGAAGCCGATGGTCGGGACCGCGCGGCGCAGGGGCCACGAGCCGGGCAGGTCGTCCGGGACCAGGTCGGCCAGGAACGCGTAGCGGCTGAGGGCCGTCGGGTCCTGGCTCTCGACCGACTGGACCTTGCGCCACCAGGTCGCGATCTCGCACCAGCCGGGCGCGGACAGGGAACCGCCGAACTCCTGGACCGAGAGGGCCGCGGTCAGACCGGCGAAGGCGAGGCGGTCGGCCAGCGGCCAGCCGGCCAGGGTGCCGGTGACGAAACCGGCGACGAAGACGTCCCCGGCGCCGGTCGGGTCCAGGGCCTCCACCTCGATGGCCGGGACCTCGGCGCTCTCCCCCGTACGCCGGTCCACCGCGTACGCGCCGTCCGCGCCGAGGGTGACCACGGCGAGCGGCACATGCTCGGTCAGGGCGTGCGCGGCGGCACGGGGGCAGCCGGCGCCCGTGTAGCGCATCGCCTCGGCCGCGTTCGGCAGGAAGGCCTCGCAGTGCGCGAGGTCGGGCAGCCCCGCCAGGTCCCAGGCGCCGGTGTCGTCCCAGCCGACGTCGGCGAAGACACGGGTGCCCCGCGCGGCGGCCTGGGCGATCCAGGGGGCGCGGACGCCGGGCGTGAGGGAGGCGACGGCGGCGCGGGCGCGGGGCGGGCAGGTGGGGGACGGTTCCTCCGGCGGCGGTTCGTGGCCGTGGGAGACCATCGTGCGCTCCCCCTCGTACGCCATCGAGACGGTCACCGGCGAGTGCCAGCCGGGCACGGTGCGCGAAGGGGTCAGGTCGATGCCCTCGCCCTGTGCGAGGGCGTCCCAGCAGTAGTCGCCGTAGTGGTCGTCGCCGAAGGCGGCCGCCAGCGAGGTGCGCAGGCCCAGGCGGGCCAGCGCCGTCGCCATGTTCGCCACGCCTCCCGGGCTCGACCCCATCCCGCGCGCCCAGGACTCGGTCCCGCGCACCGGGGCGGAGTCGAGCCCGGTGAAGACGACGTCGAGGAAGACGGTGCCGGTCAGGTACACGTCCCAGGGCGGGTCCTGCGGGGTGCGCAGGGCGGCGAGGGGATCGACGTGGGGATGGTGGAGCGACGTCTCGTCCGGGACGTGGCGGTGTGTTCTCTCGTCGGCGGGCATGACGGGCATGGCCGGCACGCCGGAGTCGGTGGACGCGGCGGAGGCGGTGGACGCCGGCGCGGTGGACGCGGTGGACGCCGGCGCGGTGGACGCGGTGGAGGCTGGCACGGTGCGCTCCCTGGCATGGTGCGGACCCCGCCAGTGTGCACCACGCCGCCGACCGTGCGACGGCGTTCGCACCGGGGGTGCCAGGCGGCGGATCGTCGCGGGGACGCGGGAGATCAGGGCCGAGAGGGAGGCCGTGATTCCGGCCGGGGACGGGCCGGTTCACTGGAAGTGGCGACCCCGGCTACCCAGGACGGAAACCAACAAACACATATGTGATGTAGATCACATCTTCTCGTCTGTTTCGCGGCTCCCCGCGCTTGATACAAATTGCCCGCGCGTTCCGTTCGTCGACGGTCGTCGCCCCCTCCCCTCCCCACCCTCCTTCCGCATGCCCTGGGAACGCCCGTGTTCGCCCCCCGCACCGCACCCTGGCCCCTCGTCGCCCTTTTCACGGCCGGGTACCTTCCTCCGTATCTGCTGCCCACCACCGTCGGCAGACTCGACACCGGCCTCGCGCTGACCACCACACAGGCGGGTGCCGTCGGCAGTGCGCTCCTGCTGAGTTCGGCGACCGCGGGCCTGCTGCTCGCCTCCCGGGTGCAGCGGATCGGCGCCCGCACGCTGGCCCGGTTCGGCCTCGTCCTGGCCGCCCTCGGCTACGGCGCCGCCTCGCTGACCACCGCCGTGCCCGCCGTCGTCGCCGGCGCGGTCCTGGGCGGCTTCGGCTCCGGTACGGCCACCACGGTCGCCGCCACCCGGATCGCCGCCGAGCAGGATCCGCACCGCGCCTCCACGCTGGGGCTGCTGAGCGTGTCCGCGCTGGCCGGCGCGGTGTACCTGACGGTGCCGCAGCTCGGCCGGGCGCACGGACTGCCGCTGGCCGCGATCGCCCTGACCGCTCTCGCGGCATGGCCGCTGACCGGCCGGCTGCCGGGCGGGACCGCCACGTCACCGGCCGCGCCCGGCACCGGCACCGGCACCACCGCCCCGCTCCCCCGCCGCCGCTCCGGGCTGGTCCTCGCCGCCACCGTGCTGTGCTGGTCCCTCGCGCAGAACTCCCTGTGGGGCGTCAGCGGCCGGATCGGGCTGACGCAGGCGCAGCTGGGCGACGCCGCCCTCGGGGTCGTCCTCGCCGCCGCGCTGGGCGCGGGACTCGTGGGCGTGCTGGTGGCGGGTGCGCTCGGGCCGCGGCTGGGGCGTGCGATGCCCATCGGGGCCGGGACCGTGGTCATCGCCGGCTGCATCGTCCTGACCGCGTCCGCGACCACCCCCACCGCCTTCGCGGCCGGGGAGATCGCCTGGAACACGCTGTACCCGGTGGTCCTGTCGTACCTGATCGGCCTCGCCGCCTCGCTCGACCCGCGCGGCCGCTGGGCGGTGCTCGTCGGGTCGGCGTCCTCGCTGGGCACGGCGGCCGGGCCGCTGACCGGCACCGCGCTGTCGGCGCAGGCCGGGTATCCGGTCATGGGCCTGGTCCTCGGCGCCGGTCTGCTGCTGGTCGCCGCGCCGATGACCGCCGTCGCCCTGCACACCGGCGGGCGTCCGCTGCTGCCCGGCGCGATCCGCCGCCGCGGTGGCGCCCCGGCCGCCCTGGTCGCCGCCGCCACCGGCACGCCCAGCGGTGCCGTACCCGAGGTCGGTGCCGCGGAGCAGCCGGTCGTGGAGATCCCCGTGGACGCGCAGGCAGTCCCCCTCCGGCGCGCCTACGGCACGGCGGGACCCCGGCAGGCGGCGGCCGCACCGGGGTCCGGGACGGGCTGAGTCAGGCGGAGGAGGGCCGCGTCACGCGGACGGGAACTCGTACGCCTCCACCTCGGCGAGGTACCGCGCCCGCAGTTCCTCGTCGTCCTCCAGGAAGGAGGCGAGGAAGGAGTTGCGGGCCAGCCCCCGCAGCCGCTCCTCGGTGAGGCCGAGGGCCTGGCGTACGGCGTCGAAGTTGTCGCCCGCGTAGCCGCCGAAGTAGGCCGGGTCGTCGGAGTTGACCGTGCACATGAGGCCCGCGTCGAGCATCGCGGGCAGCGGGTGGCCGGCGAGGGTGTCGACCGTGCGCAGCCGGACGTTGGACAGCGGGCAGAGGGTCAGCGGGACGCGCTCGCGCACCAGCCGCTCGACCAGTGCCGGGTCCTCCACCGAGCGCAGGCCGTGGTCGATCCGCTCGACGCCGAGGACGTCCAGGGCCTCGACGACGTACTCCGGCGGCCCCTCCTCGCCCGCGTGCGCGACCCTGCGCAGGCCGAGGGCGGCGGCGGCCTCGTACACCTCGCGGAACTTGACCGGCGGGTGGCCGACCTCGGCGGAGTCCAGGCCGACACCGGTGATGCGGTCGAGGTACGGCTTGGCCGCCTCGAGGGTCTCCAGCGCCGATTCGGCGGACTCGTCGCGCAGGAAGCACATGATCAGCCGGGTGGAGACGCCGTGGTTCTCCCGGCTGCGGCCGAGCGCCCGCCACAGCCCCTCCACGACCGTGCCCATCTCCACGCCCCGGGCGAGGTGCGCCTGCGGGTCGAAGAAGATCTCGGCGTGCCGCACGCCCTGCGCGGCGGCGCGGGCGAGGTAGGCGTTCGCGAGGTTCTCGAAGTCCCGCTCGGTGCGCAGGACGGCCATGAGCTCGTAGTACAGGTTCAGGAAGGACTGGAGGTCCTCGAACCGGTACGCCTCGCGCAGCGCGTCCGTGTCCGCGTAAGGCAGGGACACACTGTTGCGGGCGGCCAGCTCGAAGGCCAGCTCGGGCTCCAGGGTGCCTTCGATGTGGAGGTGCAGTTCAGCTTTGGGCAAAGACATCAGAGAATCGTACGACCGGTTTACCGCCGTTTCGGAACCGGGACTCTCAGTAGGTCGTGCGCCACGGTCAGCTCACCCTCGTAGCCGGCCGCCCGTGCCTGCCGCTCGAACTCCTCCGGATCCGAGTAGCGCTGGCTGAAGTGGGTGAGGACCAGGTGCCGTACGCCCGCGTCCCGGGCGACCCGCGCGGCCTGGCCGGCGGTGAGGTGGCCGTGGTCGGTGGCGAGGGTCTCGTCCTCGTCGAGGAAGGTGGACTCGATGACCAGCAGGTCGCAGCCCTCGGCGAGCGCGTGCACGCCCTCGCACAGCCGGGTGTCCATGACGAACGCGAACCGCTGGCCGCGGCGGATCTCGCTGACGTCGTCGAGCGGGACTCCGTTCAGCGAGCCGTCGCGCTGGATGCGGCCCACGTCGGGGCCCTTGATGCCGTGCGCGGCCAGGCGTTCGGGCAGCATGCGGCGGCCGTCGAGCTCGGTGAGGCGGTAGCCGTACGACTCGACGGGGTGGGAGAGCCTGCGGGCGTCGAGCGTGTAGGCGGGGGTGACGGCCAGGACGCCGTCGGTGTCGGCCGGTGCTTCGGTGAGGGCGACCGTCTCGCGGTAGGCGGTGGCGTACCTCAGGCGGTCGAAGAAGCGCTGCCCGGAGCGCGGGTAGTGGGCGGTGACCTCGTGCGGCACCTGGTCGAGGTTGATGCGCTGGATGACGCCGGCGAGCCCGAGGCTGTGGTCGCCGTGGAAGTGCGTGACGCAGATCCGGTTCAGGTCGTGGGCGGCGACCCCGGCGCGCAGCATCTGGCGCTGCGTGCCCTCGCCGGGGTCGAACAGGATGCCCTCGCCGTCCCAGCGCAGCAGGTAGCCGTTGTGGTTGCGGTGCCGGGTCGGGACCTGGCTGGCGGTGCCGAGGACGACGAGTTCACGTACGGACATCGTGGCTCGTCCCGTTATCCGGGGGGCCACTCGAGGCCGCGGCCGCCGAGGACGTGGGCGTGGGTGTGCCAGACGGTCTGGCCGGCGCCGCTGCCGGTGTTGAAGATGGTGCGGTAGCTGTCGAGCTTCTCCTGGTCCGCGACCGCCCGGGTCTCACGCAGGACGTCCGCGGCGACCTCCGGGGCGCCGGCGGCGAGGGCGGCGGCGTCCCGGTAGTGGGCCTTCGGGATCACCAGGACGTGGGTGGGGGCCTGGGGGTTTATGTCCCGGAAAGCGACGGTCGTCTCGGTCTCGCGGACGATCGTCGCGGGGATGTGGCCTGCGACGATCTTGCAGAACAGGCAGTCGTCCTGTGGCTCGCCGGACATGGTCCGCTCCTTACGGTGGTGATCTTCTGGGGGCATCGTAGCGAGCGCCGGTGCGCGGGGCGCCACGCGCCGGGGCGTACGCGGGGTGGGGCCTACGCGGGGTGGGTGTGCTGCCCGCGCCGGCGGGGCGGACGCCGGGTGGACGTGCCATCCGCACCGACGCGGCGGACGCCGGGTGGACGTGCCATCCGCACCGACGCGGCGGACGCCGGGTGGACGTGCTGCCCGCGCCGGCTCCCCGGGTGCCCGGGACGGCGGCCCGCGCCGGCGGGGTGCCGCCGCGCCCGCCCGAGCCGCCCCGCGGCACGAGTGGGCGCGGCCGCGCGGCTAGGGCAGGCCCGGTGGCGTCTTGGCAGGGGTTTCCTCCAGTGCCGCCAGCGCGAGCCGGATCGCCTCGTCCAGTTGCGGGTCGCGGCCCGCCGCGTGGTCCTGGGGGCGCTGCGGGACCTCCACGTCCGGCTCGACGCCGTGGTTCTCCACGCCCCAGCCGTAACCCTCCATCCAGAACGCGTACTTGGGCTGGGTGATCAGCGTGCCGTCGACCAGGCGGTAACGGCTGTCGATGCCGATGACGCCGCCCCAGGTGCGGGTGCCGACGACCGGGCCGATGCCGAGCGCCTTGATCGCGGCGTTGACGATGTCGCCGTCGGAGCCGGAGAACTCGTTGGCGACGGCGACGACCGGGCCGCGGGGCGCGTCCAGCGGGTAGCTGGCGGGCCGCATGCCGCGCGGCAGGTCCCAGCCGACGATGCGCCGGGCGAGTTTCTCGACGACCAGCTGGGAGGTGTGCCCGCCGCGGTTCTCCCGGACGTCGACGACCAGGCCCTCGCGGGCCACCTCGATCCGCAGGTCGCGGTGGATCTGGGCCCAGCCGGGGGCCTGCATGTCGGGGACGTGGAGGTAACCGAGCCGTCCGCCGGACTTCTCGTGGACGTAGGCGCGGCGGTCGGCGACCCAGGCGTGGTAGCGCAGGGGCTCCTCGTCGGCGAGGGGGACGACGACGGCGTGCCGGAGTGCACCGCCGCCGGACGGGGCGATGGTCAGCTCGACCGGCTTGCCGGCGGTGCCGACCAGCAGCGGGCCGGGCCCGGTGACGGGATCGACGCCCTGCCCGGCGACCGCGACGATCGCGTCCCCGGCGCGCACGGCGACACCGGGCGCGGCGAGCGGGGAGCGGGCGTCGGGGTCAGAGGTCTCCGAGGGCAGGACGCGGTCGATGCGCCAGGTGCCGTCCTCGTGGCGGGAGAGGTCGGCGCCGAGCAGGCCCTGCCGGGCGCCGCCGCCGTGGCCGCCGCGCGGGACGACGTAGGCGTGCGAGGTGCCGAGTTCGCCGTGCACCTCCCAGAGGAGGTCGACCAGGTCGTCGTGGGTGGCGAGGCGGTCGAGGACGGGGCGGTAGCGGTCGAGGACGGCGTCCCAGTCGACGCCGTTCATGTCGGGCCGCCAGAAGTGGTCCCGCATGACGCGGCCCGTCTCGTCGAACATCTGGCGCCACTCGGCGGCCGGGTCGACGGTCTGCCGTACGCGGCTCAGGTCGACGGTGATGTTGGTGTCGCTGTCCTCGTCGGCGGAGGCCCGCCGGTCGCTGGGGACGACCTTGAGGCGTCCGTCGGCCCACAGCAGCACCCGCTTGCCGTCGCCGCTGACCTCGAAGTGGTCGGCGTCGCCGGCGAGGTGCTCGACGCGCTGCTGGGCGAGGTCGTAGCGCTCCAGCTCGGTGTGCGGGTCGGCGTCCTCCGGGGTGGCGCGGGAGGCGCCGAGGACGCCGGTGACCGGGTGGCGCAGCCACAGGACGCCGTCCTTGGCGGCACGCAGCCGGGAGTAGCGGGCGGCCTCCACCGGGAACGGCACGATGCGGTCGGCGAGGCCCTCGATGTCGATCCGGGTGGTCGGGGTGCCCTCGCTGTCGGGGGTCTCGTCCCGGTCCGGGGTCTCGAAGGGGCGTCCGTGGCGCTGCGGGCCGAAGGGCGAGGGGGTGGTCGCGGCCAGCGTGATCAGGTACGGGCGGGCGCCCTCGACGAAGGCCAGGTCGAAGACGTGCTCGTCGTAGACCGGGTCGAAGGAGCGGGTGGAGAGGAAGGCGAGGTGCTTGCCGTCCAGGGTGAAGGCCGGCGAGTAGTCCTTGAAGCGCAGCGGGGTCGCCTCGCTCACCGACAGGTCGGTGGTGCCCGCGAGCTTGAGCTGGCGCAGCGGGCTCGGGCCCGGGTGGGACCAGGCGAGCCAGGCGGAGTCGGGCGAGAAGACCAGTCCGGAGGCGTCGCCGTCCTCGCTGCGGTCGACCTCGCGGACCTCGCCGGTCTCGCGCTCGACGAGCAGGACGCGTCCGTCGTGCGAGGCGACGGCGGCGCGGCTGCCGTCCGGTGCCATGGCGAGGCCCAGGACGCGGCCGAGCTGTCCGGCGGCGAGGCGCCGCGCGGTGGCGCCGGGCGCCAGTCCGGTGGCGGGCGCGAACTCCAGGGCGTCGTCGCCCTCCGCGTCCGTCACCCACACCACCCATTCCTCGCCGTCGGCGCGGAAGGTGCGCGGCAGCCGGGTGCGTACGCCGGGCGTCGCCGCGAGCGCGCGGGCCGGGCCGGCGCGGTGGGTGACCCAGTGCACGCCGCCGCGTACGGCGACGGCGCTGCCGCGCGCCGTGTGGTCGGGTGACGCGGAGCCGAACCAGCGGGCGGCGTTCACCGGGTACGCCTGGAGGTCGACGCGGGCGCCGCCGAGCCGGATGTCGAGCCGGCGCGGCTCTGCGCCGTCCAGGTCGTCCAGCGTCCACAGTTCACCGGCGCTGGAGTAGACGACGCGGGTGCCGTCGGTCGCGGCGTGCCGGGCGTAGAAGCCCTCGAGGGGGGTGTGCCGGCGCAGGTCGGAGCCGTCGGCGAGGGAGGAGTAGAGGGCGCCGGTGCCCTCGTGGTCGGAGAGGAACGCGATCCGGTCGCCGACCCAGAGGGGGTACTCGATGTTGCCGTCGAGGTCGCTGTGCAGCCGTACGAACTCGCCGGCCTCCCCGTCGCCGTCCCCGTCGATCCACAGCTTGCCCGCCGTGCCGCCCCGGTAGCGCTTCCACCAGGCGGCCTCGCGGCCCATCGGCACGGACAGCAGCACGGTGCGCGGCCCGTACGCGACGTCGCCGACGGGCCCGTACGGCAGGGTGGCGGCGGGTCCGCCGTCGAGCGGGACGGCGCGGGCCCAGCTGCGGCGCAGGCTGGCCTGCCCGTGGGCGCTGAGGGCGAGGACCTGACCTTGCGGGGTCCAGCCGCGCACCTGGGTCTTCGGGCTGCCCCAGTGGGTGAGTCTCTTGCCGGGGCCGCCGTCGACGGGGGCGATGTGGACCTCGGGGGCGCCGTCACGGGTGGACGTCCAGGCGACCGTGGTGCCGTCGGGTGAGATACGCGGGTGGTTCACGGGCACGTTGTCGGCGCTGACCCGCCAGGCCCGGCCACCGTCGAGCGGGGCGAGCCACACGTCGTCCTCGGCGGTGAAGGCGACCAACTCGCCGTGCGGGTGCGGAAAACGGAGGTAGGCAGTCGCTGCGGGCTGTGTCACCCCTTCACCCTATGCAGGGGCGGGGTCCGCCGACAGAGGTTCGGATCACTTACCGGCCACGGCACGCGCGCCGTGGCCGCTACTTGCCCCGCACCGGCCGGCAGTGCGGGTCGTCCGGACACCAGATGGTCCGGGTGACGGTCACCGTGGGCCCGGGCTGCTGCGGGGAGGGCCGGTTCGCGGGCGGGGCGCTCGTGGCGTCGCAGTTGCCCAGCCCCTGGACGCGGAACAGCTCCTTGCCGTCCACCTCGCCGGTCAGCACGCCACGCACACAGGCGCCGTTGACGACCCGGGTCACCTCGCCGTCGACGGCGATGTCCTTCCCGTCGCCGGTCTCCCCCTCGCAGTCGACGGAGGCGACGGTGTCCTCGCCCGCCGAGGCGGTGGCGCCGTCGTCCCCGAAGGACGCGGTACAGGTGAGCCACCGCACGTCCGCCTTCCGCCGCTCCAGTTCGCGTGTCGCCGTCTGGTCGGTCGTGTACGCCACCGACGCGGAGCTGAGTCCGCCCGGTTCACACGCGGTGGCACCGCCGACGGCGACGATCACGCCGACGACGACCGGAGCCACCCGCCAAATCCGCCTCGATGCCCCCATGAAGGGCAGCCTGCCACCGGTGCGGTGCGGACGGTAGGGCGCATACGGCCACTCCTCACTACCGTGGGCGCATGCACAGCGGACGTCGGCGCAGAAGGCTCGTCGTGGACGAAACGACCGCCTACGTGTGGTCGGTGCGTCACCGTCACAGCCGCACGGGACCCTGCCAGGAGGTACTCAGCCTCTCCCGGGACGGGACGACGACCCGTCTGCTGTTCCCGGGCGGCGAGGGACGGTTCGTCCCCGACGGCTTCCTGCCCTCGGGCTGCGTGGCCATGGGGGACGCGTCGCTCAACCTGCACGAACCCGGTGTCGTACGGGGTTTCGTCGACGAGGCGGCGCGGTGCGGACTGCTCGGCCGGTCCGCGGACCTGGACGGCTGGGAACTGTTCCCGGCGGTCGCCGCGACCCGCGCCGGGGACGGCTGACGGCTGACGGCCCGCAACGCGGACGACTGCCCCGACCGTCGGGGCCGGCAGCCCGCACGGCGGACGGCTGACCCACCCGGCGGGGGCGACAGCCCGCACGGCGGACGGCTGACCGGCACCGCCGGCGGCCGACACCATCAGGACCAGCAGTCGGCGTCTCAGGACCAACGGCCGGCACCGTCACGACCAGCAGGCGCCGCTCAGGCCGACGGCCGGTGTCTCAGGACCAGCGGCCGGTGCGGGCCAGCAGGACGGCGGTCGCGGCGGTACCCGCGGTGGAGGTGCGCAGGACGCTGCGGCCCAGGCGGTAGGGCTTGGCACCGGCCTGCGCGAAGAGCGCCAACTCCTCCGGTGAGACCCCGCCTTCGGGGCCGACGACGAGCACGATGTCGCCGGTGGTGGGGAGTTCGACGGCGGCCAGGGGCTCTTCGCCGCTCTCGTGGAGTACGGCGGCGAAGTCGGCGTCGGCCAGAAGTGAGGCAACCTGCTTGCTCGTCGCCGCGTCCGCGACGTCGGGGAAGCGGACCCGGCGGGACTGCTTGCCGGCCTCCCGGGCCGTCGCCCGCCACTTGCCGAGCGCCTTCAGGCCGCGGTCGCCCTTCCACTGCGTGATGCAGCGCGACGCCGCCCAGGGCACGATCGCGTCGACGCCGACCTCGGTCATCGTCTCGACGGCCAGCTCTCCGCGGTCACCCTTGGGCAGGGCCTGGACGACGGTGATACGGGGCTGCTCCCCGGGCTCCTCGTGAACGCTCTCCAGGCCGGTGACGACCAGGCGGTCCTTGCCCTCGGCTGCCTTCACCACGCCCTCGGCCCAGCGTCCGCGTCCGTCGGTGAGGACGACGTCCTCGCCGGCCCGCAGCCGCTTCACGGAGACGGCGTGCCGTCCTTCGGGGCCGTCCAGGACGTACTCGCCTCCGGTCAGGTCCCCCGGCTGGAGGGAGTCGACCACGAACACCGGCGCCGTCATCGGCCCGTACCTCCCGTCGCGAACGCCGACAACGCCGTCCCCGCGGCGGCGAGTTCGGCGGCCAGCACCTCCACCAGCTGCCCGGCGGGCAGTTCCCGGGCCATCCGGTGGCCCTGTCCCGCCCAGAGCGCCATGCCCTGCGCGTCGCCCGCCTTCGCCGCCGCCTTGCGCAGCGGCGCGGTGAGGTGGTGCACCTCCGGGTAGGCGGCGGGGGCGTAGGGGCCGTGCTCGCGCAGGAAGCGGTTGACCAGACCGCGGGCGGGGCGGCCGGAGAAGGCCCGGGTCAGTTCGGTGCGGACGAACAGCGGGTTGGTCAGTGCCTGCTTGTGCAGGGCGTGCGCCCCGGACTCGGGGGTGGCGAGGAAGGCGGTGCCGAGCTGGGCGGCGCTCGCGCCGGCCGCGAGGACGGCGGCGATCTGGCCGCCGCGCATGATGCCGCCGGCCGCGACGATCGGCAGGCTCACCGCCTCCCGGACCTGGGCGACCAGCGACAGCAGTCCGGTGCCGGCGGTGCCGCCCGTCTCCGGGTGGTCCCGGTGGGTGCCCTGGTGGCCGCCCGCCTCGACGCCCTGCGCGATCACCGCGTCCGCGCCGGACCGCTCGACGGCCCGGGCCTCCTCCGCGGTGGTCGCGGCGGCCAGGGCGAAGGTTCCGACGCGGTGCAGTGAGTCGACGACCTCACGGCTCGGGACGCCGAAGTGGAACGACACCACCGGCACCGGGTCGTCCAGCAGCACGGCGAGCTTGGCGTCGTAGCCGTCGTCCCGGCCGCATTCGGGATCGCCGAGTTCCGTCTCGTACCAGGCGGCCTCACCGGCCAGCTGGTGGGCGTAGACGCCGACGGCGGAGGCGTTGAAGGGCGCGGCGCCGGTCCCTCCGGTGCCCGCACCGGGCGTCTCCGGCTGCGGCACGAAGAGGTTGACGCCGAAGGGGCGGTTCGTCAGTCCCCGCAGCTGCTTGATCTCCTGGTACATCCCGTCCGCGGTCTTGTACCCGGCGGCGAGGAATCCCAGCCCGCCCGCATCGCAGACCGCGGCGGCGAGCTGCGGCACGGAGACGCCGCCCGCCATGGGTGCCTGCACGATCGGGTAGGGGAAGAGATCGGTCAGTGCGGAGGACATGACCGCATGTTTTCACGTCCGGTGAGCAGGTCCGAATCCGGGCTTCCGTCGGCATACGCCAGGAGCATCCCCATCGGGAGGCTCCTGGCGGTGGCCCGTGTCAGCGCCCGTTGAAGGCGTCCTTCAGCCGCGAGAACAGTCCTTGCTGCCCGGGCTGGAACTGCCCCTGCGGGCGCTCCTCGCCGCGCAGCTTGGCCAGCTCGCGCAGCAGGCGTTCCTGCTCGGGGTCGAGCTTGCTCGGGGTCAGGACCTCGACGTGGACGATGAGGTCGCCCCGGCCGCCGCCGCGCAGGTGGGTGACGCCGCGGCCGTGCAGCGGGATCGACTGGCCGGACTGGGTGCCCGGGCGGATGTCGACCTCCTCCATGCCGTCGAGGGTCTCCAGCGGCACCTTCGTGCCGAGGGCCGCCGCCGTCATCGGGATGGTGACCGTGCAGTGCAGGTCGTCGCCGCGCCGCTGGAAGGTCGAGTGCGGCAGCTCGTGGATCTCGACGTACAGGTCGCCGGCGGGGCCGCCGCCGGGGCCGACCTCGCCCTCGCCCGCGAGCTGGATCCGGGTGCCGTTGTCGACGCCGGCCGGGATCTTGACGGTCAGGGTGCGCCGGGAGCGGACCCGGCCGTCGCCCGCGCACTCGGGGCACGGGGTCGGGACCACGGTGCCGAAGCCCTGGCACTGCGGGCAGGGGCGGGAGGTCATGACCTGGCCCAGGAAGGACCGGGTGACCTGCGACACCTCGCCGCGGCCGCGGCACATGTCACACGTCTGGGCGGACGTGCCGGGCGCCGCGCCCTCGCCGTTGCAGGTGTTGCAGACGACCGCGGTGTCGACCTGGATGTCCTTGGTCGTACCGAACGCGGCCTCGTCCAGCTCGACCTCGATGCGGATCATGGCGTCCTGGCCGCGGCGGGTGCGCGAGCGCGGCCCGCGCTGCGACGCCGTGCCGAAGAACGCGTCCATGATGTCCGAGAAGTTCCCGAAGCCACCCGCGCCGAAGCCGCCCGCGCCACCGCCGCCGCCGGCCTGCGAGAGGGGGTCGCCGCCGAGGTCGTAGACCTGCTTCTTCTGCGGGTCCGACAGCACCTCGTAGGCGGCGTTGATCTCCTTGAACCGCTCCTGGGTCTTCGGATCGGGGTTGACGTCCGGGTGCAGCTCGCGGGCGAGCCTCCGGAACGCCTTCTTGATCTCGTCCTGGGACGCGTCGCGGCGTACGCCGAGTACGGCGTAGTAGTCCGTGGCCACCTACGACTCCGCCAGGATCTGTCCGACGTACCGTGCCACTGCGCGTACCGCTCCCATCGTTCCCGGGTAGTCCATGCGGGTCGGTCCGACCACGCCGAGCTTGGCAACCGCCTCGCCGCCCGAACCGTAGCCCACCGACACGACGGACGTTGAGTTGAGTCCTTCGTGGGCGTTCTCATGACCGATCCGTACGGTCACGCCCGGATCCTTCGCCTCGCCGAGCAGCTTGAGGAGCACGACCTGCTCCTCCAGCGCCTCGAGGACGGGTCGGATCACCAAGGGGAAGTCGTGCCCGAAGCGGGTCAGATTGGCGGTGCCGCCGATCATGAGCCGCTCCTCGTTCTCCTCGACCAGCGTCTCCAGGAGAGTGGAGAGCACGGTGGAGACCGTACCCCGGTCCTCGGCCTCGAAGGCCTCCGCCAGGTCCTCCACCAGGCTCGGCACGTCCGAGAAACGGCGCCCGGCGACGCGGCTGTTGAGCCGTGCGCGCAGGTCCGCCAGGGACGCCTCGCCGAACGGCGCCGGGCAGTCGACCATCCGCTGCTCGACCCGGCCGGTGTCCGTGATCAGCACGAGCATCAGCCGCGCGGGCGCCAGGGAGAGCAACTCCACGTGCCGCACGGTCGAGCGGGTCAGCGACGGGTACTGCACGACGGCGACCTGCCGGGTCAGCTGCGCGAGCAGCCGCACCGTGCGGGCCACCACGTCGTCGAGGTCGACGGCGCCCTCCAGGAAGTTCTGGATGGCGCGCCGCTCGGGCGCGGTCATCGGCTTGACGCCGGCCAGCTTGTCGACGAAGAGCCGGTAGCCCTTGTCGGTCGGGATGCGCCCGGCGCTGGTGTGCGGCTGGGCGATGAACCCCTCGTCCTCCAGGGCCGCCATGTCGTTGCGCACGGTGGCCGGGGAGACGCCGAGGTTGTGCCGCTCGGTGAGGGCCTTGGAGCCGACCGGTTCCTCGGTGCCGACGTAGTCCTGGACGATGGCGCGCAGCACCTGGAGCCTGCGTTCGCTGAGCACTCGCGCACACCTCCTGAATTCGTCGCCCACCCGGCGTCTTGCCTGTCTCACTGTCTGTCCCTGGCACTCACGGTGCGCGAGTGCCAGACTTCCCCGGCCCAGTGTACGGCCGTGGGGTACACACCCGGCAAGGCCGGGGGCACGCCGCCGTGCGGGCGGGTGCCGTACCGCTAGCGTCGTCGCCGTGACGGTGACTTGGGAAGACCTGGGGTGGGAGAGGGTGGCGGCCGGGGTGGGACGGCGCCGGCTGCCGGTGTGGGACTGCACGGCGGGGCTGGTCGTCGGCGTGGGCGCGGCGCTGGTGGTGGACGCGGGGTCGAGCCTCGGCGAGGGCGCCCGGCTGCGCGCCCAGGCGCGGGAGCTCGCCGGTCACGGTGTGACACATCTCGCGCTGACCCACCCGCACTTCGACCACGTCTTCGGCGCCGCGGCGTTCACGGGCGCGGGGGGCCCGGACGTCGCGGGGGGCTCGGGGGCCGCGGAGGTCGCGGGGGGCTCGGGGGCCAGAGAGGTCGCGGAAGGCATGGAGGTCGCGGAGGTATACGGCGCGGCGGGTACGGACGCCGTGTTCGCGCGGGGCGGACAGGGGCGGGAGGCGCTGCGGTCGGACGCGGTGGCCGAGGGGCTGGACGCGCGGCGGGCCCAGGAGGCGGCCGACGCGCTCGTCCGCGTCCGCCACGAGGTCCGCGGCGAGTGGACGCTCGACCTGGGCGGCGGCCGGCAGGTCCTGCTCGCCGACGTGGGCCCGGGGCACACCGCCCACGACCTCGCGGTGCTGGTGCCGGGCGACCCGGCGGTCGTCTTCTGCGGGGACCTGGTCGAGGAGTCGGGGGAACCGCAGGCGGGCCCGGACGCCGTACCGGAGCACTGGCCGGCCGCGCTGGACCGGCTGCTCGCCCTGGGCGGCGAGGACGCTCTGTACGTCCCCGGTCACGGAGCGGTGGTGGACGCGTCCTTCGTGCGGGCCCAACGGGACGCGCTGGCCGCCCGGTTCGGCGTCTCGCGCTGATCATGGCGCATGGGGTTCGGCGTCGCACCGGGTTCGGCGTGTCGTGTCGATCACGGCGCGCCCGCTCCTCGTATCGTCATCAGAATGCGCCAGTACTCCGCCGACCTGACCCCTCCGTGGAAGAAACCGCAGCCGGTTCCGGAGGTCCCGGCCGATCCCGGCCTGGTGGTCGAGGAGCCCGGCACCGGTTTCTGCGGCGCGGTGACCGGCTGCGAGGCGGGCACGGTGACCCTGGAGGACCGCTTCGGCAAGCGCCGGGTCTTCCCGATGGAGCCGCGCGGCTTCCTCCTTGAGGGGCGGGTGGTGACGCTGGTCCGCCCCTCCTCCGGTCCGACGCGACCCTCCCGTACGGCGTCCGGGTCGGTCGCCGTCCCCGGCGCACGGGCACGGGTCGCGCGCGCCGGGCGCATCTACGTCGAGGGGCGGCACGACGCCGAGCTGGTCGAGAAGGTGTGGGGCGACGACCTGCGTATCGAGGGGGTCGTCGTGGAGTACCTGGGCGGCGTGGACGATCTCCCGTCGATCGTCGCCGAGTTCGCCCCCGGTCCGGACGCGCGGCTCGGGGTCCTGGTGGACCACCTGGTGCCGGGTTCCAAGGAGTGGCGGATCGCGGAGGCGGTGACCAGCGAGCACGCGCTGGTCGTGGGGCACCCGTACATCGACATCTGGGAGGCGGTGAAGCCGTCGTCCCTGGGGATTCCCGGCTGGCCGCGGGTGCCGCGCGGGCAGGACTGGAAGACGGGGGTGTGCCGGGCGCTGGGGTGGCCGCCGGAGAACACGGGCGCGGTGTGGCAGGCGATCCTGGCGCGGGTGGGGTCTTACAAGGACCTGGAGCCGCAGCTGCTGGGGCGGGTGGAGGAGCTGATCGATTTCGTCACGGGCAGCGGTGGGGCCTGACGCCGGGGCAGGTGCCGAAACCACTGGTGTCCAGCTCGATTCCCAGGACGTCCAGCGCAACCGGTTCACCGAACTTCGCGATGTGCTGCGTCCGGTAGTCGGCTTGCTCCCCCTTTCCGTCGGGATCCGTCAACAGGACGCATCAGTCCACCAGGTCCCGCACCACCGCATCGGCCAGCAACCGCCCGCGCAGCGTCAGCACCGCGCGCCCGGCCTCGTAGGGCTCTTCCTGCAGCAGCCCCTCGCCCAGCGCCCGGCGCGACGCCGCGAGCCCCGCCTCCCGCAGCAGCGACAGCGGAACCCCTTCCCTCAGCCGCAGCTCCAGCAGGACGCGTTCCACCCGCCGGTCCTCGTCCGTGAGGATCTCGCGTCCGGCGCCCGGCGACTTCCCGGCCGCCAGCGCGCCCGCGTACGCCCCCGGGTGCTTCACGTTCCACCAGCGCACCCCGCCCACGTGCGAGTGCGCGCCCGGTCCCGCGCCCCACCAGTCGGCGCCCCGCCAGTACAGCTCGTTGTGCAGGCAGCGGCCCGCGTCGGAGGTGGCCCAGTTCGACACCTCGTACCAGTCGAAGCCCGCCGCCGACAGCGTCTCCTCGGCGATCAGGTACCGGTCGGCGTGGACGTCGTCGTCGGTCATGGGGACCTCGCCGCGCCGGATGCGGCGGGCGAGCTGGGTGCCCTCCTCGACGATCAGGGCGTACGCCGAGACGTGGTCCGGTCCGGCCCCGAGCGCCGCGTCGAGGGAGGCGCGCCAGTCGTCGTCGGTCTCGCCGGGGGTGCCGTAGATCAGGTCGAGGTTGACGTGGTCGAAGCCGGCCGCGCGGGCCTCGGCGACGCAGGCCTCCGGGCGGCCCGGGGTGTGGGTGCGGTCCAGGATCTTCAGGACGTGCTGCTTCGCGCTCTGCATGCCGAAGGAGATCCGGTTGAAGCCGCCCTCGCGGAGGGTGGCCAGGTACGCCGGGTCGACGGACTCCGGGTTGGCCTCCGTCGTGATCTCCGCGTCCGGCGCGAGACCGAACTCGTCGCGGATCGCGTGCAGCATCCGTACCAGGTCGCCGGCGGCCAGCAGGGTGGGCGTACCACCGCCGACGAAGACCGTGCGGACCTCGCGGGGGTCGTCACCGAGGACCTTGCGGGCCAGGCGGACCTCGTCGGTGAGCGTCTCGGCGTAGTTGTCGCGGGAGGCGAGGACGCCGCCGGTGCCGCGCAGCTCGGTCGCGGTGTAGGTGTTGAAGTCGCAGTATCCGCAGCGGGTCGCGCAGTACGGCACGTGCAGGTAGAAGCCGAGGGGGCTGTCGGCGGCGCCGGCGAGCGCGGACGCCGGGAGGGCGCCGTCGGCGGGGACGGGTTCGCCGTCGGGGAGTGCGGAGGGCATGCGTTCCATTGTCCCGTACGGCGACAGCTACTCGGCCTGGAGCACCAGCAGGGCCAGATCGTCCTCCGGGGGCCGGGGCCCGAACTCGTGCACCAGCCGCCTGATGCGCTCGGCGACCAGCCCGGCGTCCAGCCCCGCGCATCCGGCGAGCGCGGTGGCGAGACCGTCCCCGTCGTCGAACTGGCGGGACCCGCTGCGCCGCTCGGTCACCCCGTCCGTGACGCAGAGCAGGGTGTCGCCGGACCCCAGCTCGAAGGTCTCGCTGGTGTACGTCGCGTCCTCGACGACCCCGAGCAGGGTCTGCGGCTGAGCGACCGTGCGCACCGTGCCGTCGGGGCCGAGGAGCAGCGGCAGCGGGTGCCCGGCGGAGGCGAGGGTGCAGCGGACGCCGCCGTCGAACGGGACCAGTTCGCCGTAGAGCAGGGACAGGAAGCGGGTCTGCGGTCCGTCGCCCGGGGCAACCGGAGGGCCGGTGGCGACCAGGGCGCGGGCGGCGGCGTCCGCGGCTTCCGTGGCGTCGTCGAGGAGGAGCTGGTTGAGGCGGTCGAGGACGTCCGGGACGTCGTACTCCTCGCGGGCCAGCAGGCGCAGCCAGGGCCGGGCGAGACCGATGACGACGGCGGCCTCGGGACCTTTGCCCTGGACGTCGCCGACGGCGAAGCACCAGCGGCCCTCGCCGGCCGGGAAGAGGTCGTAGAAGTCGCCGCTGGGTCCGCCCTTGTCGCACGGTTCGTAGACGAGGGCGCTGCGCACGCCGGGGATCTCGGCGACGGCGCCGGGCAGCAGGCCGCGCTGGAGGACGGCGCTGATCGTGGCCTGCCGGGCGTACTGGCGGGCGGCGCCGATGGCGAGCGCCACCCGGCGGCTGAGGTCCTCGACGAGGCCGGTGATCTCGTCGGGGAAGCCGGCGGTGCCGGCCCGCCCGATGACCAGGGTGCCCAGCGGCCGGCCGCCGGCGACCAGGCGGTAGGCGAGCGCGGCGCCGTGCCTGTCGTCCGGGCCGAGCGCGTCACCGGGCCAGGGGTGGGCGACGGGGCCGGAGCGCCACGGGTCGCGGGAGCGGGGCGGGTCCTTCTCCAGGGCCAGGCGCAGTTCCTCGATGCGGCTCTCGCCGGCATGCCAGACGCGGGCCAGCCGCGCTCCCACGGCCGCCCCCGGCTCGTCGCTCCAGGCTCCCCGGCCCAGGGACTCGTCCTCCAGCCACACACCGCACCAGTCGGCGAGCCGCGGCACGATCAGCTGTCCGGTGAGGGAGGCGACCAGGTCCTCGTCGAGCTGCCCGGCGAGGAGGTCGGAGGCTTCGGCGAGGAAGGAGAGGGCACCGCGGCCCAGCCACTCCCGGTCCCGGAGACCGCGCCGCCGGCCGGCGAGGGCCGCACCGTCGTGCCAGTCCGGCCACCGCGTGGTGCCCGAGCGGTCGGGGTCCTCGGTGAGGCCGGGGGTGTGCCCGGGCTGGGGACGTTTCCTTCGCCGGGGGCGCTGGGGGGCTCCTCCACCGCGGGGGGTTTCTTCACCGCGGGAGGCTTCTCCACCGCGGGGGCCTTCCGGACGGCCGGGGTCTCCCCCGCGCTCGGATCCGCCTCCCCCTCGCTCGGATCCGCCTCCCCCGTGCTCGGGATCTGCCCAACCACCGTCTCCCGGGGCTTCCGGGGCTCCCGGGCCGCCGTCTTCCGGGACTCCCGAACCGCCCGAGCTTCGATGGTCTCCGAAGCCGCCGTGGTCTCCGAAGCCGCCGTGGTCTCCCGAGCCGCCATGGTCTGCCGAGCCGCCGTGGGGCATGGGCGGCGTCCGGCCGCCGGGGGCCTCCGCCGGCGGGTCCGCGGCCGGGCACTCGGTGCGCAGCAGACCGCGGCCCCCGGTGTACGCCTCGGTCTGCTCGACGGCCTCGGAGCCCGCGGCCGGCAGCCGCGCCCACACCGTCTTGGTGCCCGGACGGTACGTGATCCCCCAGGCCTCCGAGAGCGCGGCGACGAGCCGCAGACCGCGTCCGTACTCCGGGAGCTCGTGCGGCGTCTCGTCGCCGCCGCCCCTCGGCGCGCGGGCGGGGTGGTGGTCCGTGGCCTCGACGACGAGGGTGCCCGTCTCCTCGAGGCGGCAGACCACCTCGACGTCGGTGCCGGCGTGCACCACGGCGTTGGTGACCAGCTCGCTGACGACCACCAGGGCGTCGGCGGCGAGATGCCCGGTCAGCTGTTCCGTGCCGGGCAGGCCGAGCGCGGACCAGTCGGCGAGCGCGGCCCGTACCATCTCGCGGGCCGCGCCCGGCGCCAGGGAGCTCCCGAGCAGGGTCACGTGCGCCCGCGCGCACTCCTGGGCGGATGCGTCAACAGCGTGCGCGAGCACCCCGCTGGCGCGGGAAACGGTCTCCCGTTGCGTCGGAATGGCCCCCATGGACGGCTCCCCGGGCAGTTCGTGCGAATAACTTCGCGTCGATGCCGACAGAGTGACAGACCGACCCCGTCCATAAGCGTGGAGTTACCGAAGTGGGCCGCCATGAGTGAGAACCGTGCCGGGCGAACGCTCGAAGACAGCCGGAAGGCGACCAGTTTCGGACATCAGGCGTGCGGGCTGTGACACCCGCACGCTCTACGCGCCTCACGCGCCCGCGCCATGCCCCGCTCCGCCCGTGCCCACACCGCGCCCCGCCCGCGTTACGCCCGCGTCACACCTCCCGGGAGCCGTCGTACATCTCCTCGATCAGGTGCTTGTACTCCCGCTCCACCACCGGCCGCTTGAGCTTCAGGCTCGGTGTGATCTCCCCGTGCTCGACGTCGAGGTCGCGGGGCAGCAGGCGGAACTTCTTGATGGTCTGCCAGCGCTGGAGGCCCTCGTTGAGCTGCTTGACGTAGCCGTCGATCATCTCCACGGTCGCGGGCGCCGCGACGATCTCCGCGTACGGCTTGCCCTCCAGGCCGTTCTCGTTCGCCCACTGGGTGATCGCGATCTCGTCGAGGGCGATGAGGGCGGTGCAGAAGTTCCGGTCGGCGCCGTGCACCAGGATGTTGGAGACGTACGGGCAGACCGCCTTGAACTTGCCCTCGACCTCGGCGGGCGCGATGTACTTGCCGCCCGAGGTCTTGATGAGGTCCTTCTTGCGGTCGGTGATGCGCAGGTAGCCGTCGGGCGAGAGCTCGCCGATGTCGCCGGTGTGGAACCAGCCGTCCGACTCCAGCACCTCGGCGGTCTTCTCGGGCAGCTTGTGGTAGCCCTCCATGATGCCGGGGCCGCGCAGCAGGATCTCGCCGTCGTCCGCGATGCGCACCTCGGTGCCGGGCAGCGGCTTGCCGACCGTGCCGGTGCGGTAGGCCTCGCCGGGGTTGACGAAGGACGCGGCGGAGGACTCGGTGAGGCCGTAGCCCTCCAGGATGTGGATGCCGGCGCCGGAGAAGAAGTAGCCGATCTCGGGTGCGAGGGCCGCCGAGCCGGAGACGCAGGCGCGCAGGCGGCCGCCGAAGGCCTCGCGGATCTTGGCGTAGACGAGCCTGTCGGCGATGCCGTGCTTGGCGGACAGGCCGAAGGGAGCGCTCGCGGTGCCGGTGCGCTTGAAGTTGTCCTGGGTGACCTTGGCGTACTCGCGGGCGACGCCGGCGGCCCACTGGAAGATCTTGTACTTGGCTCCGCCGCCCGCCCGGGCCTTGGCTGCGACGCCGTTGTAGACCTTCTCGAAGATGCGCGGCACGGCCGCCATGTAGGTCGGCCGGACGACCGGCAGGTTCTCGATGATCTTGTCGACGCGGCCGTCGACGGCGGTGACGTGACCGGCCTCGATCTGGCCGGAGGTCAGCACCTTGCCGAAGACGTGCGCGAGCGGCAGCCACAGGTACTGCACGTCGTCGCCGGTCACCAGGCCGGTCGCGGCGATCGCCTTCGCCATGTAGGACCAGCAGTCGTGCGGGAGGCGGACGCCCTTGGGCCGGCCGGTGGTGCCGGAGGTGTAGATGAGGGTGGCGAGCTGGTCCTTGGTGAGCGCGCCGACCCGCTCCTTGACCAGTTCCGGCTCCTTCTCCAGGCGGGCCGTGCCGAGCGCCTCCAGTGCGCCGAGGGTGAGGATCCAGTCCTCGGTGGTGTCGGCGCCGGTCGCGTCGATCACCACCACGTGGGTGAGCTCGGGCAGCTCCGCCTTCTTCTCCCTGGCCTTGGCCAGTTGCGCGGCGTCCTCCGCGATGAGGACCCGGCTCCCGGAGTCGGAGAGGATGTACGCGGACTCGTCGACGTTGGTCTGCGGGTAGACCGTGGTCGTCGCCGCGCCCGCGCACATGATGCCGAGGTCGGCGAGGATCCACTCCAGCCGCGTAGCGGAGGCGAGTGCCACGCGCTGCTGCGGCCGGACGCCCAGCTCGATCAGGCCGGCCGCGATCGCGTAGACCCGTTCGGCCGCCTGCGCCCAGGTCAGCGACTTCCAGTCGTCCGGACCCTCGCCCGCGGCCGACGGCACCGGGTAGCGGTACGCCTCGGCGTCCGGCGTGGCCGTCACCCGTTCCAGGAAGAGTCCCGCCACGGAGGGCGGACGGTTCTCGATCAGTGTCTGTGTGTCGCTCACGACATCCTCCGTGGGCCCGCGACGCTGCGGCCTGCTCGATACGGCCGGCTCGGATGCGGCTGGTTCAGGTGTGACTGGTTCAGGTGTGACTGGTTCGCTCTCGGGCGGTTCTTCAGACGTTGTTTAACTCACGAGTAACTAACGGGCAGGCATCAGCGTAAAGGGCGACCGGCCCGTGCGTAAGCCTCCGCGCCCTGTCACTTCGTACGAAGGCCACCACGAAGGCCACCCGTGACATGCGAAGGGGCCCGTCGCGCTTTCGCACGACGAGCCCCTTCGTGTCCGTTTCGCCCGGGCGGGCGGGACGCGCCGCGAGGACGGTCGCTGTTACTTCTTGCCCTTGCCCGACCCCGCGCTGTCATCACTGGACAGGACCGCGATGAAGGCCTCCTGCGGGACCTCCACGGAACCCACCATCTTCATCCGCTTCTTGCCCTCCTTCTGCTTCTCCAGCAGCTTCCGCTTACGCGAGATGTCACCGCCGTAGCACTTGGCGAGGACGTCCTTGCGGATGGCGCGGATGGTCTCGCGGGCGATCACCCGGGAGCCGATGGCGGCCTGGATGGGCACCTCGAAGGCCTGGCGCGGGATGAGCTCGCGCAGCTTGGCGACGAGCCGCACCCCGTACGCGTACGCCGCGTCCTTGTGGGTGATCGCCGAGAAGGCGTCCACCTTGTCGCCGTGCAGCAGGATGTCGACCTTGACCAGGCTGGAGGTCTGCTCGCCGGTGGGCTCGTAGTCGAGGGAGGCGTAACCGCGGGTCTTCGACTTCAGCTGGTCGAAGAAGTCGAAGACGATCTCCGCGAGGGGGAGGGTGTAGCGGATCTCCACCCGGTCCTCGGACAGGTAGTCCATGCCGAGCAGGGTTCCGCGCCGGGTCTGGCACAGCTCCATGATCGCCCCGATGAACTCGGTCGGCGCCAGGATCGTGGCGCGCACGACCGGCTCGTAGACCTCGTTGATCTTGCCCTCGGGGAACTCGCTCGGGTTGGTGACGGTGTGCTCGGTGCCGTCCTCCATGATCACGCGGTAGACCACGTTGGGCGCGGTGGCGATCAGGTCGAGGCCGAACTCGCGCTCCAGCCGCTCGCGGATCACGTCGAGGTGCAGCAGGCCCAGGAAGCCGACGCGGAAGCCGAAACCGAGTGCCGCGGAGGTCTCCGGCTCGTAGACCAGGGCGGCGTCGTTGAGCAGGAGCTTGTCCAGGGCCTCGCGCAGCAGGGGGTAGTCCGAGCCGTCCAGCGGATACAGGCCGGAGAAGACCATGGGCCTGGGGTCCTTGTAGCCGCCGAGCGCCTCCTCGGCGCCCTTGTGCATGCTGGTGACGGTGTCACCGACCTTGGACTGGCGGACGTCCTTCACGCCGGTGATCAGGTATCCCACCTCGCCGACGCCGAGGCCGTCGGCGGCGAGCATCTCCGGCGAGTTGGTGCCGATCTCCAGCAGCTCGTGCGTGGCGCCGGTGGACATCATCCGGATCCGCTCGCGCTTGTTGAGCTGGCCGTCGATGACACGGACGTACGTCACGACACCGCGGTAGGAGTCGTAGACGGAGTCGAAGATCATCGCGCGGGCGGGGGCGTCCTTGACGCCGACCGGGGGCGGAACGTCGGCGACGACCTTGTCCAGCAGCGCCTCGACCCCGAGGCCGGTCTTGGCGGAGACCTTGAGCACGTCGGCGGGGTCGCAGCCGATCAGGTTGGCGAGTTCCTCGGCGAACTTCTCGGGCTGCGCGGCCGGCAGGTCGATCTTGTTCAGCACGGGGACGATCGTGAGGTCGTTCTCCATCGCCAGGTAGAGGTTGGCGAGGGTCTGGGCCTCGATGCCCTGGGCGGCGTCGACGAGGAGGATGGTGCCCTCGCACGCGGCCAGCGACCGCGAGACCTCGTAGGTGAAGTCGACGTGCCCCGGCGTGTCGATCATGTTGAGGATGTGCGTGCTGCTCTTGTCGTGGGTGGGGGCCCACGGCAATCGCACCGCCTGGGACTTGATCGTGATGCCGCGCTCGCGCTCGATGTCCATGCGGTCGAGGTACTGGGCGCGCATCTGCCGCTGCTCCACCACACCGGTCAGCTGGAGCATCCGGTCGGCGAGCGTGGACTTGCCGTGGTCGATGTGCGCGATGATGCAGAAGTTGCGGATCAGCGCCGGGTCGGTACGGCTCGGCTCGGGCACATGGCTGGGGATCGCGGGCACGCAGGGTCCTGATTCTTGAGGCGTCCGCAGTGTCTGCGGTCTCGGGTCGGATCGATACGTAGCTTCCATCGTCCCACGGGTGGGGAGCTGGGATGGGTTTGGGACGGGTTGAGGTCGGGGGGAGGCCTGATCGGGGGCCGGGTCGGGACCGGGTCGGGACCGGATCGGGACCGGGATTGGGCTGCTCGACGGGCCGCTGGTAGTGTGGGTGGCTGTGTCTCTTGCCCTCTCAGCACGAGGCGCACCTTCAAGAAATCATCGGCACGTGACCCTCGCGGTCCCGTGCCTGACCCTGCAAAGGCTCATTCGTGGCGAACATCAAGTCCCAGATCAAGCGGAACAAGACCAACGAGAAGGCCCGGCTGCGCAACAAGGCCGTCAAGTCCTCTCTGAAGACCGCGATCCGCAAGGCCCGTGAGGCCGCTGCCGCGGGTGACGTCGAGAAGGCCACCGAGTACCAGCGCGTCGCTTCGCGCCAGCTCGACAAGGCCGTCTCCAAGGGCGTCATCCACAAGAACCAGGCCGCCAACAAGAAGTCGGCGCTGGCGACGAAGGTCGGCGCTCTCAAGGGCTGAACCCCTTATCTGGTCTGATCGCCGGAAGGACCCAGAGCGGGCCCTCTCTCATCCGCTCCCGTCCGGCACCCAAGGATCCATGCGCGGCCTGCGTTCGCCACGCGGGCATGGATCCGCAGAGCTTGATCCGAAGGCCCCGGTGGCCGTCCTTCCCCAGGACGGCCACCGGGGCCTTCGGTCTGCCGGGGTTCGGGACCGACGGGGGCGGGGCTCACCGGGACGGGCGGGGCAGGCCACAGCGGGCGAGGCTGAATTGGACGGACAAGGCAGACCGATGCGGACGAGGCTGAACTGGACGGACAAGGCAGACCACGGCGAGCGGCGCTGACCAGGCGGGCCGGCTGCCCAAGGCAGGCGAGGCTGAACGGGACGCTGGGCTGATCCGGGCTGACCGGGCTGACCGGGCTGACCGGGCTGACCGGGCTGACCGGGGCGACTTACGCCCGGCCTCGCGACCGCGCCGCCCGCGCGATGGTCACCACGGCCTTCTCCAGGGCGTACTCGGGATCCTCCCCGGCGCCCTTCACCCCTGCGTCCGCCTCGGCCACCGCGCGCAGGGCCACGGAGACGCCGTCCGGTGTCCAGCCGCGCATCTGCTGCCGGACGCGGTCGATCTTCCACGGCGGCATACCCAGCTCGCGGGCGAGGTCGGCGGAGCGTCCACCGCGGGCGGAGGACACCTTGCCGATCGCCCGCACGCCCTGCGCCAGCGCGCTGGTGATCAGCACCGGGGCCACTCCGGTCGCCAGCGACCAGCGCAGCGCCTCCAGTGCCTCCGCCGCACGTCCCTCGACCGCCCGGTCGGCGACCGTGAAGCTGGAGGCCTCGGCCCGTCCGGTGTAGTACTGCCCGACGACCGCCTCGTCGATCGTGCCCTCGATGTCCGCGGTCAGCTGGGACACCGCGGAGGCCAGCTCCCGCAGGTCGCTGCCGATCGAGTCGACCAGCGCCTGGCACGCCTCGGGGGTGGCCGATCGCCCGATGGTACGGAACTCCGCCCGTACGAACGCCAGCCGGTCGGCGGGCTTCGTCATCTTCGGGCAGGCCACCTCGCGCGCCCCCGCCTTGCGGGCGGCGTCCAGCAGGCCCTTGCCCTTGGCGCCGCCCGCGTGCAGCAGCACGAGGGTGATCTCCTCGGCGGGTGCGCCGAGGTAGGCCTTCACGTCCTTGACCGTGTCGGCGGACAGGTCCTGCGCATTGCGTACGACCACGACCTTGCGCTCGGCGAAGAGCGAGGGGCTGGTGAGCTCGGCGAGCGTGCCGGGCTGCAACTGGTCGGGGGTCAGGTCGCGTACGTCCGTGTCGGCGTCGGCGGCCTTCGCGGCGGCCACCACCTCCTGCACGGCACGGTCGAGCAGGAGGTCCTCCTGGCCCACGGCAAGGGTCACCGGGGCGAGAGGGTCGTCATTCGCAGTCTTCCTGGCCATCGCGACAAGCATCGCACGCACCACTGACAGCGCGTGCCGGCCCGACGGGACTCCCCTGGCTGCGCCGGCCAGGAGCTAGGGCTCCTCGCGCCAGCCCTCCCACTCCCCGGCGAACTCGTCGAGCTCGCCGGGGTCCAGCCGCTCCCGCTCGTCACGCAGGACGACGAGCCACTGGGCGTCCTCGGCGTCGTCCTCGCCGGCCAGGGCGTCCCGGACGATCCGGGGCTCCTCGTCGACCCCGAACCGCTCCCCGAGCGCCTGGGCCGCCTCCTCCGCGGCATCGCGGTCGGGCAGCACCAGCACATGTCTCACATCGCTCACGGGTGCCATTGTCCGACACCGCGTGGCGGCCGGGCAGTCGGGCGGGACTGCGGGCGCCGCTCGCCCCTCGGGCACGATCTGGTCCAGCCCTTGGGCACGATCTGGTTCAGCTCTTGGGCACGATCTGGTTCAGCCCTCGGCGCGACCCGGTTCAGCCCTCGGCGCGATCCGGTTCAGCCCTCGGCGCGATCCGGTTCAGCTCTTGGGCACGATCTGCACGTCGAGGTCGATCCTGATGCTGGGGCCGACCACGGCGATGCCGCGCGCCAGCATCGTCTGCCAGCTCACCGTGAAGTCGTCGCGGTGCAGCTCGGTGGTGGCGCGGCAGGCCGCCCGCACCTCGCCCTCCATCCCGTTGCCGAGACCGAGGTACTCGGCGTCCAGGGTGACGGTGCGCGTCACGCCGTGCAGGGACAGCGCCCCCGAGACGGCCCACCGGTTGCCGCCCCGGTGCGTGAACCGGTCGCTGTAGAACTCCAGGGTCGGATACCGCTGGACGTCCAGGAAGTCCCCCGACCGCAGGTGGTCGTCACGCATCTGCACGTTGGTGTCGATGGACGCCGCGTCGATGACCACGTGCATCGCCGACTGCTCCATGTCGTCGGCGATCCGCACCGCGCCCGCGAACGAGTTGAACCGGCCGTGGATCCGGGCCAGCCCGATGTGCCGGGCGGTGAACGCGATCGACGAGTGCGCCGGCTCGATCTCCCAGTCGCCCGGCGCGGGCAGCTCCGGGGGCTGGGCCACCTGCAGGGTCACGTCGCCGAGCGAGGCCAGCGCGTCCTCGGTGACGGTCGCGGACGCCCGGTACGGCGTGTAGCCCTCGGCGGACACCGCGAGCCGGTACTCCCCCGCGGGCACCGTCGCCACGAACGAACCGAAGGGGTCCGTCCCACCGCTGACCACCTTGCGTCCCATGGTGTCGCTGACCGCGAACTCCGCGTTGGGCACCGGCTCGTTGACGGGATCGAGAACCCGGCAACTCAGCACTCCGGCGTTCGGCGGGGTCCGCACCGCCGCCAGAGGACCCGTCCGTTGCATCCGCTTCGTTCGGCTTCCCAGCCAACGGCCGATCATCTACGACACCCTCTGCACGAGTGAGAAATTGTTGACGAAGTAACATTCGATCACCGATGAGGCTTTCGAGGCAACACGGGGTCACATCACAGGAAACCGGCGCATGTGCCGGGAGTACTCACGAGTAGCCCCCTCTGTGGCCCGAAGCGGCCGCCCCGGGCGGCATTCCGCACAGCCGGCGCGGAGTCGCCTCGCGGCGGGCGTCGGGTCGCGTCGCGGAAGGCACCGGTGGCCTCACAACCGGCGCACGGCCGGCACCCGGTCGAGGGCGATACCGAAGCGGTCCCGGTACGCCGCGAGCACCTCCTCGTTTGTGTCCAGCTCACGCTCCTCCCGTCTGCCGTCGGCCGCCGTGGTCATGAGCCTGCGGCCGCTGAGCGTGACCCTCCCTCCGTCCTCCGTGACCCGCGAACAGACCGGCGACTGGAGGAAGTGCGACTGGGGCGAGGTGCTGTGCCACCACGCGCCGGACACGAAGTCGCCGAGCACCCGCGGGCGCAGCTCCACCCGGTACACGGGTTTCCCGTCCCGCAGCACGTCCAGGTCGGCGGCACGCGCGGAGTCGTGCCCGCCGCGCACCCCGGCCTCGTCCGGGCCCGCCTCGACGACCTGGAACGTCCCGCCGGGGTCCTCCTGCTCACCCCGCTCCCCGAACGCCAGGGGGCCGTGGCTGTGCGCCCCGAACCCGACGTCCGCCAGCCAGTCACCCCCGTCCACGGTCCGCACCCGCAGCGCCAGGTGGTCGTAGGGGATCCCGAGCCGGCCCCCGTCCCCGTACACCCGCGCCGCCAGCAGGGTGACCTCGTACCCGAGCGCCGCGAGCAACGCGCCGAAGAGGCCGTTGAGTTCGTAGCAGAACCCGCCCCTGCGTGCGCCCACCACCTTGTCCAGCAGCCGCTCCTCCTCCAGCGCGATCTCCTCTCCCAGATGGACGGACAGGTTCTCGAAGGGCACGCTGCGCAGATGACGCAGATGCAGGTCACGCAGGGCCTCGACGGTGGGCCACGCCGCGTACTCGGCTCCGAGGCGGGCTAGGTAGGCATCGACCTGGGCTTGATCCATGCCCTCAGTCTCCCGCCACCCGCAACGCCCTGCCCGTGCCGGTGACCGCCAGGGCCCCGTCCCGGTCCGTCCGCAGCACCATCGCCCCCTGGGCCCGCAGCGCCTCGACCGTGCCGGGAGCCGGGTGGCCGTAGGTGTTGTCCTCTCCGCAGCTGATGAGTGCCAGCCGTGGGGCCACCTTCCGTATGAGGTCCGGGTCCTGGTGGGCGGAGCCGTGATGGGCCACTTTCAGCACGTCGACCCCTTCCAGCGCCGCTGCCGCCGGTGATCTCGCCAGCTCCTGCTGTGCAGGGGGTTCCAAGTCGCCGAGGAGCAGCAGACGCAGGCCCGCCGTCCGCACCAGGAGGGTGACGCTGGCGTCGTTGGGGCTTTCCGTGGTCGTCGGGGAGCCCGGCACCCTGGTCGTCGGTGGGCTCGGTGGTGGCCACACCACCTGCCAGGACAGCGGGCCGGACCGCCGCTGCTCCCCGGCGGCGGCGTGCCGCAGGGGAATCCGCCGTGCCGCAGCCTGTCTGCGGACGGACTCGGCCTGGTCCGCGGGCTCCTGGAGCGCGGTCGTCTCGATCGCACCCACCGAACGCCCCCGCAACACCCCGGGCAGGCCCGCCACATGGTCCGCGTGGAAGTGGGTCAGCACCACGAGCGGGACGCGGGTGATGCCGAGCGAGCGCAGACACTGGTCGACCAGCGCGGGGTCGGGCCCGGTGTCCACCACCACGCCCGCCCCCTCACCCGCCGCGAGCACCATGGCGTCGCCCTGGCCCACATCGCACATCACCATCCGCCAGCCCGGCGGAGGCCACCCGGTGATCACCCGGGCCAGTGGCGGCGGCCGCACCACCACCAGCACGAGCAGCACCGCGCAGACACCGCACCACCAGGGGTGTCTCAGCAATCGCCGGCCGACGATCAGCACGCCCACCGTGGCAAGGGCGAGCAGCGCCGCCCCGGCCCAGTTGCCCGGCCAGTCCACACCCGCGCCGGGCAGCGCGGCCCCGGTGCGGGCGATCGCCGCGATCCACTCGGCCGGCCAGCCTCCGCACCAGGCCAGCCCCTTGGCCACCGGCATCGCCACCGGTGCCGTCGCCAGCGCCGCGAAGCCGAGCACCGTGGCCGGGGCGACCGCGAACTCGGTGAGCAGGTTGCACGGCACCCCCACCAGGCTCACCCGTGCCGACAGCACGGCGACGACCGGCGCACACAGGGCCTGCGCCGCGCCCGCGGCGGCCAGCGCCTCGGCGAGCCGAGGCGGAACCCGGCGCCGGCGCAACGCCACGCTCCACCTCGGGGCCAGCGTGAGCAGCGCCCCGGTGGCCAGCACGGAGAGCAGGAAGCCGTAACTGCGGGCCAGCCACGGGTCGTACAGCACCAGCAGCAGTACGGCCGTCGCCAGCGCGGGGAGCAGCGACCTGCGGCGTCCGGTGGCCAGGGCAAGCAGGGCTACGGACCCGCAGGCGGCGGCCCGCAGCACGCTCGGGTCGGGCCGGCACACGACGACGAAGCCGAGTGCGAGCACGCCGCCGAGCAGCGCGGTCGTCCGCAGGGAGAGTCCGAGTCGGGGCGCCAGCCCCCGGCGCTCGCTGCGCTGGGCCAGTCCGGGCGGTCCGAGCAGCAGGGCGAGCACGATCGTGAAGTTGGCGCCGGACACCGCCAGCGTGTGCGCGAGGTCGGTCTCCTTGAACGCCTCCTCCAGCTCCGGCGTGATGCGCGAGGTGTCCCCGACGACCAGGCCCGGCAGCAGCGCCCGCGCGTCCGCCGGCAGACCGTCGGTGGCCTCCCGCAACCCGGCCCGCAGCCGTCCCGCCAGCCGCTGCGCCCCCGACGGCTCGGCCACCACCTCCGGCCCCTCCCGGCCGTCCCGCACCCGCAGCACGGCGGCGATCCGGTCCCCGGTCGCCCTCGGGGGCGCCGTCCGGGCGGTGACGCGGAGCCGCGCGGTCGGCAGCAGTCCCAGCCAGCGCGCGGTGCCGGGCCCGGCACGGGTGAGCCGCGAGTCCTCCGGATCGCCCGGGTCGCCCGCGTGGCCTGCGGAAGCGGGTCCCCGTCTCTCCTCGCCGTCCCCCGCATCGATGAGCATCAGCACCGGCGTCCGTGTCATCACCTCCGTGCCTCCGGCATCCGTCACCCGCCGCACGTCGGCCTCGATCAGTACGGTGGGCGGCACGGCACGGTTTCCCCGGACGCGGGGCCGGGTGAGGCGGGGATCGGCGGTGACCTCCACCTCGGCAGTCACGGTGGCGTACTGCCGCGCCAGCGCCGGCACGGGCCCACGGCGCAGGTCCGCGCCGTGCAGCGCGGCCGAGACGGCGGACGCGGCGACGCAGAGGAGCAGCGCGGCGACCGACGCGTGACGCCGTCCGCGCGTCGTGCGCCGCCTCCGCGCCCTCGGCAGCAGTACTCCGGCCAGGATCAGCCCGGCGGTGGCGACTCCCACGGCCCACCCTGGCGGCGCGTCCAGCATCAGCGCCGCCGTCGCCCAGGCTGCGAGCGCCGGCGGGACCAACCGCAGGTCCGTAGGCCCCTCCTGTCGGGGATGGGCCGCGCCGAGCCGGTGCCCGGAAGCGGCGTGCACGGCCGCGCGCGGGGACGCCGTCCGGTCGTGGGGTGCCCCCGGCCCGCTCGGCCGACTCGTGTCCGGGCCCAGGTCCGGGCTCAGGTCCAGGCTCGTGTCCGGGCCCCGGTCCGGGCCCAGGTCCGGGCTCATGGCCGCACGAGATTCCGCAGGTCGGCGAAGCGGCGCTCACCGATGCCGTTGACCTCGCGCAACTCGTCCACCGAGCGGAAACCGCCGTGCTGGGTGCGGTAGTCGATGATGTGCCGGGCCAGCACGGGACCGACGCCCGGCAGGGTGTCGAGCTGATCGGCGGTAGCCGTGTTGAGGGAGACCGGCCCCGCGGGCGCCCCTCCCGCCGCCGGACCGCCCGGCCCGCCGAGCCCGCCCGGGGCGGTGCCGCCCGGGGCGGTGCCGCCCGGGGCGGACCCCGTGACCGGCGCGGGGGCGCCGACGATCACCTGCTCTCCGTCCACCAGGAAGCGTGCCTGGTTCAGCCCGTCGGTCCTGGTGCCGGATCGCACGCCTCCGGCGGCACGCAGGGCGTCCGCTACGCGTGAGCCCGCCGGAAGGCGGTGGATTCCGGGCTTGCGGACCTTGCCGCCGACATCCACCACGATCTCGGCCCCGACCGTGGCGGTGGCCGTACCTGTGCCCATGGCCGTGCCCTTGCGCGATCCGGGCGCGGAGTCTCCTCCCGCACCCTCTCCCACTCCCTGCGCGCCGTATGCCGCCGCTTCCCGCACCACCTCAGGTGCCGCCACGGGCTGGGTGCGGCCGGTCCAGAAGTGCTGCACGGCGAAGACCGCGGCGACGACGAGCAGCACCGTGAGCGCGGCCACACTGCGCCGCTCCAGCCCGCACCGTGTCTGCAGCCACACCGGCATCCGCTCCCGCAGCGCCTGTCCTGCCCGCTCCCGCCAGACCGTCATGGCGGCGTCCGGTGGCGTCCCTTCTTCTCGCGCCGCTTGCTCCGTCCTCCGCGACGGCGGCCCCTTCCCCGATCCGCCCCGCCGGCCGGCGTGTTCGGCGTGTTCGGTGCGTTCGGTGTGCCGGGCCCGCCCTACACGTTCGGCATGCTCGGTGTGTCCGGTGTGTCCGGTGTATCCGATGTGTTCGGCATAGTCGGCTTGTTCGGCACGTTCGGCACGTTCGGCACGTTCGTCGAAGAGTGCCGCCGCCCGCCGCCGGAGTTCCTCCTCCGGTGCATGACGGCGCCCGTGCCGTGCCCGGCCGAGGGAGCGGGAAGGGGACGAGTGGCGTTGGCGGAGCCGGCCGTCGGAAGCCGGTGCGCGGCCCGGGCCGCTGGTCGCGGCCGCTGTGCGTGAGCGTGATCGAAGAGCCATGCGACGAGGATCGGACACCGCGCCACAACTGCGATGATCATGCTCAATTCCCGGGGACTACCTACAGGTTGTGGACAACTCCGGTACCCCACACGGGTGATACAACGACTCCCCCTCCACGTCGACGAGACCCACACGGCCTCGCGCCGCTCCCTCACCGCGACGAGACGACAACTCCGAGCAGCCCGGGCCCCGTGTGCGCCCCGATCACCGCGCCGACCTCGCTCACGTGGAGGTCGGCCAGCCCGGGCACCCGGTCCCGCAGGCGGTCCGCCAGAGCCGACGCCCGGTCCGGGGCGGCGAGATGGTGGACGGCGATGTCGACCGGTGCGCTGCCCGCCCGGTCGGCGACGATCTCCTCCAGCCGGGCGATGGCCCTGGACGCCGTCCGGACCTTCTCCAAGGGCTCGATCCGGCCGCCGTCCAGTTGCAGCAGCGGTTTCACGGCGAGCGCGGAACCGAACAGCGCCTGGGCCGCCCCGATCCGGCCGCCGCGGCGCAGATAGTCGAGGGTGTCGACGTAGAAGTAGGCGGAGGTGCCCGCGGCGCGCTTCTCGGCGGCCGTGACGGCCTCGTCCACCGTGCCGCCCGCCTCCGCCGACTCGGCCGCGGCGAGCGCGCAGAATCCGAGGGCCATCGCGATCATCCCGGTGTCCACGACGCGCACGGGGATCGCCGCCTCGCGCGCGGCGACGACGGCCGCGTCGTGCGTGCCGGAGAGCTCGGCGGAAAGGTGCAGGGAGATGATGCCCTCGGCGCCGGACTCGGCGATCCTGCGGTAGGTCTCGGCGAAGAGTTCGGGGCTGGGGCGGGAGGTGGTGACCGGCCGCCGCTTCTGCAGGGCCTGGGCCAGCGAACGGGTCGAGATCTCGGTGCCCTCTTCCAGGGCCCGGTCGCCCAGGACGACGGTCAGGGGTACCGCGGTGATGCCGTGCCGCTCCATCGTCCGGGCCGGGAGGTAGGCCGTTGAATCCGTGACGATAGCGACATGGCGGGACATGAGCTGGAGGCTACCTGGCGCAGCCCCCGTACGGCAGCCCGGCCTCGACGACCGGGCGTTCACAGGGCTGTGATCAGGTCGTGTTCTCCGGACGGGCCTTCTTCTGCCAGGGATAGACGGGGCGCGCGGCGGGCGGGGTGATGGCGGGCCTGGCGGGCTCCTCCGCCGGCTCCTGCCTCGAGGCCGGCGAGGTCGGCGATGCCTGCGGGGTCTCCGGCCGGCTCTGCCGGGCGGTGGGGGCGTCGGTGGCGGGAGCCTCGGGCCAGGACGGCGGCGCGGCGGCGGGACCCGTCTCCGTCTCCGTCCAGTGCCGCAGGGCGCCGGCCTCGACGTCGATCTGTGCGCTCAACGAGTCCAGGTCGTCGTCCGCGAAGCGGCGGGCCCGGTCACGGGCCGCCCAGCGCAGGGACTCCGCCGACCGGGTGATCCGCTCGGTGCGCTCGCGCAGCGCGGGAAGGAGCCCCCCGAGCGTGACGCGATCCGGGTCCGACTCCAGCCGCCTGAGCTCGGCGTCGAGTTCGAATCCGTGCGCGCTGAGCCGGTCGAAGAGGGCGAGGGATTCCTTGAGGGACTCGTCCTCGGCCACGCCCGCGTGCAGCGCGTCCTGAGTGGCCCGCATCGACGTGCGCAGCGTCAGCCGCAGCTGGGCGAGCTCGCCCGCCGGCCCCGGCTGGACCAGGGACTTGGCCCGCAGTGTGTGGTCCTCGACCGTGCGGCGGGCCTGGGTGATGCCACGGTCCACGCTGCGCTTGGCGGCGCCGACGGCCTTCACCGTGGCGTAGGCGCCCAGTACGAGGGCGAGCACGAAGAGCAGGGCGAATACCGTGATCACTGCTTCCACGAAGCTCCTCCTCCGAGCGTCCGGCCCGCGCACCGGCAGGCCGCGGCGCTCTCCGCGCCGCTCTTCCACGGTAAACGCAGCGGGCAGGCCCAGGGTTCCGATCAGAACCCCGAACCTGCCCGCATTCAACCCTGAACCGGCCCGCATCCGACCCCGAGCCTGCCCTGAGGGAACCCCGGACCCCCGGACCCCAGCCTCACCCCAGCCCCAGTCCAGCCCCCGGACCACCCGGACCACCCGGACCACCCGGACCACCCGGACCACCGGGACCACCCGGACCACCGGGACCATCCGGAGCACCGGGACCACCGGCCCCCGCGAACACCGGCCCTCAGAAGCACCCGGAACACCGGCCACCCGAAGAGCCCGGTCCAGAGGCCCTGCCCCTCCGAGTGCCCCTCCGCCTACGCGGGAACGATGTTCACCAGCTTCGGCGCCCGCACGATCACCTTGCGGATCCCGGCCCCGTCCAGCGCGGCCACGACCTTCTCGTCGGCCAGCGCCGCCTTCTCCAGGTCCTCCTCGGAGATGGACGGGGAGACCTCCAGCCGCGCCTTGACCTTGCCCTTGATCTGCACGACGCAGGTCACGGTCTCGTCGACGACGTAGGCCGGGTCGGCGACGGGGAAGTCCTGGTGGACGACCGAGTCCGTGTGCCCCAGCTTGCGCCACAGCTCCTCGGCGACGTGCGGGGCCAGCGGCGCGACCAGCAGCACCAGGCGCTCGGCGACCGTGCGCGGGACCGTGCCCCCCACCTTCGTCAGGTGGTTGTTCAGCTCGGTGACCTTGGCGATGGCGGTGTTGAACCGCATGCCCTCCAGGTCCTGCCGCACGCCGTCGATGGCCTTGTGCAGGGCGCGCAGGGTGTCCGCGTCGATGTCGGCCTCGGCGACGTCCGCGACCGTCACCTCACCGGTGTTCTCGTCGACGACGTTGCGCCACAGCCGCTGCAGCAGCCGGAACTGGCCCACCACCGCGCGCGTGTCCCACGGCCGGGAGACGTCCAGCGGACCCATCGCCATCTCGTACAGGCGCAGGGTGTCGGCACCGTACTCGGCGCAGATCTCGTCGGGGGTGACCGCGTTCTTCAGGGACTTGCCCATCTTGCCCAGCAGCCGGGAGACCTTCTCGCCCTGGTAGTAGTAGGCGCCGTCGCGCTCCTCCACCTCGGCGGCCGGCACGGCGATGCCGCGGCTGTCGCGGTAGACGTAGGCCTGGATCATGCCCTGGTTGAACAGCTTGTGGAACGGCTCGGCCGAGGAGACGTGCCCCAGGTCGAACAGGACCTTGGACCAGAAGCGGGCGTACAGCAGGTGCAGCACGGCGTGCTCGGCGCCACCGACGTACAGGTCGACGCCGCCGTGCGGCAGGCCCTCGCGCGGGCCCATCCAGTACTGCTCGATCTCCGGGTCGACCAGCCGCTCGCCGTTGTGCGGGTCCAGGTAGCGCAGCTCGTACCAGCAGGAGCCGGCCCAGTTGGGCATGGTGTTGGTCTCGCGCCGGTACCTGCGCGGGCCGCGGCCGTCGCCCAGGTCCAGGGTGACGTTGACCCAGTCCTCGTTGCGGGACAGCGGGGTCTCGGGCTTGGTGTCGGCGTCGTCCGGGTCGAAGGTGCGCGGGGAGTAGTCCTCGACCTCGGGCAGCTCCAGCGGCAGCATCGACTCGGGCAGGGCGTGCGCGACGCCGTCCTCGTCGTAGACGATCGGGAAGGGCTCGCCCCAGTAGCGCTGGCGGCTGAACAGCCAGTCGCGCAGCCGGAAGTTGACGGTGCCCTCTCCGGCGCCGGTGCGCTCCAGCCACTCGGTGATGCGCTCCTTGGCCTCGACGACGGGCAGGCCGTCCAGGCTGATCTCGTCGTTGGACGAGTTCATGATCTTCGCGTCGTACGACCCGAAGGCGTCCTCCCACGTGGCCGGGTCGGTGCCCCGGCCGTCGGTCGGCTCGACGATGCAGCGGATCGGCAGCTCGAAGGCGCGCGCGAACTCGAAGTCGCGCTGGTCGCCCGCCGGGACGGCCATGATCGCGCCGGTGCCGTAGCCCATCAGCACGTAGTCGGCGATGAAGACGGGGACCTGTTCGCCGTTGACCGGGTTGGTCGCGTAGGCGCCGATGAAGACGCCGGTCTTGTCCTTGGCCTCGGCCTGCCGCTCGACGTCGGACTTGGACGCGGCCTGCGCGCGGTACGCGGCGACGGCCTCGGTCGGGGTCGCGTGACCGCCGGTCCACACGTCGTGCGTGCCCTCGGGCCAGGCGGCCGGGGTGAACTTCTCGACCAGCGGGTGCTCGGGCGCCAGCACCATGTAGGTCGCGCCGAACAGGGTGTCCTGGCGGGTGGTGAAGACGGTGATGCGCTCGCCGTCGACGGGGAAGTCGACGCGGGCGCCCTCGGAGCGGCCGATCCAGTTGCGCTGCTGCAGCTTGATGGCCTCGGGCCAGTCCAGCTCGTCCAGGTCGTCCAGCAGCCGGTCGGCGTAGGCGGTGATGCGCATGTTCCACTGGCGCAGCTTGGACTTGAAGACGGGGAAGTTGCCGCGCTCGGAGCGGCCGTCGGCGGTGACCTCCTCGTTGGCCAGTACGGTGCCCAGGCCGGGGCACCAGTTGACGGGCGCGTCGGAGGCGTAGGCCAGACGGAAGCCGCCCAGCACGTCGGCGCGCTCGGCGTCGCTCAGGTCACTCCACGCGCGCCCGGGGTGGCCCGGGACCGCCCGCTCACCCGACTCGAACTGGGCGACCAGCTCGGTGATCGGCCGTGCCTTGCGCGCCTCCTGGTCGTACCAGGAGTTGAAGATCTGCAGGAAGATCCACTGGGTCCACTTGTAGTACTCGGGGTCGATCGTGGCGAACGACCGGCGCTTGTCGTGGCCCAGGCCCAGCCGGCGCAGCTGGCTCTGCATGTTCTTCATGTTGGCCTCGGTGGACACGCGCGGGTGCGTGCCGGTCTGCACCGCGTACTGCTCGGCGGGCAGGCCGAAGGCGTCGAAGCCCAGGGTGTGCAGGACGTTGTGGCCGGTCATCCGCTGGAAGCGGGCGAAGACGTCGGTGGCGATGTAGCCCAGGGGGTGGCCGACGTGCAGGCCCGCACCGGAGGGGTACGGGAACATGTCCATGATGAACTTCTTGGGCCTGGCGACCAGCTCCGCGTCGCCCGCCAGGTCACCCTTGGGGTTCGGCGCGGCGTACGTCCCCTCGGCGTCCCAGAAGTCCTGCCAGCGTGCCTCGATCTCGGCGGCCATGGCAGCCGTGTAGCGGTGCGGCGCGGCGTCCGCCGTCACGGGGGCGGTCGCCGCGGGGTTCGTCTCGCTCATGATCCTCAAAGCTCCATCGATCGTCTCTGCCAGCGGCTGCGACATTCAAGACCAGCGGCTGTGAATGCCGGGAAATGAAAAATCCCCTCGCACAGGAGGGGACGCCGCGCCGATTCCGGCCACCGGACTACGACCGGGGTCGGGACTGATCAGCGCGGCTCGCTAAGCAGAAGGCGTACGGCACGCATGGCGTCAGGGTACCGCAGTCGTCGATCGGGTCGCGAGGTGCTTCCGGCGGTCCGCACCACGCCTCCCGCCACACCTCCCCGCCGCACCTCCCCGCCGCCTCACGGCCGGTGATCGTGAACCGGGGCCAATGGTTACTTCGCGTAACGACCACTATGGGGACATCACTACGAGCGCATTGTCATTTGATAACAACGCAATAACTCAAACCTCGTACCCGCGGGTATGGCGCCACTTAGAGTGCGGCAGCGGGACCGCTACCCCGAACCGCTCCGGAGTTGCCCCATGAACCCTCCACACGCTCCACACCCTTCACGCCCTCCCGCCCTTCCCCTGAGCCACCCCCTCGGCAGCCGCTCGCACCCGCACCCTCCCCGCGCGTCCGTGACGTGGGGAGGCCTGCCGTGGTGACGAACGACAGCACGGCGGACGACACCTTCGCGGAGTTCCTCGACTTCGGCGCCGGCGTCCTCTCCCTCGTCCTCCTCAGCTGCTCGGTGATCTGGGGACTCGTCGCCCAGGACCGGATCGTCCTCGACGCCCGCCGGCGGATCCTGGCCCAGGCGGTACACCGGACCACCGCGGTCGCCTCGGTCGTCTTCCTGCTGTTGCACATCGGGGTCAAGCTGGCACGGGAGCACACCACCTGGGTCGCCGCCGTGGTCCCGTTCGGGCTGCTCGCCACGGACGACGAGTCGTTCGGGGGGCGAGGCGTGCTCATCGGCTTCGGCACCCTGGCCAGCATGCTCATGCTCTTCGTGGGCGTCACCGGCGCCCTGCGCAACCGCTTCGCGTCCCCGGCGCCCGCGGCCGCCCGCTGGCGGGCCATGCACATGCTGGCCTACCCGGCGTGGTGCCTGGCGCTGCTGCACGGGCTCTACGCGGGGCGCGCGGCGAAGCCGGTCTTCCTGATCCTGTACGGCCTGTCCATGCTCGGCGTCATGGCGGCCCTGGCACTGCGCGCGGCGCCCCGCCCGGTCAAGCGCAAGGTCGCCGACCGGATCGCGGGCCTCCTGGGGGCCGGCGAGCGGCCGGTCCGCGAGGAGCCCGCGGAGGGCCGGGGCCGGGGGACGGACACCGCCGCGCTGCCGGGCTACGAGCGTGCCGGGGCACCGCGAGCGGGCGGGGTCTCCGCACCGCTGTACGCGCCCGCCGAGCGCCTGACCCCGCGGGAACCGGCGGGCGGGTTCGCGGCGGCCTACCGGGCCGTGTCCGGCCCCTCGGGCGCACACCGGCGGCCGCTGACGGCCGACACGACCGCGTCCGCCCCACCGCCGGACATGCGGCCCACCGAGGCGATGCCCTTCGCGGACGGCGCCGGCAGTACCTCGGGCAGCTGGCCCGTACCGTCCCCGCCGCCGGTCGGCGAGGCACCCCGGTCGGTCTACGACCCGCTCGACGACACGGGACACACCATCCCGGTCTACGGCGATACGGACACCTCGGGCCACGGCTCGAGTGACGTGCGCGACACCCGTGAGGTGAACGCGGTCCACGACACGTACTACCCGGGCGACACGTACAACAGCGGTCCCGCCACCGAACCGGTCCCCGGTGCGCCGTCGTCGTCCTACGACTTCGACGCACCGGGTTCCGGCGAACCTTGGAACACGCCTTCCGCCGGAGGCCTCAACTGACCCCCCTGCCCCCTCACCCTCTGCCCCCTCACCCTCTGCTCCCGCTGACCCCTCACCCTGTGCCCCCTGTGCCCCCTGTGATCCTTCTGCTTCCTCTGCCCCATCCGCCTCCTCTGCCAGCTGACAGGAGATTCCTGGCTCACGCCGCCTGCGGGTCAGCGACCCAGCAGGTCTTCCACGACCGACACCAGCCGGGTCGCAACCAGCCCGGTCTGATCCGGCCCGAAGGCCGGGGCACCTCCGGAGGAACGTGGTGAACGAGGCCCTGCCCGACGTCCCAGAAGTCCGTGTGGTCGGGCTTCCCCAGCTCACGTCGGGCTTCGACCTTGTCGAGCGCCTGGACCTGCCGATGCACCTCAAGGTGCACGGTCCGCTCGAACCGATGGGCGGGGAGCAGCTCGCGCAGCTCTCCGAACGCATCAACCTGAAGGGCCGCGGCGGCGCGGGCTTCCCCTTCCACAGGAAGCTGCGCTCGGTCGCCGAAGCCGCGATCAAGCGCGGCGTGCGGCCGGTCGTGGTCGTCAACGGCAGCGAGGACGAGCCGGCCTGCCGCAAGGACACGGTGCTCATCAACCGCGCCCCGCACCTGATCCTGGACGGCGCGCTGCTGTGCGCCGAGGCCATGGGCGCCCGCACCCTCGTCATCGGGGTCACCCGTGAGTCCACGCAGCGCTCCATGGAGGCCGCCCTCGCCGAACGCGGACTGAACAACGGACGCCGCTCCGCCCTCCGCGCGCGCGTGCAGCGCAATCCGGTACGGATGGTCACCGGCGCGGCGGCCTCGCTGATCCGCTCCATCGACGGCGGCCCGGCGATCCCGCCCGGCCGCAAGGTCAGCGCGTCCCGCAGCGGCGTCGGCGGCGCGCCGACCCTGCTGTCCAACGCCGAGACGTTCGCCCAGCTGGCGATCGCCGCCCGCATCGGCCCGGAGCGCTACGGCAACACCGGCCTGTACGACGAGCCGGGCACCGTCATGCTCACCGTCTCCGGGGCGGTGGCCCGCCCCATGGTCGTCGAAGTGCCGACGGGCGTGCCGCTGCGCTACGTCCTCCAGCTGGCCGGCGCCCCGCCGGTGCCGCAGGGCGTGCTGACCGGCGGCTACCACGGCAAGTGGATCGACGCGGCGACCGTCGGCGAGGCGATCGTCTCCCGCGACTCCCTGCACCAGGTGGGCGGCTCGCTCGGCGCGGGCGCGATCCTGCCGATCGGTCAGGACACCTGCCCGCTGGGCGAGTCGCTGCGGGTGGCGCAGTGGCTGGCACAGGAGAGCGCGGGCCAGTGCGGCCCCTGCTACCTGGGCCTGCCGGCCGCCGCGCGCGGCCTGGAGGACATCCTGAACGGCGGCGGCCCGGCCGCCCTGGAGGCGGTCAAGCAGGTCGCGAGGAACGTGAAGCGGCGCGGCGCCTGCTCGCACCCGGACGGCTCGGCGATGTTCCTGGAGTCGACCGTCAAGGCGTTCACGGACGATCTCGCCGCCCATGTCCTCGGCAACGGCTGCGGGCGGCCCGTGGAGGGCGTCCTGCCGCTCTTCGAGGGCGGCACCCCGGCGGGCGGCCCGGGAGGCGGTGGGGAGGAGGGCGGGCCCAGCCGCCAGAAGATCTACGTCGACTGGACGCTGTGCCGGGGCCACGGTCTGTGCGCGGACATCCTCCCCGAGGTCTTCCAGCTCGGCGCCGACGGCTTTCCGACCGTCGCGCAGGCCGACGTGCCGCGCTTCGCGGAGGCCAAGGCGGTCCGCGCGGTGCGCCGCTGTCCGGCGCTCGCCCTGCGCATCGAGGAGGACGGCCGCGGACAGGCCCCGTCCTCGCGGACCAGCCTGCCGGTCCTGTCCCCGGGGCGCGGCCGCCGGGCACTCGGCCGCTGACGCGGGAGGCGGCGCGGAAGGGACACATGAAGAAACCCCCCGGATCAGTGATCCGGGGGGTTTCTTCCTCTTCCTGTGGAGCTAAGGAGAATTGAACTCCTGACCTCCTGCATGCCATGCAGGCGCTCTACCAACTGAGCTATAGCCCCTTGCTGTCTGCCGCCCGGTTTCCCCGGCGGCGACGCCAACATTACACGGTCGACCGGGCACAACACCAAATCGTTTCCACTATGCCCGTTTTGCCCTCTTGCTCTGCTCTCCTGCGTGGACCGCCGGGCCGTACCGCTACGCCGTGACGAACGAATAGAACCGCTTGAGCGTGCAGTGCTCCTCGAGGAGCCGGCCGTAGATCGGCTCGCCCTCGAGTTCGCGGTACGTCTCGATCGGGTCGCCTTTTATGATCAGCGCCCGCGCGCACTCCTCGCACCAGTACTGGTAGTCCGGGTTGACCGGCTCCATGTCCCGCACGATCGGGGTGCCGCTGCCGCACCAGTCGCACTTCCGCCTGTGTGCACCCATCGATCAGCTCCAGCTGTGGCCGCAGGCCGTGCACACGTAGGAGATTCCGCCGTTGTCGCCGAGGACTTGGGCCACGTGCGCGGAACCGCAGGAAGGGCAGCGCAGACGGGTCGACGTGTCGCGTGTCACCGCTGAGCCGAGGAGGTGACCGACCTCCTCGCGGATGCTCGCAGGCATCGCCACTCCCTCCCGTCGGGTCGCGGTCCCCTTCCGGCCGTTTGATTCTGCCACGACCGGGCCAACACGGTCAGCGACGCCTCAGTACCAGTCCGGACACGGAGTCCCACCGGGGTATACGCCTGTGGGACTCCTGTTGCTCAAGCGGACGGATACGAAAAATCCCGTCCCCCGAAGGGGACGGGATTCGTCCGTGGGCTGTGGAGCTAAGGAGAATTGAACTCCTGACCTCCTGCATGCCATGCAGGCGCTCTACCAACTGAGCTATAGCCCCTGGTGCCACGCGGCTGAGCCACATGGTCTTTCGCTCCGCTCGGCGGGGCGAACAAGAAGAACTTTAGCCTGCGACCTGCCGGAAAGTGAAATCCGGGTCCCGGGCCCGCCGAGCGGGACTCAGTCGTCGTCGCCGAGCACCGGTTCCGGCAGCGTGCCGGCGTTGTGCTCCAGCAGACGCCAGCCGCGGGCGCCTTCGCCCAGCACGGACCAGCAGCAGTTGGTCAGGCCGCCGAGGCTCTCCCAGCTGTGCGGTTCCAGACCCAGCAGCCGGCCGATGGTGGTGCGGATCGTGCCGCCGTGGCTGACCACCACGAGGGTGCCGTCCTCGGAGAGCTTCTCGGCGTGCCGGAGCACCACGGGGGCGGCGCGGTCGGCCACCTCCGTCTCCAGCTCACCGCCGCCGCGGCGGACCGGCTCGCCGCGTTTCCACGCCGCGTACTCCTCGCCGTGCCGGGCGATGATCTCGTCGTGGGTCAGCCCCTGCCAGACGCCCGCGTAGGTCTCCCGCAGGCCCTCCTCCAAGGTCACCTCCAGGCCGGTCAGCGCGGCGAGCTCGGCGGCCGTGCTCGCGGCCCGGCTGAGGTCGGAGGCGACGATCGCGTCCGGCCTCAGGCCGACCAGCAGCCGGGCGGCGCGGCGGGCCTGGGCGACGCCGGTCTCGGTGAGGCCGACGTCCGTGGTGCCCTGGAAGCGGCGCTCCACGTTCCACGAGGTCTGGCCGTGCCGCCAGAGGATGACACGGCGGCCGCGGCCCGGCTGTCCGGCCGTCACCTCGCCGGTGGCGCTCATCGCCAGTCCCCGTCGGTCTCCGTCGCCTCCTCGGCGGCCCGGAGCCTGGCGTGCTCCTCGGCCTTGCCGCGGGTCGCCTTGGCGTCGGCGGGCAGCTCCAGCTCGGGGCAGTCCTTCCACAGCCGCTCGAGGGCGTAGAAGACGCGCTCCTCGCTGTGCTGGACGTGGACGACGATGTCGACGTAGTCGAGCAGGACCCAGCGGGCCTCCCGGTCGCCCTCGCGGCGTACCGGCTTGGTGCCGAGTTCCTTGCTGAGCCGTTCCTCGATCTCGTCGACGATCGACTTGACCTGGCGGTCGTTGGGCGCGGAGGCCAGCAGGAAGGCGTCCGTGATCGACAGCACGTCGCTGACGTCGTAGGCGATGATGTCGTGCGCGAGCTTGTCGGCTGCCGCCTGCGCGGCGGTGTTGATGAGTTCGATGGAGCGGTCGGTCGCGGTCACTGCCTGGCTTTCGGGTCGGCGGTCGGTTGACCTCAAGGGTCTCACGACCGCCGACGGCAGCCCACGTGATAATCACCCGCCGCCTACGACGCCGGTTCGTAGTCCTGGCCGAGGACCACCGACACTCTCGCGTTCGCGGAGACCTCGCCCTGGGTGACGGAGGCGGTGGGCAGGCCCAGGGTCTTGGCGACCTGGACGGCGTTCTCCTTGTCGGCGGCATCGGCGTAGACGACCTTCGACGACGCCTCGGTGCCGGACGCGGTGCCGCCCTCCAGGAAGGTGAAGCCGCCGTTGAGGAGGACGACGCGGGCCTTGCCGGCGCTGTCCTCGACGCCGGTGGCGTTGCGGACGGAGACGCTGACGGCCGCGTCCTTGTCGGGGCTCTTGGCGGTACCGCCCAGGACGTCCTTGACGATGCCGTCACCGGCTTCGGCGCTGAGCCTGCCGTCGTCCTGGACGGGCAGCAGCGCGGTCTCGAAGTCGCCGCCCTTGGCGAGGTCGGAGAGCCCGGCGAGGAAGGAGCCGAGGTCCTTCTCGGTCAGCGGCGGGTCGAGGATCAGCCCGAGGGTCTGGATGGTGGTCGTCGCGGCCGTGGGGTCCGAGGACAGCTTGCGCAGCACTCCCTGCATGACCTGCCCGAACCGCCGCAGTTCGGCGTCGGCCGCTTCGCCGGAGCCGCGGTGGGTGGCGTAGGCGACGGCCATCCTGCCGCTGAGGGTCTGCCCCTCGCCCTTGCGCACGAGGGGTGTGGCGCCCTTGTCCTTGACCTCCGGGTCGGGGACGTCGGTGTCGGTGTCGAGCTCGATGTTGCCGACCAGGTCGACGAGGATCTGGAGGTACGGCGTGTCCAGGCGCCAGGTGCCCTCGATGTCGGTGCCGAGGACCGAGTCGAGCGCGGTGCGGGTGGCGTCGGGGCCGGCGTCGTCGACGGACTCGGCGAGCGTGGTGGTGGTGCCGTCGTCGCCGGTCAGGGCGAGGGAGTTGGGCAGCAGCACGGCGGTGCCCTGCTTGGTGGTGGTGTTGTCCACGAGCAGCGCGGTGGAGGTGCCGCCGCCGCTGGTGTCGTGCAGGTGGACGGCGATCACGTCGCGCTTCTGGGCGCCGGCCGCCGTCGTACCGCCCGCCGTGTCGTCGGAGGAGGACGTTCCGGGGAGCTTTCCGGCGTACCAGAGGTAGCCGACACCGCCGACCGCGACCAGTGCCAGGACGACGGCCAGGGCGACGACGCGCGTGCGTGCGCGCCGCCGGGCCTCCTCGCGGCGCTCGGTGCGGTTCTCCGTGAACTTCATCCAGTCGATGACGTCCTCGGAGTCGTCGGTCGGCTCCTCGACGAAGGCGAACTGCTCGGTGCGGTACTCCCGGTCCCCGTCGGCTTCGGCGGTCTCCGCGGGGGCTTCCTCCGCGGGCTCCCCGGGCGGGCCCGCCTGCTGCGGGATGTAGGCGGTCTGCTCGGCGACCCGGGACTGCCCGCCGCCGGCCGCCGCCTGGCCGTGAGGGTCGTACGGGTCGTACTGCGGCGGCGTCGCCCGGCCGCCCTGCGGCCCGCCGGACGCGTAGCCGTCGTAGCCGGCGGGGGCGTCGGGGGCGTCGGAGGCGGAGGGCTGCCGACCGGTGTCGTAGCCGGGGACGGAGGACTGCCCGCCGGCCTCGTGGCCGGTCCGGGAGTCGTACGGGTCGTAGGGGGCGTAGGGGTCGTAGCCGGGGGCGGGTTGCTGCCCGCCCGCGGCGTACGGGTCGTAGCCCTGGCCGTAGCCGTACGCCTGCTGCCCGTACTGCTGGTCCCGCTGGTCCTGCTGTTGCGCGTACGCGTCGTACGGCTGCTGACCGCCCGGCCGGGCCGGGGCCTCGCCCTGGGCCTGGCGGTACACGGGTCGGCCGTACTCGTCGTATCCGACGAGTTCGTACGGGCCGCCGTCGTCGTACCCCGCGTCGTATCCGTCGTTCACCGGTGCCCCCTCTCGACTCACTCGCCGCGGTACAGCTCGCGCTTGTCGATGTAGCGCACGACTCCGTCGGGCACCAGGTACCAGACGGGGTCGCCCTTGGCGACTCTCGCACGGCAGTCCGTGGAGGAGATGGCGAGGGCGGGGACCTCGACGAGCGAGACGCCGCCCTTGGGGAGTCCGTCGTCCGTCAGGTGGTGGCCCGGCCGGGTGACGCCGATGAAGTGCGCGAGGGAGAACAGCTCCTCGCTGTCGCGCCAGGTGAGGATCTGGGCGAGGGCGTCGGCGCCGGTGATGAAGAACAGGTCCGCGTCCGGGTTGAGCGCGCGCAGGTCGCGCAGGGTGTCCACGGTGTAGGTGGGGCCGCCGCGGTCGATGTCGATGCGGCTCACCGAGAACTGCGGGTTCTCGACGGTCGCGACGACCGTCATCAGATAACGGTCCTCGGCCGCGGACACCGTGCGGTGGCTCTTCTGCCACGGCTGGCCGGTGGGTACGAACACCACCTCGTCGAGGTGGAACTGCGCGGCGACCTCGCTGGCCGCCACGAGGTGTCCGTGGTGGATCGGGTCGAAGGTGCCGCCCATGACGCCGAGACGGCGCTTGCCCGACGGCGTCGGTCCACTGCCCCGGCCGGTGGCGCGGGCGGGCACCGCGCGGCTGTGTGTGTCACGCGCCGGCGTGTTCGACGTGTCGTGCGCCGGACCGGTAGGCATGTCCTGCTCTCCCATGCGTGCAGACCCTACCGGCCCGACCCGAGAGCTCCTGCCGCCCCCACAACCCCGCGCTCAGCGGTCGCGGTTGAACCGGGTGGTGATCCACAGCAGGAGCATCAGCGCGACGAACGCGCCGATGCCGGTGACGTAGGGGTTCAGGCTCTGATGGTTGCCGCTGTGCTCTGCGCCGCCCTCGGAGGCGAGGGTGACAAACTGGGCAGCGGTGCTGTGGAAGCTCATCTTCGGCAGGACCTATCCGGTGTGGGCGGGATAAAGACGTCCGCTCATCGTATGCGGGCACCTCGCGGACGATCACGCCGACTCCGCCGTTGGGACCGGGCCGGGGGGAACCTTCGGGTCGCCTCAGTCGTCCTTCCGCTTGTACCCCCGCAGCAGGAACCACGCGGTCAGCACACAACCCACCACCATCACGATCAGCACGACCCGCAGCAGATTCCCCGGACCTTGCTGCTCGGCCGCGGTCACCGCCGAGGCGAGCCAGTCGGTGTGGGGGGTGTACTCCATGACGTGGACTCCTTCGTTGCACTGCCCGTCCACGGTATCTCCGCCTAGGCTGGGCTCGGCTTCGGGGGAGCAAAGGGCCATACAAGGGTTCGTAAAGGCCCAGACATACGCACAGGCCTCACACACGCACATGGGGGAAGACATGTCCGACGGCCACCAGCACAACGGGCACGAGAAGGTGCCGAGCAGGCAGCGCAGGCGCTTCCCCGGAATCTCCTCGCGTGCGTACGAGCATCCGGCCGACCGCAGCGCCCTGGTGGCGCTGCGCAAGCTGAGCGGCTTCGACACGGTCTTCAAGGCGCTGAGCGGCCTGTTGCCCGAGCGCAGCCTGAGGCTGCTGTTCCTGTCCGACTCGGTACGCGTCTCGGACCGGCAGTTCGCCCATCTGAACGTCATGCTGCGCGACGCCTGCTACATCCTGGACCTGGAGAAGGTCCCGGCGATGTACGTCAACCAGGACCCGAAGCCGAACGCGATGTGCATCGGCCTGGACGAGCCGATCATCGTCGTCACCACGGGCCTCGTCGAGCTGCTGGACGAGGAGGAGATGCGGGCGGTCATCGGGCACGAGGTCGGGCACGCGCTGTCGGGGCACTCGGTCTACCGGACCGTCCTGCTCTTCCTGACGTCCCTCGCCGTCCGGGTCGCCTGGATCCCGCTGGGCAACCTGGCGATCATGGCGATCGTGACCGCGCTGCGCGAGTGGTTCCGCAAGTCGGAGCTGTCCGCGGACCGCGCGGGTCTGCTGGTCGGTCAGGACCTGCAGGCCTCCATGCGGGGCCTGATGAAGATCGCGGGCGGCAACCACCTGCACGAGATGAACGTGGACGCGTTCCTGGAGCAGGCCGACGAGTACGAGGCCGGGGGCGACCTGCGCGACTCCGTGCTGAAGATCCTGAACGTGCTGCCCCGCTCCCACCCCTTCACCACGGTGCGGGCCGCCGAGCTGAAGAAGTGGGCGGCGTCGCGGGACCACCAGCGGATCATGGACGGTCACTACCCGCGGCGCGACGAGGACAAGGACACCTCGGTGCGGGACTCCTTCCGCGAGTCGGCGTCCAGCTACGCCACGCACGTGCGCGGCTCCAAGGACCCGCTGATGAAGCTGGTGAACGACATCGCGGGCGGCGCCGGCGACCTCGGCGACCGGATGCGCCGGGGCTTCGGCGGCTTCACGGCCTCCCAGCCGAGGCCGCCCAAGGACACGGACGGGCCGGCCGAGGGCCCGGAGGGGACCGGCGGCCCCGACGGCCCGAGCGGCCCGAAGGGCCCGGACGACCGCCCGCCGCGCGACGGCGCCTGAGCCCGGGGCGGGCGGGGAGGACCCGCCCTGCTCTGGAGGTGCGGGTGCCCGGCCCTGGAGGTGCGGGTGCCCGGCCCTGGAGGTGCGGGTGCCCGGCCCTGGAGGTGCGGGCGTGCCCGGACACGCCCGCAACGGCGACCGGCTGCCGCGGTGGGCACGAGTGAGAGCCCGCGTGGCGTGGGAGCACGCCCGCCGCCGTGCGGCCCTCGGTGGCCACCGGCGTCGCGCCCGTGCACGGACCCGTCCGCGCCCGTCGGCGAGCACCCGGTCGACCGACCCGTCCGTGCCCGTCGCCCCGGACGGGCGGCACGACCGGACCTCACACCCTCGGCTGTGCGCTCGCCGCGAGGGTGCCGCACAGGGCAGTGGCGCTGTCCGTGGCGTACGGGTCGGTGCCGGCGGGGGCACCGGTCCCGGCCGTCCGGCCCGCGAGCAGCGGGCGGAGGCGGTCCGCCGAGTTCTCGGCGCAGGAGAGCGGACCGGCCTGGACGTAGGAGGCGACGAGCTGCGTCTGGTGCAGCCGCAGGTCGTCCCGGTCGAAGCGGAAGCGCAGCTCGCGCCGGACGGTGAACAGCGACGTCTCGGCCCGGTCGTCACCCGCCGGCCGCAGCGGGTACACCATGGTGTGGTCGGCGCTGACCTCCAGCGTGGACGCGTCGCTCTCCACGGCCCTCAGACTGCCGTGCACCCGGATCTCGGCGTCGGCCAGCTCGGCACGGGCCGGGTCGAAGCGCACCAGCCATCCGGTGGGCGCGTGCCGGCCGTCCGCCGCGGGCCTCTCCAGGCTCTCGTCGAACTGGTCGAGCTGCTCCGGGTCCAGCAGCACCCGCACCGAACGGACCTCCCCGCCGAGGAGCACGTCCGGGTCGAGCGCCGAGCGGACGATGTAGTTCTTGGCGGTGGTCAGCGCGTTCAGTACCTGGTCGTCCGAGAAGTGCGCGGTGGACCGGTGGGCCGGCAGCGGGACGCCCTTCGCCGCGGACCGGAAGTCGGCGGCGGGGCTGTGCTCGTACAGGTGGGCGGCATCGTCGGCACCGGGCACCTTTCCCTGGGGGGCGAGCGGGACGACGGTCATCCGCACCGGCTCCGCCGCCCGCTGCGCCGCGGGGCTCTGGTACGGGTGCCGGACGCCCATGTAGATGGCGGTGCCGAAGGCGACGGCGATCAGCACGAGGAGGACCAGTGCCTGCCGGGACAGTCCGGCCCGGCGCAGCGGCGTACGGCGGCGGACGGCGGGCGCGTGGTCGGACAGGCGCTCCTGGGCGGAGAACTCCTCGAGGCGGGCAGCGCGGACGAACGACTCGTCGAAGACGACGGATCGGTACTCGTCCTCTCCGCCTCCGGGGCCGCCCTCGGGCGTCCCTCCGGGCGGGTCGCCAAGCCCTGCCATACCTTCAGGGTAGGTCTGCGGAAGGTCGCGTAAACGCGCCGGTGCAGGCCAGGTTGGGGCCGGTGCCCGGCATCCGGCCGGCAGGTCAGGGGGTGCGCGGAATGACCGGCACGGCGGGCTGGGAGTAGTCGGCGGAGGCGGAGGGGGTCACCGTTCCGCCCTGCTCGGGGCCGGTCGAGGCGGGGGGCGGTACCTGCTGCGTGTCGCCGCCCGAGGACGCGCCCCGGTAGACGGCCACGAAGGCCAGCGCGACCATGCCGACGCCCATCACGAGGGCGAGCATCCAGGCGACGGGCCGGTGCCAGCGGACCTGTTTGCCGTACGCCGCGGGAGCACCGTACGGGCGGTCGAGGAGGTCGCGGTCGTCGTCCGGGTCGTCGAGGTCGGGATCATGGCCGAAATCGCCGTACCCGTCGTCGTAGCGCTCGCCTCTGGAGCGACCGCGGCGGGCCGCTTCCGCCTCGGTGGCCTCGGCTCTGGCCTCGGCTGCGGCCAGGAGGCGTTCGACGGCGGTCGGCTCGTGCACCACGGCCGCCTGTACGAAGGCCTCGTCGAGCACCACGGAGGCGAACTCTTCGTCCGACATCCCGCGGTCATGATCGTCGTCGGGCTCCCAGCCGTCAGGGAACGGCCTACCCCCCACGTCCTCCGGCACGGGTACAGCGTAGACCTGGGGGGTCGATTTGGGCAGACGGCGGGGAAATTCATCCGGTGGGTGAGATGCCCCGATCGGATCACGGGTGTACCCGAGGGCGCGTGCCGTGCACATATGCCCCCGGCGTGCGTGCCCCGGCCGGGGACCTGCCCGTCAGCGCCGTACGTGCCCGTCACCGGTGACGATGTACTTGGTGCTGGTCAGCTCCGGCAGCCCCATCGGGCCCCGGGCGTGCAGCTTCTGCGTGGAGATGCCGATCTCGGCGCCGAAGCCGAACTGGCCGCCGTCGGTGAAGCGGGTGGAGGTGTTCACCGCGACCGTGGTGGAGTCGACCAGCTGGGTGAAGCGGCGGGCGGCCTGCTGCGAGGTCGTGACGATGGCCTCGGTGTGACCGGAGGTCCACAGCCGGATGTGCTCGACGGCCTTGTCGAGGGAGTCGACGACCGCCGCGGCGATGTCGTAGGACAGGTACTCGGTCTCCCAGTCCTCCGGTGTGGCCTCGACGGCCGTCACCTTGGAGTCCTCGGCGTACGCCATCACCCGCTCGTCGGCGTGCACGGTGACCCCGGCCTCGGCGAGGGCGTCCAGCGCGCGGGGCAGGAAGTCTGCGGCGATGTCCTGGTGGACCAGGAGGGTCTCGGCGGCGTTGCAGACGCTCACGCGCTGCGCCTTGGAGTTGATCAGGATGTCGACGGCCATGTCGAGGTCCGCCTGCGCGTCGACGTAGACGTGGCAGTTGCCGGTGCCGGTCTCGATGACGGGGACGGTGGACTCCTGGACGACCGTGTTGATCAGCGAGGCGCCGCCGCGCGGGATGAGCACGTCGACCAGGCCGCGGGCGCGCATCAGCTCGCGCACGCTCTCGCGGCTCTCGCCGGGCACCAGCTGCACGGCGTCGGCGGGCAGCCCGGCCCCGCCCACGGCGTCGCGGACCACCCGGACGAGGGCGGTGTTGGACTGGTAGGCCGAGGAGGAGCCGCGCAGCAGGACGGCGTTGCCGGACTTCAGGCAGAGGGCGGCGGCGTCGACGGTGACGTTGGGCCGGCCCTCGTAGATGATGCCGACCACGCCGAGGGGCACGCGGACCTGGCGCAGGTCGATGCCGTTGGGGAGGGTGTTGCCGCGCACGACCTCGCCGACCGGGTCGGGCAGCGCGACGACGTCGCGCACGTCGGAGGCGATGGCGCGGACCCGCTCCGGGGTCAGGGTGAGCCGGTCGACGATGGCCTCGCTGGTCCCGGCGGCGCGGGCCTTGGCCACGTCCTGGGCGTTGGCCTCGACGATCTCGCTCGTACGGACCTCCAGCGCGTCGGCCACGGCGAGCAGCGCGTCGTCCTTGGCGGCCCGCGGCAGCGGCGCGAGGTCGGCCGCGGCGGCCTTGGCCCGGTAGGCGGCCCGGGTGACCGGGGACATCGAGTCGTACGGCGAGAGCGTGGTCATGGGGAAAGCGTAGTGGGCCGCGCAGACCCCCTACCGGCCGTCCCACACCCCGAGACGTCTGCGGGACGGGCCCGGAAGCCCCCGGAACCGCCGCGGAACCCAGACGCTCCGGAACCTCAGAAGGGACCCCAGGCGCTCTGAAACCTCAGAAGGGGACCCCGGACCTCTGCCGCCTGGAAGGAGACCCCAGACGCTCTGGAACCCAGAAGGGGACCCCAGCTCTGGTTCCTAGAAGGGGTGCACTCCGACGGGTGTCGCCGGCGCCGGTCCGTACCCCGCCGCGATGCGCTGGTGGTAGGTCGCCCGGTCGATGACCTCCAGGCCGACGATCTCCCAGGGCGGCAGTCCCGCGGTCTGCCGGTGCTCGCCCCACAGGCGCAGGGCGACGGCGGCGGCGTCGTGCAGGTCGCGGGCCTCCTCCCAGTACCGGATCTCCGCGTGGTCGTCGGCGTACCGGCTGGTCAGCAGGAAGGGGTGGTCGTGCGCGAGCTGCTCCAGGGCGCGCCGTACCTCGGTGAGCGGGGCCCGGGCACCGGAGACGCTGAGGGTGACGTGCCACAGGCGCGGGGTGTGCCCGGACTCCTCCCCCCGGAACCGGTCGCCGGCCGCGACGCTGGTCAGGGCGCGTTCCTCACCGGCGGGGCGGGAGGACCCGGTGCGGGTCGCGCCGCCGGGCCGGGCGCCCGTGCCGCCACGGGCGCCGGTGGCGCCGCGGGAGCCCGTACCACCGCGGGACGCCGCCGTTCCAGGGCGCACTCCGCTCACGACGGCCTCCTTCACGCACACGGCTCGGCCCGGTGGTCGGCCGGGCTGGTCCCTGAGGAAAGTTGAGCAGGCCGCGCAGGATCGCGGGGCGGTTTTGCGGAACGTCCACCACCGATTCGGGGACGTTTCGACCCATTACGGGTGCAGGATCACCAGGTCGTCCCTGTGTACGACCTCGCGTTCGTACGCCGGCCCGAGTTCGCGCGCCAGTTCCCGGGTGGAGCGGCCGAGCAGCCGGGGGATCTCCTTGGCGTCGAAACTGACGAGCCCCCGGGCCACCGCGCGCCCCGCACCGTCCCGCAGCTCCACGGGCTCGCCCGCGGCGAACTCGCCCTCCACCCCGGCGATCCCGGCCGGCAGCAGGGACTTGCGGCCCTCCACGACCGCCCGCACCGCCCCGTCGTCCAGGACGAGCGCCCCCTGCGGGGTGGAGGCGTGCTGGAGCCACAGCAGCCGGTCGGCGCTGCGCCTGCCGGTGGCGTGGAAGTAGGTACCGGTGTCGCCGCCGGCCAGGGCGTCGGCCGCGTGGACGGCGCTGGTCAGCACCACGGGGATGCCGGCGGCGGCGGCGATCCGGGCCGCCTCGACCTTGGTGACCATGCCGCCGGTGCCGACGCCGGCCTTGCCGGCGCTGCCGATCTCGATGTCCGCCAGGTCGGCCATGTCGCGTACCTCGGCGATCCGCGAGGTGTCCGGCCGGCTCGGGTCGCCGTCGTACACGCCGTCCACGTCGGACAGCAGCACCAGCAGGTCGGCGCGGACCAGGTGGGCGACGAGGGCGGCGAGCCGGTCGTTGTCGCCGAAGCGGATCTCGTCGGTGGCGACGGTGTCGTTCTCGTTGACGACCGGGAAGGCGCCCATCGCCAGCAGCTTGTCGAGGGTGCGGGAGGCGTTGCGGTGGTGGGCGCGGCGGCTCATGTCGTCGCTGGTCAGCAGCACCTGGCCGACGCGGACGCCGTAGCGGGCGAAGGAGGCGGTGTAGCGGGCGACCAGCAGGCCCTGGCCGACGCTGGCGGCCGCCTGCTGACGGGCCAGGTCGCTCGGGCGGCGGCGCAGGCCCAGCGGGGCGAGGCCGGCGGCGATGGCACCGGAGGAGACGAGGACGATCTCCTTGTCCGTCCCCCGCACCTTGGCCAGGACGTCGACGAGCGCGTCGACCCGGTCGGCGTCCAGGCCGCCGGCCGCGGTGGTCAGCGAGGAGGAGCCGACCTTGACGACGATCCTGCGGGCCTCGCCCACGGCGTGCCTTGCCCCTGCCACGGTTGCCGTCCACCTCTCCCGTCGACGCGCGCCGGTCCCTGCGCTCGCCCCGCAATCTACGTGACGGCGGTCGTGCCCCGCGCCGCGGTCCAGGCTGCGGACAGGGCCGCGGCGGCCACCGCGTCACGTGTGCGGTCAACACGCGCGTGTCGTCGGGAGGTCGACCGGCGTTAACCCGGATGTCCGACGCGCGACAAGCCTGGAGCGACCGCAGTGCCCCTACCCCTGCCCCGCCGCCCTTCCCGCGGCAGCCCTTCCCTCCGCAGCCCTTCCCTCCGCGGCCGTTCCCGCCGCGGTCTCCCCCGCGTCGGTCTCCCCCGCCGGCAGACCGCCGTGAAGCTGCTCGTCCTCGGTGTGCTGGCGGCCGCCTTCGCCGCGCAGGCCGTCGGCGCGCTGCTGCCGCACGTACCGCTGCTGCTGGCCGCCACCGCCGGTTCGCTGGCCGCCGAGGGAATGCTGTACCGCTGGCAGCGGGGCATGGTGTCCCTGTTCGCGAAGTCGCACGCCGACGTCACGGTGCGGCACGTGCTGCGGGACCTGCTGCTCGTGGTGGGTCTGCTGCGGCTCGGCGAGCAGCACCGGGAGACGGTGTACGCCCCGCTCGTCGCCGGGCTGCTCGCCTTCTACGGGCTGCACTGGGCGATCCAGGCGGTGTCCGTGCTGGTCCGGCGGACCCGGACGCTGCCCGTGGTGACCCGCAACATCGACACCTCGGCGCTGCGCCTGACCCCGGCGCCCCCTCTTCTGCTGCGCCGCCCCGGGCCCCGGCTGGCGGCTTTCGGGCTGCCGGCGACGGCCGGGCTGCTGGTCACGGCGGCCACCGACGCGCCGGTGTACGGCGCGGCCGGCCTCGCGGTGTCCCTGACGGTGGCGCTGGCGGGTCTGGGGGCGCTGCTCGCCCGGTTGCTGCCGGGGCGCCGGCCGGCGGGCGAGCAGGAGGTGCTCGACTGGTTCGCGGCGTGGCTGGCGGAGTACCGGCCGACCGTCGGCCTGTACTTCTCGGGCGGGGCGTCCTCGGCGTACCAGGCCAACATGTGGCTGGAGCCCCTCGCACGGCTGGACGAGCGGCCACTGATCGTGTTGCGGGAGCGGTTCATGGTGCAGCGGATCGCGGCGACCGACATCCCGGTCGTGTGCCTGCCGAAGGTGTCCACGCTGATGTGTCTGGAGCACTCCACGCTCCGCGTCCTCCTCCACCCGTCGAACTCGGGGAAGACCTCGCAGGTCCTGCGCATCCCCACGATCAAGCACGCCTTCGTCAACCACGGGGAGAGCGACAAGCTGTCCTCCTGCAACCCGTACGCGAAGGCGTACGACGAGGTGTGGGTGGCCGGTCCGGCGGCGCGCGAGCGGTACGCGCAGGCGGAGGTCGGCGTCGAGGACAAGGACGTGGTGGAGATCGGCCGCCCGCAGCTGGACGCCGTACGGCCGTACTCGGGGCCGCCCGCTCCCGGGGCGTTCACTACCGTCCTGTACGCACCGACCTGGGAGGGCTGGGACGGCAACCCGGGGAACACGTCGGTGGTCGAGGCCGGCGAGAACCTCGTACGCGCACTGCTCGCGGACCCCGGCGTGCGGCTGCTGTACAAGCCGCATCCGCTGACGGGATCGGTGGATCCGCGGGCCGGGGCCGCCGATCTGCGCGTCCGGGAACTGGTGCGGGCGGCGAACCGTGAGCGGAGCGGGCCCCGGCCCGGGGCGTCGGCCTCCGCCGAGCTGGCCCGGCGGACGGCGGAGCTGGACCGGCTCACCGCGGCCGGTTTCCGCTCCGCCGCCGACCAGGTGGAGCGGATGCTGCGCGGGGCGGCGCCGGAGCCCGGGCGGGCCGGGGCGGTGACGCGGGCGACGGCCGCCTGGGAGGAGGCGTACTGGGCCTCGCTGCCCGAGTGGGAGCACCAGGTCGTCACGGATGCCCGGCCGCCGCTCTACGCCTGCTTCAACCGGGCCGACCTGCTGATCAGCGATGTGTCGAGCGTCATCAGCGACTTCCTGGCGAGCGGCAAGCCGTACGCGGTGGCCAACACCAGCGGGCTGGCGGAGGACGGGTTCCGCAAGTCGTTCCCGACGGTGGCGGCGGCGACCGTGCTGACGCCGGACGCGGCCGGGGTGCCGGAACTGCTGGACACGGTCCGGCATCCGGACCGGGACGAACTGGCCGGGGAACGCGCCGCGTTGGCCCTGCGCCTGCTCGGCCCGGCCGACCCGCCGTCCCAGGAGCGCTTCGCCGGCGCCGTACGGGACCTGTGTGCGGCGGCCGGGGAGCACCGGGCGCGGATGGCACGGCGGCTCGCCGCCGACCTCCCCCTCCCGGGACCGCGGCAGGCGGAGACCGCGCCCGCGCCGGCCAGCGTCACTCCGGAGCGGTCGGGACGGGACTAGAGGGGGGTGGGGGCCGGCCGCCCAGCGGGGCCGGTCGCGCGACGGGCGTCGAGGGGGGGGGGGGGGGGGGGGGGGGGGGGGGGGGGGGGGGGGGGGGGGGGGGGGGGGAAGGGAGTTAGGCCCACTCTTTTTGGCTCTTGGGGGCCCCCATAC
>NZ_JBVJVN010000002.1:245783-585745 GCF_055603605.1 Streptomyces sp. NPDC037271
CCGTACCTCTTTTTTTTTCTGCCCCCCCCCCCCCATCCACCCCCCCCCCCCCCCCCCCCCCCCTCCCCCCCCCCCCCTCCCCCCCCCCCCCCCCCCCCCCCCCCCCCCACCCCGGAGACATCCGCCCCGTCGCTGCTTCGGCAGACTTGCGGCCGCACCGGTCGCGGCACCGGCGCCGGGGAGGCGTCCCGTACCGGTCACGGAACCGGCGCCGGGGAGGCGTCCCGTACCGGTCACGGAACTGGCGCCCGGGAGGCGTCCCGTACGAGTCACGGAACCGGAGCCCGGGCGTCGGCCCCCCGCACCGCGCCACCCGTGCCCCACCACCCTCACCCCGCCGGCCGGGTCAGCCGTGCCGGTGGCGCCGGCCCCGCCGGGCGGGTTCGTTCATGTCGTCCAGGCCGTCGCGGGCCGGCCGGCCCGCTCCCCGTGGGCGCGGCCGGTCAGGGTGACGCCGCGGGCCGGGGCGCCGCAGGCGGTGCGTCAGCCGCGCTCCGCGAGCGTGCGGCGGAACGCCAGGCACTCCTCGTACAGCGGCAGGATTCCCGCGTCCCGGGCCTGGGCCAGTGTCGGGCCCTGGGCGTCCTTGGCGGACAGCTCGGGCGGGCCGGTCACCGGCCACTCGATGCCGATCTCCGCGTCGAGCGGGTGGACGGTCCGCTCGCGTTCGGGGGCGTAGCCCTCGGAGCAGAGGTACGTGACGGTCGCGTCGTCGGTCAGCGCGCAGAATCCGTGGCCGAGCCCCTCGGAGAGGTAGACGGCCTTGCGTTCCCGGTCGTCGAGGCGGACGGCCTCCCACTGCCCGAAGGTCGGCGAGCCGACCCGGACGTCGACGATCACGTCGAGTACGGCACCGCGCACGCAGGTGACGTACTTGGCCTGGCCGGGCGGCACGTCGGCGAAGTGGATGCCGCGCACGACACCGGCCGCGGAGACGGAGAGGTTGGCCTGCTTCAGGTCGAGCGGGTGGCCGACGGCCTCGGCCATGTGCTCGGCCTTGTACCACTCCAGGAAGAGACCGCGGGCGTCACCGTGCTGCCGGGGGACGAACTCCCACGCGCCTTCGATGCCCAGGGGGTTGATCTTCATCGACACGGTCCGTCCGCCCTCAGGCCTCGTGGGTGAGCAGGTTGAGAAGGTAGTCGCCGTAGCCGCTCTTGGTCAGCGGCTCGGCGAGGGCGCGCAGTCGCGCGTCGTCGATGTGTCCGGCACGCCAGGCGGCCTCCTCGATGCAGCCGATCTTCATGCCCTGGCGCTCTTCGACGACACGCACGTACTCGGACGCCTGGACGAGCGACTGGAAGGTTCCGGTGTCGAGCCAGACGGTGCCGCGGTCGAGGACCGAGACCTGGAGTTCGCCCCGGTCCAGGTAGTACTTGTTGACGTCGGTGATCTCCAGCTCGCCGCGGGCGCTGGGCTTGAGCTCCTTGGCGATCTCGACGACCCGGCTGTCGTAGAAGTACAGGCCCGGCACCGCGTAGCGGGACTTGGGGTGCTCCGGCTTCTCCTCGATGGAGCGGGCGCGGCCCTGCTCGTCGAAGTCGACGACGCCGTACGCGGACGGGTCGGAGACGGCGTGCGCGAAGACGACGCCGCCGTCGGGCTCGCTGTACCTGGCGAGCTGCCGGCCGAGGCCGACACCGTGGAAGATGTTGTCGCCGAGGATCAGCGCGACCGGCTCGTCGCCGATGAAGTCCTCACCGATGACGAACGCCTCGGCGATTCCGTTGGGGTTCTCCTGGGTGGCGAACCGGATGTCCAGTCCGAGGTCGCTCCCGTCCCCCAGCAGCCGCTCGAACTGCGCGCGCTCGTCGGGGCCCGTGATGACCAGGATGTCCCGCACGCCCGCCATGATCAGGGTGGACAGGGGGTAATAGATCATCGGCTTGTCGAAGACCGGCATGAGCTGTTTCGACACGGCACGGGTGATCGGCCACAGCCGGGAGCCGGTACCACCGGCGAGCACTATTCCACGCATGGGAAGGCAGACTACGTCAGCCGTGGAGCCGCTCCTCGGGTGCCGGGGGTGAGAACGGCCACTGAACCACCCTTGAACGACCACTGAACGGTGTCGGTCGGCGTGCCCCTAGAATGCTGGCTCTTATGAAGATTCTCGTCACCGGCGGCGCCGGGTTCATCGGTTCACAGTTCGTGCGGGCGCTGCTGCTCGGACAGCTGCCTTCGGGCGAGGGCGCCCAGGTCACCGTCCTGGACAACCTGACCTATTCCGGCAACGAGGAGAACCTCGCGCCGGTGGCCGGCCTGGCCGGTTACGCGTTCGTCCGCGGTGACATCCGCGACTACGGCACGGTCGACGACGTGATGCGCGGCCAGGACGCGGTGGTGCACTTCGCCGCGGAGTCGCACGTGGACCGGTCGATCACGGACTCCTCGCCGTTCGTCACCACGAACGTCCTGGGCACCCAGGTCCTGCTGGACGCCGCGAAGCGCCACGGTGTGGGCCGGTTCGTGCACGTGTCCACGGATGAGGTGTACGGCTCGATCGCCGAGGGGTCGTGGACCGAGGACTGGCCGCTGGCGCCGAACTCCCCGTACTCGGCCTCGAAGGCCGGCTCGGACCTGCTGGCGCTGTCGTACCACCGCACGCACGGCATGGACGTCGTGGTCACCCGCTGCTCCAACAACTACGGGCCGTACCACTTCCCCGAGAAGATGATCCCGCTGTTCACCACGAACCTGCTGGACGGCAGGAAGGTGCCGCTGTACGGCGAGGGCCTGAACGTGCGCGACTGGCTGCACGTCTCCGACCACTGCCGGGGCATCGAGATGGCGCTGCGCGGCGGCCGGGCCGGAGAGGTCTACCACATCGGCGGCGGCACCGAGGTCACCAACAAGGAGCTCACCGGTCTGCTCCTGGACGCCTGCGGAGCGGGCTGGGACATGGTCGAGCACGTCGCCGACCGCAAGGGCCACGACCTGCGCTACTCCCTGTCGATCGCCAAGATCCAGGAGGAGCTCGGCTACACCCCGCTCGTCACCTTCGAGCAGGGCCTGGCCGACACCGTCCAGTGGTACCGCGACAACCGCGCCTGGTGGGAGCCGCTCAAGGCGAAGGCGGCGCTTCCGGCATGACCCGTTGGCTGATAACCGGCGCGGGCGGCATGCTCGGCCGTGACCTCACCGAGGTGCTCACCCAGGACGGGACGCGGTCGGTCACCGCGACGGCCCGCAAGGACCTGGACGTCACCGACCCCGCCGCGGTCCGCGCCGCGGTGGCGGGCCACGGCGTCGTGGTGAACGCCGCCGCCTGGACCGACGTGGACGGCGCCGAGGCCGACGAGACCGCGGCCACCCGGGTCAACGGCGAGGGTCCACGGGTGCTCGCCGAGGCCTGTGCCGCCGAGGGCGCCGTACTGGTCCAGGTGTCCACCGACTACGTCTTCCCCGGTGACGGCACCGAGCCGTACCCGCACGACGCCCCGACCTCGCCGGTCAACGCCTACGGGCGCGGCAAGCTCGCCGGTGAACGGGCGGTGACGGAGCTGCTGCCCGAGCTCGGCTACGTGGTGCGCACGGCGTGGCTGTACGGCGCGCACGGGCGCAACTTCGTCTCGACCATGCTGGACCTCGCCGCCCGGCGCGAGACCGTGGACGTGGTCGACGACCAGCTCGGCCAGCCCACCTGGACCGTCGCGCTCGCCCACCAGATCGTGGAGCTGGGCGAGGCGGCCCTCGCGGGGCGCGCCCGGGCAGGCGTCTACCACGGCACCGCGTCCGGCTCGGGCACCTGGTTCGACCTGGCACGGGCCACGTTCGAGCTGGCCGGTCTCGACCCGGAACGGGTGCGTCCGACGACCTCGGAGAAGTTCGTACGGCCGGCCGTCCGGCCCGCGTACAGCGTGCTCGCGCACGACCGGTGGGCGAAGGCGGGTGTGGCGGTGCAGCCGCACTGGCGCGATCAGCTCTCCGCGGCCCTGGGGACGATGACCGCGAAGGGGCGGGCGGGCGCGTGAGCCTCCTCGACCGCATCACCACGGCGCTGCCGCGGGGCACGGCCTTCGTCGGCGCCGGAACGGCGGTGCTCGGCGTCGCCAGCTACGTCCACCTCGCGGCGGCGGGCCACACGCTCGCCGTCGACGACATGGCGAGCTTCTCGGTCCTGTGGACCGTGGTCTCCTCCATCGGCCTCGGGCTGTTCTTCCCGGTCGAGCAGGAGATCACCCGGATCGTGGCCGGCCGCGTGGTGCGCGGCGACGGGGTCATGCCGGTGCTGCGGCGCGGCGCGGCGCTCTCCCTCGGGCTGCTCGCCGTGGTCCTCGTGCCGCTCGCGCTGTTCGCCCAGGACGTCGCCGACCTGTTCTTCCACGGGGACACGAGCCTGGTGCTGGCGCTCGGCGGCGCCTTCACGGCGCTGGCCGTGGCGTACGTGACGCGGGGTGTCCTCGCCGGTCTCGGCCGTTTCGAGGCGTACGGAACGCAGCTCGGCCTGGACGGCGGGCTGCGCATCGTGCTGTCGGCGGGGCTCGCGGTGGCCGGTGTGCAGTCGGTGTTCGCCTTCGCGGCGGTGCTGACGGTGGCGCCGCTGCTGGCCCTGCTCGCGACGATCAAGCCGGTCTTCCGGGGAGCGCGGGACGGGACGCAGGCCCAGTGGCGTGAGCTGATCGAGCACCTGGGGCTGCTCGTCGGCTCGACGCTGCTGGCCCAGCTGCTGGTCAACATCGCGGTGATCAGTACGAAGGTGATCGCGACCGACGACGACGCCCTGGTCGCGGCGCTGCTGTCGGCGCTGGTCCTGGCCCGCGTGCCGCTCTTCGTCTTCGGCGCCTTCCAGGTGTCGCTGCTCGCGGGGCTGTCGGCGGCGGCGGCCGAGGGCGACACCCAGGGTTACCGGCGGCTGCTGGTGCGGGCGGCGTCCGTCACGGCCGGGCTCGGCGTGGCCGGCGGCATCGGCGCGGTGGCCCTCGGGCCGGCCCTGCTGCCGACGGTGTTCGGGGCGCCGGACGTGCTCGGGGCGGCCGACTTCGCCTGGCTGTCGCTCGGCACGGTCCTGTACATGCTGGCCATGGTGCTGGGGCAGGCGCTGCTCACGAGCGGCGGTGCCCGGATGCAGCTCGTGGCGTGGGTCGTGGGAACGGTGGTCCTGGTGGCGGTCACCCTCAGTCCGCTGGAGCTGCGTACCCGGGTCGAACTGGCCTACGCCGCGGGCTCGCTCGCGGTGGCCACCTTTATGACACTCGTTCTTCGCTCTCATGTAAGCTACCGCCCTGTGCGTTCATAGGATGATCACCCTTCCTGTCACTCTCAGTGAGTATGACGACGGACGGTGGAATGCAGTTCGGCGGCCCTCAGCGGTCGTCCGCCCCCTGGTACAGCCCTGATACACCCCCGGTACAGCCCTGGTACACCCCTGGTACACCCCTGGAAGAGTAGACAGGCCCTTTCCATGAGTCGTCCGATACCCCGGAGCGCGGCGTGAAGTTGTGGATGCTGACTTCGGTCACCGGAGTCTTTCTCGTCGCCTGCATCGTCGAGATGCTGCGCCGCCGCAAACTGAAAGAGAAGTACGCGTTCCTGTGGGTGCTCACCGGCCTGGTGATCATCCCGCTCGGTTTCTTCCCGACCGTCCTGGACTCGGTGGCCAGGCTCGTCGGCGTCGCCTCGGGCGTCAGCCTCATCCTGTTCCTGAGCGTGGCGTTCCTCTTCGTCGTCTGCCTCCAGTTGAGCTGGGAGGTCGGCCACCTGGAAGAGGAGGGCCGCACGCTCTCCGAAGAGGTGGCGCTGCTCCGCATCGACGTCCAGGAGCTCCGGGGCCGGCTGGCAGACCACGAGGCCCCCACCGTCTCCGCCGACCAGGGGGTCCAGAAGTGATCGACGGCAAGCGCGTACTGATCATCATGCCCGCGTGGAACGAGGCGGACGGCGTCGCGGAGGTCATCAAGGAGGTCCACTCCACGCTTCCGGGCGCGGACGTCCTCGTCGTCGACGACGGCTCCACCGACGACACGACCGCCGTCGCCCGGGCCGCCGGGGCGACCGTGATGAGCCTCCCGTACAACCTCGGTGTGGGCGGGGCGATGCGCGCCGGCTACAAGTTCGCCCACGACCGCGACTACGACGTGGCCATCCAGGTGGACGCCGACGGACAGCACGACCCGCGCAACGTGCCCGAGCTGCTGGCCCGCCTGGACGGCGACGCCGACCTCGTCATGGGAGCCCGGTTCGCCGGCACCGGCGAGTACGAGGCCCGCGGTCCGCGCCGCTGGGCGATGCTCGTCCTCGCCTTCTGGCTCTCCCGCATGGCGCGCACCAGGCTCACCGACGTCACCTCCGGCTTCCGCGCGTGCGACCGCGACCTGATCAAGCTGTTCGCCCGCTGGTACCCGGCCGAATACCTGGGCGACACCGTGGAATCCACGATCGCCGCGATCCGCGCCGGTTTCCGCGTCGAGCAGGTGCCCGTGGCGATGCGTCCGCGGACGACCGGCACGCCCAGCCAGTCGCCCTGGAAGGCCACGCTCTACCTCGGGCGCATCGGCATGATCCTGCTGCTCGCGTTCAGCCGCGGCACCTCGCTCGGCCTCGCGCAGAAGGGCAAGTAACCCCGGTGCAGACCCTCGACATCATGCTGCCGCACTACGGCGACACCGGGCTGATGCAGGCCGCCGTGAACAGCGTGCTCGACCAGACCGACAAGGACTGGCGGCTGACCGTCGTCGACGACGGCAGCGAAGAAGGCGTACCGGAGTGGTTCGCGTCACTCGGCGACAGCCGGGTCCGCTATCTGCGCAACGAGCAGAACCTGGGGATCACCCGCAACTTCCGCAAGTGCGTGGAGCTGGTGGAGTCGACGCACTTCACCATGCTCGGCAGCGACGACCTGCTGATGCCGACCTACGTCGAGACGGTACGCGCGGCCGTCGAAGCCGAGCCGGGCGCCGCGATCTACCAGCCGGGCGTCGAGGTCATCGACGAGCACGGCAATCCGTCCACCTCGCTGGGCGACGAGGTCAAGCGGCGGCTGTACGCGCCGAAGGACAAGGGCCGCAGGCTGGTCCTCTCCGGCGAACCGCTCGCCGCGAACCTGCTCGGCGGCAACTGGCTGTACTTCCCGTCGATCTGCTGGCGCGCCGACGCCGTCAAGGCGGTCAGCTTCCGCGAGGACCTCTCGGTCATCCAGGACCTGGCCCTGATCATCGAGCTGATCCGGCGGGGCGAGAAGCTGGTCGTCGACCCCGAGCCGGCGTTCCGCTACCGCCGCCACTCCGGCAGCCTCTCCTCGGCGGAGGCCGTCACCGGCGCCCGTTTCGGTGAAGCCGTGCGATTCTTCAACGAGGTCGCCGACGACATGGACCGGCACGGCTGGCCGAAGGCCGCCCGAGCCGCGCGGCGGCACCTGTCCATGCGGCTGCACGCCCTGACCATGCTTCCCGCGGCGCTGCGCCACCGGCACGCGCAGGCCGTACGCCGTCTGCTCGGATACGCCCTGACAAGATCCGAGTAACCGCCCCACCGAAAGGACAAGGCGCCCCGCACCCCGCCTTACCGCACGTCGCCCCACCCCCGTCGGAAGTCCGAGTCTCATGATCCCCACGCAAAACCCCGTGCCCCGCTTCAGCGTCATCGTGCCGGCCTACGGCGTCGAGGCGTATCTCCGCGACTGCCTCGACTCCGTACTGGGTCAGTCGTTCGAGGACTTCGAGGTCATCGCGGTCAACGACGCCTCTCCGGACGCCAGCGGCGAGATCATGGCCGAGTACGCGGCCAAGGACCCGCGCGTCGTGGACGTGCAGCTCGAACAGAACGTGGGCCTGGGCCGGGCGAGAAACGAGGGCATGGCGCGTGCCCGGGGCACCTACCTGATCTTCCTGGACAGCGACGACACGATGCTGCCGGGCTCCCTCCAGGCGATCTCCCACCGCCTGGAGGAGACCGACGACCCCGAGCTGCTGGTCTTCGACTACTCGCGCACCCACTGGCACGGCCGGATCAGCCCCAACGCGAAGCGGGCGGTACTCACCGAGAGCCCGCGCGGCGTCTTCTCCCTGGACGACAACCCCGAGCTGCTCGGACTGCTCCAGGTCGCCTGGAACAAGGCGTACCGCCGCGACTTCGTGGAGCGCTGGGGCTTCGTCTACCCCACGGGCTACTACGAGGACACCCCCTGGACCTACCCGGTCCTGGTGGCCGCCGAGACCATGGCCGTCCTCGACCGGGTCTGCATCCACTACCGCCAGCGGCGCCAGGGCAGCATCCTGCACTCCACCAGCCGCAAGCACTTCGACGTCTTCGACCAGTACGACCTGGTCTTCGCGTTCCTGTCCGAGCACCCCGAGCTCGAACGCTGGCGGGGCGCGCTCTTCGAGCGCATGACCAACCACCTCCGGGTGATCGAGAACAGCCCCGGCCGGCTGCCCGAGGACGCCCGCGCCGAGTTCCGTACCCGCCGGCTGGCGGCCGAGCGGGCCCACCGCCCGGACGACTACCGGGAGCCCCAGGCCGCCAAGCCGGCCGCGCGCCGCTCCGCCGACCGGCTGCCGGCACCGCTGTACTCCGCCGCCCGCGGCGCGTACCGCTCCGTCCGCCGGGGCCGCCAGTTCTCCCGCAGGGCGAAGAAGGCACTGCGCGGCAGGGTCCTGGCGAACTACTACCGGGCCCACCGCCTGCTGCCGGTGAAGGACGACCTCGCCGTCTTCGCCGCGTACTGGAACGCCGACTACTCCTGCAACCCGGCCGCGGTGCACAGGAAGCTGCTCGAACTCTCCCCGCAGACCAAGACGGTCTGGGTGCTGAAGCCGGGCTCGCGCAACACCCCTCCGCCCGGCACCACGGTCGTCCGCCCGGGCTCATGGGGCTTCTGGCGGACGATGGCGCGCGCCAAGTACTTCGTCAACAACGTCAACTTCCCGACCCGCGTGGTCAAGCGGCCCGGGCAGGTCTTCCTCCAGACCCACCACGGCACACCGCTCAAGCGGATGGGCGTCGACCAGGCCGATTTCCCGATGGCCCAGGGCCAGCTGAACATGCGGGCGCTGATGCAGCGGGTCGACCGGTGGGACTACAGCGTCTCCTCCAACAGCTTCAGCACCGCCGTCTGGCAGCGGGCCTACCCGGCCGAGTACACCTCCCTCGACTACGGCTACCCGCGCAACGACGTCCTGGTGAACGCCACCGACGAGGACAGGGTCCGGGCCCGCGAGGCGCTCGGCATCGCTCCCGACGCCAAGGTCGTCCTGTACGCGCCGACCCACCGGGACTACCACGCCAAGCCGCAGCCGATGCTCGATCTGGAGCACTTCGCCCACCGGCTCGGCGACGACTTCACCGTGCTGTCGCGGTCCCACTACTTCAACCTGGGCGAGGGCCCCGGCGCCGCGGAGGGCTCCGGGATCATCGACGTGAGCGGGCACCCCTCGGTCGAGGAGCTGTACCTCGCCGCGGACTGCCTGCTGACCGACTACTCGTCACTGATGTTCGACTACGCGCTCCTGGACCGGCCGATCGTGGTCCTCGCCAACGACTGGGAGATCTACCGGGCCACCCGCGGCACCTACTTCGACATCCACGACATACCTCCCGGCCACGTGGTGGCAACCGAGGACGACCTTCTCGACGTCTTCCTCTCGGGGCGCTGGTGCGACGACACCTCCGCGAAGGCCCGCCTGGAGTTCCGCGGACGATTCTGCGAGTTCGACGACGGCCGGGCCGCGGAGCGCGTGGTACGCCGGGTCTTCCTGAACCAGGAGAACGTGCCGCCGATGGCCCTCCCCTCGGATCGCCCTGGACGCCGCCCCGCGCGCGACTAGAGCTACCGTGTCCGGCGAGTCCGGTCATCGCCGAACACGAACGAAACCTTGAGAAAGGTGCAGTACCCCACATGCCTCCCCGTCTGTCACTGGTTGTCCCCGTCTACAACGTGGAGCTCTTCCTCGAAGAGTGTCTGCAGTCGATCGCGGACCAGACGTTCACCGACTGGGAGGCCATCGTGGTGGACGACGGGTCCAAGGACGGCAGCCTCGCGATCGCCGAGAGGTGGGCCGAGAAGGACGACCGGTTCCGCGTCGTCGCGCAGGAGAACCAGGGCCTGGGCCCGGCCCGGAACAACGGGGTCGCCCACCTGACCGAGGGCACCGAGTTCCTCGCCTTCGTCGACAGCGACGACGTGGTGCTGCCCGACGCGTACGAGCGGTGCATAGCCAGTCTGGAGGCGACCGGCTCGGACTTCGTCAGCGGCAACGTCAACCTGCTCAAGGCCGGCGAGATCCTGCCGTCCCCGCTGCACCGGAAGCGGCTGCGCACCAGCCGCGAGCGGACCCACATCAGCCGCGACAAGGACCTCGTCTACGACCGCACGGCCTGGAACAAGGTCTTCCGCCGGTCGTTCTGGGACAAGCACGCCTTCGAGTTCCCGGGCATCCTCTACGAGGACGCCCCGGTCACGCTGCCCGCGCATTTCCTGGCCTCCTCGGTCGACGTCCTCGGCGACCCGATCTACCTGTGGCGCCAGCGCACCGGCGGCGCCCCGTCCATCACCCAGCGCCGCACCGAGCCGGTCAACGTCCGGGACCGCATCAGGTCCTGCGACACCGTGAGCCGCTTCCTGGCCTCCCGGCCGGGCGAGCGGTACGCCGCGCACAAGCGCTGGTACGACGAGATCTTCATCACCGACGAGCTGCCGCTCTTCATGGCCGTCCTCGACGAGGCCGGTGACGAGTTCCGCGACCTGTTCATGAGCGGCGCCGCCGACTTCCTCAGCCGGGTCGACCCCCAGGTCATGCCCCGGCTGCCGGTCGCGCTGCGGCTGAAGTGCCACCTGATCCTCGAGGGCCGCCTCGACGAGCTCATGGACCTCCTCGCCTTCGAGCGGGAGACCGGCCGGGCCGTCCCGGTGGTCCGCCAGGGCCTGCGCCACTTCGCCGACTACCCGGTGATCGACACGAAGAAACAGGCGGTGCCCCGCTCGATCCTGCGCGTGGACTCCGACTTCTCGGCCCGTGCCCGGGCCGAGGAGGTCGTGTGGCGCGGCGGCCGTCTGCTCGTCAAGGGCCACGCCTACATCCGCAACCTGGCCGCCGGGGAGCCCCAGCGCACGGCCCTGCGCGTGCTGATGCTGCGCGAGGTCGGCAGCCGGCGCACCGTCCTGGTACGGCCCAGCCGGACCCGCGCCGCGCGCGCCACGCAGACGTCCGGACAGTCGCTGCACAACTACGACTGGTCCGGCTTCACCCTCGCGCTCGATCCGGCCAGGCTCAGGGGCCGCGGCGGCTGGCGTGACGGCGTGTGGCGGGTCACCGTCGCCACCGTGCAGCAGGGCCTCGTCCGCCGTACCCGGCTCAAGGCCGGCGAGACCGGCAGCGCCGAGAGCCCCGCCGCGTTCTGGGTGGACAAGGACGTGCGGGTCGTCCCGTTCGTCTCCGACCAGCACCTGTACCTGCGGGTCGACCGGGTCCGCGCCAAGCTGACCGGCCACCGGACCGTGGACGGTGCCCTGGAGCTGACCGGGGTCCTCGGCCACGAGGCCGCCGCCGGCGCCGCCCCGCTCACCCTGGGCCTCACCCACGGCTCCACGCAGGCGGCGCTCGAGTACCCGGTGGAGCGCGGGTCCGGCCAGGAGTTCTCCGTACGGGTACCGCTGGCCGACCTGGACGTCCCCGGCCGCGACTCCGACAACCTCGAGGTCACCGACAAGTGGGCCGCCGAGCTGGTGATCGGTGCCGAGCACCGGTTCCCCGTGGCCGTCGAGGCCGGCAGCGGCGACCTGGGCCGGCAGTACCCGTTCGACGGACGGCCGGCCGCCGCCTGGGGCGGACGGTCCGTCGCCGTCGCCGATGACGGCGCGGGCCGCCTGGCGCTGCGCACCCAGCCCGTCCAGCCCGTGGTCGCCGACCTGTCCGTCACCCCCGAGGGCCGCATCGTGCTGGCGGGCGTGCTGCCCGCGACCGCGGACGGGCGGGTCGAGGTCGTGCTGCGGCACAGCCGGCACGCCGAGGAGCACTCCCACCCCGCCACCGTCGCCGACGGCGTCTTCCGCACCGAGTTCCTGCCGGTGCCCGACAGCATCAGCGAGGTGCCGCTGCGCCAGGGCCGCTGGTACCTGTTCGCCCGCGACACCGCGACCCGTGTCGAGGTGCCGGTCCGTGCCGCACCGCCGGCACTCGCCGACCTGCCCGTCCGCTTCACCGTGCGCGGCCGGGACTACGCCCTCACCCACCGCTTCTCCGACCGTCTCCTCGTCGAGGCGGCGCCCGACCTGGGCCCGCAGGAGGTGGGCTGGTTCCGCCAGCGCGAGATGCGCACCGGCGTGTACGCACAGGCGCGCACGGCTCCGCTGCGCGACACGGTCCTGTACGCCTCGTTCTCCGGCCGCCAGTTCTCGGACTCGCCGCGCGCCGTCTACGAGGAGCTGCTGCGCCAGGGTGCGGAACTGGAGCACGTGTGGGTCGTGGAGGACCGCCGCGCCGAGATCCCCAAGGGGGTCAAGGCCGTCCGGCGGTGGAGCCGCGAATGGTACGAGGCGCTCGGCCGCAGCCGGTACATCGTGACCAACACCCACATGCCGCACTGGGTCCGGCGCCGCGAGGGCCAGGTCATCGTGCAGACCTGGCACGGCACCCCGCTCAAGCGGATCGGTCACGACATCGGCAGCGTCCAGTTCGCCGACCGCAAGTACCTGTCGAAGGTCGCGGAGGAGACCCCGAACTGGAGTTTCCTCGTCTCCCCGAACCGGTTCTCCACGCCGATCATGAGACGCGCCTTCCAGTACGAGGGCGAGATCCTGGAGTCCGGCTACCCCCGCAACGACGTGCTGCTCTCCGAGAAGACGGAGGAGACGGCACGGGCCGTACGCGAGCGCATCGGCCTGCCGGAGGGCAAGAAGGTCGTGCTGTACGCGCCGACCTGGCGGGACGACCAGTTCTACCGGGCGGGCAACTACAAGTTCGACCTGCGCATCGACATGCGCAAGGCGGCCGAGCGCCTCGGCGACGACCACGTCGTCCTCGTGCGCAAGCACTCCAACATCGTCGACGCGGTACCCGGCGCCGGGGACGGCTTCGTCTTCGACGTGTCCAGCTACCCGGACATCGCCGACCTGTTCCTGATCACGGACGTGCTGGTCACGGACTACTCGTCGCTCATGTTCGACTTCGCGAACACGGGCCGCCCGATGCTGTTCTTCACGTACGACCTGGAGTACTACCGCGACCAGCTTCGCGGCTTCTACTTCGACTTCGAGAAGCAAGCACCAGGACCGCTGCTGCAGAGTTCTGACGAGCTCATCGAGGCCCTCGCCGACACGGAGCGGATCAGCGCCACCTACACGGAGGCCTACCGTGCGTTCAAGGACGTCTTCTGCGACCTCGACGACGGCCACGCCGCCCAGCGGGTGATCAGCCGGATGCTGGAGCTTGCCCACCCCGACCGTCCCACTTCCGAGCCCGCGGAGCAGCGTTGAAAGTCCGAAGAACCTCCCTTGGCGGAGCCCGCCTGAAGGAGCGCCTGGAGCGCATCCCGGCGCGGCGCCGGCTGCCCCTGGCCGTCTACGCCGGCACCCAGCTGATCTTCCTGTTCTGGTGGGCCGCCTTCTACCCCGGCGGGATGAGCTACGACTCCGTCTCGTACGTGTGGCACGTCACCACCGACCACTGGATGTCCAACCACTCGGTGGCCTACGACGCGCTCGTGTGGCTGTCGCTCAAGGCCACGGGCGACCTGGCGGTCCTGACGTTCGCGCAGAGTGTCGCCATGGCGGCGACGCTGGCCTACGTGACGGTGACGCTGCGGAAGTTCGGCGTGCCGGGCAAGTGGAGCGCGGCCGCCGCGATCGCCTGCGCGGCGGTGCCGTCGATCGGCTCGTTCGTCATCTTCGTCTGGAAGGACGTGCCGTTCGTCATCGGCGCGGTCCTGGTGTTCGGTGCGGCCGGGCGGCTGGTGGCGCGCCGGATGCGGGGGATGCAGGACGTCCACGACAAGGAATTCCGGAACGAGATCGCGGTCCTGTTCCTCGGGTTCCTGTCCATGGGCCTGTTCCGCAACAACGGCCTGCTCGTCGCGGTCCTCGCCGTGCCGGTCATGCTGATCGTGCTGCCGCGGATGCGCCGGGCGGTACTCGTCGCCACGGTGGTCCCCACGCTGATCTCGGGCCTGATGAACGTGGCGGTCTATCCGGCGCTGGGGGTGACCACCCCGACGAAGGACCAGGTGTACGCGATGAACTACGCGGACATCGCGGTGGTCTACGGCAAGTACCCGCAGACCTTCACCAAGGCCGACACGGAGCTGATGGCGAAGGTGGCGCCGCTGTCGCACTGGAGCGGCCGGGCCGCCAACTGCTACAACGCCGACTGGGCGATGCGGCCCCCGATGGACCGCCCGGCGGCCGCGAAGCACAACACCGAACTGCTCGACCTGTGGATGCGGGTCCTGAAGCGGTCGCCCGACCAGATGATCGCGGCGCGGCTGTGCCGCTCGCACATCGCCTGGTCGCCGTTCCCGGGTCCGGCGGACAAGGCGGGCAACACCCTGGTCAGCTGGCCGTCGGTGCCGAAGAACCTCTTCGGCTGGGCGGACTGGAACCCCGAGATGCGGGACAGCCCGTACCGTTCCGTCCTGCAGATCCGCCCGGTCAACGACCAGCTGCACGACATCGCCTTCTTCACGTGGAAGGCCAGCAAGGTCCCGCAGCTGGAGTGGCTGCTGTTCCGCGGCGCGATCTGGTGCTACGCGGCGTACGCGGTGCTGCTGGTCTTCGCGCGCCGGCACCGGTCCTGGGCGCCGCTGGGTCTGATGGCGGTCCCGCTGGCGCTCCAGCTGACGGTGGTGGCGGCGAACCCCGCCCCCCTGGCGCGGTACATGTTCGCGCCGATGTTCCTGGGCATCCTGACCCTGCCGCTGATCGGTGAGCGGCTGCGGCACGCCAAGCGGCAACGCGACGCCGTCCGGGCCGAGGGGTCCGACCCGGTGGGCGAGCCGGAGGACGTCCCGTCCGCCGACCGGCACCGGGAGACCGAACCGGCGACCTGACACGGACATCGGCTCGGGACACACCGAAGGGGCCCGCCCACATCCTCACGGATGCGCGCGGGCCCCTTCGGTGTGTCCCGTCCCCCCCCGGTCGTTCCGTCCCGTACCACCGGTCGAACCCGTACGACCAACCGACCCGGACGCAGGTCTGGCCCGCCACCCCCTGATGCCGACGGACGGACGAGCGCCCGGGCCGACAGGGCTGTGCGCGCCCCGGTCGCCCGCCCCGGCACCAGCCCGTGGGGAACGGCGGACCATGCCCTCGGGGTACGGCTGTACGCGCAGCTGGGCGAAGGTTCCTGACCACCGCCGCCCGGCCCCGCCGCTAGAACGGCTCGAAGCCGTCGAACTCCCGCTCCGCCTCGTCGCGTTCCGCGTCCCGGTCCCGGCGTCGCTGGGCCGCCGGGCGGGGCGCCTCGAAGCGGTGGTCCTCGCCGCGGCGGCCGAGCATCTCGGCGCCGGCCGTCACCGACGGCTCCCAGTCGAAGACGACCGCGTTGTCCTCGGGGCCGATGGCGACGCCGTCACCGTTGCGGGCGCCCGCCTTCATCAACCGCTCCTCCACTCCGAGGCGGTTGAGCCGGTCGGCGAGGTAGCCGACGGCCTCGTCGTTGTTGAAGTCGGTCTGGCGCACCCAGCGTTCGGGCTTCTCGCCGCGCACCCGGAACAGACCGTCCTCCTCGCGGGTGACGGTGAAGCCCGCGTCGTCCACGGCCTTGGGCCGGATGACGATCCGCGTGGCCTCGTCCTTGGGCCGGGCGGCACGCGCGTTGCCCACCAGCTCGGCCAGCGCGAAGGACAGCTCCTTCAGCCCCGTGTGGGCCACCGCCGACACCTCGAAGACCTGGTAGCCGCGCGCCTCCAGGTCGGGCCGGACCATCTCGGCGAGGTCCTTGCCGTCGGGCACGTCGATCTTGTTGAGGACGACGATCCGGGGCCGGTTGTCCAGCCCGCCGTACTCCCGCAGCTCCGCCTCGATGATGTCCAGGTCGGTGACCGGGTCGCGCTCGGACTCCAGCGTCGCCGTGTCCAGGACGTGCACCAGCACGCTGCACCGCTCCACGTGCCGCAGGAACTCCAGGCCGAGGCCCTTGCCCTGGCTGGCGCCGGGGATGAGTCCGGGGACGTCCGCGACGGTGTAGACGGTCTCGCCGGCCGTCACCACGCCCAGGTTCGGGACCAGCGTCGTGAAGGGGTAGTCGGCGATCTTCGGCTTGGCCGCGCTCAGTACGGAGATCAGCGAGGACTTGCCGGCGCTCGGGTAGCCGACCAGCGCCACGTCGGCGACGGTCTTCAGCTCCAGCTGGATGTCCTGGAGGTCGCCGGGCACACCGAGCAGCGCGAAGCCGGGCGCCTTGCGCCGCGCGGAGGCCAGCGCCGCGTTGCCGAGGCCGCCCCGGCCGCCCTGCGCGGCGACGTAGGAGGTGCCCTGGCCCACCAGGTCGGCGAGGACGTTGCCCGCCTTGTCGAGGACCACGGTGCCGTCGGGTACGGGCAGGACCAGGTCCTGGCCGTCCTTGCCGGAGCGGTTGCCGCCCTCACCGGGCTTGCCGTTGGTGGCCTTGCGGTGCGGGGAGTGGTGGTACTCGAGGAGCGTGGTCACCGACTGGTCGACGGTGAGGATCACGTCGCCGCCGCGGCCGCCGTTGCCGCCGTCCGGGCCACCGAGCGGCTTGAACTTCTCACGGTGGACGGAGGCACAGCCGTGGCCTCCGTTACCCGCGGCGACATGCAGTTCGACGCGGTCCACGAAGGTGGTCATGGGATGTGCCTCCAGTTACTGCTCACTGCCGGAATGTCTCTTGGGTCAACACGCGAAAGGCGGACCCGCTTCCCCTGGGGGGAAGTGAGGTCCGCCTCGCGAAGGTTTCCGGTCAGGCGACCGGAACGATGTTCACGACCTTGCGGCCACGGTGGGTGCCGAACTGCACCGCACCGGCCTGCAGGGCGAACAGCGTGTCGTCGCCGCCACGGCCGACGCCCGCACCCGGGTGGAAGTGGGTGCCGCGCTGGCGGACCAGGATCTCACCCGCGTTGACGGCCTGACCGCCGAAGCGCTTCACGCCGAGCCGCTGGGCATTGGAGTCGCGACCGTTCCGAGTGGACGATGCGCCCTTCTTGTGTGCCATCTGTTCTCAGTCCCTTACTTCGCAGCCGCGGGGATCTCAGTGACCTTGATCGCCGTGTACTGCTGGCGGTGGCCCTGACGACGGCGGTAGCCGGTCTTGTTCTTGTAGCGCAGAATGTCGATCTTCTGGCCCTTGTGGTGGTCCACGACCTCGGCCTGGACCTTGATGCCGGCCAGCACCCACGGGTCGCTGGTCACAGCGTCGCCGTCAACGACGAGCAGGGTCGAGAGCTCGACCGTGTCGCCGACCTGGGCGGTGGAAATCTTGTCAACCTCAACGATGTCGCCGACAGCAACCTTGTGCTGGCGACCACCGCTGCGCACGATGGCGTACAAGCGGATCTCACTCTCTCGCTCGGGAACGGCACCCCCGCAGTCCAGCCACCCGGTGACACACGCGGACAGCCTCTCCCGACCGGGGCCCGGCAGGGCCCGCGCCCGGAAGGAAAGAGGTTTACGGGGATGTGACGCGTCAGTCGACACGCCGACGGTCAAGATTACGGGGCCGCACGACAGGGGTCAAACCGGGCCCCGCGCCTCACCCGGCGACCGACGCGACGTACTCGGCGTACGCCTCCTTGAGCCGCGCCGGCGGCAGGTCCAGGTGCTCCAGGATCGTGTACCGGCCGGGCCGGGTCCGCGGCGCGAACTCCACGGCCCGCACGAACTCGTCGTCACCGAACCCGATCTCCTGGGCCACCACCGGCAGCCCGTGCCGGCGCAGCGTCCGGGCCATCAGCAGGGAGGCCTCGTGGTCGCCCCGCAGATACGTCGCGAAGGCCGCGCCGATGCCCACCTGCTCGCCGTGGCTCGCGGCGCGCCTGGGGTACAGCAGGTCGAGCGCGTGGCTGATCTCGTGGCAGGCGCCGGACGAGGGGCGGGTGTGCCCGGCGATCGTCATGGCGATGCCGGACAGCACCAGACCCTCGGTCAGCACGGTCAGGAACCCGTCGTCCCCGCAGCCGCCGGGGTGGCGCAGCACCGCCTCGCCGGCCTGCCGGGCCAGGGCCGCGGCGAGGCCGTCGACCTTCTCGCCGTTCACCCGGTGGGCCAGCTCCCAGTCGGCGACCGCGGAGATGTTGGAGACGGCGTCACCGATCCCGGAGCGCACGAAACGGATCGGCGCCTCGCGGATCACCGCCAGGTCGACGACGAGGGCGATGGGCGTCGGCACGCCGTACGAACCGCGGCCCGCGTCGTTGTCCAGTATCGACACCGGCGAGCAGATGCCGTCGTGGGAGAGGTTGGTGGCGACGGCGACCATGGGCAGCCCGACGCGGGCCGCGGCGAACTTGGCGCAGTCGATGACCTTGCCGCCGCCGAGGCCGACGACCGCGTCGTAGCGGCCCGACTTCATCCCGTCGGCCAGCCGCACCGCGTCGTCGATGGTGCCGCCGCCCACCTCGAACCAGTCGGCGCCGGGCAGGGACGGCGACAGCCGCCGGCGCAGCAGCGCCCCCGAGCCGTCGCTGATGGCCACGGCGAGCTTTCCGGACCGGGAGATCCGCTGGTCGGCGAGGACACCCGCCAGGTCGTCGAGGGCGCCCGGGCGGATGTCCACCACGAGCGGCGAGGGGATGAGCCTCGTCAGTACCGGCACGTGATCTTCTCTCCTCGCGGGGCGGGTCGGCGGGGCGGGGACGAGCCGGTGGCACGGCTGTCCGGTGATGATGCGCCCGAAGACGTCCGGGGAAACGTGTGGTCCCTGTCCGAACCGGATTCCCAGCGGATTCCGGACGGACAGGGACCACACGTCCTGCGACAGGCGGCCGGATCAGCCCTCGTCGGTGGCGGCCGTGACCGGGGACGACGCCTGCTGGGCAGCCGCCGCGGTCTTCTTCGACGCCGCCTTCTTGGCCGTGGTCTTCTTGGCCGTGGCCTTCTTGGCGGTCGTCGTCTTCGCGGTCGTCGTCTTGGCCGTGGCCTTCTTGGCCGTGGCCTTCTTCGCGGCCGTCGTCTTCGCGGCCGTCGTCTTCTTGGCCGCGGTCTTCTTGGTGGCGGCCTTCTTCTCCGTCGCCTTCTTGGCCGTCTTGCGGGCCGCCGCCTTCTTGGCCGGAGCGGCCTCCTCGACGGTCTCCGCCGCGACCACGTCCTCCGCGACCAGGTCCGGCTCGGCCGCTTCCGGCTCGGCCGCTTCCGGCTCGGCCGCCGCGTCCGCCGGGACCGACGGGACGACCATGACGGCCGCCTCCTCGGACGCCGTGGACGTCGTGGGCTTGCGCACGGCCCGGCGCCGCGGACGGGCCGGGGCGGCGCTCTCGGCGGCCGTACCGGACGGCTCCGCGGACACCTCGGCGGCGGCCGGCGCCTCCGGCACCTGCTCGGCCTGAGTGGTCTCCGGGACCGTCAGCACGGCGGCCTCGGCCCCGGCGGGCGAACCGGCCGGCGCGGACGCCTTCCGGGTCGCCCGACGGCGGGTACGGCCCTTGGGCGCGGCCTCCTCGGCGGCCGGCACCGGAGCCTCGGCCACGGCCGGGGCTTCCACGACCGCGGGGGCTTCCGCGACGGTCGGCGCCGGGGCGCCGGAAACGGCGTCCTCGACGGCGGCGGGCTCGGCCAGCACCTCGGCGGCGGGCTCCCGCCGCACGGGACGCTCGACCTCCTCCTCGACCGTGACGTCCTGCGCGGTCGGGACCTCGGCGCGCCGGGCCTCGCCCTTCGCGGCCTTCGGGGCGCCCGCCGGGGACGACGCCCGCCGGCTCGCGCGACGCCGCCCGCGACCGCGCGTGGCGGCGGCCTCGGCTTCGGCGGCGCTGCTGTACAGCTCCTCGTCCGCGCTGAAGTCGGGCGCCGGCAGGGCGACCGGCTCGGCCACCTCGGCGGCGACCTCGGACTCGGACTCGGTGTCCGCCTCCTCCTCCGCCGTCACGCCGGTCTCGACACCGGCCACGGCCTCGTGCTCGTGCGGCTGCTCGCCGCCGGCCCGCGCCCGCTTACGACGCTTGCCACCGCCGCCACCGGCAGCGGTCGGCTGGTCCAGGTGGACGATGACGCCGCGGCCGTTGCAGTGGACGCAGGTCTCCGAGAACGACTCCAGCAGTCCCTGGCCCACCCGCTTGCGGGTCATCTGGACCAGACCCAGCGAGGTCACCTCGGCGACCTGGTGCTTGGTCCGGTCCCGGCCCAGGCACTCCAGCAGGCGCCGCAGCACCAGGTCCCGGTTGGACTCCAGCACCATGTCGATGAAGTCGATGACGATGATGCCGCCGAGGTCGCGCAGCCGCAGCTGGCGCACGATCTCCTCGGCCGCCTCCAGGTTGTTCCTGGTGACCGTCTCCTCGAGGTTGCCGCCCTGACCGGTGAACTTGCCGGTGTTGACGTCGACGACGACCATCGCCTCGGTCCGGTCGATCACCAGCGAACCGCCGCTGGGCAGCCAGACCTTGCGGTCCAGCGCCTTGGCGAGCTGCTCGTCGATCCGGTACGTGGCGAAGACGTCGACCTCGCTGGTCCACTTGGACAGCCGGTCGGCGAGGTCGGGCGCCACGTGGGACACGTAGCCGTGGATGGTCTGCCAGGCGTCGTCACCACTGACGACGACCTTGGTGAAGTCCTCGTTGAAGATGTCGCGCACGACCCGGACGGTCATGTCCGGCTCGCCGTAGAGCAGCGTGGGCGCGTTCGAGCTGCCGCCGCTCTTCGCCTTCTTCTGGATGTCCTCCCACTGCCCCTGGAGCCGCTCGACGTCGCGGCGCAGCTCCTCCTCGCTCGCGCCCTCGGCGGCGGTGCGCACGATGACGCCCGCGTCCTCGGGGACGATCTTCTTGAGGATGGTCTTCAGCCGGGACCGCTCGGTGTCGGGCAGCTTGCGGCTGATGCCGGTCATCGAGCCCTCGGGCACGTAGACCAGGTAGCGGCCGGGCAGCGAGACCTGGCTGGTCAGGCGGGCGCCCTTGTGGCCGATCGGGTCCTTGGTGACCTGCACGAGGACCGACTGGCCGGACTTGAGGGCGGACTCGATACGGCGCGGGCCGTTCGCCATGCCCAGCGCCTCGAAGTTGACCTCACCGGCGTACAGGACGGCGTTGCGGCCCTTGCCGATGTCGATGAAGGCGGCCTCCATCGACGGCAGCACGTTCTGCACCTTGCCGAGGTAGACGTTGCCGACGTACGAGGTCGCCTGCTCCTTGTTGACGTAGTGCTCGACGAGCACGCCGTCCTCCAGGACGCCGATCTGCGTGCGCTCGCCGTGCTGGCGGACGATCATGACGCGCTCGACGGCCTCACGGCGGGCCAGGAACTCGGCCTCGGTGATGATCGGAACGCGCCGGCGGCCCTGCTCGCGGCCTTCCCGGCGGCGCTGCTTCTTGGCCTCGAGGCGGGTCGAGCCCTTGATGGACTGCACCTCGTCGGACGGCTCGGCGCCCCTCTCCCGCGCGGGACGGGGCTCACGGACCTTGACGACGGTGCGCTCGGGGTCGTCGGCGGACGACTCGGACTCACCGGAGCCGTCCCCGGCACGGCGACGACGGCGACGGCGACGGCGGCTGCTGCTGGAGCCACCGCCCTCACCCGCGGCGTCCTCGCTCTCCTCGGCGTCCTCGTCGGCCTGCTCGGCGGTGTCCGCGGCGTCCTCATCGGCCCGGTCGGCCTGCTCGGCGGCGGTGCGCTCGTCGCCGTCGGCGGACTCGCCCAGGTCGCCCTCGCCCCGGCGGCGGCGACGGCCGCCCCGGCGACGGCGGCGGCGCGAGCCGGACTCCTCGGAGCCCTCGGCGTCGTCGTGGTCCTCGCCCGACTCGTCGGCGTCGGCCTCGGTCTCGGCCTCGTCGTGCGGCTCGTCCTGCGGCACGGCGGCGGCGGTCCGCTCCTCGGGGGCCTCCTCGGCGGCACCCCGGCGCTTGCGGCGGCGGCGCGACCCGGCGGTCTGCTCCTCCGCGACCTCCGTGACCTCCGCGACCTCCTCGGTCTCCTCGGGCGCCTTCGCCGTCTCCGCCCCGGCCGCCTCGGCGGCGGCCTCGGCGGCGGCCCGCTCGGGCGTCTGGAACTGGGGCTCGGCGAACACGGGCGCCTGGAACACGGCCACGGCGGGACGCGACGGGCGCTTGGGAGCGTCGGCCTCGCCGGACGCCGCGGCGGCCGTCCGCGGCGGCGCGGCGAAGCCGGTGGCGGCCTTGCGGGTGGACCGGCGGCGCGCGCGACGCGGAGCGGCGTCCTCGACGGGCTCGGCGGTCTCCGCCGCCTCGGGGGCCGGGACGGGCTCGGGGGCCGCCGGGACGGGCTCGGGCGCCGGCGCGGGCTCGCGCACGTCGGCGGCGGCGTCGGCGGCGGCGTCGGCGGGTGCGCCGGCCGGGGCGGACACACGCCGCGTGGCACGGCGGCGGGAACGGCGGGGAGCGGCGTCCTCGGCCGCCTCGGCGGGCGCGGGCGCCTCTACGGGCTCGGCGGCGGCGGGCTCGGCGTCCGTCGCCGGAGGGGTGGACGCCTCCGCGGCGGCCGGCTCGGTGGGCGAGGTCACACTGCGCGTGGCACGACGGCGGGTACGACGGGGAGCGGCGTCCTCGGCGGGCGCGGGCGCCTCGGCGGGCTCAGGAGCGGCGGCGGGCTCGGGGACCGCGGCGGGCTCGGCGGCGGCCGAAGCCCCGGCGGTCTCCACGGCGGCCGGCTCGGTGGACGAGGTCACCGCGCGCGTGGCACGACGGCGGGTGCGGCGCGGTGCGGCCCCCTCGGCGGCCTCCGGGCTCGGCTCGGACGCGGCGGCCGGCTCGGGCCGGGCGGGCGTCTCGGCGGCGGAGGACGCCGGAACGACGGTCTCGGCCGTCTCCGCCGACGCCGGGGTCCCGACGGGCGCGGAGGCGCGGCGCACCGCGCGGCGACGCGGCCGGCCCGCGGACGCGGGCTCCGGAGCCGCCACGGCCGCCGCTGCGGCCGCCTCCTCGGCTTCCGTCTCTTCCGGCTCGTCGGCCGCGGCGCTCACACCGGCAGGCGCGACGGTCTCCGCCGGCGCGGCGGAGCCACCGGACGGCGGTCCCGCCGGCCGGGACGCGGCCCTGCGCCGACGGCGCGGCGGCAGGGTGTCGCTGGGGGTGTTCGATTCGGTGTCCGTCGAGGTGGTCGAGGACCCTGTGGGTTCGGTCGGTTCGAGCATGCGGGGGTTTCTCCCGTCAGGCTCCCGGGCGCCGCGCCTGGTCCGGCATCGACCATGTCGACCGCCGGTGACGTCCGCGGCTCGCGCGATGCGCGGTCGCCGCCGTCCGGGGCGCGGGCGCCGCTCGGGAGCTCTCCGTGTCTTGTCTCGCCGGTTCCGTACCCCTTGTCGTGTACGGCCTGGCGAAAGTCTTGTGGTCGGTGCGCTGCCCGACCCAGGTGGCTCCCGAGTTCGAGGGCGGCGCTACGACGTCCGTCCCTACGCGGAACCTTCCTTACGCCGGCGCCTTCGCGGCGGCGGAAGCGGCGGCCGGTTGCGGCTCGGGCGCTTCTGCCTCGCGGTCGGGCGCGAGCGGGTCGGTCACCGCACCGGTCTCTTCATCGAACAGCCCCTGCGCCAGCCTGGTCACCGCTGCGGGGACCGGCGGCGCCAGGTCGGCCACGGCGCGAAGACCGGACAGGACGTCGTCGGGTCGTACGGCAGGCGTCACGTGCCGAACAACCAGCCGCAGTATCGCACAGGGCCGGTCGGTCGGCCTATCAGCCGGCGAACCGTGCGTGGTGACGCTCTCGAGGTGCGCGACGGCGGAGCGGGCGTCGAAGGTGCGGACGCCGTTCTTCGTCCTGCGCTGGACCTCCACGGCCGGGGCCGCGTTGAAGGCCGCCACGGCGCGTTCCGCGTCCGCGGAGTGCACACCGTCCAGCCGCAGCTCCCACACGGAAGCCGTCAACCGGTCCGCGAGTCCGGAGGTCCTGGCCTCGGCCGCCTCGACGATGTCGAGCCCGGCGGGCAGCGACTCGTCGAGGAGCAGCCTGAGCCGCTCCGGGTCACGCGCCTCGGTGAGCGCGATCTCCAGGTACTCCGCCTCACTGCCCGTGCCGGTGGGTGCGGCATTGGCGTACGACACCTTCGGATGCGGCGTGAACCCCGCCGAGTACGCCATGGGCACCTCGGCACGGCGCAGCGCACGCTCGAAGGCGCGCTGGAAGTCACGGTGGCTGGTGAACCGGAGGCGGCCGCGCTTGGTGTAACGCAGTCGGATGCGCTGCACCGCGGGAACGGGCGGCGGGCCTTCGGGCTGTCGCTTGCCCAGGGGAACTTCTCCTTGTGTACGGCGGTCGGGACGGGGCACCGTCCTCGCCTCGGCGGGGGCATCACGCCCAGTCCTCTTTTCTAGAGTACGCGTTCCCGCCACCACGAGTTCCCGCCGGTACGCGAACCGCCACGACGGGACACTTTCCGGCGTCCGACCGTCGTGGCGGTTCGTGCGAGCGAGCGTGCGAGCGAGCGCAGATCAGGCGATGTCGCTCCGCGCCCAGGTCCAGCTGCTGCCGCTGTCCGCGCTGTCCGCGCTGTCCCAGACCTTGACCGGCTTGCCCGAGCCGGACCCGGTGCTCGTCAGCGTCCACAGGCCCGTGCGGCTGCCGCCGTCCGCCTGCACGCCGTAGTCGTACAGCACACCGACGTCACCGCGGCCGTCACCGTTGAAGTCACCGGCGACCGGCTTGGAGCGGTCCCAGCTCCAGCTGCCGCCGTCCACGCTGTCCCAGACCCTGACCGGCTTGCCGAAGGCGGAGCCCGTGCTCGTCAGCTTCCACAGCGCGGTGCGGTTGCCGCCGCCGTCCGCCCGCACCCCGTTGTTGTAGAGCACACCGACGTCGCCGCGGCCGTCACCGTCGAAGTCACCGGCGACCGGCTTCGAGCTGTCCCACCTCCAGCTGATACCGCTGTCCACGCTGTCCCAGGCCATGACCGGCTTGCCGAAGCCGGACCCGGTGCTCGTCAGCGTCCACAGGCCCGTGCGGCTGTCGCCGTCCGCCTGCACGCCGTAGTCGTACAGCACACCGACGTCACCGCGGCCGTCACCGTTGAAGTCACCGGCGACCGGCTCGGAGCGGTCCCAGCTCCAGCTGCCGCCGTCCGCGCTGTCCCAGACCTTGACCGGCTTGCCGAAGCCGGACCCGGTGCTCGTCAGCTTCCACAGCGCCGTGCGGTTGCCGCCGCCGTCCGCCCGCACCCCGTAGTCGTAGAGCACACCGACATCGTCGCGGCCGTCACCGTCGAAGTCACCGGCGACCGGCTTCGAGCTGTCCCAGCTCCAGCTGCCGCCGTCCGCGCTGTCCCAGACCTTGACCGGCTTGCCGAAGCCGGACCCGGTGCTCGTGAACGTCCACAGCGCCGTGTGGTTGCCGCCGCCGTCCGCCCGCACGCCGTAGTTGTACAGCACACCGACATCGCTGCGGCCGTCACCGTCGAAGTCACCGGAGAACGCCTTCGAGCGGCTCCCGTTCCAGCTGCCGCCGTCCGCGCTGTCCCACTTCATCTGCGGCTCGGCCATCCCGGACCCGGTGCTGGTGAGCGACCAGAGAGTCGAACGGGACCTGCCGTCCTGGAGGGCGCCGTTGTCGTAGAACACGCCGACGTCGCTGCGGCCGTCGCCGTCGAAGTCGGAGCCGGGAGTGGCCCGGGCGTTGGCCGTGATCCAGTCCCGGACGTCGTCGACACGGGTGCTGATCGCGGTGCTGGGGGTGCCCGCCGGGGCGTCGTTGCCGAAGCAGCCCGCCTGGTCGGAGCGGCTGCTGATCGCGACGAGCGCCGGCTTACCGTCGACGGTGCGGACGGCGGGGCCTCCCGCGTCGCCCTGACAGACTGCGGCGCCGCCCTTCCCACTGAGGGTGAGGTCGCCGCCGGCGACGGAGGCGACGGCGAACGTGCCGGTGTGCCCGCCGAGCGGCGCCCATTCCCCGGCCGTACGGCCGTGTCCGGCGACGGTGAGCTCCTGCCCGGCGGCGGGCGCCGCGGCGGCGACGGCGACCGGGGTCACGCCGCGCACGGGCTGGGCGAGACGGGCCAGGACGAGGTCGCGCTCGCCGTGCGGTCGCAGTTCGGCCACGGTCCGGGACTGGCCGCCGCCCACGGTCACGACGGTCTTGACCCTGGGGGCGCCGGCCGGCACCGTGCGGTCGGCGACCGGGTCCTCGGCGAAGCAACTGGCGGCCGTGAGCACCCACTCGGCGGATATCAGCGCGCCGGAGCAGCCTCGCTCGTAGTCGCCGACGAGAAGCCGGGCGGTGAAGCCGTAGGAAGCGCCCTCGGCAGGCTCACCGACCACCGCGTGGCCCGGTGAGGCGGTCATGAGCAGCAGCGGCGCCGCACCGAGCAGGGCCGCTGACCTGATCGCGGCGGCTCCGGGCGCCTGCCGTCTGGATCGCTTCGGATGTGCTGTGCTGGGGGTGCCGGGTGCTCTCATCACTGTCCTAGAGATCGTTCGGGCACAACTGGACTGGAGGATGCGGCCCGCCGGCGGCCCCCGGACACCCGGAAGTCACGTAGGCGCCACCGCAACTTCGGACATCTAAGATCATCTACGTGATCTCGTCCACCGGTCCATCCCAGGCAAACTGACCGTACGTCACACACCGAATGTGACGTACGGCACCACGCCACGTCACCCGCGCCGCACGGTCCCCCGCTCAGCCGGCTACTTGACCGTCAGCGGCAGCAGCTTCTTGCCGGTCGGACCCACCTGGATCTCGGTCTGCATGGCCGGGCACACGCCGCAGTCGAAGCACGGCGTCCAGCGGCAGTCCTCGACCTCGGTCTCGTCGAGGGCGTCCTGCCAGTCCTCCCAGAGCCACTCCTTGTCGAGGCCGGAGTCGAGGTGGTCCCAGGGGAGGACCTCCTCGTAGCCCCGCTCGCGGGTGGTGTACCAGTCGACGTCGACGCCGAACGGCTCCAGTGCCTTGTCGGCGCAGGCCATCCAGCGGTCGTACGAGAAGTGCTCGCGCCAGCCGTCGAAGCGGCCGCCGTCGTCGTAGACGGCGCGGATGACGGCGCCGATGCGGCGGTCGCCGCGGGAGAGGAGGCCCTCGACGATGCCGGGCTTGCCGTCGTGGTAGCGGAAGCCGATGGAGCGGCCGTACTTCTTGTCGCCGCGGATCTTGTCGCGGAGCTTCTGCAGCCGGGCGTCCGTCTCCTCGGCGGAGAGCTGCGGGGACCACTGGAAGGGGGTGTGGGGCTTGGGGACGAAGCCGCCGATGGAGACCGTGCAGCGGATGTCGCCCGAGCCGGAGACCTCGCGGCCCTTGGCGATGACGCGGGTGGCCATGTCGGCGATCTGGAGGACGTCGTCGTCGGTCTCGGTGGGGAGGCCGCACATGAAGTACAGCTTCACCTGGCGCCAGCCGTTGCCGTACGCGGTGGCGACGGTGCGGATCAGGTCCTCTTCCGAGACCATCTTGTTGATGACCTTGCGGATGCGCTCGGAGCCGCCCTCGGGGGCGAAGGTCAGGCCGGAGCGGCGGCCGTTGCGGGTCAGCTCGTTGGCGAGGTCGATGTTGAAGGCGTCGACGCGGGTGGAGGGGAGGGACAGGCCGATCTTGTCCTCCTCGTACCGGTCCGCGAGGCCCTTGGCGACGTCGGCGATCTCCGAGTGGTCCGCGGAGGACAACGACAGCAGGCCGACCTCCTCGAAGCCGGTCGCCTTCAGGCCCTTCTCGACCATCTCGCCGATGCCGGTGATGGAGCGCTCGCGGACCGGGCGGGTGATCATGCCGGCCTGGCAGAAGCGGCAGCCGCGGGTGCAGCCGCGGAAGATCTCCACCGACATGCGCTCGTGGACCGTCTCGGCGAGGGGGACGAGGGGCTGCTTGGGGTAGGGCCACTCGTCGAGGTCCATGACGGTGTGCTTGGAGACGCGCCACGGGACGCCCGAGCGGTTGGGGACGACGCGGGCGATACGGCCGTCGGGGAGGTACTCGACGTCGTAGAAGCCGGGGACGTAGACCCCGCCGGTCTTGGCGAGGCGGAGGAGGAGCTCCTCGCGGCCGCCGGGGCGGCCCTCGGCCTTCCAGGCGCGGATGATCGCGGTGATCTCCAGGACGGCCTGCTCGCCGTCGCCGATGACGGCGCAGTCGATGAAGTCGGCGATCGGTTCGGGGTTGAAGGCCGCGTGTCCGCCGGCCAGGACGACCGGGTCGTCGATGCCGCGGTCCTTGGACTCCAGCGGGATGCCGGCCAGGTCCAGGGCGGTCAGCATGTTCGTGTAGCCGAGCTCGGTGGAGAAGGAGAGGCCGAACACGTCGAAGGCCTTCACCGGGCGGTGGCTGTCGACCGTGAACTGCGGGACGGTGTGTTCCCGCATCAGCGCCTCCAGGTCCGGCCACACGCTGTAGGTGCGCTCGGCGAGGACGCCCTCCTGCTCGTTGAGGACCTCGTAGAGGATCATGACGCCTTGGTTGGGCAGACCGACCTCGTACGCGTCGGGGTACATCAGGGCCCAGCGGACGTCGCAGGATTCCCAGTCCTTGACCGTGGAGTTGAGCTCTCCGCCGACGTACTGGATCGGCTTCTGCACATGCGGGAGCAGCGCTTCGAGCTGCGGAAACACGGAAGACACAGACTCGGCGGCTTCGGCAGGCATCTCACGGAACCTTCGTGTGCTGACAAGGGGGACCATCCAGCCTAACCCGGCGCGGGCGGTCCCCCGTACCGCTCGGGCGGCCGGTGCCCTGCCTTACGCCGACATCGGTCTCTGCACCGTGATCGACTGGAGCAGGCCCACCGCTATCCACACGGCGAACATGGAGGAGCCGCCGTACGACACGAAGGGCAGGGGGAGGCCGGTGACCGGCATGATGCCGAGGGTCATGCCGATGTTCTCGAAGGTCTGGAAGGCGAACCAGGCGACGATGCCGGCGGCGACGACCGTGCCGTACAGGTCGGTGGTCTCGCGGGCGATCCTGCAGGCGCGCCACAGGACCACGCCGAGCAGGGCGATGATCAGGCCCGCGCCGAGGAAGCCCAGTTCTTCTCCGGCGACGGTGAAGACGAAGTCGGTCTGCTGCTCCGGGACGAACTGGCCGGTGGTCTGGGAGCCGTGGAAGAGGCCGGAGCCGGTCAGGCCGCCGGAGCCGATCGCGATGCGTGCCTGGTTGGTGTTGTAGCCGACGCCCGCGGGGTCGAGTTCCGGGTTGGCGAAGGCGGCGAAGCGGGCGATCTGGTAGTCGTCGAGGATGCCGAGCTGCCAGACGGCGAGCGCGCCGGCGGTTCCCGCGCCGAGCAGTCCGAACACCCAGCGGTTGGAGGCGCCGGAGGCGAGCAGCACGCCCAGCACGATGATGACCATGACCATGACCGACCCGAGGTCGGGCATGAGCATCACGATCAGCATCGGCACGACGGCCAGGCCCAGGGCCTGGAGGACGGTCCGGTGGTCCGGGTGGGACCGGTCCCCCGCGTCGACGCGTGCGGCCAGCAGCATCGCCATGCCGAGGATGATCGTGATCTTCACGAACTCCGAGGGCTGCAGGGAGAAGCCGCCGGGGAGTTTGATCCAGGAGTGGGCGCCGTTGATGGTCGAGCCGAGCGGGGTGAGCACCAGCAGGATCAGGAACACGGAGAAGCCGTACAGGACCGGCACGGCGGTGCGCAGGGTGCGGTGGCCGAGCCAGACGGTGGCGATCATCAGGGCGAGCCCGATGCCGGTGTTCAGCAGGTGCCGGGTCAGGAAGTAGTACGGGTCGCCCTGGTTGAGCTCGGTGCGGTTGCGGGTCGCGGAGTAGACGAGCAGGGAGCCCATCAGCGAGAGCGCGACGGCGGCCAGCAGTATCGGCCAGTCGAGCCGGCGTGCCATCGAGTCCCGGGCGAGCAGCCGGGTCCAGCCGGCTTTCTCGGGTCCGTAGCCGGAGACCTGGAAGCTGTTGGAACCGGTCATGCGCGTGTCCTCCGGCTTCCGCTTCTGGCCGCCCCGCGGCTTCCGCTGCCGCGACGGCCCCCGCCGCGTCGTCGGTGGCGGCGCGTGTCGCGGTTGTCGCCGTTCTGTGCCGGTGGCGTCGCTCCCTGTTCCTGTCCGTCGACGGGGGCGTACTCGTCCTCCGGGGAGGCCTTCTCCTTGGGGAGGAGGTCCTTGATCACGTCCTTGGGGATCTTCGGTGCGGGGATGGTCCCGTCCGCCTTGATCGTCGGCAGCTTCGCCTGCGGTTCGGGCAGCAGCCCCTTCCTGCTGTCGACCTCCCCGTCGTCCGAGACGCCGTACAGCGCGTCGTAGATGTTACGGACGGCGGGACCGGAGGCGCCCGAGCCGGTACCTCCCTGGGAGATCGTCATGACGATCGCGTACTCGTCGGTGTAGGTGGCGAACCAGGAGGTGGTCTGCTTGCCGTAGACCTCGGCCGTGCCGGTCTTGGCGTGCATCGGGATCTTGTCCTGCGGCCAGCCGTCCTGGGCGAACCGCCAGGCGGCGGTGCCGCGGGTGGCGACGCCTTCGAGGGCGTCGTCCATCTTGGCGAGCGTGGTCCTGCTTATCGGCAGCTTGCCGTGGGCCTTGGGCTCGATCGGGCGGATCTCCTTGCCGTCGGGGCTGATGATCGCCTTGCCGATGCTCGGGTCGTACATGGTGCCGCCGTTGGAGATGGCCGCGTAGATGGTGGCCATCTGGATGGGGGTGACGAGGGTGTCGCCCTGTCCGATGGAGTAGTTGATGGCGTCACCGGCGCGCATCTGGTTGCCCTCGAGGCAGTTCTCGTACGCGATCTGCTCGACGTAGGAGCCGCCCTTCTTGCCGGACTTGCACCAGGCGTCCTTGTTGGCCTCCCAGTACTCCTGCTTCCACTGGCGGTCGGGGACGCGGCCGGTGACCTCGTTGGGGAGGTCGATGCCGGTCTTCTTGCCGAGGCCGAAGTCGTGGGCGGCCTTGTAGAAGTAGTCGTCGGGGTTCTTCGGCTTCATGCCGCCGTCCTTCTTCCACTCCTGGTGGGCCAGGCGGTAGTAGACGGTGTCGCAGGAGAGTTCCAGGGCGCGGCCGAGGTCGATCGAGCCGTAGCTGGCGGACTCGTAGTTCTTGAAGACCTGGCCGCCGACGGAGTAGGAGCTGGAGCAGTCGTAGCCGCCGTCGAAGTCGTAGCCGGCGTCCACGGCGGCGGACGTGGAGATCACCTTGAAGATGGAGCCGGGGGCCGCCTGGCCCTGGGTGGCCCGGTTGAGCAGCGGGTAGCGGGAGTCCTTGCCGGTGAGCTTCTTGTAGTCGGCGGCGGAGATTCCGCCGACCCAGGCGTTGGGGTCGTACGCGGGGTTGGAGGCCATGGCGACGACGCGGCCGGTCTTGGCCTCCATCACGACGACGGCGCCGGCGTCGGCCTTGTAGTTCTCGCCGGTGTTGTCGTCGTAGACCTTGCGGGCTTCCTTCATCGCCGCGTTCAGCTCGTACTCGGCGACCCGCTGGACGCGGGCGTCGATGCTGGTGACGAGGTTGGAGCCGGGCACGCCGGGGTCGGACTCGGCCTCGCCGATGACCCGGCCGAGGTTGTCGACCTCGTAGCGGGTGACGCCGGCCTTGCCGCGCAGCGCCTTGTCGTACTGGCGTTCCAGGCCGGAGCGGCCGACCTGGTCCGAGCGCAGGAAGGGCGAGTCGGTGTCCTGGGCCTTCTGGATCTCCTCGTCGGTGACCGGTGAGAGGTAGCCGAGGACCTGTGCGGTGTTGGACCCGCCGGGGCCGGCGTAGCGGCGCAGCGCCTCGGGTTCGGCGGTGATGCCGGGGAAGTCCTCGGCGCGCTCGCGGATCTGGAGGGCCTGCTTGGGGGTGGCCTCGTCGGTGACGGGGATCGGCTGGTAGGGCGAGCCGTTCCAGCAGGGCTGGGGGGTTTCGGCGTCGCACAGCCGGACCTTGTCCATGACTTCTTTGGGCTGCATGCCGAGGACGCCGGCGAGCTTGGTGAGGACGGCCTTGCCGTCGTCCTTCATCTTCAGCAGGTCGGTGCGGGAGGCGGAGACGACGAGGCGGGTCTCGTTGTCGGCGAGGGCCACGCCGCGGGCGTCCAGGATCGAGCCGCGGGTCGCGGGCTGGACGACCTGCTGGACGTGGTTGCCGGAGGCCTCCTCGGCGTACTCGTCGCCCTGGCGGATCTGGAGGTACCAGAGCCGGCCGCCGAGGGTGGCGAGGAGGGAGAGGACGAGGATCTGGATGACGACGAGCCGGGTCTGGACGCGTGTGCTGCGGCCGGTCTCCGGAATGTTACTCATGGGAGCAGCCCATTCCGTTGAGGGTGGTGGTGGGCGACGGGCGGGGGTCGGTCACTGCGGCTGCCTCCCCCGTTCAGTGGGTGTACGTGTCGAGGCGGTCGTACGGCCGGGAGGTCGTCGTCACAGCCGCTTGACCCCCTTGATGCGTCCGGCCCGGGCGACCCGCGCCCGCGCCGCCTTGGCCCGCAGTCCGTTGCGCTGGCTGCCGATGCGCAGTCCGGTGCCGCCGGAGAGCCAGCCGGAGGCGATGTCGGTCTTCTGGCCCGCGGAGTTGGTCTCGGCGAGCGGGTCGTTCTCGGCGCGTCGGGCCAGGGCCATGATGCCGGGGACGACGAAGGGCGCGAGCAGCAGGTCGTACAGGGCGGCCGTGAACAGCAGGCCGGGCAGGCCGACATGGCGGGCGGCGGTGTCGCCGACGAGGGCGCCCACGCCGGCGTAGAGCAGGGTGGTGCCGAGGGCGGCGACGACCACGACGGCCATGGGGCCGGTGGCCGACCTGAGCCGGCCGTTCTCCGGTTTGGCGAGCCCGGCGAGGTAGCCGATGACGCAGAGTACGAGGGCGTATCGGCCGGCGGCGTGGTCGGCGGGCGGGGCGAGGTCGGCGAGGAGTCCGGCGCCGAAGCCGACGAGGGCGCCGCCGACGTGGCCGTAGACCAGGGCGAGGCCGAGGACGGTGAGGAGCAGCAGGTCGGGGACGGCGCCGGGCAGGTGGAGGCGGGCGAGGACGCTCACCTGGATGACCAGGGCGACGACGACGAGGGAGACGGACAGCAGGATCCGGTTGACGCGCATGGGGTGAAAGCTCCTACTGCTCGGTCTGCTGGTTCTGCTCGGTCTGCCCGTCCTGCTGGGTCTGCCCGTCCTGCTCGTCCTGCTCGTCCTGCGACTGGCCGTCGACGGGGGCCCCGGCGGACGGAGTGACGGTCACCGTCACGGTCGGCCTGGGTTCCGGCTTGGGCTTGTCCGGGAGCACCGTGTCCCGCGGGTCCTTCTGCGGGGCCTGGACGACGACGCCGACGATGTCGAGCTTGGTGAAGCTGACGAACGGTGTGACGTCGAGGGTGCGGGTCAGGTCGCCGCCGGAGGGGTCGACGCGGGAGACGACGCCGACGGGCACGCCGGGCACGAACGGCTTGTCGGCCTGGGAGCCGAAGGTGACCAGGCGGTCGCCCTTCTTGACGTCGGCCTTGCCGTTGAGGAGTTCGACGCGCAGGGGGCGGCCGCCCTGGCCGGAGGCGAAGCCGAGTTCGTCGCTGCCCTCCATCCGGGTGCCGACGGTGAAGTCGGGGTCGTTGGCGAGCAGCACGGTGGCGGTGTTCGGGCCGACGGTGGTGACGCGGCCGACGAGGCCGTCGCCGTTGAGGACCGTCATGTCGCGCTTGATGCCGTCGCCCGCGCCGGCGTCGATGGTGATGGTCCAGGAGAAGCCCTGCGCCGCTCCTATGGCGATGACCTGGGCGCCCTTGATGCCGTACTGGCCGGCGCCGGCGAGCCCGAGCATCTTGTCGAACTGCTTCAGGCGGCTGCGGCCGCGCTCGTCGCTGCCGAGCTTCGCCTCCAGGGCCGCGTTCTGCGTCTCCAGTTCGGAAAGGCGGTCGTGCCGGTCGCCGGATTCACGGATCGCCGTGATGGCGTTGCCCACCGGGTCGACCGCGGACGACACCCCGTTCTCGATCGGGCCGAAGACGGTGGCCGCGGCCTGCCGGGCACCGTCGACCGGTGAGTCCTCCCCGCCGCGGATGTCCACCGTGATCAGTGCGAACGCGATGGCGATCAGCAGCACCAGGAGCAGCCGGCTCTCTTTCGTGTCCCTCACGTGCGGCGGCCGTGCCTTCCTCGTCGAATTCGGGAATTACGTGGCGGTGTTCAGGAATTCAGGCGATTCGGTACCCGAGGTACATGCGCGGTACCGCACCTCTATATCAACGATCCGCCGTACGAGAGGAGTTCGTCTCGTACGGCGGAACCGAGGGGTCACGTCATCTGCGGGGCTGGGCGTCCAGCACCTGCTGGAGCGCGTCGAACTCCTCGACGCACTTGCCGGAGCCGAGCGCCACGCTGTCCAGCGGGTCCTCGGCGATGTGGATCGGCATTCCGGTCTCCCGGCGCAGCCGCTCGTCGAGCCCGCGCAGCAGCGCGCCGCCGCCGGTCAGGACGATGCCCCGGTCCATGATGTCGCCGGACAGCTCCGGCGGACACTTGTCGAGGGTCGTCTTGACGGCGTCGACGATCGCGTTGACCGGCTCCTCGATCGCCTTGCGTACTTCGGCGGCGGAGATGACGACGGTCTTGGGCAGCCCGGAGACGAGGTCCCTGCCGCGGATTTCGGTGTGCTCGTCGGTGTCGAGGTCGTACGCCGAGCCGACCGTGATCTTGATCTGCTCGGCCGTGCGCTCGCCCAGCAGAAGGCTGTACTCCTTCTTCACGTGCTGGATGATCGCGTTGTCCAGCTCGTCACCCGCGACGCGGATGGACTGGGCGGTGACGATGCCGCCGAGCGAGATGACCGCGACCTCCGTGGTACCGCCGCCGATGTCCACCACCATGTTGCCCGTGGCCTCGTGGACCGGCAGGCCGGAGCCGATGGCCGCGGCCATGGGCTCCTCGATGATGTGCACCTGACGGGCGCCGGCCTGGGACGACGCCTCGATGACGGCGCGGCGCTCGACGCCGGTGATGCCCGAGGGCACACAGACGACGACCCGCGGGCGAGCCAGATAACGCCGCTTGTGGATCTTCAGGATGAAGTAGCGGAGCATCCGCTCGGTGATCTCGAAGTCGGCGATGACGCCGTCCTTCAGCGGGCGTACGGCAACGATGTTGCCGGGCGTGCGCCCGATCATCTTCTTCGCTTCGGCGCCGACCGCGAGGATGCCACCGGTGTTGGTGTTGATCGCGACGACGGACGGCTCGTTGAGTACGATCCCGCGACCCCTGACGTACACCAGCGTGTTGGCGGTCCCGAGGTCGACAGCCATGTCACGGCCGATGAACGACATTGAGTTCCCCATCAGGATTCGACTGGCCTTCCCATGAGCTTTTGAGGGCTTTTCAGGTAGGCGAGGTGGGTGCAGTGACGCGTGGAGGCTTCCATCGTAGACGCGCTTTCGCGAACACTGCGCGAGGGTCTTCGCCATTGTCAGCAGATGGCGCATCGCCTCGCTTGTGGAGACGGGCCAACGGAGGCATCAGTTCCCCCGAACAGGCGCGCATATGCCACAGGGCGGTCGCTTTTACGCGACCGCCCCGGTCTGCTGCGGGCCATTCGACTGACGTCGCGTCAGAAAAAAGCCGTGTCCGGCGTGTCCGGGAAGGGACTCAGACCCGGCCCGGGAAGAAGATCTTCAGCTCGCGCTCGGCGGACTCCTCGGAGTCGGAGGCGTGGATCAGGTTCTCCCGCACGATCACGCCGAAGTCCCCGCGGATGGAGCCGGGGGCGGCGGCGATCGGGTCGGTCGGGCCGGCCAGCGCGCGCAAGCCCTCGATGACCCGCTCCCCCTCGACGACCATGGCGACGACCGGGCCGGACGCCATGAACTCGACCAGCGGCTCGTAGAAGGGCTTGCCCTTGTGCTCGCCGTAGTGCTGCTCCAGCGTCTCGGCGTCCAGAGTGCGCAGTTCCAGCGCGGTGATCTGCCAGCCGGCCTTGCGCTCGATACGGCTGATGATCTCGCCGGTCAGGCCGCGACGGACGGCGTCGGGCTTGAGGAGGACGAGGCTGCGCTGGGTCACGACGGGCTCCTTGGAGAGGTGCGTTCGCACGGGCGTGCGAACGTGCGGTGGTACGAAGTGATGACTGAGGTTACCGGGCGTGTCGCGGCGCCCGTCACGCAGCGTCAGGCGGCGTCGGGCGCCGCGGCGTCCGCCTGGGCCGCGAACCTCGCCTTCGCTTCGTCGATCTTCCGCCCGTAGTGCACGGACGCCCACCACAGGGCGGCGAAGACCGCCCCCAGGAAGAACATGGTCGGCACGACGAACCCGGAGGCGATCAGTGCGATCTGCAGGGCCCAGCCGAAGGCGACGCCGCCCGGCCGGGTGACCACGCCGCACAGCGCCACGCACAGGAACATCGCGATGCCGCTGACCGTCCACACCGTCCCCATGGACAGGTCCGGGTCCTTCATGGCGACCAGTCCGGCGAAGCCGATCACGAAGACCTCGCCGATCAGAGTCGAAGCGCAGAGCGTACGCACGTTTCTCAGCCCCTCCCGAGGAGCAGTCGGGCCTCGCCGACGGTGATGACGGAACCGGTGACGAGCACACCGCCGCCCGCGAACTCGCCCTCCTCCTCGGCCAGCGTGATCGCGGCCTCCAGGGCGTCCGGCAGCCGCGGCTCGACCTGGACGCGGTCCTCGCCGAACACCTCCACGGCGACGGACGCCAGCTCGTCCGCGTCCATCGCGCGGTGGCTGGAGTTCTGGGTGACGACGACCTCGGCGAAGACCGGCTCGAAGGCCTCCAGCAGCCCCCGCACGTCCTTGTCGCCGCTCGCGCCGACCACACCGATGAGCCGGCTGAACTGGAACGCCTCCCCGACCGCCTCCGCGGTGACGCGGGCCCCGGCCGGATTGTGCGCGGCGTCCAGCACCACGGTCGGCGAGCGCCGCACCACCTCCATCCGCCCCGGCGAGGCGACGGCGGCGAAGGCCTTGCGCACGGTGTCGATGTCCAGCGGCCCGGGACGCTGCGCCCCGACGCCGAAGAACGCCTCCACGGCGGCCAGCGCCACGGCCGCGTTGTGCGCCTGGTGGGCGCCGTGCAGCGGCAGGTAGACCTCGGTGTACTCGCCGCCGAGCCCGCGCAGGGTCATCAGCTGCCCGCCGACGGCGACCTGCCGGGCGACGACCCCGAACTCCAGCCCCTCGCGCGCCACGGTGGCGTTGACGTCCACGGCCTTCTTCAGCAGCACCTGCGCCGCGTCCACCGGCTGCTGGGCCAGGATCACCGTGGCGTCCTGCTTGACGATGCCGGCCTTCTCGGCCGCGATCGCGCCGGGCGTCTCGCCGAGCCGGTCGGTGTGGTCCAGGTCGATGGGGGTGACGACGGCGACGTCCCCGTCGATGACGTTGGTGGCGTCCCAGGAGCCGCCCATGCCGACCTCGACGACGGCCACGTCGACGGGCGCGTCGGCGAAGGCGGCGTAGGCCATGCCGGTCAGTACCTCGAAGAAGGACAGCCGGTAGTCCTGCTGCGCGTCGACCATCTCGACGTACGGCTTGATGTCCTCGTACGTCTCGATGAACCGCTCGGCGGAGATCGCGGCGCCGTCCAGGCTGATGCGCTCGGTGACCGACTGCACGTGCGGCGAGGTGTACCGCCCGGTGCGCAGGTCGAAGGCGCCGAGCAGCGCCTCGATCATGCGGGCGGTGGTGGTCTTGCCGTTGGTCCCGGTGATGTGGATGGACGGGTACGACCGCTGCGGGTCGCCCAGCACGTCCATCAGCGCGGCGATGCGGGCGACGGACGGCTCCAGCTTGGTCTCGCCCCAGCGGGTGGCGAGCTCCGCCTCCACCTCGCGCAGGGCCTTGTCCACCTCGGGGTCCTCGGGGCGCGCGGGCACGTCGGCCTGCGGGGGGCCGCCCTGGGTGCGGAGGGTGCGGCTGCCGGCCTCGATCACGGCGAGGTCGGGGTCGCGGGTCGTCTCCGCGTCGATGATCTCGTCGAAGGATTCGAGAGGGTCGGGCTGGTTCTCGCCGGGGTTGTCGCTCACGGGACCAGTCTACGGAGGGGCGCCGCCAAAGGTCGCGGGTGGCTTGCCCGTCGTACGTCCGCGGGCCGCCGCGGGCCGCGGACGCCCACGCGGCTGAGTCGTGGGGCGCCCGCCCACACGGCTGAACCGCACACCGGTACGGCCCCGCTCCCCCGGGTACGCGAAGGCTCCCGGCACCCACAGGGGGCACCGGGAGCCTTCGTCCACGTGCCGGCGATTACGCCTGCGGCAGCTTCTCCAGCTGCGCCTGGAGCCGCGCGATGTCGTCGTCGGCCTTGGCCAGCCGGCCCCGGATCTTGTCCACGACGTGGTCCGGAGCCTTGGCGAGGAACGCCTCGTTGCCCAGCTTGGCGCCCGCCTGCGCCTTCTCCTTCTCGGCGGCGGCGAGGTCCTTGGCGAGGCGCTTGCGCTCCGCCTCGACATCGATCACACCGGAGAGGTCGAGGGCGACCTCGACCCCCGCGACCGGCAGGGTCGCCGTGGCCGTGAAGGCGTCGCCCTCCGGCTGGAGGCGCAGCAGCTGCCGGACGGCCGCCTCGTGCGCCGCGAGCGCGGTGCCGTCGAGGGTCAGCCGGGCCGGGACCCGCTGGCCGGGCTGGAGGCCCTGGTCGGCGCGGAAGCGGCGGACCTCGGTGACGACGGACTGGACGGTCTCGATCTCCCGCTCGGCGCCGGCGTCCCGGAAGCCGCCCGGGGCGTCAGCCCCAGGAACGGACACAGCGGCCGGCCAGTCGGCGATGACGAGCGACTCGCCGCCCGTGAGCGTGGTCCACAGCGTCTCGGTGACGAACGGGACGACCGGGTGCAGCAGCCGCAGCGTGACGTCGAGGACCTCTCCGAGGACGCGCTTGCTGACCTCGGCGGGCTCGCCGCCCGCCTGGAACGTCGTCTTGGACATCTCGACGTACCAGTCGAAGACCTCGTCCCAGGCGAAGTGGAACAGGGCGTCGGACAGCTTCGCGAACTGGTAGTCCTCGTAGTACGCGTCGACCTCGGCGACCACCGAGTTCAGGCGGGAGAGGATCCAGCGGTCGGTCGAGGACATCCTCGACGCCTCGGGCAGCGGGCCCTCGACCGTCGCGCCGTTCATCAGCGCGAAGCGGGTGGCGTTCCAGATCTTGTTGGCGAAGTTGCGGGAGCCCTGGACCCAGTCCTCGCCGATCGGGACGTCGACGCCCGGGTTGGCGCCGCGCGCGAGGGTGAAGCGGAGCGCGTCGGAGCCGTACTTGTCCATCCAGTCCAGCGGGTTCACGACGTTCCCGAACGACTTGGACATCTTCTTGCCGTTCTGGTCACGGACCATGCCGTGCAGGGCGATGGTGTGGAACGGCGGGGTGCCGTCCATCGCGTAGAGGCCGAACATCATCATCCGGGCGACCCAGAAGAAGAGGATGTCGTAGCCGGTGACCAGGACGGAGTTCGGGTAGAACTTCGCGAGCGAGTCGGTCTGCTCCGGCCAGCCCAGCGTGGAGAACGGCCACAGGCCCGACGAGAACCAGGTGTCCAGGACGTCGGCGTCCTGGTGCCAGCCCTCGCCGCTCGGCGGCTCCTCGTCGGGGCCGACGCAGACGACCTCGCCCTCGGGGCCGTACCAGACGGGGATGCGGTGGCCCCACCACAGCTGGCGCGAGATGCACCAGTCGTGGAGGTTGTCGACCCAGTCGAAGTACCGCTTCTCCATCTCCTGCGGGTGGATCTTGACCTTGCCGTCGCGGACCGCGTCGCCGGCGGCCTTGGCCAGCGGGCCGACCTTGACCCACCACTGCATGGACAGGCGCGGCTCGACGGTGGTCTTGCAGCGCGAGCAGTGGCCGACGGAGTGGACGTACGGCCGCTTCTCGGCGACGATCCGGCCCTCGGCACGCAGCGCGGCGACGATGGCGGAACGCGCCTCCAGCCGGTCCAGGCCCTGGAAGGGGCCGTGGGCGGTGATGATCGCGTGCTCGTCCATGACCGCGATGGCGGGCAGGTCGTGGCGCCGGCCGATCTCGAAGTCGTTCGGGTCGTGGGCGGGCGTCACCTTGACGGCGCCGGTGCCGAACTCGGGATCGACGTGCTCGTCGGCGACGACCGGGATGGAACGGTCGGTCAGCGGCAGCTTGATCAGCTTGCCGACCAGGTGCTTGTACCGCTCGTCCTCGGGGTGGACGGCGACGGCGGTGTCACCGAGCATCGTCTCGGCACGGGTGGTGGCGACGACGATCGTCTCGTCCCCGTCGCCGTACTTCATGGAGACGAGCTCGCCGTCGTCGTCCTGGTACTCGACCTCGATGTCGGAGATCGCGGTCAGGCAGCGGGGGCACCAGTTGATGATGCGCTCGGCGCGGTAGATCAGCTCGTCGTCGTAGAGCCGCTTGAAGATGGTCTGGACGGCCTGGGACAGGCCCTCGTCCATGGTGAAGCGCTCACGCGACCAGGCGACGCCGTCTCCCAGGCGGCGCATCTGGCCGCTGATCTGCCCGCCGGACTCGCCCTTCCACTGCCAGACGCGCTCGACGAACGCCTCGCGGCCGAGGTCGTGCCGGGACTTGCCCTCCTTGGCCAGTTCCCGCTCGACGACGTTCTGCGTGGCGATGCCGGCGTGGTCCATGCCGGGCTGCCAGAGCGTCTCGAAGCCCTGCATGCGCTTGCGGCGGGTCAGCGCGTCGATGAGCGTGTGCTCGAAGGCGTGCCCGAGGTGCAGGCTGCCGGTGACGTTCGGCGGCGGGATGACGACGGTGTACGGCGGCTTGTCGCTGTCCGCGTCCGCCTCGAAGTAACCCCGTTCCACCCAGCGCTCGTACAGCTGCCCCTCTACCTCGGCCGGCGCGTACTGGGTCGGCAGTTCGGTGGCGGGTGCTGGCTGCGGCTGCTGAGAGTTCTCGGTCACGGGGGTCAGTTTAAGGGCGTCACGACCCTGTCCCGAAACTCGTTTCGTTTGTAACGGTGCGGCCCCCGGTGACCTGCGCACGCCAGGTCTGGGTCAGGATGTCAGCATCACATAAGCATCTGGAGGGGAACCCAGAAATGAGTCACAACCAGCCGGGCCCGTACGGCGGGCAGCCCCAGCAGCCCGGACCGTACGGCCAGCCGGGTCCGTACGGCCAGCAGCCGCCGCAGGCCCCCCAGCCCGGCTACGGCTACCCCCAGCAGGCTCCTCCCCCGCAGCCGGGCTACGGCTACCCGCAGCAGCCCCAGCAGGGCGGCGTCCCGCCGCAGCAGCCGCCGTACGGCCAGCAGCCCGCCTACGGCCAGCAGCCGCCCGGCCAGGCCCCGTACGGCATGCCCCAGCCCCCGGCCCCGGGCGGCGGCAAGAAGAAGACGGGTCTGATCATCGGCGCGGTCGCGGTCGTGGCGGCGATCGGCGTGGGGGCGTACTTCGTGTTCGGCGGCGGCGCGGGCGGCGGCTCGGACCTCGCCGACGACGGCCCGCACAAGCTGACGACCCCGGCGACGGTGCTCGGCGAGTACAAGAAGGCCGACGGTGACAGCGGCAGCACAAACGCCGGTGACATGAAGGACGCCGAGAAGTGGGGGGTGAAGGACGCCAAGGACGTGAGCGCCGAGTACGCGACGGAGAACGAGGAAAACCCGCTGGCGAGCAAGCAGCTCATGTTCGGTGGCGTCTACGGCACGATCGACGATCCGGAGAAGGCGCTCGACGCGATGTTCGCGTTCATGGAGAAGGAGAGCCAGGAGGGCGGCAGCGACGAGGACGTGACGTTCTCCGGAGAGCCGAAGGAGTACAAGCCCGATTCCCTCGACGGCGCCATCATCAAGTGCCAGGAAGCCAAGGTCGACAACTCCGACGGCGGGGAGAACGCGCCCAAGTCGATGACCATCACGTACTGCGCCTGGGGCGATCACAGCACGCTCGGCCTCGTCATGCCGATGAGCCTTCTGGACATCGCGGCCGGCAAGAAGACCGACCCGGCCGAGGCGGCCGAAATCACCGCCAAGCTCCGCAAGGAAGTCCGCGTCAAGGCCTGACGCGGAAACGGACACGCCGAAGGGGCCCGGTCGGTCGACCGGGCCCCTTCGGCGTTCGTAGGTGGTGCGGCTACGCCGTCTTCTGCTCGCCCGGCCCCCGCCCCCGCGCGTCCCGCGGGATGAGGGTCGGGTTGACGTTGGAGAGGACCACGTCGGCCGTGATGACGACGCGGGCGACGTCCTTGCGGGAGGGGACCTCGTACATGACGCCCTGGAGAACTTCCTCCATGATGGCGCGCAGGCCGCGGGCGCCGGTCTGGCGGAGGATGGCCTGGTCGGCGATGGCCTCCAGGGCCTCACGCTCGAAGTCCAGCTCGACGCCGTCGAGTTCGAAGAGGCGCTCGTACTGCTTGACGAGCGCGTTGCGCGGCTCGATCAGGATCTGGAGCAGGGCCTCGCGGTCGAGGTTGTGGACCGAGGTGATGACGGGGAGCCGGCCGATGAACTCGGGGATCATGCCGAACTTGACCAGGTCCTCGGGCATGACGGACTCGAACTGGTCCTTGGACTCCAGCTCCCGCTTGGAGCGGATCGTCGCGCCGAAGCCGATTCCCTTGGCGCCGGCCCGGCCCTCGATGATCTTCTCCAGGCCCGAGAAGGCACCGCCCACGATGAACAGGACGTTCGTCGTGTCGATCTGGATGAACTCCTGGTGCGGGTGCTTGCGGCCGCCCTGCGGCGGGACCGAGGCCGTGGTGCCCTCGAGGATCTTCAGCAGGGCCTGCTGGACGCCTTCGCCGCTGACGTCGCGCGTGATCGACGGGTTCTCGCTCTTCCGCGCCACCTTGTCGATCTCGTCGATGTAGATGATCCCGGTCTCGGCCTTCTTGACGTCGTAGTCGGCCGCCTGGATCAGCTTGAGCAGGATGTTCTCGACGTCCTCGCCGACGTACCCGGCCTCGGTGAGCGCCGTGGCGTCGGCGATCGCGAACGGGACGTTGAGCATGCGCGCCAGGGTCTGGGCGAGGAGGGTCTTGCCGGAGCCGGTGGGGCCCAGCAGCAGGATGTTGGACTTCGCCAGCTCGATGGCGTCGTCGCGGCCTTGGGCGCCGCCGTTCTCACCGGCCTGGACGCGCTTGTAGTGGTTGTACACCGCTACGGAGAGCGCCTTCTTGGCGGCTTCCTGGCCGACGACGTACCCGTCGAGGAACTCGTAGATCTCGCGGGGCTTGGGAAGCTCCTCCCAGCGCACCTCGCTGGTCTCCGCGAGCTCCTCCTCGATGATCTCGTTGCAGAGGTCGATGCACTCGTCGCAGATGTACACACCAGGCCCTGCGATGAGCTTCTTGACCTGCTTCTGGCTCTTGCCGCAGAACGAGCACTTGAGCAGATCGCCGCCGTCACCGATGCGTGCCACGGTGTGCTTCCCCTTCGCCTGGGAGACGCCCAGCCGTCGACGTCACGTCAACGGCCGGCGGACTCCTGGTGCTGCCTTATGTCCGACGGTACCTTGCCGAGCCCCCCGTCCGGGCCCCCCTTGGCACGGTTCACTTCGACGTGGACCGTGCCAAGGAGCAGCAGACGATACCCGTCCGCGTCAGCGAACCGACTCGTTGTTCATCTTGCGGGTGGAGATGATCTGGTCGACCAGACCGTAGGCCAGGGCGTCCTCGGCCGTGAGGATCTTGTCGCGCTCGATGTCCTCGCGGATCTTCTCGACCGGCGTGGTGGAGTGCTTGGCCAGCATCTCCTCCAGCTGCGCGCGCATGCGGAGGATCTCGTTGGCGGCGATCTCCAGGTCGGAGACCTGGCCGCGGCCCGTCTCGCTGTACGGCTGGTGGATCAGGACGCGGGCGTTCGGCAGCGCCATGCGCTTGCCCGGCGTGCCGGCGGCCAGCAGGATCGCGGCGGCGGAGGCCGCCTGGCCCATGCAGACCGTCTGGACGTCCGGCTTCACGAACTGCATGGTGTCGTAGATGGCCGTGAGCGCCGTGAAGGAGCCGCCGGGGCTGTTGATGTAGATCGAGATGTCCCGGTCGGGGTCCATCGACTCCAGGCACAGCAGCTGCGCCATGACGTCGTTGGCGGAGGCGTCGTCGATCTGGACGCCGAGGAAGATCACACGCTCTTCGAAGAGCTTCGCGTACGGGTCGTACTCGCGAACGCCCTGGGAGGTGCGCTCGACGAAGCGCGGGATCACGTAGCGGGACTCGGCGGTGGGGCCGGTGTACTCGGCACGCGGGCGGCCGTGCAGGCCGCTGCCGGGGAAGTCGTTCACAGTGTCTCCTGGAAAGGGGCTGAGGCGGTCGGCTCGGGACCGGCTGGACGGGCGCGCTGGGCCCGCGGAGGGCTGGGCTCGGCTCCGCGGGGCCCGGGGAGACCCGGGGAGCCCGCGGGGAGCGGCTCAGGCCCCGGTGCCGCCGCCGCCCGGCATGCCGGCGGCCGTGGTGATGACGTCGTCGACGAGGCCGTACTCCTTGGCCTCGAAGGCGTCGAACCAGCGGTCGCGGTCCGAGTCGCGGGTGATCTGCTCGATCGTCTGGCCGGTGTGCTGGGACGTGAGCTCCGCCATGCGCTTCTTGGTGTGCAGCAGCCGCTCGGCGTGGATCTTGATGTCCGAGGCGGAACCGGCCAGGCCGGCGGAGGGCTGGTGGATCAGGATCTCGGCGTTCGGGAGCGCGAAGCGCTTGCCCGGGGTACCGGCACTGAGCAGGAACTGGCCCATCGAGGCCGCCAGGCCCATCGCGATCGTCACCACGTCGTTCTTGATGTACTGCATGGTGTCGTAGATCGCCATACCCGCCGTGATCGAACCGCCGGGGCTGTTGATGTACAGGAAGATGTCCTTGTCCGGGTCGGCGGCAAGGAGCAGCAGCTGCGCGGTGATCTTGTTGGCGATGTCGTCGTCGACCGGCTGGCCGAGGAAGATGATCCGCTCACCGAGCAGCCGGTTGTAGACCTGGTCGCCGAGGCCACCACCGATGGAGGGCTCGCCGGCGGCGGAGGGCATCAGATTCGTCACGTATCCACCTGCTCGTCTTACGACGGCGCCGGGCCGTCTCACGTGTTCTGCCGGGGCACGGGGCCGTCCGGCCGGTTTCGGGGACTCCCCTGCCCTCGTATTCATGGACCCTAACGCGCAGGCCCTGCGGTGCCATCCCGGTTCTCGCGGTGTTCGCTGTGAGCGCATGTCGCTCCGCTGCGTGAGCGGGGTGCGGCTCCGCCGTGGGCGGTCCGGTCCGTCCCCGGCCGGAGGCCGTGGGGGCCTGGGGCCGCGCCCGCCGTCGTGCCGTGCTCCGGGACCGTACGGCGTCGCCGGGACGTGAGCGCGACGGGCCCCGAAGCGCTTACCGCGTCTCGGGGCCCGTCGTTACTGCGTCAGGGGTGCCGTGGGGCTCAGCCCTCGGTCTTCTCCTCGGCCTCGGCCTCGGTGGCGTCGGTGGGCTCGGCGGCGGCCTCCGCGGCCTCCGTCTCCTCCTCCTCGTCCTCCAGGTCGACGACCTCGCCGTTGGTGTCCTTGACCGTGGCCTTCTCGACCACGACGGCCAGGGCCTTGCCCCGGGCGACCTCGCCGACGAGGAGCGGGACCTGGCCCTGCTCGACGACGGCCTGTGCGAACTGGTCGGGGGACATGCCGGAGGAGGCGGCGCGGCGCATGAGGTGCTCGGTGAGCTCCTCCTGGCTGACGTTGAGCTTCTCCTGCTTGACCAGCTCGTCGAGGACGAACTGGGTCTTGATGCCCTTGACCGCGGCCTCGCGGGTCTCGGTCTCGAACTCCTCGGCGGTCTTGCCCTGGATCTCCAGGTACTTGTCGAGGTCCAGGCCCATCTGGCCGAGCTGGTGGTGCTCCAGGTTGTGCTTGCGGGTGTTGACCTCGTCCTCGAGGAGCTTCTCGGGGACGGGGACCTCGACCAGCTCGAGGAGCTTGTCGAGCACGCGCTCCTGGGCCTGCGTGGCCTGGTCGTACTGCTTCGTGTTGGCCAGGCGCTTGCGGCTGTCGGCCTTCAGCTCCTCGAGCGTGTCGAACTCCGACGCGAGCTGCGCGAAGTCGTCGTCCAGCTCGGGCAGCTCGCGCTTGGCGACCTGGGTGACCTTGACGGTGACCTCGGCCTCCTTGCCGGCCGCCGAGCCGCCCTTGAGCTCGGAGGTGAAGGTGGCCTCGCCACCGGCCTCCAGGCCCTTCACGGCGTCGTCGATGCCTTCCAGCAGCTCACCGGAGCCGATGGTGTAGGAGACGCCGTCGGCGACGCCGTCCTCGAGGACCTCGCCGTCGACCTTGGCCTGCAGGTCGAGGGTGACGACGTCACCGTCCTCGGCGGCCCGCTCGACCGGGGAGGTGGAGGCGAAGCGCTCGCGCAGCTGCTCCACCGCCTTCTCGACGTCCTCGTCGCTGATCTCGACGGCGTCGACCTCGACCTCGATGCCGGAGTAGTCCGGGATCTCGATGGCCGGGCGGATGTCGACCTCGGCGGTGAAGTTCAGCGTCTCGCCGTCCTTCAGCTCCGTGATGTCGACCTCGGGCTGGCCGAGCGGGTTCAGCTCGGCCTCGTTGACCGCGTCGGTGTAGAACTTCGGAAGCGCGTCGTTGACCGCTTCCTCCAGAACCGCACCGCGGCCGAACCGCTGGTCGATGACCCGGGCCGGGATCTTGCCCTTGCGGAAGCCCTTCACCGTGACCTGCTGGTTGATCTTCTTGTACGCCGCGTCGAGGCTGTCCTTGAGCTCCTCGAAGGGCACCTCGACAGTGAGCCGAACCCGGGTCGGGTTCAGGGTCTCCACGGCGCTCTTCACGGTTCGGTCTCCTTGGTGGCTGACTTCTTGGGTTCTGCCGGAGCCAGAGCGGCATCCGGCAAATTTCGCCGCCCGGAGACTTCAGACGCTGAGCACACGGGCGTGCAGCTTGCATAGTAACGGCAGCGACTACACGGCCCAAAAGGCGATCACGGGAATCCCGGGTCGTTCACCCGAGGCGACCGGCCCAAGACCCGAGGGGCGACCGGCCCAAGGCCCGAGGGGCGACCGGCCCAAGGCCCGACGAGAGGCCGCGGAGCGCCGGTGGCCGGGCGGGACGCGGCGGTGACCGGCCGGGAAGCAGCGGTGGCCGGCCGGGGGCCGGTGGCGCCGTTGGGCGGCCGGGAGCCGGGCGGGTTCCACGGTCCCGACGGTCGGGTAGGCCGGCCGCGACCGGCGGCGGGCCGGCCGGGACGACAGCGGCCGGCAATCGGTCGGGGTGGCGGGATTTGAACCCACGGCCTTCCGCTCCCAAAGCGGACGCGCTACCAAGCTGCGCCACACCCCGTCTGGTGCGACACGTAGGGTACATGCCCCCAGGCACCGGGGCCGTCCGATTGCCCGAGCGTCCGCGAAGGTCCGGCGCGCTCCGGAAGGGGTGTGCGGTGAAGGACGACGACCCGCTAAGATGCCTGCAGTGCCGCGGTCACCGACCTGCGGCGCGCGCCGCGCGGGCGTAGCTCAATGGTAGAGCCCTAGTCTTCCAAACTAGCTACGCGGGTTCGATTCCCGTCGCCCGCTCCGAGAGGCCTCCGGCCCGGTCCCTTCGCAGGGGCCGGGCCGGAGGCCTTTGTGCCGCAGGGCGCAGGGCGCAGGAGGGAGTCGACGCGGAGTCGACGCGGAGCGGTGGGGCCCCTCCCGCTCGGCGGAGCCGAGAGCGGGGGGAGCGACGGCAAGGCCGCAGACGCGCGTGCGGGACCCGCGTCCGGGGCGTGATCCCGCCGGCAGGCCCTAGAACTGGATGGAGTTCAGCGTCTCCGCTATCGAGTCCAGGAAGCGCTGGATGTCGTCGGCCATGCCGGTCGAGGCCAGGAAGAAGCCGAAGAGGACCGCGACGACCGCTGGGCCCCCCTTGAGTGACCCTCCTCGCAGCAGCACCACCAGGATGATCCCCAACAGCAGCACCACTGACAGTGAAATGGCCACAACTGATCACACCCTCGGTCGGTCCGCTCTCCCGGCCCGGGGGTCAGCCCTGCACACCCCCGCCAGAACCATCGTGCCACCAACCCGGCCCGGTCATGCGGCAGGTGACACATCATCCGGACGGATCCGGGTGCGAGCACTCCCCCGTACACGTGGACACACCCGCCCCTCACATCCCGTACAGAGATTCGACAGGGCACCCGCGCGAGGAATTCCGGGCACTTCGTTTCGATGTCCACACAACGCGTTCGCAGATATTTCGAATTGTCACGGGGCGCACACCGAAGGGGGCGTCACAGGGAGATCACAGGAATCCGTCAGGCTCCCGTGAACGCATTGGAGCGGACATTGCAGCGGAGTTGCCCACCGCGCTTATGGCCTGTTCAGTCCGGATGAGTCATGACAATCCGGGTGGCTCGGGAGCCGCTGCGGTGTGCGACCGCGCACGGCGGCGTGGGAACCGTCACGCGACCGGAGAGGCGGAGTTCCGCGAAATGCGGGGCACTCGCGAGGCACTCGGGACCCGAAATACGGGAATGACTTCGAAGGTTTTACGGAATCCCACCGGAACGCTAGGGTGCCTCAGATGTTCTACGCTGCCTCGTCCCCCACCAGAGCAGCGAGGTCCTGCGACGTCCCGCCGATTTCCTGGCGGGGGGCCGCATGACGAACTCGCTGCGACCGCACGGCGACCGGGAGACGCCGTCACCATCGGACCAGCAGACACCGGACCGGCAGTCACCGGACCGGCAGACACGGCCCAGCCGGCAGACCGGGCCGGGCCGACACCGCGACGCGTTCTTCGACAACGCCAAGTACCTGGCGATCGTGCTGGTCGGTGTAGGTCACGCCTGGGGACAGATCCTGGACGGGAACCGGACCGTGGAGACCCTGTACCGGGTCCTGTACACGTTCCACATGCCGGCCTTCATCATCATCTCCGGCTACTTCTCGCGCAGCTTCGATCTGAGCCCCAAGCGCGTCAAACGGCTGATCACCGGTGTCGCCGTCCCCTACGTCGTCTTCGAGGTCGCCTACGCGCTGCACCGCCGCGTCAGTGAGGACCCGGACAACGACATCAGTCTGCTGGACCCCACCTACCTGCTGTGGTTCCTGTGCGCGCTGTTCGTCTGGCGGCTGACCACGCCCATCTGGCAGACGATCCGCCGGCCGCTGCCGATCGCCCTGGGCATCGCCGCGCTGGCGTCCGTGACCCCCACCATCGGGAACGACCTGAACATGCAGCGGGTGCTGCAGTTCCTGCCGTGCTTCGTACTGGGCCTGCTGCTGCGCCCCGAGCACTTCCAGCTGGTGCGGCGCCGCTCGGTGCGGATGCTGTCCGTGCCGGTGGTCGCGGCGGCGGTGGCCGTCGCCTGGTGGTCGGTGCCGCGCATGGAGACCGGCTGGTTCTACCGCAACGCCGCCGTGCAGGACTCGGGCGCCCCCTGGTGGTCCGGTCCCGTCCTGACGCTCGCGCTCTTCGGCTGCTCACTGGTGCTGACCGCGTGCTTCTTCGCCTGGGTGCCGGGCCGGCGCATGTGGTTCACGGCGCTCGGCGCGGGCACGATCTACGGCTACCTGCTGCACGGGTTCCTGTCGAAGGAGGGCACCTTCGCGGGCTGGTTCCACGACCCCGCGTGGGGCAGGCCGCTCGGCGTGATCGTACTGACCGTCCTCGCGGCCGCCGTCATCACCCTGCTGTGCACGAAGCCCGTCCAGCGGGTCCTGCGGTGCGTGGTGGAGCCGAGGATGGACTGGGCCTTCAAGCGGGACCCCGGCGAGGCCGCCCGGGTCCGCGAGCGGCGGGAGGAGAACGAGGTGCGCGAGGCGCGGGCGACGAGCGGGGCCGGCGAGAAGGTTTCCGTCTAGGGCCGCCTGCCGCTGCGCGTCAGGCCGGCCCGACCAGGCCGAGGAGTGCGCGCATCCGCGTGTACTTCTCGGCCAGTCGTGCGCGGGTGGCGGCGTCGAGGACCGCGAGCCGGGCCGGATCGGCGTTGTGCGCCAGGTCCGCCTCCTTGACCAGTCGCGCCCCGGGCGTGTCGAGGATGCGCGCGGCGTACGCCTCGGGCGGCTCCCCGGCCCGCTTGGTGAGGGCGAGGACGATGTCCTTGGTACGGCGGCTCAGTGAGGCCTCCCGCAGCCACCGTTCGGACAGCGCGTCGTCCTCGACGGCGTCGTGCAGCCAGGCCGCCGCGATCTGCTCGTCGTCCCCGCCGCGCCGTCGTACCCCCTCGGCGACGGCCCGCAGGTGCTCGGTGTACGGCCGTCCCGCCTTGTCGGTCTGTCCCGCGTGGGCGGCACGGGCGGCGGCCTCCACGTCGGCGAGGGAGAGCCGCGGGACGGGCCCTGTGGCGGGCCCGGGGGTGAGCCGCGAAGCCGGCTGCGACGCCGGCTGCGAGGTGGTCTCAGAGGTGCGTGGCCGTGACGGGGTGGGGGACACGTGGTCCAGTGTGTCAGTCCGCCGACGCCGGGGACTGGGACGTCGGGCCCTCCCGGCAGATCAGCAGGAGCGCGCGGTCGTCGTTGACGTCCTTGGCCACCGCCTCGATCAGGTGCCAGGCGGCGCCGTGGAAGCCGCCCGCGACGTAACGGTCGGCCTCGCCGGTGAGGCGGTCGATGCCCTCGGTGATGTCGCGCTCGGAGGTCTCCACCAGGCCGTCCGTGAACAGCATCAACACGTCTCCGGGCCTCAGCGTGCCCTTCACCGGGTCGAACTGCGCCCCGTCGTACACACCCAGCAGCGGTCCCTCGGCCGACTTCTCCTCCCAGCGGCCGGTGCCCGCGCTGAGCTGGAGGCCCGGCGGGTGTCCGGCGGAGTACAGCTCGTAGTCGCCGGAGTCGAGTTCCAGGACGAGGTGGATGGAGGTGGCGAAGCCCTCGTCCCAGTCCTGGCGGAGCAGGTAGCCGTTGGCGGCCGGCAGGAACGCGTGCGGGGGCAGGCTGCCCAGCAGGCCGCCGAACGCGCCCGACAGCAGCAGGGCGCGCGAGCCCGCGTCCATGCCCTTGCCGGAGACGTCGGTGAGGACCACCTCCAGCGTCCGGCCGCCGTTGGTGCGCGCCGCGACGACGAAGTCGCCCGAGAAGGACTGTCCGCCGGCGGGGCGCAGCGCCATCTCACGGTGCCAGCCCGGCGGGAGACCCGGCAGCTTGCTCTGGACGCGGATGCGTTCGCGCAGGTCGAAGAGCATGGTGCCGCCGCGTCGCCAGGGCACGCCGACCCGGCTGCGGAACTGGGCGACCAGCAGCCCGAAGAAGCCGCAGGCCGCGACGACCAGGACCACGCCGGGGGTGACCCGGGAGGGGCCCTCCGTGTACGGGCCCAGCTGCACCGACTCCACGATCAGCGCCGTGGCCGCCGCCGCGTACAGGGCGAGCAGGCTGGCCGGGCGCAGCAGCAGGCCGCCCGCGACGATCGGCAGGACCAGCGCGGCGGGTGAACACCACACGGAGTTCGCCATCGTGGTGGCCGCGATGACGGGGATCATCAGCATCAGTCCGGCCAGGGCGATCCAGTCCGAGCCGTCACCGCGGAAGTAGTCGACGGCGGATCTGCGCATGCCTACGCGGGCCCGGTGCCACTGCTTCTTCCACCGGGCCGTGAACGTCTCGGCTTCCGCGCGCCGCTGTCGTCCTGCTGCCATTAGTTCGGGACCCTATCCATCGGACCGGGCACTTGGCACGGGAGGTCCTGCTTGTCCCCCGTCCGAGGCCCGACTTCACAGTGAACTTCACGAACGGCCGTCGCGCCGCAACCTGGCGGAAATTCCCTCGCCGACCCCCGGGGGCCCTGGTACGCATGGTCCATGGGCAATTGCGATGACGGTGGCGACCTGACGACCGAGCTGCGGGTACTGCGGCGGGACGAGTGGAAGACGTGGTACGGGACACTGGTCCGTGCCTTCAGCGGGGTCCCGGAGTCGGCCGAGGAGCTGGAGCTGTACGAGGCCCTGACCGAGGCCGACCGCTCGCTCGGCGTCTGGGAGGGCGAGGAGTGCGTCGGGACGGCGGGGGCGTTCGGTTTCCGGATGACCGTGCCGGGTGGTGCTCAGGTGCCCGCGGCGGGCGTGACGATGGTGGGCGTCGCCGCCACGCACCGGCGCCGGGGTGTGCTGACGTCGATGATGCGGCGGCAGTTGGACGACATACGCTCCTGGGGCGAGCCGCTGGCCGTGCTGACGGCCTCCGAACCGGCGATCTACGGCAGGTTCGGGTACGGCGCGGCGACCTTCCAGCTCAACGCGGAGATCGATACGGACCGGGTCCGTCTGTCGGTGCCGGACGGCACGGATGACGTACGGCTGCGGTACGCGGCGCCCGCGGACGTCCTCGACGCGTGCGAGGCGGTGTACGCGCGGCTGGTGCCGGGGCGGCCCGGGATGCTGGCCCGGCGGCCCGGCTGGGAGCGGGTGGGGCTGCTGGACCCGGCCGGTGAGCGGGAGGGGGCGTCGCCGTTGCAGTGCGTGGTCGCCCGGCGGGACGGCGAGGTCACCGGGTACGCGCGGTTCCGGGTACGGCCGGCGTGGGGGGCCGGGGGCCCCGAGGGCACGGTGGTCCTGGACGACCTGGCGGGGCTGGACCCGGCGACCGAGGCGGCACTGTGGCGCTTCCTGTGGGGCATCGACCTGACGACGACGCTGACCGTGCGCGGGCGGCCGGTCGACGAGGCGTGGCAGTACCAGGTGTCGGACATCCGGCGGTGCCGGCCGGGGCTGCGGGACGCGTTGTACGTACGGCTGGTGGACGTGGGTGCGGCGCTCGCGACGCGGACCTACCAGGCGCCGGTGGACGTCGTGTTCGCTGTCGAGGACGCCTTCTGCCCCTGGAACGCGGGGCGTTGGCGGCTGACCGGGGACGCGAAGGGGGCGTCCTGCGAGCGTACGTCCGACGCGGCGGATCTCGCTCTGTCCGTACGGGAGTTGGGGGCGGCGTACCTCGGCGGCGTGAGCCTGGCCTCGCTGGGCGCGGCCGGGCGGGTGCGGGAGGTGCGGCCGGGGACGCTGGCGGAGGCGTCCCTGGGGTTCGGGTCGGACGTCGCGCCGTGGCTGCCGCACGGGTTCTGACGGCCGTCGCCTACGTCCGCCCCCGCTGGCAGGCCGGGCACCAGAAGAGGTTGCGGGCGGCGAGGTCCGCGGTGCGGACGGTCTCGCCGCAGAGGTGGCAGGGCTGGTCGGCCCGGCGGTAGACGTAGACCTCGCCGCCGTGGTCGTCGACGCGGGGCGGGCGGCCCATGGCCTCGGGGGTGTGTTCGGGGCGGACGGTGTCGATGCGGTTGTTCCGGACGCCCTCGCGCATCAGTTCCGTGAGGTCCTGCCAGATCGCGTCCCATTCGGCGCGGGTGATGTCCCGGCCGGGGCGGTACGGGTCGATGCCGTGGCGGAAGAGGACCTCGGCGCGGTAGACGTTGCCGACGCCGGCGATGACCTTCTGGTCCATGAGCAGGGCGGCGATGGTGGTGCGGCTGCGGGAGACGCGGCGGTACGCGGCTTCGGGGTCGGCGTCCTGGCGCAGGGGGTCGGGGCCGAGGCGGTCGTGTATCGCCTGCTTCTCGGGGTCCGTGATCAGGGTGCAGGTGGTGGGGCCGCGGAGGTCGACGTAGGCCGTCTCGTTGAGGAGCCGGAGGCGGACGGTGTCCGTGGGGGGTGGTGCGGGGGTTTCCCCGAAGGTGACCTTGCCGAAGAGGCCGAGGTGGATGTGGATCCAGTCGGCGTCCCGGAAGCCGAGGAAGAGGTGCTTGCCGTGGGCCTCGGTGCGGGTGAGGGGGGTGCCGGTGAGGAGGGTGGCGGCGTCGGAGAACTTGCCCTGCGGGCTGGTGGCCCGCACGGGTGTGCCGGTGGCGAAGGCGGCGGCGTAGTCCTGGGCCAGTCTGTGGATCGTGTGGCCTTCCGGCACGGGGTGTCCTTCCTGCGTACTGCGCGCGCCCGCTCGCCCGCCCGGCGCGGAGGGCCGACCGGGAGGCGGGCTCGCCCCGGGGCTCCGGCCCGGACCACCGCGGGGACTGTGCGTCTGCTGCTCCGCGTGCGGGCCAGCGTCTGCTGCCCCGCGTGCGGGCCTTGCTGCCCTGTACGGGCGCCCTGCTGCCCCGTGCGGGCCGGGCGCCGGCCCCGCGCCCTTCCTGGGCACCCGGCACCGCACCCTCCCGGGACGCCGTCGCCAGGCCCTCGTGAGGGCCTGGCGTCGTCCGGGACAGGGGCCCGGACGACGCCGGGCGGCGGACTACTGCTGCGGGTGGTGGGGCGGGACGGGGGGAAGGTCGCCCGTCGTCTCGTAGGACGTGAGCATGTCGATGCGGCGGATGTGGCGCTCGTCGCCGGAGAACGGGGTGGCGAGGAAGGTCTCGACGAACTTCGTCGCCTCCTCCTGCGTGTGCATGCGGGCGCCGACCGCGACGACGTTGGCGTTGTTGTGCTGCCGGCCCAGCGACGCCGTCTCCTCGCTCCAGGCCAGCGCCGCGCGCACGCCCTTCACCTTGTTCGCCGCGATCTGCTCGCCGTTGCCGGAGCCGCCGATCACGATGCCGAGGGCGTCGGGGTCCGCGGCCGTCCGCTCGGCGGCGCGGAGGCAGAAGGGCGGGTAGTCGTCCTGGGCGTCGTAGATGTGCGGGCCGCAGTCGACGGGCTCGTGACCCGCCGCCTCGAGCCACTCGACGAGGTGGTTCTTGAGTTCGTAGCCCGCATGGTCGGAGCCGAGATACACGCGCATGGATCGAGTGTGACACGCCGGGCGCGGGGCAGCAGCGCCGGGTGTCGAGGTCTGGAGAAGAACGAGTGAAGCTGTAGAAGCTCAGGAAAAGCTCAGGTAACAATACGGAATCATAGGTTCCTGAATTCTTTCACCTCCGTTTCACTGGTCCGGCTCGTACACCCCTCGGTACGGGAACCTGCTCGACCGGCGCAAAGGAAGACCACCCCCATGACTTCGCAGCCGACTCTCACGAAGCCCGAGGACGGGACCGGAGGCCCCGGAGAACCCGGGTCCGGGCTCCAGGCCGGGCTCAAGAACCGCCATCTCTCCATGATCGCCATCGGCGGTGTCATCGGGGCCGGGCTGTTCGTGGGATCCAGTTCGGGAATCGCCACCGCCGGGCCCGGCATCCTTCTCTCGTACGCCCTCGTCGGCACGCTCGTGGTGCTGGTGATGCGGATGCTCGGGGAGATGTCCGCCGCCAACCCGACCTCGGGTTCCTTCTCCGCGCACGCCGACCGGGCGCTCGGACCCTGGGCCGGGTTCTCCATCGGCTGGCTGTACTGGTTCTTCTGGGTCGTCGTGCTGGCCGTGGAGGCGACCGCCGGGGCCAAGATCCTCGAAGGCTGGATACCGGCCGTGCCCCAGTGGGGCTGGGCGCTGATCGTGATGGTCGTGCTGACCGCCACCAACCTCGCCTCGGTCGGCTCCTACGGAGAGTTCGAGTTCTGGTTCGCCGGGATCAAGGTCGTCGCGATCGCCGCGTTCATCGTCGTCGGCGGGCTGGCCGTCTTCGGGGTGCTGCCCGGCGTCGACAGCGAGCAGGCGGGGCTGGCCAACCTGACGGAGCACGGCGGATTCCTCCCGAACGGGGCCGGGGCCATCCTCACCGGCGTGCTGCTCGTCGTCTTCTCCTTCATGGGCAGCGAGATCCCCACCCTGGCGGCCGGCGAGTCCGAGGACCCGCAGCGGGCCGTCACCAAGGCGACCAACAGCATCATCTGGCGTATCGCCGTCTTCTACCTCGGCTCGATCTTCGTCGTCGTCGCGCTGCTGCCCTGGGACGCGCAGTCGATCATCGACCAGGGTTCCTACGTGGCCGCCCTCGACTCGCTCGGCATCGCGAACGCCGGTCAGATCATGAACTTCATCGTGCTGACGTCCGTGCTGTCCTGCCTGAACTCCGGGCTCTACACGGCCTCCCGCATGGCCTTCTCGCTCGGTGAGCGCGGTGACGCGCCGAAGGCGTTCGCCCGGACCACCCGGCGCGGTGTGCCGCGGACGGCGATCCTCGTCTCCGTGGTGTTCGGATTCGTCGCCGTCTTCTTCAACTACGAGTTCCCCGACTCCGTCTTCCTCTTCCTCGTCAACTCCTCCGGCGCCGTGGCCCTCTTCGTCTGGCTGGTGATCTGCTTCTCGCAGCTGCGGATGCGGAAGATCATCCAGGCGGAGGCGCCGGAGAAGCTGGTGGTGCGGATGTGGCTGTTCCCGTACCTGACCTGGGCGGCCGCCGCCGTGATCGTCTTCGTGCTCGGCTACATGCTGACCGACACCGAGCACAACGGGCGCACCACCGTGCTGCTGTCGCTGCTCGTCGCGGCGCTCGTCCTCGCCGTCGCCTTCGCCAAGCAGCGGGTCACCGCGCGGAAGGCCGCCGCCGGGAAGGACTGACGGCCGCCGGACGCGAGAAAGAGGCTCGCCGGAACGCTGCTGCGATCCGGCGAGCCTCTTCGTGGGACTACCGCCCCACCGGCGCGGTGCTACCGCTTGCCGACCAGCTTCCAGGCGGTCGGCAGTACGCCCATCGCCAGGGCGGCCTTCAGCGCGTCACCGATCAGGAACGGGGTGAGGCCGGCCGCGATCGCGGCGGTGAGGGACATGTCGGCGGCGAGGGCGAGGTACGGGACGCCGACGGCGTAGATGACCGCCTCGCCGAGCAGCATCGTGCCGGCCGTGCGCAGCACCGAGCGGTCGGCGCCGCGGCGGGCCAGGGCGCCCACGACGGTGACGGCGAGCAGCATGCCGAAGACGTAGCCCAGCGACGGGGCGCCGGTGCCGGAGCCGCCCTCCGCGAACCACGGCACGCCCGCCATGCCGACCAGTGCGTACAGGGCGAGCGAGAGCAGGCCGCGGCGGGCGCCGAGCGAGGTGCCGACGAGCAGCGCGGCGAAGGTCTGGCCGGTCACCGGCACCGGGGAGCCGGGGACGGGCACCGCGATCTGGGCCGCGAGGCCGGTGAGTACGGCACCGCCGGCCACGAGCACGGCGTCCCGGACTCGGGAGGCGGGGATGAGGTCGGCGAGGACCTGCCCGGAGCGGTGGGCGGGGACGGCAGCGGTGCTCATGGGGACTCCGCGGTGGTGTGGACATGTCGGGACACCGCGACGCTATCCCAGCGGGTCGGGCCCGATCACCAGCAGCGCTCGACAAAGGCTCGATCGGCGGCTTGGTGGGCTCCCGACAAAGGAGACCGGCTGCACGCGGTCCCGGGTGACACCGGTCACCGCGGCGGGGAGGCGAGCGTCACCCGGAAGCGGAGTGCCGCATTCGGACGGTCACGTTCCGTACCGGGAGCGTCCGTATCGTGGGCAACCGGTGTCGCCGACCGGCGCGAGACCGGAGACTGTGGGCGTTTTTGCCCTGCCCCCCGTCCCCCCACGCATTGGACGAGCCGCTCCATGTCCAACAGCACCACCACCGGTACGCCGCCGCAGTCGGACGACGCCTCCCTCTCCCACGGCCTCAAGCAGCGCCATCTGTCGATGATCGCCCTCGGCGGGGTGATCGGCGCCGGGCTGTTCGTCGGCTCAGGGGCCGGCATCGCCGCCGCCGGGCCGTCGATCGTCGTCGCCTACGCCCTCTCCGGCCTCCTCGTGATGCTGGTGATGCGGATGCTGGGCGAGATGTCGGCCGCGTATCCGTCGTCGGGTTCGTTCTCCGCGCACGCCGAGCGGGCGATCGGCCCCTGGGCCGGCTTCACCGCGGGCTGGGCGTTCTGGGTGCTGCTGTGCACGGCCGTCGGGCTGGAGGGCATCGGCGCCGCGGCGATCGTCCACGGCTGGCTGCCGGGCACGCCCGAGTGGGTGTGGGTGGCGCTGTTCATGGTGGTGTTCTGCGGGACGAACCTGGCGGCCGTGAAGAACTTCGGCGAGTTCGAGTTCTGGTTCGCCGCCCTCAAGGTCGGCGCGATCTCGCTGTTCCTGGTGCTCGGCGTGCTGGCGGTCGCCGGCGTCCTGCCGGGCACCGACTCCCCCGGCACCTCGCACCTGAGCGACTTCCTGCCGAACGGCGGCAACGGTCTGATCATCGGCCTGCTCGCCTCGGTGTTCGCGTACGGCGGCCTGGAGACGGTGACCATCGCGGCGGCCGAGTCGGAGAACCCGGTCAAGGGCGTCGCGAGCGCCGTGCGGACGGCGATGTGGCGGATCGCGCTGTTCTACATCGGCTCGATGGCGGTCATCGTCACCCTGGTCCCCTGGGACTCCCCGGAGGTCGTCGAGAAGGGCCCGTACGTCGCCGCCCTCGACGAGCTGGGCATCCCGGGCGCCGGTCAGCTGATGAACGTCGTCGTGCTGGTCGCGCTGCTCAGCGCGATGAACGCCAACATCTACGGCGCCTCGCGCATCGGCTACTCGCTGGTCGAGCGGGGGCAGGGCCCGAAGGCGCTGGGCCGGGTGTCGGGCGGGGTGCCGCGGATCGCGGTGCTCGTCTCCTCCCTCTTCGGCTTCGGCTGCGTACTGCTCAGCTACTGGCGGCCGGACGACGTCTTCTCCTGGCTGCTGAACATGATCGGCGCGGTCATCCTGGTCGTCTGGGTCTTCATCGCCGTCTCCCAGCTGCGGCTGCGGCGCCGGCTGGAGCGGGAGGCGCCCGAGAAGCTGGTCGTGCGCATGTGGGGCTTCCCGTGGCTGACCTGGGTGGCCCTGGCGGGCATGGCCACGGTGTTCGTCCTGATGGCCCGCGAGCCGGACACCCGGGTGCAGCTGTACTCGACGGGCGGGATGACGCTGGCCCTGGCCGCCGTCGGCTACGCCCGTCAGCGGCGCCGGGCGCGCGGCTAGCCGCCACCGGGAGCACCGGCCGCCACCCGGAGCATCCCGAGGGCCCCCGCACGGAGACGGATCCGTGCGGGGGCCCTTTCGCGTGCCCCGGCGCGCCCCTCCGCCCCTCGGGCCTTCGCGGCCCTCTTGCTGCTAGCGTGCAGTTGCAAGCCTTTTGCAATAAGAGGTCGGAGGGGATCCGCCATGTCCGTCTACACGCTTCCTGAACTGCCGTACGACTACTCCGCGCTGGCCCCCGTGATCAGCCCCGAGATCATCGAGCTGCACCACGACAAGCACCACGCGGCCTACGTGAAGGGCGCCAACGACACGCTGGAGCAGCTCGCCGAGGCGCGGGACAAGGAGTCGTGGGGCGCGGTCAACGGCCTGGAGAAGAACCTGGCCTTCCACCTCTCCGGGCACATCCTGCACTCGATCTACTGGCACAACATGACCGGCGACGGTGGCGGCGAGCCGCTGGAGGCGGACGGCACGGGCGAGCTGGCCGACGCGATCGCCGAGTCGTTCGGCTCCTTCGCCGGCTTCAAGGCGCAGCTCACCAAGGCCGCCGCGACCACGCAGGGCTCCGGCTGGGGCGTGCTGGCGTACGAGCCGCTGAGCGGCCGTCTGATCGTCGAGCAGGTCTACGACCACCAGGGCAACGTCGGTCAGGGTTCCACCCCGATCCTGGTCTTCGACGCCTGGGAGCACGCCTTCTACCTCCAGTACAGGAACCAGAAGGTCGACTTCATCGACGCCATGTGGGCCGTCGTCGACTGGCAGGACGTGGCGAAGCGGTACGAGGCCGCGAAGTCCCGTGCGAACACGCTGCTGCTGGCGCCCTGAGTCCCCGGTACGTCCTGCCTCGTGATCGTCTTCTCACCCTTCACGGCGGCAGGCGGAAGAAGAGAAGCCCCCGCGAGGACGTGACTCGCGGGGGCTTTTCCGTGTACGCACAGGGGCGTCACGGCTCGCGAGGACGGCACGGTGCCGCTCTCGCCGCAGCCGTCCTGCGCCGCCTCGTGGGCGCGCCGAGCCCGTCCCACCGGCGCGCGGGCCCGCCCCGCGCGCCGTACGGGCTTCTGTTCCCCCGGTCTCCCCCGGCCCCGCGTCTGGCGCGGCGCGCGGGCCGCGCGCTGTACTGCCGTCCCGGCCCCACGGGTACTGCGGAGGTTGCGATGAGGAAGAGCCTGGCCTGCCCCACCTGCGGGGGGATGCAGGACTTCCGCCCGCTCGACGACGCCGAGAGGGCGGCGGTGCGGGAGCAGCTGAAGATCCCGTACGTGCACGACTACTGGCGCTGCGACGTCGCCGGGTGCCTGCGGTTCCAGCGCTGGGACAAGCAGCGCGCCGGCGGCCTGCTCCCGGAGAGGTTCCGGAGGCAGGCCGCCGACGGGGAGAAGTGACCCTGGGGCCTCTGGGGCCCCCGGCCGCTACAGGTTGCTGAAGTCCGGGCCCTTGGTGCGGGTGCGCTTGATCTCGTAGAACCCGGGGACCGAGGCGACCGCGAGGGTGCCGTCCCAGAGCTTGGCGGCGTCCTCGCCCTTGGGGGCCGGGGTGACGACCGGGCCGAAGAAGGCGAGCTGCTCGCCGTCGGCGCCGGGGACGGCGATGACCGGGGTGCCGACCTCCTGGCCGACCTTGTCGATGCCCTCCTTGTGGGAGGCGCGCAGCTGGGGCTCGTACGGGGTGGAGTCCCAGTGGTCCATGAGGGACTCGGGCAGGCCGACGTCCTTCAGGGCGGCGGCGACCGTCTCCTTCTCCGGGCCCTCGCCCTGGTTGTGGAAGCGGGTGCCGAGCGCCGTGTAGAGGTCGCCGAGGACCTCGGGGCCGTGCTCCTCCTGTGCGGCGATGACGACGCGGACCGGGCCCCAGGCCTTGGTCCGGAGCATCTCGCGGTACTCCTCGGGCAGCTCGTCGATCTTGTCCTCGTTCAGGACGGCGAGGCTCATCACGTGCCAGCGGACCTCGATGTCCCGGACCTTCTCCACCTCCAGGACCCAGCGGGAGGTCATCCAGGCCCAGGGGCACAGCGGGTCGAACCAGAAGTCGACGGGCGTCTTGACCGACATGTCTCTCCTCGATGGGGCGGCAGGGCCGAGCGTTTCTCCAGGGAACCGACCGGACGCCCCGGCCATTCCCGGCCCGCCCCGCCTGTCCCGGCCCGCCCCGGGCGCGTTCCCCGATCCACCCCGACCGATTCCCGGCCGTTCCCGGCTGCCGTGCGTCAGGGGCACATGGCAGGATCGGTGCTGTCCGCATGCTGAACACCACCCGAGGGAGTGCCGCCCGTGCCCGGTGAGAATCTGTCCCGCGACGAGGCCCGGGAGCGGGCCGCCCTGCTGTCCGTCGACGGGTACGACGTGTCCCTCGACGTGCGTTCGGCCACCGGTGAGGCGGAGGGCGACGGTCCGCGCACCTTCCGGTCCGTCACCACGATCCGCTTCCGCTGCAACGAGCCCGGCGCGAGCAGCTTCGCCGACCTGATCGCACCGAGCGTCACCGCGGTCTCCCTCAACGGCCGCGACCTCGACCCGAGCGAGGTCTTCGACGGCTCCCGCATCGCCCTGGAGGACCTGGCCGCCGAGAACGAGCTGGTCGTCGACGCCCGGTGCGCCTACTCCCGCACCGGTGAGGGCCTGCACCGCTTCGTCGACCCGGAGGACGGCGAGGTGTACCTGTACACCCAGTACGAGCCGGCCGACGCCCGCCGGGTCTTCGCGGGCTTCGAGCAGCCGGACCTCAAGGCGCCCTTCCGCTTCGAGGTGCGGGCGCCCGAGGAGTGGACGGTGTGGTCCAACGGCGCGGGTGAACGCGCCGACGGGGTGTGGCGGTTCGCGGAGACCAAGCCGATCTCGACGTACATCACGTGCGTGGTCGCGGGTCCGTACCACTACGTGACGGACTCCTACGAGCGGGTGTTCGAGGACGGCACGCGGCTGGAGATCCCGCTCGGCGCGATGTGCCGCAAGGGGCTCGCCCCGCACTTCGACGCCGACGACGTCTTCCTGGTCACCAAGCAGGGCCTGGACTTCTTCCACGACCACTTCGACTACCCGTACCCGTTCGGGAAGTACGACCAGGCGTTCGTGCCCGAGTACAACCTCGGCGCGATGGAGAACCCGGGACTGGTCACCTTCCGGGAGGAGTTCATCTTCCGGGGCAAGGTGACGCAGGCCTCCTACGAGGGCCGCGCCAACGTCGTCCTGCACGAGATGGCGCACATGTGGTTCGGCGACCTGGTCACCATGGAGTGGTGGGACGACCTGTGGCTGAAGGAGTCGTTCGCCGACTTCATGGGCGCCTTCTCGCTGGTCGGCGCGACCCGCTTCACCGACGGCTGGATCACCTTCGCCAACCGCCGCAAGGCGTGGGCCTACCGCGCGGACCAGCTGCCGTCCACCCACCCGGTCACCGCCGACATCCGCGACCTCCAGGACGCCAAGCTCAACTTCGACGGCATCACGTACGCCAAGGGCGCCTCGGTGCTCAAGCAGCTGGTGGCGTACGTCGGCCAGGACGCCTTCCTGGAGGGCGCCCGGCGCTACTTCAAGCGGCACGCGTACGGCAACACGCGCCTCGGCGACCTGCTGTCCGTGCTGGAGGAGACCAGCGGGCGGGACATGGCGGCCTGGGCGCGGTCCTGGCTCCAGACGGCGGGCGTCAACTCGCTGACCCCGCAGGTGCTGCTGAGCACCGAGGGCCGCGTCGACGAGCTCGCGGTGGTGCAGGAGGCCGCGGAGTCCCACCCCGAGCTGCGCCCGCACCGGGTGGCGGTCGGCCTGTACCGGCGTACGGCCGAGGGCGCCCTGGAGCGGTACGCCCGCGCCGAGGTGGACGTCGACGGGCCGCGCACGGTGGTGGCGGAGCTGGCCGGCGCCGAGGCGCCCGAGCTGGTCCTCGTCAACGACGACGACCTGACGTACTGCAAGACCCGCTTCGACGAGACCTCGCTGGCGACGCTGCGCGAGCACCTGGGCGCCCTGACCGACCCGCTGGCCCGCGCCCTGTGCTGGTCGGCGCTGTGGAACATGACCCGGGACGCGCTGCTGCCGGCCCGGGACTTCGCCGGCCTGGTGATGCGCTTCGCCGGGCGCGAGTCCGACATCGGCGTCCTCCAGATGCTGCACGCCTGGGCGAACTCGGCGCTGACGCACTACGTGGCCCCCCAGTGGCGGGAGGCCGGCGGCCGGCTGCTCGGCGAGGGCGCCCTGCGGGAGCTGCGGGACGCGGTGCCGGGCAGCGAGCAGCAGCTGGCGTGGGCGCGGTTCTTCGCGGCGGTGGCCTCCAGCGAGGCGGAACTGAGGCTGCTGCGGGGGCTCCTGGAGGGCACGGAGAAGATCGACGGTCTGGACGTGGACCAGGAGCTGCGCTGGACGTTCCTGGAGCCGCTCGCCGCGCACGGCGAGGCCGACGAGGGCGTCCTGGCCGCCGAGCTGGCCCGGGACGACACGGCCTCCGGCAAGCGCCACCAGGTGCGCTGCCTGGCGGCCCGCCCGTCGGCGGCGGTGAAGGCACAGGCCTGGGCGCAGGTCGTGGAGTCGGACGCGCTGTCGAACGCGCTGGTGGAGGCGACCATCGCGGGCTTCGCGCAGGCCTCGCAGCGGGAGCTGATCGCCCCGTACGCCGAGAAGTACTTCGCGGCGATCGAGCGGGTGTGGGACGAGCGGTCCATCCAGATCGGGATGGACGTGGTGCGGGGGCTGTTCCCGTCCCTGCGGGACTCCCAGGACACCCTGGAGGCGACGGACGCGTGGCTGTCCGCGCACGAGGGGGCCGCGCCCGCGCTGCGCCGGCTGGTGCTGGAGGCGCGGGACGACCTGGCGCGGGCACTGCGGGGTCAGGCGTGCGACGCGGCTGCCGGACGCTGAACCCCCGATCTCTGGCCAACGATTGAGCGTTCCGTCATCGTTACGGAATTCGGGCAACAGCAGCCGTAACCCCTGGCCCGCACCGAGCGGACCAGGGGTTTTCGGCATCCGAACACCCGTCCTTTAGGGCGGTCCTGTCCGGATTTGTCGATGAGCTTGTAACAGCGGTTAAAGAGCGGGTCGGACACGGGAAAGTCCCGGTCATGACGCACAACACCCCGCTCTCCCCTCGCATCCTCCACCACCTGGCCGACAGCCGGCGCCGGCTGATGACGGCGGCGCAGCTGCGGGCGCACGGTGTCCTGGCCGCCGAGACCAACGAGCAGTGCCGGCCCGGCGGGCCCTGGCAGCAGATCCTCCCCAACGTCGTCCTGCTCCACCCGGGCCCGCCGACCAGCGAGGAGCGTCTGCACGCGGTGCTGCTGTACGCGGCACGGGAGCGGACCGGCGGCGTGAACGGCGGTGCGGCCGCCGGCGTCACCGCCTCGGTGCCGGTCCAGCCGGGCGGGGAGGAGAGGCCGCCCGCCCCGGCCTACGCGGAGGCGATGATCACGGGACTGGCCGCGCTGACGCTGCACGGCTTCTCCGCCACGCCCCCGCTGCCGTCCCTGGACGTCATCGACGTCCTGGTCCCGAGGCTGCGCCGGCTGCGGACGACGGGCTGCGCGCGGATCGTCCGCACGACCGCGCTGCCCACCCCCGTGCAGGTCACGGGCGTTCCGGTGGCCCCGGTGGCGCGGGCCCTGGCCGACGCGGTGGCGGAGCCGGCGGACGCGGGCGTCGTCCGCCGGCTGCTGACGGAGGCGGTGCGCGGCGGGCACTGCGAACCGGCGGCGGTGGTGCGGGAACTGAACCGGGCCCGGCTGCTGAGCCGCCCGCACGTGGTGGACGCGGTGGACTCGCTGGCCGCCGAGGGGCGGGCGCTGGCCGAGCAGCGCCTGTACCGGATGGTGCGCGAGCACGGCCTGCCGGAACCGGTCTGGAACGTCGGCCTGGCCCTGCCCGGCGGCCCCCACCTCGGCGGCGTGGACGCCTTCTGGCCCGAGCACGCGGTGGCGCTGGAGCTGGACACCCGCGCCCACCGGCAGCAGGACGACGACGCGCTGTGGGCGGAGCACGCGCGCAAGCGGGAGCACCTGGAACGGCTGGGCATCACGGTCGTGCACCTCACGCCGCGCAAGCTGCGGGACTGCCCGGAGCATCAGGCGACCGTCGTCCGCACGGCGCTGATGGCGGCCGGGGACCGGGAACCCGCCGCGTATGTCGTGGTGTTGCCCCGGTAGTGACGGACCGGGACGACACCAGGAGGGGAGAGGAGGGGCCGCCGCGGTGCCGGGGCCCCTCCTCGTGCGTGGCGCGTCCGCTCGTGCGCGGCGCGTCTACTCGGGGCAGAACTCCGCCTGGATCACCGCCTCGCCGTCGCCCGACCAGTCGCCGTTGAAGTTGAAGGCGAGCGCGTGCCGGCCGTCCCCGGTCGTCACCGCGTTCGACAGGGAGCCGTGGATGCCGCCGGCATGGCCCCAGACGGTCACTCCGCAGTCGAGTTCGCGCTTGATCAGGCCGAGGCCGTAGTCGGCACCCGGTTCCGCGGGCACCGTGGTGGTCATCTCGGCCAGTTGCTCGGCGGGCAGCAGCCTGCCGCGGAACAGGGCGGTGTAGAAGCGGTTCAGGTCGGCGGAGCTGGAGATCATCTCGCCCGCCGGGCCGGCGATGGAGGGGTTGAGCCGCGTGACGTCGTACGTGCGGCCGGTGACCGCCCCGTCCAGCTTGGAGTACGCGCGGCTGCTGGGCTCCGGCAGGCCGGTCCGGGTGCCCGGGACCGACGTGGCACGCAGCTTCAGCGGCTCGATGACGCGGCGGCGCACTTCGTCGCCGTACGGTCGGCCGGTGACCTCCTCGATCACCATGCCGGCCAGGAGGTAGTTGGTGTTGGAGTAGTTCCAGTCGGCGCCGGGGGCGAAGTCCGGTTCGTGGGTCATGGCGATCGCGACCAGCTGTCGCGGTGTCACCGTGTCGTAGCGGTGCTCGAGGAAGCCGTCCTTGGTGAAGTAGGCGCGGGCGAAGTCCTCGTCGGCCGTGACGTTGAAGATCCCGCTGGTGTGGTTGAGGAGTTGGCGCAAGGTGATGCGGCTGCCGTCGTGGCCGTTGCCTTCGACCACGCCCGGCAGCCACTTGTCCACCGTGTCGTCCAGCGAGAGCCGGCCCTCGGCCTCCAGCTGGAGCAGGACGGTGGCGACGAAGGTCTTGGTGATGCTGCCGACCCGGTAGCGGTCCCGCTCCGAGCGCGGTTCGCCGGTCCTGAGGTCGCCCACGCCGGCGGTCTCGGACCATGTGCGGTGGCCGTCCCGGGCGGTCGCGGTCACGCCGGGCACGCCGTCCGCTACCGCGGCTTCCATGGCGCGGCGGGTGGCGTCGTGGCCTCCGGTGCCGGGCGCCGCCACGGCCGGGGCGGCCAGCGCCACCGACAGTGCCACGGCGGTGGCCGCCACCAGGCTGGTCCGTACGCGAGCGGTCATGTCTTCCCCCATCGTCTGCGTCGTCTGCGTCGTCTGCGTCATCTGCGTCGTCTGCGTTCGCTGCGTTGCTCGGTCGGCGAGAGGGACCGGACCGGCGGCGGGAAGGTTGCCGCGCCCTCGGGCGGTTGAGCGCGTTTCAGCCTTCCTCGCTCCGAAGGCGTCCCGCCCGTCCCGACGGCGGTCTCTCCCGCCACAGCCGCAGTCCGATGTCGACCATCGGCACCCGGGTCAGCCCCGGGACGGCGGTCAGGTCCTGCCAGGCCGCCAGGTCCGTGGAGCCACCGATCTCGAACCGCAGGTCACCGCCGGTGACCCGGACCTCGTAGACGAGCTGTACGCCGTGGTGGTCGACGGTTCGCCGCAGGAGACCTCCGAGCCCGGCGCGGCTCGGGCGGGTGACGCGGTGGGAGCCGACGCCGAGCAGGGCGGTGGGCTCGACGCGGTAGCCGGTCTCCTCCCCGACCTCGCGCACGACGGTGTCGTGGGGGTCCTCGCCGTGCTCCATGCCGCCGCCCGGCAGCACCCACTCGGGGACCCCGCCGGGCCCCGGTGACCGGGCGAGCAGGATCCGTCCGTCACGGACGCATATGGCGTAGGCCGCCACCCTCAGCTTTCGGCGCACTCCGGGACGTTAACCCGCCGGGCGCGGGCCGGGGTGCGGCTCACAGGATTGTCACAGCCCGCCCCTTGTGTCCCCGATGGCGTATGGCGGAAGTACGCCATGGCTCCATCCCGTCCCGGACAACTCTCCCCAAACAGTGAACCCTTGCGTAAAGCTGAGCGGTCGTCCGGGATCGGATTCCGGACTGCTTCGGCCAGGACCGATCGGCCCCGGTCGTTGTCGCACGTTCCTTCACCTACAAGGGATGCCGATGACCCACAGCCCCCAGCGCGAACCGATAACGGGCGCGAGACGCGCGGCCCGCCTTGCCGTGGCCACCGGCCTCGTCGCCGCGCTCTGCGCGGCCGGGCCGATACCCGCGGCCTTCGCCGCCGACGGTCCCGGAACCGCGCCCCCCGTCGACGCCTCCGTCGACGGGGGCGTCAAGTCCGCGCCCGACAAGCTCGGTTCGGACGACGCGGACCTGCTCGCCGAGGCGAAGGCCGACGGCACGAAGAACGTCACGATGATGGTCGCCACCGCGCCGGGCGAGACCGAGCAGGTGGCGAAGGAGCTGGACGCGGTCGGCGGCGGCTCCGTCGGCCGGACCTACGACGAACTCGGCTACGTCCGCGCCACCGTGCCCACCGCCGAGGCGGACTCGGCCATCGCCGCCGCCGTGAAGCTCTCCTCCGTGCACGGCATCGACCTGCGCGACGAGATCCCGCTGGACGACCCGACGCCGGGCGCGGACCGGGCGAAGGGCGGCGAGCACCACAAGGGCCGCTCCTACCCCGCGCCGGACCGCCGCACCCCCGCCGAGAACCCGTACAACCCGTCCTTCGAGACGGGCGCCGTCGACTTCGTGAAGAAGCACCCGAAGGCGGACGGCCGCGGCGTCACCATCGGCATCCTCGACTCGGGCGTCGACCTCGCCCACCCGGCGCTGCAGAAGACCACCACCGGCGAGCGCAAGATCGTCGACTGGGTCACCGCGACCGACCCGGTCGTCGACGGCGACCGGACCTGGCGCCCGATGACCACCTCCGTCTCCGGACCCACCTTCACCTACGGCGGGCGGACATGGACGGCGCCGGCCGGTTCCTACCGGGTCAGCACCTTCCTGGAGTCGTACACCACCGGTGGTGACGCCGGGGGCGACGCCAACCGGGACGGCGACACCATCGACTCCTGGGGCGTCCTCTACGACGCGGCGGCCGGCACGGTCCGCGTCGACCTGAACAGCAACCACGACTTCGCCGACGACACCCCGATGAAGCCGTACAAGGACGGCTTCCAGATCGGGTACTTCGGCACCGACGACCCGAAGACGGACGTGGCCGAGCGCCAGCCGTTCGTCGTCGAGATCCGTAAGGACGTCGTCTACAACGGGGCGGGCGCGAAGGCCGACTTCGTCAACATCGGCGTCATCGAGGGCTCGCACGGCTCGCACGTGGCCGGCCTCGCCGCCGCCAACGGCCTGTTCGGCGGCCGGATGGACGGCGCCGCGCCCGGCGCGAAGATCGTCTCGTCGCGCGCCTGCACCTGGAGCGGCGGCTGCACCAACGTCGCGCTCACCGAGGGCATGTTCGACCTCGTCGTCAACCGGGGCGTCGACATCGTCAACATGTCGATCGGCGGCCTCCCCGCGCTCAACGACGGCAACAACGCCCGCGCCGAGCTGTACACGCGGCTCATCGACACCTACGGCGTCCAGCTGGTGATCTCCGCGGGCAACTCCGGCCCCGGCGCCAACACCATCGGCGACCCGTCGCTCGCCGACAAGGTGATCTCGGTCGGCGCGTCCGTCTCCCGCGAGACCTGGGCCGCCAACTACGGCTCCGCGGTGAAGACCAAGTACGCGATGATGCCGTTCTCCTCGCGCGGCCCCCGTGAGGACGGCGGCTTCACGCCGACACTCACCGCGCCCGGCGCCGCCGTCAACACCATCCAGACCTGGATGCCCGGCGCCCCGGTCCCGGAGGCGGGCTACGACCTCCCCGCCGGCTACGGCATGCTCCAGGGCACCTCGATGGCGTCCCCGCAGGCCGCCGGCGCCTCCGCGCTGCTGCTGTCCGCCGCGAAGCAGGCCGGCATCGACCTCACCCCGGCCAAGCTGCGCACGGCCCTGACCTCCACCGCCGACCACATCAAGGGCGTGCAGGCGTACGAGGAGGGCGCGGGCCTCATCAACATCCCCGACGCCTGGCGCGCGATCCGCAAGGGCGCCACCGCCCACGAGTACACGGTCAAGGCGCCGGTGGACACCGCGATCGACCAGCTCCTGGAGACCCCGGGGTACGGCACCGGCCTCTACGACCGCGAGGGCGGCCTGAAGGCCGGCGAGCGCAAGACGTACGACATCACGCTCACCCGTACGTCCGGCGCGGACCGCGCGATCCGGCACGAGCTGCACTTCGAGAACAACACCGACCGCACCTTCCGGATCGTCGGCTCCGACGAGGTGAAGCTGCCGCTGAACGAGCCGGTGACCGTCAAGGTGCAGGCGAAGCCGCGCTCCGAGGGCATCAAGAGCGCGATCCTCGAGGTCGACGACCCGCGCACCGAGGGCACCGACAAGCTGGTCCTGACCACGGTCGTGGCCTCGGCCCCGCTGGAGTACGACTTCTCCGCGAAGGGCTCCGTGCAGCGCAACGACACCGAGTCGTACTTCGTGACCGTCCCCGAGGGCGCCAAGACGCTGGAGGTGGCGATGAGCGGGCTGAAGGACGGGAGCCAGACCCGGTTCGTCGCCCTCCACCCGTACGGCGTCCCGGTCGACAACACCTCCACGCCGTACTGCTACAACAACTACCTCGACGGCAACGGCTGCCGGCCCGACGTGCGCGCGTACGCCGACCCGCAGCCCGGCGTCTGGGAGATCGAGGTCGAGTCGCGGCGCACCTCGCCGCTGCTGGACAACCCGTACGAGCTGGACGTCACCGTCCTCGGCGCGGTGTTCGACCCGGAGGTCGTGACCGTGCCCGAGGCCAAGGCCGGCACCCCGGCCGACGCCTCCTGGAAGGTGACGAACCGGTACGGCCCGATCGACGGCAAGCTGGTCGGCGGCCCGCTCGGCTCGGCCGAGACGTCCCGCCCGTCGATCGCGCAGGGTGAGACGAAGAGGTCCACGGTAGAGGTGCCCGAGGGCGCCGAGTCGCTGGACGTCGTCATCGGGGGCGTCTCCGACGCGGCCGCCGACCTGGACCTGACGGTCTACGACAAGGACGGCAACGTCGTCGGCCAGTCCGCCGACGGCGACTCGGAGGAGTCGGTCTCCGTGCCGAAGCCGGCCGCCGGCGCCTACACCGTCGAGGTCGTGGGCTACGCGGTGCCGTCGGGCAGCACGGAGTACGACTACCGGGACGTGTACTTCGCCGCGTCCCTCGGCTCGGTCACCGTGGACGGCTCGGCGCCGGTGAAGCTCGGCACGGGCGACTCGGCGACGGTCTCCGGCAGCGTCACGGCGCTGGCCGCCGCGCCTGAAGGACGTGAGTTCTTCGGGCAGGTCCAGCTGGTGAACGCCCACGGCACGGCCGCGGGCCTGGGCAGCGTTCGGATCGGGACGGTCGTGCCGTAGTCCGGTGCGGCACGCATCGGGGGCGGGCGCTCCGCGGGGCGCCCGCCCCTTCCGCGTGCCGGCGTCAGTCGCAGGTGCGGGTGCGGGCCTCGGGCAGGGACGCGGTGATCCAGGCGCGTTCGGCGGCGATGGCCTCCTCGCCGGTGATCACGGCGTCCGGGCTGTCGCCGTCCAGCGGGATGCCGATCAGCGCGCGGTCGCCCACGGCGAGCCGGGCGGTGGTGTCGTCCAGGACGAACGTGATCCGCTCGCCCGTCTTCCCCGGCCGCTCCCGCGGCTTGTGGGAGCGGGTCACGTCCAGGGTGATCCGGTGCTGCCGGGCCCCCGGCACCGGTTCGGAGCCGGTCACCTTGCCCTCGGCCACCAGACGGGCGCAGGCGAGGTAGCGGGGGCTGCCGAAGGCGACGCCGCCGGCCTCGGCGGAGTCCGCCCGCCGGTCGCTCGCCTCGGCACTGCCGCTCGCCGTGTCGTCGGAGGTCCCGCTTCCGCCCTGGACCACCAGCCATCCGAGGCCCGTCACCACCGTGGCGGCGCAGGCCGCCGCGAGGGCACCGAAGGCGGGGGCGAGCGGACGGCGCCGGGGGCGGCGAGCGGGCTCGCCCACCGGGGAGGTCCCGGGGCCGGGTGGCGGTTCGCTCAGCGACCGGCCGATGATCCCCAGCTGCTCCCGCAGCAGCGCCACGTCGGCCGCCGCCGACCGGTACTCGGCGTCGGCGCCGGCGTCCGCCCCGGGCGGCAGCGGCTCGCCCGTGAGCGCGGCCATCAGCGCGTCCTGCCCACCGGGATGCTGTTCGGCGGCCATCTCACACCACCTCGTCCTCGTGCAGGCGGGCCCGCAGCGCCCGCACCGCCGTGTGCAGCCTGCTCTTGACCGTGCCCTCGGGGATGCCGAGCTCCTCGGCGATGCCGCGCACCGGCAGGTCGGCGTAGAAGCGCAGGACGAGGACCTGGCGCTGGGCGTCGGGCAGCTCGTCCAGGCCCTGCGCGACGGCGAGGGAGATCACGCTGGTGTCCTCCCCGGAGGGCTGCTCCGCCTGGCGCAGGGCGGCGAGGCGTTCACCGAGCCGGTCCTGGCGGCGCCTGGCCCGGTGCCAGTCCATGGCCAGGTTGGAGGCGACGACCGCCGCCCACGCGGACACGTCGCGCGGCGCCTCGCGTCCGCTCGCCGTCCGCTCCAGCAGCCGCAGCCGGACCTGCTGCACCCCGTCCGGCAGGTCCGCCTGCGGCACTCCGCCGAGCGCGAGCACCGCCCGCACCCTGCGCTCCTGGGCCGCGTCCAGGGGATCGTCGAGTACGGCGTCCCCCTGGCCGCGGCGGGCCTTCCTGCGCAGCACAGCCACCCCTCCCCCAGGCCCGAGGGCCCGGCCGCGTTTCCCCTATGACGCCGGCGGGGCCGGAAACGTTCGCCCGGCCGGCCGCGCTCCGGCACGAGGCGCGCGAGGCGTGCGTCACATCGTCGTGTGAGGGGGGAAGGGATGGGCAGGGGCCGGAACAGCACAGCTTGCGGCGCGGGGCCCGGCGGAGGTGAATTTCTGCAGTTCAGCACGGGTTTCCGCCGAAGGACCGCGCCTGCTGTCCGAGCCGCCGCGTCCCAGGGTGCGGGCACGGGGCGCAAAGAATTGGACAGGCGGGCCGGGCTTCGCCCCATGATGGAAAAGTCTCGGCCGAGCAACGCGCGCGTGAAGACACGCGCACAGACGGAGAAGGAGTCACCGTGAGGGTCGGAATCGTCGGAGCCACCGGTCAGGTCGGCACGGTCATGCGCAGGATCCTCACGGAACGGAACTTCCCGGTCACCGAGCTGCGCCTGTTCGCCTCCGCCCGCAGCGCCGGCAAGGAGCTGGAGGGCGTGACGGTGGAGGACGCGGCCACCGCCGACTACTCCGGCCTGGACATCGTGCTGTTCTCCGCGGGCGGCGCCACGTCCAAGGCGCTGGCCGAGAAGGTCGCCTCCCAGGGACCGGTCGTGATCGACAACTCCTCCGCCTGGCGCCGTGACCCCGAGGTCCCGCTGGTCGTGTCCGAGGTGAACCCGCACGCGATCGCCGACCGCCCCAAGGGCATCATCGCCAACCCGAACTGCACGACGATGGCCGCGATGCCGGTCCTGCGGCCGCTGCACGCGGAGGCGGGCCTTCAGGCGCTGGTCGTCGCCACCTACCAGGCGGTGTCCGGTTCCGGCGTGGCCGGCGTGGACGAGCTGTTCGAGCAGGTCCAGAAGGTCGGCGCGGATGCGCCGGGGCTCGCCCACGACGGTTCGGCGGTGGAGTTCCCGAAGCCGGAGAAGTACGTGGCGCCGATCGCGTACAACGTGCTTCCGCTGGCCGGCTCCATCGTGGACGACGGCCTGCACGAGACGGACGAGGAGCAGAAGCTCCGCCACGAGTCCCGCAAGATCCTGGAGGTCCCGGAGCTGAAGGTCTCCGGCACCTGCGTGCGCGTGCCCGTCTTCAGCGGCCACTCCCTCCAGATCAACGCCCGCTTCGCCCGCCCGATCAGCGTGGAGCGCGCCAAGGAGCTGCTGGCCGGTGCCCCCGGCGTCGCGCTCACCGAGGTGCCGACCCCGCTGGAGGCGGCCGGTCAGGACCCGTCGTACGTGGGCCGTATCCGCCAGGACGAGACCGTGGACAACGGCCTCGCCCTGTTCGTCTCCAACGACAACCTGCGCAAGGGCGCGGCCCTGAACGCGGTGCAGATCGCGGAGCTGGTGGCGGCGGAGCTGAAGGGCTAGGCCCCCGGGGCCGGCGGAGCTAGCCCCGCCTCACCTCGTAGAGGAAGCAGCCGTACTCGACGGCCCGGACGTGGACGAACGCCACGGCCGGGTCGTCGAACGCTTCCCGGAGGGCGTACGCGAAGGCGCCGGGGTCCCCGATCAGCCGCCCGCCGACGATGTGCCCGTCGGTGGAGTAACGGCGCAGGACGCGGTGCGAGTCGGTGAAGGCGAGGCCGTCCGCCTCCGGTCCCGCGCACTCCTCGGCGTGGACGAAGACCGGGCCCTGCTCGTCGTAGGCGCCCGGGTCGGCGCCGGTCTCGGCGGCCCAGCGGCGCAGCGGGGCGTACGAGACGAGCGTGATCCTCTCCCCCGGGCGGCTGCGGCGCAGGCAGCAGCGCAGGGGTGCGCCGCCCTCGTCGTCGGTGAACGGGGCGGGTGCGCGGCCCGCGTCGTCGGTGGTGCGCAGTTCCTTCAGGGCGGCCGGCGGGATCGGCCGTGCGGTGTAGTGCTGCATGGCCCCCAGGCTCGCGCGCGCCCGGTCCGCGCACCGGCGGGAAATGGACATCGCGTTCCGTACCGGCCACGTGGAAGGATGGCGCAACCCACACATAACGAGGAGATGACCGCGTGCCTGGCACAAACCTGACTCGCGAAGAGGCGCGGCAGCGGGCGACGCTGCTGACCGTTGACTCGTACGAGATCGATCTCGACCTCACCGGCGCGCAGGAGGGCGGCACCTACCGGTCCGTGACCACGGTGCGCTTCGACGTCGCCGAGGGCGGCGGCGAGTCCTTCATCGACCTGGTCGCGCCGACGGTCCACGAGGTGACGCTGAACGGCGACGCCCTCGACGCCGCCGAGGTCTTCCAGGACTCCCGGATCGCCCTGCCGGGGCTGCTGCCGGGGCGCAACATCCTGCGCGTGGTCGCCGACTGCGCGTACACCAACACCGGTGAGGGCCTGCACCGGTTCGTCGACCCGGTCGACGACCAGGCCTACCTGTACACGCAGTTCGAGGTGCCGGACGCGCGCCGCGTCTTCGCGAGCTTCGAGCAGCCGGACCTCAAGGCGACCTTCCAGTTCACCGTGAAGGCGCCCGAGGGCTGGACGGTCATCTCCAACTCGCCCACCCCCGAGCCGCAGGACGACGTCTGGGTCTTCGAGCCGACTCCGCGCATCTCGTCGTACATCACGGCGCTGATCGTCGGCCCGTACCACTCGGTGCACAGCGTGTACGAGAAGGACGGCCAGTCGGTGCCGCTCGGCATCTACTGCCGCCCCTCGCTGGCCGAGCACCTCGACGCGGACGCCATCTTCGAGGTGACCCGGCAGGGCTTCGAGTGGTTCCAGGAGAAGTTCGACTACCAGTACCCCTTCGCGAAGTACGACCAGCTCTTCGTGCCCGAGTTCAACGCGGGCGCGATGGAGAACGCGGGCGCGGTGACCATCCGGGACCAGTACGTGTTCCGTTCGAAGGTCACGGACGCCGCGTACGAGGTGCGGGCGGCGACGATCCTGCACGAGCTGGCGCACATGTGGTTCGGCGACCTGGTCACCATGGAGTGGTGGAACGACCTGTGGCTGAACGAGTCGTTCGCCACCTACGCGGAGGCCGCCTGCCAGGCCGACGCGCCCGGTTCGAAGTGGCCGCACTCGTGGACGACGTTCGCGAACCAGATGAAGACCTGGGCGTACCGGCAGGACCAGCTGCCGTCCACGCACCCGATCATGGCGGACATCAGCGACCTGGACGACGTGCTCGTCAACTTCGACGGCATCACGTACGCCAAGGGCGCCTCGGTGCTCAAACAGCTCGTGGCGTACGTCGGTGAGGACGCGTTCTTCCGCGGCGTGCAGGCGTACTTCAAGCGGCACGCGTTCGGCAACACGCGCCTGTCCGACCTGCTGGGCGCGCTGGAGGAGACCTCCGGCCGCGACCTGAAGACGTGGTCGAAGGCGTGGCTGGAGACGGCCGGCATCAACGTGCTGCGCCCGGAGATCGAGACGGACGGCGAGAACGGGACCGGGGTCATCACGTCCTTCGCGATCCGCCAGGAGGCCCCGGCGCTCCCCGCGGGTGCCAAGGGCGAGCCGACGCTGCGGCCGCACCGCATCGCGATCGGCTCCTACGACCTCGACGGCGACGGCAAGCTGGTGCGCGGCGAGCGTATCGAGCTGGACGTGGACGGCGAGCTGACGGCCGTGCCGGAGCTGGTCGGCAAGCGCCGCCCGGCGGTCGTGCTGCTCAACGACGACGACCTGTCGTACGCCAAGGTCCGTCTGGACGAGCAGTCGCTGGCCGTCGTCACCGAGCACCTGGGTGACTTCGCCGAGTCGCTGCCGCGCGCCCTGTGCTGGGCGTCGGCGTGGGACATGACCCGGGACGCGGAGCTCGCCACCCGCGACTACCTCTCCCTGGTGCTGTCCGGCATCGGCAAGGAGTCCGACATCGGCGTCGTGCAGTCGCTGCACCGCCAGGTGAAGCTGGCCATCGACCAGTACGCCGACCCGGCCGCCCGCGATGCGCTGCTCACCCGCTGGACGGAGGCCACGCTGGCCCACCTGCGGGCCGCCGAGGCGGGCAGCGACCACCAGCTGGCGTGGGCGCGCGCGTTCGCGGCGACGGCCAGGACGCCGGAGCAGCTGGACCTGCTGGACGCCCTGCTGGACGGCACGCAGACGATCGAGGGCCTGGCCGTCGACACGGAGCTGCGCTGGGCGTTCGTGCAGCGGCTGGCGGCCGTGGGCCGGTTCGGCGGGTCGGAGATCCAGAGCGAGTACGAGCGGGACAAGACGGCCGCCGGTGAGCGCCACGCGGCCACCGCGCGTGCCGCCCGCCCGACCGAGGCGGCCAAGGCGGAGGCCTGGGAGTCGGTTGTGGAGTCCGACAAGCTGCCGAACGCCGTGCAGGAGGCGGTCATCGCCGGCTTCGTCCAGACCGACCAGCGGGAGCTGCTGGCGCCGTACACGGAGCGGTACTTCGAGGCGCTGAAGGGCGTCTGGGAGTCCCGTTCGCACGAGATGGCGCAGCAGATCGCGGTCGGCCTGTACCCGGCGGTGCAGGTGTCGCGGGAGACCCTGGACCGCACGGACGCCTGGCTGTCCTCCGCGGAGCCGAACGCGGCCCTGCGGCGGCTGGTGTCGGAGTCCCGCTCGGGCGTCGAGCGCGCGCTGAAGGCGCAGGCGGCGGACGCGGCGGCGAAGTAGGCAGCACGACCAAGCGGGGCGCCCGGTGATGTACCGGGCGCCCCGTTGCCGTTCGCGCTGCAGCCGGCCGGGTCGGCGATTCTTTGTCTGAGTCAGTACAACCTTTCCGCGTGTGACGCAGGTCATGATCGATAATCGTCGGTTGTTCGCTTCTTCCCGATTCCCCTACTGGACGTCCGAGCCAAGGCCCGGCTTCTATGGGGGACTTGTCCCTGGACGAGACCCGGACTCCAAGCACCCCGTTGCATGCACCGGTTGAGGCCTTTGTGACGCGGCCGCCGACAGGACGCCCTGTCAGCTGTGCAACCGAGGAAGGAAGTACGTTGTTCAACAGAGGAATCCGCGCCAGACGGGCTCGCGGTGCTCTGAACGCCGGCACAGCCCCGGCGGCCACCGCCGGCCTGCTCACGGCTGCGCCGGCCGCGCAGGCGGTCTCCGGCGAGCCCGCGGCCGCTGGGGACCACGCTTTCACCGCCCGGCTCGTCACCGGCGAGGGTGACGCCATGCGTGGCTGCTCCGCCGCGCTGGTGCACCAGCAGTGGCTGCTGACCGCCACGAGTTGTTTCGCCGCCACTCCGGGCGGCGAGGTCGAGGCGGGCAAGCCCGCGCTGAAGTCCACGGCGACCCTGGGCACGCGGACCCTCGGCATCGTCGAGGTGGTCCCGCGCGACGACCGGGACGTGGCCATGGTCCGGCTCGCCGAGCCCGTCACCACGGTCGCGCCGGTGGGGCTGGCCGCCGACGCCCCCGAGGCGGGTGAGACCCTGATCGGTGCCGGATTCGGGCGGGCCCGCACCGAGTGGGTCCCGACCCAGTTGCACACCGGTGAGTTCCGGGTGGACTCCGCCACCGACACCACCGTGGCGCTGACCGGTCAGGACGGCGTGTCCGTCTGCGCCGGTGACACCGGGGGCCCGGCTCTGCGCCGCACGGACAGTGGGGTGGAGCTGACCGCCATCCACAGCCGTTCCTGGCAGGGCGGGTGCTTCGGCGGGACGGAGACCCGGACCGGTGCCGTGGACGCCAGGGTCGACGGCTTGGCGGGCTGGGTGAAGGACGTCCGCAACCGCGACCGGAGCCACTCGGCCGACGTCGACGGCGACGGCGAGGCCGACATGTTCGTCCACACCAAGGACGGGAGGGTCGCGGTCCGCACCGACCACTGCACCTACTGGGACAGCGGCAAGGTCGTGATCACTCTCTGAAGCCGCGGCTCCGCGTCCTTCTGATACCCGGCCGTTCGTGAACAGGCTGTCCGCGAACGGCCGGTTCGCATGGCCCCGAGGTGCTGGTGGACCGCCGCCAGTTGATGAAGTCATCGAATTCGAGAGCGGGCACCGTCGGCGACGGCGGTACGCCGGGAGGCAGGGCAGGAAAATGACAGGGATCAGCCGACGAGGGCTGCTGCGCGGCGGCATGGCGGCCGGGGCGGTCGCGGTCGTGGGGGGCACGGCATCGGCGGCCCGGGCCGACGCCGTGGGCATCAATCCGTCCGTCGCGGGCGAGGCAGCGCACGTCCGTGCTCTGCGCAAGGCGCTGGACGACGCGGCGGCGGGCATCGTCGGTCCGCACGGCGTCGATGACAAGGGCCGGATCATCGTGAAGGCCGGGTACGCGGGCGTACCCACCTACACGCTGCTCAACACCTTGATCATCGGTGGCAACACGGTCCTGGACGGCACCGGTGCGCGCTTCGTCGCCAAATTCGGCACCGTCACGCGGAAGTACACGCTGGACCGGACGAACCAGCACTCCCCCAGTCCCGAGTACGTCACGGACAGCCAGGGGGCGTTCAGCGCGCCCGCGGTCAGCGGTGCCAGGGCCGCCACCATGCTGCTCAACCATGTTCCTCCTGCCACGGAGGGCTACTCGGCCCCGGGCAACATCATGGTCAAGGGCGGCGAATGGGACCCCATCTCCGCGTGGGTGTGGAACGACTCGGGCACCGCGCGGGCACGTGCCGACAAGGCACCGCCGATGAACGTGCTGACCTTCACCCACACCCAGGACGTGGAGGTCGAAGCCGTGACCATCTGGAACGTCAAGTGGTGGCACGCGGTCGAACTCAACGCCGTGCGCCGGGGTGCGGTCCGGGACTGCTTCTTCAAGGGCTGGGTCGAGAATCCGACGTGGGGCCTGTGGCAGGGTGAGGCGGTCCAACTCGACCTGCCCCTCTCCGGCAACACATGGGCCGGGGCCAGCGACGGCACCCCGACCGTGGACGTACAGGTCCAGCGCAACTACGCGGGTGCGTCCGGATCCCAGCCGTCCTGGGCGAAGCTGGTCGGATCGCACACCGGCGGCGAGAAGGTCGGCCAGGTGCACGCGCGGGTGCTGATCGAGGGCAACGTCGTCGACGACGCCAAGTGGGACGCCATCGGCGCGATGAACACCACCGACATCGTCGTTCGCGGCAACACGATCAACAACAGCGTAGGCGGGGTCTACGTCAGCTCCGTGTCGGCGAGGATCTTCAGCCGACCGCCGGTCCAGGTAGGGCCGAATCCCGTCTCCGGGGTCGACATCGTCGACAACCACGTGACCGTGGCGGCAGGCGCTTCGGGGGCCTCGCGCAACGCGGTCCGCGTGAGCGCGGACACGGTCGGGTTCGTCTCGCCGGTCAGCGACGTCGCGGTCACCGGCAACCGGGTCAGCGGCGGAGGTTTCTACTACACCCCGCACGTGACGTTCCGGCCGGGCACCACACCACAGCGCTGAGTGCCTTCCCCCGGGATGAGGGGTGCGTCTGTGCGGGGCGGGGGCGGGGGCTCAGCGGTCGGTCTTGTCGAGACGCGCCCCTGCCGCCGTGCGCAGGGCCGCCGGCACGGTGCCGACGGCCGCGCCCTCGCCGCCGCCCCTGCGCACCGCGACGACGACGTGCCGGACGGGCCGGTCCGCGTGCAGCTCGCGCATCACCGCGCCGGTCCGCGGCACGGCCGCCGTGCGCGGGACCAGGGCCACACCCATGCCCGCCCCGACCATCGCGAGGATCGCCGTCCAGCCGGCCGCCGTGTGGGCCTGGTACGGGGAGGAACGCCGCGCCGCCCAGTTCGGCGGGCCTGCGGCGCAGCAGCGCGCTGTACGACCCGAAGCAGCAGGCGGCGGCGATCATCCACAGGTCGCCGGCCGAGAAGGAGGCCCCGCCGCCGACCAGCAGCAGCACGCCCGCGCAGGCGATGAGCAGCCCGGCGACCCGGCGCGGGCCGAGCCGTGTGCCGCCCGCCCGTTCCCAGAGCGCCATCAGCACCGGGGACGCGGCCATGATCATGCCCATGTTGGCGGCGGGTGTGGTGACTCCGGCCTGGTTGACGAGCGTGTGGTAGACGGTGACGCCGAGCAGGGAGGCGAGGAGGACGAAGCCGAGGTGGCGCCGGATCAGCGCGCGTTGCCGCCAGGCCCGCCGGGCCCGCCGGGCACCGAACGGGGCGACGACCGCGAGGGCCACCACCCAGCGCCAGAAGGCGTGCTGGACGGGCGGGACGCTGTCGCCGAGGGCCCGGGAGGTGACGAAGCTGCCGGACCAGACGAGGGTGGCGAGGACGGCGAGCCCGATGCCGAGGGCGGCGGGGGCGGCCGGTCCCGGCCGTGCGGCGGTGGGTGCCTCGGTGCTGATCCGGCGTTCGACTACGGCCACGGAGTTCCTTTCGCTGGTCGGCGATGGCGGTGGCTCTACCGTCGCAGCGTCGCACCCGTCAGGTCCATCGAATCCTTTCGACTGTTCCGTGCAGGAGACCTGAAAGGTCGGGGCCGCGCCGCGGTCCCGCCCCGCGACGTGAGCTGCCCGGCGACCGTCGCCCCGAACGCCAGCGCCATGCCCGCCAGTTGCACCGGCGTCAGCGTCTCGCCGAGCGCCGCCCAGCCGACGACGGCGGCGGTCAGGGGTGAGAGCGGGCCGAGGAAGGTGACCTGGGTGGCGGAGAGCCTGCCCATGCCGCGGAACCAGAGCCAGTACGCCACCGCCGTGTTGGCCAGCGCCAGGTAGAGGTAGCCGCCGGCCGCCGGGCCGTCCAGCGCGGGCGGGGCACCCTCGACCAGGAGGGCGAGCGGTGCGATGAGCAGGCCGCCCGCGGTCAGCTGCCATCCGGTCAGGGCGAGGGGGCCGACGCCGTCGGGCCGGCCCCACCGGTTGGTGAGCACGGTGCCGGTGGACATGGAGGCGGTGGAGGCGAGTGCGGCCAGCGCGCCGAGCGGGTCGAGCGCCCCGGCCGCCCTCAGCACCACCAGGCTCACACCGAACGCCGCCACGACCCCGGCGAGCACGGAGCGGGTGGTGGGCCGCTGGCCGAGCAGCAGCGCGGAGAGCCCGACGACGAAGAGCGGGCCGATGGAGCCGACGACGGCGGCCATGCCGCCCGGAAGGCGGTAGGCGGCGAGGAACAGCAGCGGGAAGAAGGCCCCGATGTTCAGCGCACCCAGGACCGCCGCCTTCCACCACCAGGCGCCGCGCGGCAGTACCCGGGTGAGGACGAGGAGCAGCAGGCCGGCGGGCAGGGCGCGCATCAACCCGGTGAACAGGGGCCGGTCCGGTGGCAGGAACTCGGTGGTGACGGCGTAGGTGGTGCCCCAGGAGACGGGGGCGAGGGCGGTCAGGGCGATGAGGGCGGGACGGTTCGCGGCCACGGAAGGCCCCCTTCGAATAGGTCGACAATAAGTAGCTTACTGACAAGCTACTTATTGACAAGCCACTTTCTTGCGGCCGACCTGACGGCCGTCGATACTCGTCCCATGAGTGAGCGCCCCGAGCAGCACAAGGATCCGGTCGACGCGATCATCGGCCAGTGGGCGGTGGTCCGGCCGGACCTCGACACCACCGCGATGGAGGTCTTCGGGCGCGTCAACCGGCTCTCGCGGGCGATCGGCGAGCGGATGGACAGGGCCTACGCCGGGTTCGGGATCGCCCGCGGCGAGTTCGACGTCCTGGCGACGCTGCGCCGCTCCGGTGAGCCGTACGCGCTCTCGCCCCGGCAGCTCTCGGCGACCCTGATGCTCACCACGGGCGGCATGACGGGCCGGCTCGACAAACTGGAACGGGCCGGTCTCCTGCGCCGCTCCCCCGACCCGCACGACCGCCGGGGCCTCAGGGTCACGCTCACCGACAAGGGGCGGGAACTCGTCGACGAGGCGGTCGGCGCGGGTCTCGCCGTGCAGGCGGAGGCCCTGTCCGCCGCTCTCGACGCCGAGCGGGCCGGCCAGTTGGCCGACCTGCTGCGGGACCTGCTGGCGGCGACCGAGGGGTAGCGCACGGCATGCGGAAGGCGCCGGTCCCGCCCGCGCACGGCTGCTTGCCGGCTGCGGGAGGACCGGCGCCCTCGGTACAGCTGAGGTGGGCCGTCGGGCCGTGGGCCCGTCGGGTGGAACCCGTCAGGCCTTGGCGTCGGCCTTGGGCCGGGTCTTGATGTTGCGGGAGGTCACGCGGTGCTCCTCCTTGGACTTGTCCAGGACCATGACCAGGGCCGCGATGACCACGAACAGCACGATCGGGGCCACGACGTAGAGGCCCACCGTCTCGATGACGCTGAGGCCCGGACCGGGGTCGTCGCCGTCGTCGCGGGTCAGCGCGAGCGCGGGGGACGACATGAGCAGCATCATCAGCGTCGTACCGGCTGCCAGGGCGCCGGCGCGCAGGGCGTTCTTCTTGTCCACGGTGCAAAGTTAGCGAACGGCCGTCAGGGGCGCGCGCCCGGGGTGCCGTACGAGGCCCGTGCACGGCCTCCGGGCGGGCCGCTCAGTCGCCGGCGCGGTCCCGTACCGCGTCGATCAGGCCGTGCAGCCGGGGTGAGACGGCCAGGTCCTCCAGGGTCACGGGGCGGCCCTCGGCGTCGGCGACGGGCAGGCGCCAGTTCGGGTACTGGTCCCAGGTGCCGGGGAGGTTCTGCGGGCGGCGGTCGCCGACGGCGTCCGGGAGCCAGATGCCGGTCATACGGGCGGGGGTGCGCCGCAGGAAGCGGTGGACGGCCTGGATGCCGGCCTCCTCGGAGGGGGCGCCGGTGTCGCCGCCGGTGCCGCGCAGCAGACCGAGCCGGGCCAGCAGGTCCAGCCACTCCGCCGCGTCCGCCGACGCCTCGGCCCGTTCCTCCTCGAGCGGGCGGGTGAGCAGACCGAGGCGGTCGCGGAGTTCGACGTGTTCGCCGGTGAGCCGGGCGGCGGTGGACGGCAGGTCGTGGGTGGTGGCGGTGGCCAGGCAGTCGGCGCGCCACCGTTCGGGGGGCAGGGGGCGGCCGTCGCCCGCCCAGTCGCGTTCGAACCACAGTACGGAGGTGCCGAGCACCCCGCGTTCGCGCAGCGCCTCGCGCACGCCGGGTTCCACGGTGCCCAGGTCCTCCCCGATGACCACGGCGCCGGCCCGGGACGCCTCCAGGACGAGGACGGCGAGCATGGCCTCGGCGTCGTAGCGGACGTAGGTGCCCTCGGTGGGCGGCCGCCCCTCGGGGACCCACCAGAGCCGGAACAGGCCCATGACGTGGTCGATGCGCAGGGCTCCGGCGTGCCGGAACAGTCCCCGCAGCAGGTGCCGGAAGGGCGCGTAGCCGCAGGCGGCCAGGCGGTCGGGGCGCCAGGGCGGCAGGCCCCAGTCCTGGCCGCGGGCGTTGAAGGCGTCGGGCGGCGCGCCCACCGACATGCCGGCGGCGAAGTACTCCTGCTGCGCCCAGGAGTCGGCGCCTCGCGGATGCACGCCCACGGCGAGGTCGTGGACGATCCCGACCGGCATCCCGGCCTCGCGTGCGGTGTGCTGGGCGGCGGTGAGCTGGGTGTCGGTGAGCCAGGCGAGGCGGGAGTGGAAGTCGACGCGGTCCATCAGCTCGGTGCGGGCGCGGTCGGTGTCGGCCGAGCGGGGGTGGCGCAGTCCTTCGGGCCACCGGCGCCAGTCGGAGCCGTGGACCTCGGCGAGCGCGCACCAGGTGGCGTGGTCCTCCAGGGCGGTGCCCTGTTCGGCGAGGTAGTCGCAGTAGGCGGCGCGGCGGCCGGGTCCGAGGGGGACCTCGTGGAGCAGTTCGAGGGCGGCGCGCTTGAGCTCCCACACGGCGTCCCGGTCGATCAGGGCGTTCTTCTCCAGCACGGCCGCGCGCAGTCGTCCGGCCCGCTCCCGCAGGTTCCGGGCGCCCTCGTGGTCGGTGACGTACGCGAACTCGGGCACGTCCTCGATCCGCAGGTGCACGGGGTCGGGGAAGCGGCGCGAGGAGGGCCGGTACGGCGAGGGGTCGGTGGGGGCGCCGGGCACGGCCGCGTGCAACGGGTTGACCTGGACGAATCCGGCGCCGAGGGCGCGTCCGGCCCAGGCCGCCAGTTCACTGAGGTCGCCGAGGTCGCCCATGCCCCAGGAGTGGCGGGAGAGGAGGGAGTAGAGCTGGACGAGGAGTCCGTAGCAGCGGGTGGCGGGGGCGGGCAGCCGGGCGGGCGCGACGATCAGGTGGGCCTGTGCGGTGCGGCCGTCGGGCGCGGTGGCGGTCAGCCGGTGGACACCGGCCGGGAGCCGGCCGGCGTCGGCGCGGGTCTCGCCCTGTTCGGTGTCCACGCGCAGCCGGGTGCCCTCGGGCAGGGCGGCCAGGGCGGCCGGTGTGCCGCCGCCCTGCCGGCCGACCACGGTGGGCGGCAGCAGGCGTGCGCGCAGCTCGTCCTCACGGGCGGCGAGCGCGGCGCGCACGGCCCCGGGAGTGCTCGTGTCGACGTCGAGGGCGGCCAGCGCGAGGGTGACGGCGGTGGCCGGGACCGTGACGGTGCGGTCCGGGGACGGGCTGTAGGAGGTGGCGACGCCGTGCAGGGCGGCGAGCCGGGTCAGATCCTCGGGAAGGTCCTCGGTGGGGGGCTCGGCCGGCCGGGCTGCTGGCATCTGTGACCTCTACGACCTCGTGGGTTCCGGGACGGCGAAGGAGGGGCCGCCCTGCTCCGGCACGTCCGCCGTGAGTTCGGGCGAGGACTCGCTGGTCAGCGGCACGGCGTCGGCGAACGGCGACTCGCTGGTGAGGGGCTCGGCGTCGGGCAGCGGCGGTTCGCTGGTGAGCGGGGTCTCGGCGCAGCTGCCGGTGGCGCCGAAGACGCAGTAGTGCGGGGTGCCGGAGACGGCGGAGGGCTCCGCCCAGGGGGTGGACGGCTCCGCCACGGGTTTGGACGGGGCCGGGAGCAGAAGCGGTGCCAGTGCAGCCACGGGGGACTCCTTCGTAGTACGTCGTCGAGATCCATCGAGATTCGTCGAGAGTCGTCGACTTCTGTCGAGCGCGCTTTTGGCGGGTTACGGCTTGGCCGGTTACGGCAGCCCTACCCAGTCCGCGCGAGGACAGACGCCCCAACGGCGGCAACGTGGCCCTGGTCACACTCCACGTCGGCGATCTCCCATCGAATCGGCATAAAACAGTCACCTAACCCGTTCGGTGACCACGCAAACCGGTGAAGGGAGCGAGCGTCGTTGACACGTTGATCACGCGAGTGGTGGGCTCACTCGTGACACAGACGTGACCCGGACGTGACCCAGGGGGCGCGGGCGCCGGGCGACGACCGGAAGGAGCCGGTGCCCGTGCAGTCACGGCGCAGGAGGAGGGCGGCCGCCCTCGCGATCGCCGTCCTGGCCGGAACACTGGCGCCCGCGGGCGCCCTGGTGGCGGCCCCCGCCGCACTGGCGGGCCCCGGCCCGGGTGCGGCCGCCGCGTCCTCCGGCCGGAAGACCGGCGACGCGGTCGCGGTCTGGCCCCGCCCGCAGTCCCTCCGTTCGAACGGCGCCCCGGTCCCGGTCACCGACGAGGTCGCGCTGATCACCGACACGTCGGCCGACCCGTACGCCGTCGAGGCGCTGCGCACCCTGCTGGGGCAGGCGGGGGCGCGCCGGATCACGACCCCGGCGGCCGGCGGGCGTCCGCCCGCGGGAGCGCTGGTGGTGCGCGCGGAGACGGAGGAACCCCAGGGTCGGGGCGGCTCCCGGAAGGGGCTGCCGTCGGGTGGCTACCGCCTGTCGGTCGGCCGGGGCGCCGTCACTCTGTCCGGGGCCGGCCCGGACGGGCTGTTCCACGCCGTGCAGACGCTGCGTCAGCTGGTACGGCCGGACGACGGAACGCTGGTGGCGGCTGTGGTCCGGGACTGGCCCGGCACCGCCGTGCGCGGCATCACGGAGGGCTTCTACGGCACGCCCTGGACCCACCGGGAGCGGCTGGCGCAGCTGGATTTCCTGGGACGCACCAAACAGAACCACTACCTCTACGCCCCCGGTGACGACCTCTACCGGCAGGCCCGCTGGCGCGAGCCGTACCCCGCCGGGCAGCGGACGCGGTTCCGGGAGCTGTCCGACCGGGCCCGCCGCAACCACGTCACGCTCGCCTGGGCGGTGTCGCCGGGCCAGGCGATGTGCCTGTCCTCGGACGCGGACGTGCGGGCGCTGACGCGCAAGCTGGACGGGATGGAGGAGCTGGGCTTCCGCGCCTTCCAGCTCCAGTTCCAGGACGTCAGTTACAGCGAGTGGCACTGCGCCGCGGACGCGGAACGGTTCGGGTCGGGGCCCGGGGCGGCGGCGCGGGCGCAGGCCCGTGTGGCGAACGCGGTGGCCCGGCACCTGGCCGAGCGCCGTCCGGACGGCGCAGCCGGGCTGACGGTGATGCCGACCGAGTACTACCAGGACGGGCCGACCGCCTACCGCCGGGCGCTGGCGGGCGCCCTGGACCGGCGGGTCCGGGTGGCGTGGACGGGGGTGGGCGTCGTGCCCCCGGCCATCACGGGCCGCGAACTGTCCCGGGCGCGGGAGGCGTTCGGGCATCCGCTGGTCACCGTGGACAACTACCCGGTCAACGACTACGCCCCCGGCCGTCTCTTTCTCGGCCCCTACCAGGGCCGTGAACCGGCGGTCGCCACCGGTTCGGCGGCGCTGCTCGCCAACGCGATGCAGCAGCCGGAGGCGTCCCGTATCCCGCTGTTCACCAGCGCCGACTACGCCTGGAACCCGCGCGCCTACCGTCCCCGGGAGTCCTGGCGGGCCGCGATCCGCGACCTCGCCGGAGACGACGGCCGCCGTGAGGAGGCGCTCACGGCGCTCGCGGGCAACGACGCGTCCTCGGTCCTCGGCACCGCGGAGTCGGCGTATCTGCGACCGCTGATCGAGGCGTTCTGGGACGAGCGTCCCACCGGACGCGACACGGCGGCGAAGCGGCTGCGCGAGGAGTTCGCGGTACTGCGCGAGCTGCCGGCCCGGCTCCCCGGCGCGGGGCGCGCCACCGGTCTCGCCGCCGAGGTCGCCCCCTGGTCCGGGCAGCTGGCCCGCTACGGCGAGGCGGGCACGGCCGCGCTCGACATGCTGCGCGCCCAGCGTGCCGGCGACCCGGCGGCGGCCTGGGCGGCGTACCGGGACCTCGGCGTGCTGGGCGGGCGTCTGGGTTCGTCGCGGGTGACGGTGGGCGAGGGCGTGCTGGAGCCGTTCCTGCGGCGGGCGCGGAAGGCCTACGAGGCGTGGGCGGGACTGGAGCAGCCGGAGCCGGCCGACGGCGCGGACGGTGCGGACGACGGGGACGACAGCCGTACGGTGCGTTTCCCGCGCGCCCGTTCCCTGGCGGCGGTGACGGCGCTGGCGGAGCCCGGCACGCGCGGTGACGTGGAGGTCCGCGTTCCCGGCGGGGGCTGGCGGCGGATCGGCGCGCTGGACGCGAGCGGCGCCACGGAACTGACCGTGCGCCGGGACGCCGAGGCGGTCCGCGTCACCGGCCCGGACGCCTCCCGCGTACGGCATCTGGTGCCGTGGTTCGACGACACGGCCGACGCGTCGCTGGACATCCCGGCGGCAAGGGCGAACGGGGGCCCGCGGACGGACGCGGAGACGGACGCGGAGATCGGTGGCACCGAGCGGCTGACCGTCCGGCTCGGCTCGCTGCGCCCGGCGGACGTCCGCGGCACGCTGACGGCGCAGGCACCGAAGGGCGTGGAGGTCCGCGTCCCCGAGGGCCCGCTGACGCTGCCGCGCGGCCAGGAGGTGGACGTTCCCGTGGAGGTGGCGGTCGTCCCGGACACGCCGACCCGGTCGTACGACGTCCGGCTCGCGTTCGGCGGTACGACCCGCACCCTCACCGTCCACGCTTTCCCGCGCACCGGCGACCCCGACCTGGCCCGCACCGGAACGGCACGGTCCTCGGCCGACGAGACGCCCGGTTTCCCCGCGTCGGCGGCGAACGACGGCGACCCGGCCACGCGCTGGTCGTCCCCGGTCGACGACGGCGCCTGGTGGCAGGTGGGATGGGCGCGGCCGGTGCGGCTCGGGCAGGTGGTGCTGCGCTGGCAGGACGCGTACCCGTCCGCGTACCGGATCCAGGTCTCGGCGGACGGCCGCCACTGGCGCACGGCGGTGTCGGTGCGCGACGGGCGGGGCGGCCGGGAGGCCCTGCGCATGGACGAGGGGAACGTGCGGTACGTGCGCGTACAGGGCGAGAAACGGGCCACGCGGTACGGGTACTCGCTGTGGTCGGTGGAGGCGTACGCGGTCGGGGAGTGACCGCCGGCACCGTCCGGCACCGGCCACTACGGACCGTCACCGGAAACTGGTCCAGCCCGACTATTCACTCAGTACATGTACGTGGTGAATACTGAGTGCATGAGCACCCGTCACATCCTGCTGGGGCTGCTCGCTTCGGGGCCGAGCCATGGCTACGACCTGAAGCGGCGCCACGACGAACGCTTTCCCCAGGCCCGCCCGCTGGCCTACGGGCAGGTCTACACGACCCTGCAGCGCCTGGTCCGGGACGGTCTCGCGGAGGTCGACGGCACGGCGTCGGACGGCGGTCCGGAGCGGACCGCGTACCGCGCGACGGACGAGGGAGCGCGTGAACTGGCGCGGTGGGCGGGCGAGATCGCGCCGCCCGCGCCGTTCGTGACGAACGAGATCTTCGCCAAGGTCGTCGTCTCGATCCTCACCACCGGTGACGCGGGTGCCTATCTGCTGGCCCAGCGCGCCGCCCACATGGACCGGATGCGGGAGCTCACTGCGGTCAAGACGGCCCCGGGCACGGACCTGACGACCGTCCTGTCGGCCGACTACGCCCTCAACCACCTCGACGCCGACCTCCGTTGGATGACCACCACGGCGGCCCGGCTCACCACCCTGACCGCGGAGGTCCGCACAGCATGAGAGACGGGGACACGAACGGGACCACGGCGGGACCGCTGCTCGCCGCCCGCGACCTGGTGAAGGCCCACGGCAGGACGCAGGCCCTGCGCGGCGCCTCGGTCGACCTGTGGGCCGGCGAGATCCTCGCCGTCACCGGGGCCAGCGGCAGCGGGAAGTCGACGCTGCTGCACTGCCTGGCCGGGATCGTCCGGCCGGACGCGGGTTCGGTGGCGTACGGCGTTCAGCGGCTGGACCGGCTGCCGGAGAAGCGGCTGAGCGAGCTGCGCCGCACCGATTTCGGGGTGGTCTTCCAGTTCGGGCAGCTGATCCCGGAGCTGACGGCGCTGGACAACGTGGCACTGCCGCTGATGCTGGCCGGCGTCGCACGGGGCGAGGCGCGGGTGCGGGCCGGGGAGTGGCTGGAGCGGTTCGGGGCGCGTGGGCAGGAGGAGCTGCGGCCGGGTGAGATGAGCGGCGGGCAGGCTCAGCGGGCGGCGCTGGCCCGGGCGCTGGTCACCGGGCCGAAGGCGGTGTTCGCGGACGAGCCGACCGGGGCGCTGGACTCGCTGGCGAGCGAGCAGGTGATGACGGCGCTCGCGCACACGGCCCGGGAGTCGGGCACGGCGGTCCTGCTGGTCACGCACGACGCCCAGGTGGCGGCGTACGCGGACCGCGAGGTCCGGCTGCGGGACGGCGCCGTGGCGCCGGTGGAGGTGATGGCGTGAGCACGGTGGTTTCGGATGTCCGGCTGGCCCGGCAGCTCGTGCGCGGGTCGGACCGGCGTGAGTGGTGGCGGGTCATGCTCACGGCGGTGGGTGCGGCGCTGGCGACGGGCTTCGCGCTGGCGGCGGTCACTCTCGCGTCGGTCCCGGACGGTTACACCGTCTCCGCCTTCCACGGCCTGCTGAGTGAACCCGGCACCCGTGGTGGAGTGATCAGCGGTCTGCTGCTGTTGCTGGTGCCGGTGCTGGCGTTCCTCGGCCAGTGCGCCCGGATCGGCGCCGTGCACCGCGACCGGCGGCTGGCCGGGCTGCGGCTGGCCGGGGCGACGCCCTGGCAGGTGCGGCGGATCGCCGGGCTGGAGACCGGGCTCGCGTGTCTGGCGGGTTCGGCGGTGGTGACCGTCTTCTCCGTCCTGTTGCTGCTGCGTCTGTGGAACCGGCCGACCGCCCTCACCTGGGTGGGCCTCGCGCTGGTCGCCGTCGGCGTGCCGGTGCTGGGCGCGGTGGCGGCCGTGCTGGCGCTGCGCCGGGTGGTGGCCTCGCCGTTGGGCCGGGTGCGCCGGGTGGGGCCGGGCTCGGGCCGGGGGCCGGGGCTGCTGTTCCTGGGTGCGCTGGTCATGCTGGCCGGGACGGCGTCGCTCGCCCTGGGCGGTGGCCATGTCCCGGGCAACCGGTTCGACTGGCGGACGCCGCTGACCGTCTTCCTGCTCGTCATCACGCTCGGTGCCGGCGCGGTGTGGCTGTCCGGGGCCACGGCCCGGTTCACCGGGCGGCTGCTCGCCGGCCGGGCCCGGACGGCGGCTTCGCTCATCGCGGCGGAACGGCTGCGTGACGACCCGTGGGCCCCGGCCCGCACCCACGCCGCGGTGCTGCTGGTGACGGTCGCCGGTACGGCCTTCCTGTGCGTCCGGTACGCGTTGCTCATCGACCTGCGCGCCACCGGGCAGGGCCACCCCGCCGCCGACATGGAGTACTACACCACCGGCATCGACCTGACCGGCGTCGCTGTGCTCGTCGCTTTCGCCATCGCCCTCTCGGGCCTCGCCGTGGGCACCGCCGAGTCCGTGACCACCCAGCACCGGGCGCTGTCCGCCCAGGTCGCCGCCGGCGTCCCGCGTACGGTCCTCAACCGTGCCCTGCTGATGGAGACCGCCGTCCCGCTCGGGCCCGCCCTGCTGCTGGCCGGTGCGGGGGGCCTGGCGATCGGCGTCTGGTACTCCGCGCTCAGCGGCGACGGCTCGATTCCGTGGACGGCCCTGCTGGTCGCGCCCGCGGTGTACGCGTCGTGCCTGCTGGCGGCGGCGACGGCACTGCCGCTGCTGGGGCGTTCGGTCCGGCCGGGGGAGCTGCGGTACGCGTGACGCACGGCGGCCGGCGACCGAGGGCGCTCGCGTCAGCTGCCACCACGGGGAGTTGGGCAGGGGCTGGGCCTACTGGGAGGGCGCGGAGCTCGGCCCCACCCCGGAGTACCCCTCGGCGGCCGCGTATCTGGAGGCGGTGGCAGACGCCTTCGAGTACGACGCCGCCCCCTGGTGTCGAGTCCGGCGCCGAACGGCACGCGCCCGGGACCGTGGGCGGGGCGCTGTTTTGGGCGAACCTGGACCACCCTCACGGCGTTCCGCACGGCGGGCGGGCGGTGCAGGCGCCCCCTGCCTCAGTCCCGACCCCGGCCGATGGCCGTCCCACTGCGGGGCCGGGGGCGGGTACCTCGTTGTAAAGCGTGAACTATTCCGGGCGAACGTCCCTTCGGGGCTCAAATGAGCGGACCGAGGACGGAAGCGGTGAAAAGTTCACGCTTTTGGGCAAGGCATGCCGCTCGGGGGACTCCCCCGCCGTCCCGGAACCTCAGCCGAGGGAAGCCGTGAACCGCCCCCAGGCTTCCGGCCCGAGACGGAGTATCGGGCCATCACCGGACTCCTTGGAGTCGCGCACGGCCACGGTCCGGTGACTGTTGAGGGCCACCTCGACGCATTCGCCGGAGGTGTTGCTGTAGCTGGACTTCACGAAGTCGAGATCAAACTCGGACACCGGTCACATCTCCTGTCGGATGGCGTCGATGAGTCGGATCGAGTCGCGCTGAGCAAGACTCCGCCGGGCCGTGCGATCAAAGAGATCGCCGTACTGGCTGCTCGCCGCTTCGTTCTCCACCCACACACTGGACGCGATCGTGTCGGCCTGGACCACATCCAACGCCTCGGTCTCATTGAACGACAAGATGGTGAACGGGCCCGTGATGCACGGATGCCCTCCGGCGTGGAACGGCAGGACCTGCAGGCGGACATTGTCCAGTGCGGCAACTTCCAGGAGCCGCCCCAACTGTCCCCGCATGGTCGAGGAGCCACCGATCAACTGCCTCAACGCCGCCTCCCAGACGACGGCGTACACCTCGAGCGGGCGTTTCCCCACCAGGCGGTCCTGCCGGCGCATCCGGATGTCGACGACCCGCTCGATCTCCGAAGGATCTTCCCAGGGTCCGACCCCCTCACTGACCGCCAACGACCGTGCGTATTCAGGGGTCTGGAGGAGGCCCGGAACAAGCGACAGCTGCCAGGTGCGCACGCGACTGGCCGCGTCTTCCATGGCGATGAACTCGGTGAGCGCCCCAGGGTGCGGGGAGTCCTGCCACCACCCCTTCGCCTTGCGTCTTTCACGGTCCAGCCTGGCCAGTTCCAGCAGTTGGGCCACGGCCTCGGTATCCGCCGAACCGTAGAACCCGCACAGCGCACGAATGTCCGGATCGCGCATCGGAACCCAGCCGCGTTCCATCTTGACGATCTTCGAGTTGGTCGCACTGATGACCTCGGCGGCCTGCTGCTGCGTCATGCCCGCGGCGTCCCGCAAGCGCAGAAGTTCGGCACCGAGCCTGCGCCCGAGCACAGTTGACGTCCTGTTGCCGAGTTGCGTGGTTCGAGTCACCCCCACATGGTGCCGGACTGGAACCCTCGAGCTCCCAGCAGTGGAGACAAATGTCTCCGATTCAATTGCACCCAGGACGGACAAGCCGCTACTTTCGGTATTCATCCGCTCACTCTGCGGTTCCGACCTCGGCGGAAGTGCACCGTCCTGCCCCACGCAGGTACGGCAGAGACACCGCCGCCCGCACCCGGAGGCACCGCTTCCATGGCAGAACCCGTACCCTTGCCGCCGCCCGTACCGCTTCCCCACGAGGACCTGCTCGACTACGCCCCCACCCAGCGCAGCGTCCCCCTCGCCCGGCGCCGGGCCGCGCGGCTCGTGGCCGGGTGGGGTCAGCCGGGCCTCGCCGGAGACGTCGCCCTCGTCGTCTCGGAGCTGATGACCAACGCCCTGCTGCACGGCAGCCTGAGAGGCCGGCTCATCCGCGTACGCGTCACCCTCGATCACCGCACCCTGCGGATCGAGGTGAGCGATCCGCGCGGTGAGCGGTTGCCGCGTACCCGCCCGGCAGAAGACATCGACGAGCGATTCGGGCGGGGACTCCTCCTGGTCGGAGCGCTGACCGCGCGATAGGGCTGGGAGCCGCGCACCATCGGCAAGACCGTGTACGCCGAGTGGGACACCCCGGCCGCCAGGCCGGATCTCCCCTACGCTGAGCGTGTGGACCCCCGCAGATCCGGAGGAGCCTTGTGACCGTGACCGCTGACAGGCCGCAGATGCTCGTCACCGAGTTCGAAGAACTCGCCCGCCATGCCGACCGGAGCACAGAAGGTGTGCGACTCGAGTTCATCGGCGGGCATCTTGGGGGGAAGGCCGTACCCGACGGCGACCACGGAAGCATCATCGAATGGCTCACGCGCATCTGCATGCGGCAGCGTCCGGACCTGTGGCTCGACTCTCACCAGGGTCTGATGGTCGAGGCCTACCGCGAGGGCCGCGCCCGTCCCGACGGCTCACTCGTCCCCAGCCACGCCTTCGCCGGCGCCGGCGAATGGGCCGACCCCACCCCCGTCCTCATGGTCGTCGAGGTCACCTCGTACGACTCCGACACCGACCGGCGCGACCGCGTCGAGAAGCCCCGGGCCTACGCCGGGACCGGCATCCCGGTGTACCTGCTCATCGACCGGGACACCTTCGAGGTCAAGGTGCACAGCCGCCCGGACGGCGGACGGTACGAGACCGTGCAGACACTCCCCTTCGGCAAGGAGGTCGCGCTGCCCGATCCCGTCGGGATCACCCTGGACACCGAGCCGCTGAAGAACTGGGTGCGCTGACCCACCGCCCCGGCCGCACGGCGGACGAAGGCCCGGACCGTCAGGCGGAAATGCCGTCGATCCGGGCCATCGCGTCCTCCGCGCCGTACGGCTGCAAGTACGGCAGCCAGCGCGGGTCCCGGTGGCCCGTGCCGATGATGCGCCAGGCCAGACCCGTGGGCGGGGCGGGTTTGTGGCGCAGGCGCCAGCCGATCTCGCCGAGGTGGCGGTCGGCCTTGACGTGGTTGCAGCGGCGGCACGACGCCACCACGTTGTCCCACGCGTGCAGGCCCCCGCGACTGCGCGGGACGACGTGGTCGACGCTGGTGGCGACGGCGCCGCAGTACATGCAGCGGCCCCCGTCGCGCGCGAAGAGCGCCCGCCTCGTGAGCGGGACGGGCCCCCGGTAGGGAACCCGCACGAACCGCTTCAGCCGGACCACGCTGGGGGCGGGCACGGTGACGGTCGCGCTGTGCAGGTAGGCGCCGGACTCCTCGAGGCACACGGCCTTGTTCTCGAGGACGAGGACGAGCGCGCGGCGGAGCGGTACGACGCCGAGCGGCTCGTACGACGCGTTGAGAACCAGGACATGCGGCACGGATGCCTCCTTGTACGCCGGCGGCGCGTGGCTCGCGCCGGGACGATCCGTAGTCAGTCTCCCCTCATGCCTGGTGGAAGCGCCACCATGTCCCCGTAACGGGCTGGAAGTGTTTTCGACCACATGGGATGCATCCCCAGGACCGTGACCTGTTCAAGCGCGGGTGAGGACGGTCTCTCCTGTGAGCTTCGCGCCGTTCCGCACACCGTGCCCCGTTAGTGTGGTGATTCCGCCCGTCCGGTGACCGTTCCGTGACCTTGGACCGACCGCGCCGGCGGTGGGCGGCCGCTGCACCTGGAGGTATCCGCCGTGTCCCTGTCCGCCGCCGTCCTACTGGCCGACAGTACGTCGCCGTCCCCGTCGCCGTCGCCGACGGCCCCGGCCGTGCCCTCGTTCCAGGACGCCCAGGAGAGCGCCTCGAACGCCGCCGGCTGGGTCGAGGAGAACTGGTCGACGTGGCTCGCGATCGGGCTGCGGGTGCTGCTGATCGTGGTGATAGCGGCGGTGCTCAGAGCGGTGGTGCGGCGGGCGATCACCAAGCTGATAGACCGCATGAACCGCCGGACCGGGGCGGGCGGCACCGCGCTGAGCGGGCTGCTGGTCAACGCCGAGCGGCGCCGTCAGCGCTCCGAGGCCATCGGCTCCGTACTGCGCTCGGTGGCCAGCTTCCTCATCCTCGGCACCGCCGCCCTGATGGTCCTCGGCACCTTCCAGATCAACCTGGCCCCGCTGCTGGCGTCCGCCGGTGTCGCCGGTGTGGCGATCGGCTTCGGCGCCCGCAACCTGGTCACCGACTTCCTCTCCGGCGTCTTCATGATCCTGGAGGACCAGTACGGCGTCGGCGACAGCATCGACGCGGGCGTGGCATCCGGCGAGGTCATAGAGGTCGGCCTGCGGGTGACCAAGCTGCGCGGCGACAACGGCGAGATCTGGTACGTCCGCAACGGCGAGGTCAAGCGGATCGGCAACCTCTCCCAGGGCTGGTCGACCGCCGGCGTGGACGTCACCGTCCGCTCCGACGAGGACCTGGACAAGGTCAGGGAGACGATCCGCGCGGTCGGCGAGCGGATGAGCAAGGAAGAGCCCTGGAACGAGATGCTCTGGGGCCCGATCGAGGTCCTCGGCCTGGACTCCGTGCTGCTCGACTCCATGGTGGTGCGGGTCTCCGCGAAGACCATGCCCGGCAAGTCCCTCACCGTCGAGCGCGAGCTGCGCTGGCGCGTCAAGCGGGCCTTCGACGCGGCCGACATCCAGATCGTCGGCGGCCCCGAGGTCCCGGGGCAGGCTGCCGCGGCACCCGACCCGACGGCCGGCGTGGCGGCACCGTCGGCGTACGCGAGCACCGTGTCGCCGCAGTCCATGGCGGCGGCCCCGATCACCCCGCCGAGCACCACCAAGTAGACCTGGCCCCTGGAGTGCGGCTGCGTCGGCCAGACCGACGTGGCGGTCGTGACGGCCGGCGGGGAGGTCCTCGCCACGGCCCGCGACGGCGCCTTCCGGCCGCCCGCCGTGGGCGTGGAACGGGCCGTGGACGCCCTCGCCCGGGCCGTGACGGCGGCCTTCGCGACGGCGGGCGTCACCTCCGGCGGCCACGTCTCGGCGTGCCTGGCCAACGCCGACCCGCCCGTGGAGGAGGAGCGGCCGGCCCCCGGGGCCCACGCACGGGCGCGGGCGCACTTCGCCGCCTGAGCCCGCCGGCCGGTCGCCCGGTCGGCCGGTCGGAGCGGTCCGGCCGGGAACCGGACCGGGTTCCGGGGGCGTGTTCATGGGCAGGGGTGGTGCGTCGGACCGGGACCGGGACACAGGCGCCGGCGCCGGGCGCCGGGACACCGGGACCGGATCAAGATCGGTGAAGGCCGGTGCGAATGTCGGCTCGGGCAGCGATACTTGCGGCGACGGATGACCATGGGGGAGGTCAGCAGTGACTCGACCGCCGAAGGGCAGCGCGGCGTCGCCACCGGGCGCGGGCATGCCCACCCTGCCCGCCGTGCCGCCGCAGCCGCAGCCCCGTCCGTCGCCCCAGCAGCGGCCCGGCGGCCTCGCCCCCGCCACGCCCCCGCCGTCGCCCCGGCGCACCGCGTTCGCCGAGGGCGTGGACCGGCTGCGCGCGGCGGCCGTCACCGAGCCGGGACGGCTGCGCATCATCGGCGCGCTGCTCGCCGCGCTCGTCCTCGCCTTCGGCGCCGTCACCGCCTGGCAGATGCACGACCGGTCCGCGGCGGCCGACGACGTGCTGCACCGCAGCCAGCCGCTCACCTCCGAAGCGGCCGACATCTACCGCTCCCTGGCCGACGCCAACACCGCGGCCTCCAGCGGGTTCCTCGCCGGCGGCCAGGAGACCAAGGCGTCCCGCGACCGGTACGAGAAGGACATCCGCGCCGCCGCCGAAGGGCTCGTGCAGGCCGCCGCCAACTCCGACGCCGCATCCTCCTCCGCGGCGACCATCACCGAGCTCAACCGCCTCCTGCCCGAGTACAAGGGCCTCATCGAGCGCGCCCGCACCTACAACCGCCAGGGTTTCCCGGTCGGCGGCGCCTACCTGCGCCACGCCAACGCGATGATGCAGGAGGAGATGCTCCCGAGGGCGGAGGACCTCTACACGACGGAGAACCAGCGGCTGCGCGCCGACTACGCCGACGCCGAGCCCTACCCCTGGGCCGCGCTGGCCCTCGGCGTCCTCGCGCTCGCCGCCCTGGCCTGGGCGCAGCGCCGCGACTACCGGCGCACCCACCGCGTCCTGAACCAGGGCCTGGTCGCCGCCACCGCCGCCACCACGACCGTCCTGCTGTGGCTGGTCGTCGGCCACAGCGTCGCCCGGTCGAACCTGACCGACTCCTACGACCACGGAGTGCGCTCGCTGAACGTGCTGCACGACGCCCGCATCGCCTCCCTCAAGGCCCGGGGCGACGAGAACCTCACACTGGTGGCGCGCGGCGCGGAGACGACGACGGTGGACGGCACGACGTACGACACGTACGACTTCTCCCACGGCAAGAACATGGACACCCTCCGCAAGGCACTGGCCGAAGCGGCGCGGCTCGCGGACGACGAGGCGGGCGAGCGGCCGGTCACGGCGGCGAACGACGACATGACGGAGTGGAAGAAACGCCACGCGTCGGCCCGTGAACAGGACGAGAACGGCAACTACCAGCAGGCGCTGGACCTGGTGATCGGCAGCGCGGACAGCACGGTCGAGCCCACCGTCGAGTGCTTCGACGGCGTGGACGCCGCGCTCGCCACCGCCCTCGCCCACGAGGGACGGGAGTTCGAGCAGGCGGCGGGCGACGGCCTGGACGCGATGGGCTACCTGCCGCAGGGCGCCGGCGTCCTCGCCGGGCTCGGCGCGGCCGGCGCGCTGCTGGGCATCGGCCGCAGGCTCTCGGAGTACCGGTGAAGCGGGGCGCGGACCCGGCGGACGGGTGGAAAGGGATACCCGTGGAAGGAGGAGCGAGGATGCGTGCACGACGACTGCGGAGCGGCCTGAAGGGCTGGGGCGGTGTGGGGGCGATGGCCTTCGCCTGCGCCCTCGCCGTGCTCTTCGCCCTGCTCCTGCCGGTGGTCCGCCCGCACGGCGAGGGCGACGGCAGCGGAGTCGGCACCGCCGGCCACGGCGTCGCCCACGGCAGCCGGGCACGCGCCGCCGAGGAGTGCACGGACCCGGAGAAGCAGAGCCTGTCCCCGGACGACGCCGACGGCCCCACCATCGACGCGATCAAGAACCGCCGGGGCGAGAAGCGCAAGCTGATCGTCGGCGTCGACCAGAACAGCTACGCCTGGGGCTACCGCGACCCGAACAGCGGCGGTGCGGCCGAGCTCGAGGGCTTCGACATCGACCTGGTGCACCGCATCGCGAAGGACATCCTCGGCGACCCGGACGCCGTGCAGTTCAAGGCGATCCCCACCGACCAGCGCATCCCCGCGATCCAGGACGGCCGGGTCGACATGGTGGTCCGCACGATGACCATCAACTGCGACCGCCTCACCGAGGTCGCCTTCTCCGCGCCCTACTTCAGGACCGGACAGCAACTGCTCGCGCCCAAGTACTCCGCCATCACCGGATACGACGCCACGCTGGCCGGCAAGAAGATCTGCACGGCGCAGGGTTCGACGGCGAACAGCACGCTGGTGAAGGACCAGTCGGACGGCAGGCCGGCCGCCGGCGCCGACCTCGGCACCACCGTGCCCAACCAACTGGACTGCCTGGTGAGACTCCAGCTCGGCGAGGTCGACGCGGTCGTCACCGACGGCGCGCTCGCCGCGAGCCAGGCCGCACAGGACCCCGCGGTCGAACTGAAGGGTGACGCCTTCACCACCGAGTACTACGGCGTGGCGATGAAGAAGGACGCCGACGACCTGGTACGCCGGGTCAACCAGATCCTCGTGGAGTGGCACGCGGACAAGGCCGGGGGCTGGCAGCACTCGTACGACGTGTGGCTGTCGGAGACGATGGGCGGGGACGCGGCGAAGTCGCGGCCCCCGGCCCCGGTGTACCGGGGCACGAGCTGAACGACCGCCGCACCGCAGGGAAGAAGCACGCACAAGTCCGCGACAGCGAAAGGTGATCGATGGGCGACACGGGACCCACCGGGCCGGTGATGGACCGGGACGAGGTGGACCGTGCGCTGGCGCGGCTCGGCGCGGAGCACGAGGCGGTCGAGACCTCACTCCTCGCCCTGCAGGACCACGCGGGCCGCAGACTCCTCGAAGGCGCCGAACTCACGGGAGTGACCGGCGAACGCTGGGCCGCCGCGGAGGCGTCGATCACGCTGCTGTGGACCTACTTCGACGCGTACACGGGCGCGCTGCGCACGGCCAGGGAGATCCGCTCCCGGCGCCGCTGGTCCAGCCGCGAGGACCTGGCCGAGCTGACCGAACTGCTGCGCGGCGAGGCCGTCACGGTGGCCGGCAGCGCCACCGCCACGGCCGCGGCGCCCACCCTGAACGGCGCTCCGGGCCGCCTCAGCGAGCGGTACTCGCTGGCGACGCTGGTGGACCGGATGAACCAGCTGTACGCGACCTCCCTCGACATGGTGGTCGCCGCCGACGCGGTGTGGTCGGCGCTGCCCGCACGGATCGATTTACTCGCCGCCGAGCTGAGGCGCACCCGCGAACTCGCGCACTCCGTGGGCGTCCGCCCCGGCGAACACCCGGCCGGCGACGACCTGGAACGGATCACCCGCACCCTGACGAGGCTGCGGGAGCAGGTGGTGTCCGACCCGCTGGCCTTCTGGCTGCCCGCGGAGGGCAGTGCGGCGCCCGGCGGCGGCCGGCCGGACACCACGGTGTACGACCGCGAGGCGCGCGCCCTGGAGGAGGTGCGCCGCGAGATCGACGCCGTACTGGCCGTGCGCCAGGACGCCGAGCAGCGGATCGTACGGCTGCGGGACGTGCTCTCCCGCGCGGACCGCACGCTCGCCGAGGCCCGCACCGCGCGCGGCGAGGTACTGGCGAAGATCGCCGCGACGGAGGTGCCGGTGGTCAGCGGGCCGCCGACCGTGCTGCAGGAACAGCTGGCGGCGGCCGCCGAGTACCGCAGACACGCGCAGTGGCACCGCCTGTCCCCCCTCCTGGAGTCGCTGGAGGAGAAGGCGGAGGACGAGCTGCTGCGCGCCCGCGAGTCGCTGACGGCGGTCACGGCGCCGCTGGCGGTCCGGGCCGAGCTGCGCGGCCGGCTCGACGCGTACAAGGCGAAGATGGCCCGGCTCGGTTTCGCCGAAGACCCCGAGCTGGTCGAGAAGTACGAGAAGGCACGCCGCATGCTGTGGAGCGCGCCCTGCGACCTGCGCGTCGCCGGTCAGGCCGTGCTGCGCTACCAGCACGCGGCGGCCGAACTGCTCGGCTCCGCCCCGCACGTGCCCGGACAGGGCGGGCCGGTGGACCGGACGGGGCCCGGCGCGTGAGCGACGAGGGGGAGGCAGCGTCATGAGTGAGACACCGCGGACGTGTCAGCGTCCCGGCTGCGACGGGACCTACGAGGACATGGGCGGCGGCGAGCTGTACTGCGACACGTGCGGTCTCGCGCCGGTCGTCCCCGCCAACGGGATGTTCGGCTCGACGCCGGCCGGGACCACCGGCGACGGCCGGGGCTCGCGCGGTTCACGCGGCTCGGCGGGCAGCGGGAGCGCACGGTCCGGCAGCCGCGGCTCCCGTACGTCGTCGCAGTCGTCGAAGTCCCGGCGTTCGGTGTCGGGACGGCTCTCGCGGTCGGTGTCGGGCCGGTCGACGAGCCGGTCGGTGTCGGTACGCAGCTCCGGTTCCCCCGCCGGTTCCTCCCCGCGCAGCCGCCTCGGCGCCGGCCTGGTCGAGGTCCCGGTGATCCCGCGGCCCGACCCGCGCGCGATGGTCCTGGACAACCCCGAGGTGCCCGAACGGAAGCGGTTCTGCTCACGCTCGGACTGCGGCGCGCCGGTCGGACGGTCGCGCGGCGAGCGCCCGGGGCGCACGGAGGGCTTCTGCACCAAGTGCGGCCACCCGTACTCGTTCGTGCCCAAGCTGAAGACCGGGGACATCGTGCACGGCCAGTACGAGGTGGTGGGCTGCCTCGCGCACGGCGGGCTCGGCTGGATCTACCTCGCCGTCGACCGTGCGGTCTCCGACCGCTGGGTGGTCCTCAAGGGCCTGCTGGACACCGGCGACCAGGACGCGATGGCGGCGGCCATCTCGGAGCGGCGGTTCCTCGCCGAGATCGAGCACGCCAACATCGTGCGGATCTACAACTTCGTCGAACACCTCGACCAGCGGACGGGGTCGCTGGACGGGTACATCGTCATGGAGTACGTCGGCGGCAAGTCGCTGAAGGAGATCGCCAACGCACGGCGCTCCCCGGAGGGCAGGCGGGACCCGCTGCCGGTGGAGCAGGCCTGCGCGTACGGCCTCGAGGCGCTGGAGGCACTCGGCCACCTGCACAGCCGCAACCTGCTCTACTGCGACTTCAAGGTCGACAACGCCATCCAGACCGAGGACCAGCTCAAGCTGATCGACATGGGCGCGGTACGCCGGATGGACGACGACGAGTCCGCCATCTACGGCACGGTGGGATACCAGTCGCCGGAGGTCGCCGACGTCGGCCCGTCCGTGGCGTCCGACCTGTACACCGTCGGCCGCACGCTCGCCGTGCTGACGTTCGACTTCCAGGGCTACACCAACGTCTACGCCGACTCCCTGCCGGACCCCGACACCATCGACGTCTTCCGGCGGTACGAGTCGTACTACCGGCTGCTGGTGCGTGCCACCGACCCCGACCCGGCCCGCCGGTTCGCCTCCGCGCAGGAGATGGCCGAGCAGCTGACCGGAGTGCTGCGCGAGGTCGTCTCCCTCCAGACGGGCCACGCCCGGCCCGCCGTGTCCACCCTGTTCGGGCCCGAGGTCAGGGTGACGGACACGGAGTTGTTCCCCCGGCCGGACGGCGACGTGTCGCGGCTGGGGGCGCGGGAGCCCCGTAGGAGGCGGCGCGGCACCGGTGCGGCGGTGGCCCGGCGGCCGGGCGGCGCGGGCACCGGCCCCGCGCTGCCGGGCGGGACGAGCGCGGCGGTCGGAGCACCCGGCGGAACGGGCACGGACGTCGCAACGGGCGGCGGAACGGGCGGCGCCCTCGGGACGTCGGGCGGAACGGGCGGGGGGCTCGGCGTCTTCGGCGCGTCGGGTGGGGGCCTCGGCGTCCCCGGCGCGACGGGCGGGGGTCTCGCCACCTCCGGCGCGACGGGCACAGCGCACGCGCACGGAGCCTCCGGCGGGTCGGGCGCGCACGTCGGGCAGCACTCCGGCAGTGCGGGCGCGGGCGCGGGCTCCGCGCCGCCGGGCGCGGAAGGCGCGGGCGGCGGCACGGCCGGTGACGGCGTCACCGGCCTGGTCAAGCCCGCCGACGCGCCCGTCGCCGCCCTCGCACTGCCGGTGCCCCGGGTCGACGCCGACGACCCCAACGCCGGTTTCCTCGCCGGCCTCATGGCGTCCGCGCCGGGTGAACTGCTGACCGCGCTGGCCGCCGCGCCCGCGCCGTCGACCGAGACCCGGCTGCGGCAGATCCGGGCCCGGCTGGAGAACGGCGACGCGCCCGGCGCACTGGAGGCCCTGGAGACGCTGGAGGGCGAACGGCCCGACGACTGGCGGGTCGTCTGGTACCGGGGGCTGGCCGCACTGACGACCGGCGACCACGAGGGCGCCGCCCTGGCCTTCGACGCGATCTACGACGCCTTCCCCGGCGAGATCGCGCCCAAGCTGGCCCTCGGCCTGTGCGCGGAGGTACTGGGCCAGCTCGACAACGCCGCCGAGTACTACCGCCTGGTGTGGTCGTCCGACCCGAGCCATGTGAGCGCCGCGTTCGGGCTGGCCCGCGTCCAGCTCGCCGGCGGCGACCGGACCGGTGCCGTACGGACGCTGGAGTCGGTGCCGGAGTCGTCCATCCACTGCACGGCCGCGCGCGTGGCGGCCGTACGGGCACGGCTGCGGCAACGCACGGCGAGCGCGGGCGACGTGGCGTTCCTGGACGATCTGGTCGCCGCGGCGCGGCAGGTCGAGGCGTTGGACGTGTACGGTCTGGATCCGGCGCGGCGCGAGCAGCTGTCGGCCGAGGTCCTCGGATGTGCGCTGGACTGGGTACTCTCCGGAGGTCGGGGTTCCGTCCCTCCCCCACTCTCGGCTCCGCCCGAGCGGGGGGACCCCCATGCCGCCGGGGGCCGGACGCTGCTCGGCAGTAGCCTGGACGAACGCGGCCTGCGTTTCGGCCTGGAGCGTTCGTACCGCACGCTGGCCCGGCTGGCGCGGGGCGGCGAGGAGAGGATCGACCTGGTGGAACGTGCCAATCGTTACCGCCCCCGGACGTGGGTGTAGTTGATGTCGCAGATGCCCCAGCAGGCCGCTGTGCCGAAGTGCCCGAGCTGCGAGGAACCCCTCGAGTCGGGTGACCGTTTCTGCGGTGCCTGCGGATACGACCTGTCCGCCGTGCCCGCGCGGCCCGAGGACAGCCCGGCGGTCGCCGTCAACGGCTCGGTGCCCGCCCCGACGCCGCCGCCGGACGGTGTGGACCGGCCCGCGGCCCGGGACGCGAACGGCTTCGGCCGGACCGCCCCGGCGGCCGGAATGCCGGATACCGGCTGGGGCGGCCCCCCGCCGCCACCACCGCCCACGGCGCCCCCGCCACCACCGCCCGCGGCACCGCCGATGCCCGCGGCACCGCCGCAGCCGGCCGCGGCCGGCGTGCGGTTCGACGGTCCCGACCACGCGCGGGAGCCCGACGAGTACCCGCTGCAGGCGCCCGCCCCCCGGCCGGCCGCCGAGCCGGTGCCGTCCGCGCCGGCCGCCGACGGGAAGGTGTGCGTGGCCTGCCGCGCGGGCCGGGTCGACGACGACGGCTACTGCGAGACCTGCGGACACGCCCAGCCCCGCGAACGCGACCACATGGAGCAGGAGTCCGGGCCCGTCGCCGCGGTCAGCGACCGCGGCCTGCGCCACCACCGCAACGAGGACGCCTTCTCCGTCGGCTGCACCGCGCTGCCCGACGGCGCCCCCGCGACCGTGGCGATCGTCTGCGACGGCGTGTCCTCCGCGACCCGTCCCGACGACGCCTCGCTGGCCGCGTCCAGGGCGGCCGGCCAGTCATTGCTCGCCGCCCTGCCCCGGGGCACGCATCCGCAGCAGGCCATGCACGACGCCATCGTCGCCGCCTCGCACGCCGTCAACGCGCTGGCGGACGAACCGGCCACCGCCCGCGAGCAGGCCCCCCACCAGAACGCGCCCGCCTGCACGCTGGTCGGCGCCGTGGTCACCGCGGGCCTGCTGGTCGTCGGCTGGGTCGGCGACAGCCGCGTCTACTGGGTGCCGGTCGACCGGAGCACACCGCCCGCCCGGCTCACCGAGGACGACTCGTGGGCCGCGCAGATGGTCGCCGCCAACCTGATGAGCGAGGCCGAGGCGTACGCCGACGAGCGCGCCCACGCGATCACCGGGTGGCTCGGCGCCGACGCCTACGAACTGGAGCCGCACACCGCGTCCTTCAAACCGGACCGCCCGGGTGTGGTCGTGGTCTGCACGGACGGCCTGTGGAACTACGCCGAGTCGGCCGAGGAGATGGCCGAGGTCATGCCCCTCGACGCGGCCACCCGTCCGCTGCACAGCGCCCGCGTGCTCGTCGGTCACGCCCTGGACGGCGGGGGCCACGACAACGTAACAGTGGCCCTCCTGCCGTTCCCCGCGCCGCCGCAGGGGGCAGGATCGGCCTGAGGCCCCCGCCCGGGTACACGGGGACGGGTGCGCACGCGGGGGCCGCTCTCGCGGGCCGCAGGGGGCGGTCCGCGCCAGCAGCCATCGCCCCCACCACCGTGGGGGCGTAGAGGGGGATGCGAACCGGCATGGCCAATTTCTCGAAGTCGAACGTGCCGCAGTTCTCGGTGGACGTCTACCAGAACGAGTACCTGCCCGAGGGCGGCCGTGAGGTCAACGCCATCGTGACGGTCACCGCGACCGGCGGCGGCACGATCGGGAGCGCGGTGGCAGCGCCCCACCTGTACTCACCGGGCCAGGGCCCGTCGGCGGCCGTGGCGGTCATGGTCGACTGCTCGGGTTCGATGGACTACCCGCCCACCAAGATGCGCAACGCCCGCGACGCGACGGCCGCCGCGATCGACACCCTGCGCGACGGTGTGCACTTCACGGTGATCGGCGGCACGCACGTGGCCAAGGAGGTCTACCCGGGCGGCGGCCGGCTCGCGGTCGCCGACGCCACCACCCGGGAGCAGGCCAAGCAGGCACTGCGCCGGCTGAGCGCGGGCGGCGGCACCGCCATCGGCACCTGGCTGCGGCTGGCCGACCGGCTGCTGTCCACCGCGGACGTCGCCATCCGCCACGGCATCCTGCTCACCGACGGCCGCAACGAGCACGAGTCGCCCGAGGACCTCAAGGCGGCGCTCGACTCCTGTGCCGGCCGGTTCACCTGTGACGCCCGCGGCGTGGGCACCGACTGGGAAGTGAAAGAAGTCACAGCCATCGCCTCCGCCCTGCTCGGCACCGCCGACATCGTCGCCGACCCGGCCGGCCTCGCCGCCGACTTCACGCGGATGATGGAGGCGGCCATGGGCAAGGAGGTCGCGGACGTCGCCCTGCGCCTGTGGACCCCGGTCGGCACCACGGTGAAGTTCGTCAAGCAGGTCGCGCCCACCGTCGAGGAGCTGACCGGCCGCCGCACCGAGGCGGGCCCGCGCTCCGGCGACTACCCCACCGGGTCCTGGGGCGACGAGTCCCGCGACTACCACGTCTGCGTGGAGGTCCCGGCCGCGAACCTGGGCCAGGAGATGCTGGCCGCCCGCGTCTCCCTGGTCGTCCCGGAGCCCGGAGGCGCCTGGCTCCCGGGCGCAACCGGGAGTGGAGGAGGCGGCGTCCGCAGCCTCGGCGCGCAGGGTCTCGTACGGGCCGTGTGGACGGACGACATGGCCGCCTCCACGTCGATCAACCCGCAAGTCGCCCACTACACCGGGCAGGCCGAACTGGCACAGGTCATCCAACAGGGTCTGGATCTGCGCAAAGCGGGCGACATCGAAGGAGCAACGGCCAAACTGGGCCGTGCGGTTCAGCTCGCCGGAGTCTCCGGAAACGCCGATACGGCGAAACTGCTTGCGAAGGTGGTGGACGTGGTCGACGCGGCGGCAGGTACTGTGCGACTGAAAGCGAAGGTCGAGGAGGCCGACGAGATGACTCTCGAGACCCGGTCGACAAAGACTGTTCGTGTAAAGAAGTGACGCAGGACGACCACGCTCCACAAGCCCGCAAGAGAGGGAAGCACCGACATGCCGACCTGCCCGAACGGACACCAGTCGGGTTCCGACGACTGGTGCGAGGTTTGCGGTCACCGCATGGCCGGTGCCGTCCCGCCCCCTCCTCCGCCCCCGCCCCCGGGCGGCGGCTACGGCTTCCCGCCGCCGGCCGGCCCGGGTGGCCCGGGCGGCGGCCCCGGTGGCCCGGGCGCCGGTCCCGGTCGTCCCGGTGGCCCGGGCGGCGGTCCCGGGGCTCCCGGCGCCGAGCCGCAGCTGTGCCCGCAGTGCCGTACGCCGCGTGAGGGCGGGGCACCGTTCTGCGAGGAGTGCCGGTGGAACTTCCTCACCAACACGGCCACCTCGTACACGCCGGCCGCTCCGCGCCCGCCGGCGTCCGGCGGCCCGGCGCCGCACTTCCAGCAGCCGCCGGCGGGTCCGTCGTACGGCGGCGGTGACTCGTACGACTACCAGAGCTCCCGCCCGTCCCGGATGAACCGGCCCGCCGAGCCGATCCCCCCGGGCCCGCCGCCCTTCGGCGGTCCCTCGGGGCCGGGCGGCCCCGGTGGTGGCCCCGGTGGTCCGGGCAGCGGTCCCGGGGGTCCGGGCAGCGGTCCCGGCGGTCCGGGCAGCGGTCCTGGGGGCCCGGGCAGCGGTCCCCAGGGTCCAGGCAGCGGTCCCCAGGGCCCGGGCGGCCCGAACGGCCCCTCTGGCCCCTTCAACCCCAACGGCCCTGGTGGGCCCGGTGGCCCCAACGGTCCCGGCGGTCCCAACGGCCCCGGCGGTCCCGGCGGTCCCAACGGCCCCGGCGGTCCCGGCGGTCCCAACGGCCCCGGCGGTCCCGGCGGTCCCAACGGCCCCGGCGGTCCCGGCGTTCCCAACGGCCCTGGCGGTCCCGGCGCATACGGTGGCCCCGGCGGCCCGAACGGGCCTTCCGGTCCGTCGGCCCCACCCGGTTTCGGTGCCGACCCGTCACGGCCCGTACCGCCGCCGCCCGGTCCCGGTGGATCCGGGAACGGCGCTCCGCAGGGGTACCAGCAGTCCGGCCCACCGGCCCCGCCGGCCTTCCCGCAGGAGACCAACCGGCCGCAGCAGGGCGGTCCCTCCTTCGGCGGCGGTGACGACTGGGTGCTCTCCCCGCCGTCGTCCACCGATCACGGAGGACCGGGTGGCGGCCCCGGTGGTCCCGGCGGCCACGGTGGCCCTGGCGGCCCCGGCCGTCCCGGTGGTCCCGGTGGTCCGAACGGCCCCGGACCGGCCCAGGGCGGCGGCTACGGCTACCCTCAGCCCGGCGCGGCCCAGACGCCGCCGCCCCCGCCCGGCAACGGCTTCCCGCAGCAGCCCCAGCAGCCGCAGCGGCCCCAGCAGCCGACGACCTGGACGGCGACGATCGGCCCGGACCGCGACTACTTCATGGCGATGATGCAGCGCTCCGGTCCCGAGGCCGCGGGTCTGAACCTGCCCGCGTACTCGCCCGAGCAGCAGCGCACGCTCACCGGCAACCGGATCACCATCGGCCGCCGCCGGCACTCCACCGGCGACACCCCCGACATCGACCTGGCCGTGCCGCCGGAGGACCCGGGCGTCTCGCACCAGCACGCGATGCTGGTGCAGCAGCCGGACGGCACCTGGGCGGTCGTCGACCAGAACTCGACGAACGGCACCACGGTCAACGGCGGCGAGGAGCCGATCCAGCCCTTCGTGCCGGTGCCGCTCCAGGACGGCGACCGGGTGCACGTCGGCGCCTGGACGACGATCACGGTCCGCCGGGGCTAGCCGGGGCCAGTCACCGGTCCGTACGTCAGGTGAAGGGCCAGGCGTACGGGCCCTCCGGGTCGTCCAGCCAGGCCCAGGCCCGTTCGCCGCTGACGGTGATGCCGTAGCGCTCACGGCCCGGGGCGTCCTCGCGGTCCCACAGCGCGTACGCCTCCTGCGGGTCGAGCCGGCCCCGGCTCAGCGCGAGCAGGAAGCGGTACAGGTCGTTCTCCCGGGCCCGGCGCGGCACCCCGCCGAGGCCCGGCGTCTCCGGCTCGGACCGGTCCGCGCCGCGCAGGGGCACGAAGTACGCGGGCGTGTGCAGGAAGCGCCCTTCGGCGTGCTCCGCGTCGCGGACCGTGAGGACGACCAGGCCGGTGGCGAGCGGCGTCAGGATCCGGCCGCCGGGGCGGCACTGGGCCGGCCAGGCACGCGGGATCGAGGGCAGCGCGCAGGTGGCGAGGATCCGGTCGTAGGGGGCGCGCTCGGGCACCCCTCGGGCGCCGTCGCCGGTGACGACGGCCGGGTGGTATCCGGCGGCGGCCAGGTGCCGGCGGGCCGACTCGGTGATGTCGGCGTCCAGGTCGATCGTGGTGACCAGGTCGTCGTCGCCGAGCCGGTGGGCGAGCAGGGCGGCGTTGTAGCCGGTGCCCGCGCCTATCTCCAGGACCCGGTCACCGTCCCTCACTCCCAGCTCCACCAGCATCATCGCCATCAGCGACGGCTGGCTGCTGGAGGAGAGCAGTTCACCGTCGCGCAGCCGGGTGGCCAGCGGGGCGTCGGCGTACGCGCCGCGCACCCAGCGCTCGCGGGCCGCCCGGTCGGGGTGCTCGCCCCACCGGCGTTCGTAGCCCCCCAGGACGCCGACGTAGTAGTACGGCACGAAGAGATGGCGCGGCACCGCCTCGAACGTCTCCCGCCAGACCGGGTCGGCGGCCCAGGCGCCGCTCAGCTCGATCTCCCGCACCAGCTCCGCCCGCGCGGAGGCGGCGAGGCCGTCCAGATCCTGGTGCCCGCCCATGTCTCCACAGTACGGGCCCGACGGCGGGCGGTGGAGGTCCTAAGCCTCAAGTCCTATGTCCACGCGTCTGAGACCATGGACGACGTGAATGAGATTCGGCGCGGCACGCTTCAGGAGCAGACCTTCTACGAGCAGGTCGGCGGGGAGGAGACCTTCCGTCGGCTCGTCCACCGTTTCTACCAGGGGGTGGCCGAGGACCCGCTTCTGCGGCCGATGTACCCGGAGGAGGACCTCGGCCCGGCCGAGGAGCGTTTCGCGCTCTTCCTGATGCAGTACTGGGGCGGCCCCACGACGTACAGCGACAACCGCGGCCACCCGCGGCTGCGGATGCGCCACGCCCCGTTCGTCGTCGACCGGGCGGCGCACGACGCCTGGCTGAAGCACATGCGGGTCGCCCTCGACGAGCTGGGGCTCTCCGAGGAGCACGAGCAGACGCTGTGGAAGTACCTGACGTACGCGGCCGCCTCGATGGTCAACACCCCGGACTGACCGAAGGCCTGTCGGGGAGGGGACTGCGGGTCGCGGCGGCCGGTCAGCGCACGCTGATGCCCAGCGCCCCGGTCCCCGCCCGGCGCAGGACGACGGAACCATAGGGCGTGCGCAGCCGCAGCCACGCGCCCGAGGAGAACAGCTTCGGGGCGTCGTCCGCGCCGGACGTCCCGGTGGGGCGCAGGAACCCCAGTGACTGGGCCGCGTGCACGGCCCGCACCGGCAGTGCCGTGTCCCCGACCGTCCGGGACCACATCTCGCGTCCGATCCGGTCCAGCTCCGCCCGGGTGCGCCGCTCGGGCGGCAGCTGTGCCGTGCGGGCGCGGAACTCCGCCACCGCCGCGGCGACCAGCGCGCGCAGGTCGTCCGGGGCGGGCAGCCCCGGATCGGGCCGCCAGCCGCCGCGCGGGGGCAGCACCCCGGCCCACGGAGGCCCGGTCACCGCGCCCGGAACACCGGCTGTCGCCGCCGGCTCGTCCACCCGCTCCAGCAGCTCACCGGCGGACACGGTCACGTCCAGCGTGACGTCGATTCCGTTCTCGTACGGCTTGGCCAGCCGCACCGCGCGCACGGCCAGCACGTCGAAGGAGGGCGGCCGGCCGAAGACGGCGAGGGCCGTGCCGGCCGCCTGCAGGCGCACCGCCGCCGAACGGTCGTAGTGGAGCAGGCGGGAGAGGAAGCCCGCGAGATCCGCGGCCTCCCCCTCGTCGGCCAGATGGAGCACCGTCATGCGGCGACGGCCCCCTCCTTGTCGTCCGTGTACTCCCGGAGGAACTCGCGTTCCTCCTCGGTGATCCGGCGGGGCCGCTGCGTCTCGAAGTCGAACGGCACGATCACCGTCGAGGCGCGGACGTAGACCTGGTCGCCGTCCTTGACCTCGTAGGTGAGCGTGAAGGAGGCGGCCCTTATCTCCGTGACCCACAGCTCGATGTCGACCGGGTGGTGCCGGTGGACGAGCTGCCGCTTGTAGTCGATCTCGTGGCGCGCCACCACGGACCCCTGCTTGAAGTCCTTCTCCGGGCGGAACAGGAAGTCGATACGGGCCTCCTCCAGGTAGCGGAGGAAGACCACGTTGTTGACGTGGCCGTACGCGTCCATGTCCGCCCAGCGCAGCGGGCAGCGGTAGATGTGCCGCAAGATCAGCCCCGGGTCAGCTTCTTGTAGGTGGCCCGGTGCGGGCGTGCGGCGTCCGCGCCGAGCCGCTCGACCTTGTTCTTCTCGTACGACTCGAAGTTGCCCTCGAACCAGAACCACTTGGACTCGCCCTCGTAGGCGAGGATGTGCGTGGCGACGCGGTCGAGGAACCACCGGTCGTGGGAGACGACCACGGCGCACCCCGGGAACTCGAGCAGCGCGTTCTCGAGGCTGCCGAGGGTCTCGACGTCGAGGTCGTTGGTCGGCTCGTCGAGGAGGAGCAGGTTGCCGCCCTGCTTGAGGGTGAGCGCGAGGTTGAGCCGGTTGCGCTCACCGCCGGAGAGCACCCCGGCCGCCTTCTGCTGGTCCGGTCCCTTGAAGCCGAAGGCGGAGACGTACGCCCGCGAGGGCATCTCCACCTGCCCGACGTTGATGTAGTCGAGCTCGTCGCTCACGACGGCCCAGAGCGTCTTCTTCGGGTCGATGTTCTCGCGGCTCTGGTCGACGTAGGAGATCTTGACGGTGTCGCCGACCTTGATGCTCCCGGAGTCCGGCTCCTCGAAGCCCTGGATCATCTTGAAGAGGGTGGTCTTGCCGGCGCCGTTGGGGCCGATGACACCGACGATGCCGTTGCGCGGCAGGGTGAAGCTGAGGTCGTCGATGAGGAGCTTGTCCCCGAAGCCCTTGGTGAGGTTGTTGACCTCGACGACGACGTTGCCCAGGCGCGGGCCCGGCGGGATCTGGATCTCCTCGAAGTCCAGCTTCCGCATCTTGTCGGCCTCGGCGGCCATCTCCTCGTAGCGGGCCAGACGGGCCTTGGACTTGGCCTGCCGCCCCTTGGCGTTGGACCGCACCCACTCCAGCTCGTCCTTGAGCCGCTTGGCGCGCTTGGCGTCCTTCTGGCCCTCGACCTTGAGGCGGGTCTGCTTGGTCTCCAGGTACTTGGAGTAGTTGCCCTCGTAGCCGTGCAGGCGGCCGCGGTCGACCTCGCAGATCCACCCGGCGACGTTGTCCAGGAAGTACCGGTCGTGGGTCACGGCCACGACGGTGCCCTCGTACTTGGCGAGGTGCTGCTCCAGCCAGTTCACCGACTCGGCGTCGAGGTGGTTGGTGGGCTCGTCGAGCAGCAGCAGGTCGGGCGCCTCCAGCAGCAGCTTGCAGAGCGCGACGCGGCGCTTCTCACCACCGGAGAGGTTCACGACGGGCCAGTCGCCGGGCGGGCACCCGAGCGCGTCCATGGCCTGCTCCAGCTGGGCGTCGAGGTCCCAGGCGTTGGCGTGGTCCAGCTCCTCCTGGAGCTTGCCCATCTCCTCGAGCAGGGCGTCCGAGTAGTCGGTCGCCATCTGCTCGGCGATCTCGTTGAACCGGTCGAGCTTGCCCTTGACCTCGGCGACACCCTCCTGGACGTTCTCCAGGACGGTCTTCTCCTCGTTCAGCGGGGGCTCCTGCAGCAGGATGCCGACCGTGTAACCCGGCGACAGGAACGCGTCGCCGTTCGACGGCTGCTCCAGCCCCGCCATGATCTTCAGAACGGTCGACTTACCGGCGCCGTTCGGTCCGACCACGCCGATCTTCGCGCCGGGCAGGAAGCTCAGGGTGACGTCATCGAGGATCACCTTGTCGCCGTGCGCCTTGCGCGCCTTGCGCATGGTGTAAATGTACTCAGCCAAGAGAAACCGTCCGGCAGCTTGATCAGGCAGTGGGCAGATACACCCCATCTTGCCGCACCGCCACCCCTACGAGGAAACGCGTTCCCTACGAGGGCTCTGACCTGGGGTTTCCTGGTGGGCGCCCGAGCCTCGCCTGTCACTGTCGGTCGCCGTCGGTCGGCCTCGGGCACCTTCGCACGGCCCGGGGACGGCTTAGGCCGAGGGTGCCGCGCCCCCACCGTGCTGGGCTACGGTGCGGCCGTGACCAGCGCATCGGAGCGCCCCCTCGCTCGCACCGGGGTGAGCACCGCCTCAGGAGTTCGGTCTGCGCTCGCCCCTGACGCCGTCACCGGCTGGCCCGAAGGCCGTCCGGAGGCGCTGCTGACGCCGACGTCCGGCCTCGTTGATGTCGGCCGTGGAGGTCAGGCGGAGCGGGGAACGATGCTCACCGCCCGGTAGTCGTACCCGTCCTGCTTGAAGCCGGGCGCTTCCCAGGTGAGATCGACCTGCTGCCCTGGTGACAGCGTGCGGAAGCCGGGCGCCTGAATGTCGGAGAAGTGGCCGAAGCACCCTCCGGGAGTCTCGGGCGAGTCGAGGACACCCCAACCCTCCTCGTCGCTCCACTCACGCACCGTCGCGGTCACGACCGCGGGGTCCCTACGGGTCTCTCTGCGGCGACCCATCTGCTTCTCCCTTCACGTATGGCGCTGTCACCGGCCGACCGTGATGCCGATCGCGGCCGTGCGGTTCACGACGCCTGCTCCAGCGTGCGGGCCTGCCTCGGGGAGGACGGCGAGAGTACCGGCGGTGAGGTCACTGTTCGCTCTTCCTGCGGACGAACAGGAGGACCGCGCCGCCGATCATGACCAGGCCGATGGCCGTGCCGCCGATCAGGGGCGTTACCCCGGAGCTGCCGGTTTCGGCGAGGTTGGGGTTCGGGGCGGGGGTGGTGACCGTGGCGGGGGCCGGTTCGCCGAGGGGGCGGGTGGTGTCCGGCAGTGCGGCGCTCCGGGTGCGGCAGTCGAGGACGCCCTTGAAGCGTTGTTCGAAGCCGGCCGGGCCGCGGATCGTGAAGTCGTAGGCGCGGTCCTCCGGCAGCGGGACGGTCACCGTGCGGGTCTCGCCGGCCGCGATGGTGTACTCGGTGTCCAGCAGCTGGAAGGTGAAGGGCTCGTCGCCGTTGTTGACCGCGGTGATGTCCAGGGCGCCCTCGGCGCAGTTCTTCGTCGCGGACAGGGCGGGTATCGCGCCCTGGTCGGCCCACGAGGCGGTGGCCGTCGCCGCGACCGTGGACTCGCTGGAGCCGGCCAGGATCTGGGTCTGGCTGCGGCTCTCGGAGGCGAGGGCACGGCCGACCGGCACGGTGGTCGAGGCCTGGACCGTCAGTTCGGCGGTGCCGGCCGCCGCGTCCTCGGGCACGTCGAAGAAGATCTGGGAGCCGTTGGTGACGGAGGTGACGGGCTCGCCCTGCTTGTCGACGATGCGCACCCCGCCGGCGGTGGCGTCCACCGGGGGTGTCACCGTGGCGCCGCCGCCGTTGGTGCGCACCGTCACCGGGCCGAGCCGCTCACCGGGGCGGCCGGAGACCGCGGGCGGGTCCAGGGAGAGCGACGCCGCGGGCTCCGCGAGAACGCGGGCCTTCTTCTCCAGGTAGTCGGCGAGCCGCTCGGCCTGGGGATCGAGTGCCTCGACGTCCGTGTCGTCCGAATAGCGCCAGACGGCCACCTGCGTGCCGGCCGCCGCGTCCTGCTCGGTGAGTCCGCCGCGGACACCCGCCTTCTTCGCCAGCGCGGCGAGGTCGTTGACCTGGGGGTAGGAGTTCTGCAGGATCCAGCGGATGCGGCCCGCGTCCTTGTTGGTTCCCAGGGACGTGCCGCTCCAGGGCGTCTCGTGGTACTTGGCGTCCTTCTGCGTCGGGTTCTGGACGTCGACGCAGTACGTCTGCAGCATGCCGCCGCCCTCGACGGACATCTCGAACAGGCCGGCCGGCACCTCCTGGGGGCCGTCCGCCCCGTGGACGACCGCGACGCCGTGCGCCTTGAGGCCTCCGATGGTGGCCGTCGCCCCGCCCTGCCCCTGCGCCGCCGCGCCCTGGGCGGCGGCTGCCGGTCCGGCACCGGTCACCACCCCTGCGGCGGCGAACGCGGACACCAGTGCCGCGGTGGCGCGTCGCACCGCCCCTCGGCCGGACGGAGACAGCGCAGCGAGCGAAGAAAACACCAAATTCCCCTTCGAGCAGGACCCGTTGACGTGGGGGGCACGGTCCCACCAGCAGAATCACCAGCCCCTCAGGGCTCGTTCGGCATCCTAAGGACGTGGCGCACCGTGCTTGCCGGTGATGTTCGTCCACACGGTGATCCGAATCGGAATCGTTATCGCCGACAGGCCCGTGAGCAGGGCTTATCGACAAATCCACCCGGGTTCGTCCGGTGCGTATTCGCCGATAAGCCGCACTTCGGTCAGTTCCGGCGGACCGTCGGCTTCACGCCACCGCTGCGGCGGGTTCCGGCCGTTGTTCGGTGGTGTCCGTGCCGTCCGGCTCCCCGGCCGGTGTCTCCCAGTTGGGCTCCGGCTGTGGTGGGGAGACCGCCGTCTCCGCCTTTCCGGTGCGCCGGAACGCCGCCGTGCCGCGCGCGAGGTCGTGGCCGATCGCCACCGCGTCGATGTCCGCGGAGGTCCAGTTCTGCCCCTCGCGCACGTCCGTGCGCACCTTCAACCGTCCCTGCACGATGACGGGTTCGCCCACCGCCAAAGACGCCGAGGCGTTGGCGGCGAGCTGCCGGTTGGCCCACACCGTGAAGAAGTTGGTGTGCCCGTCCGTCCACGCGCTCTTCTCCCGGTCCCAGTAGCGCGCGGTGACCGCCAGCCGGAACCGCGCCGACGGTCCGTTCGCCAGCTCCCGGAACACCGGCCGCGTGGCCACGTTGCCCACGGCGCAGATCATCGTCTCGTTCATCGCGAGTCCTCCCTCCCGTACGGGCCTTCCCGTACGGCTGCGTCCGGCGCGGGGGGGGGGGGGGCCCCCCCCCCCCCCCCCCCCCCCCCCCCCCCCCCCCCCTCCCCCCCCTCCTCCCCCCCCCCCCCCCCCCCCCCCCCCCCCCCGCCCGTGACGACCGCGTCCGTCGCGATCGCCGCGACGCCAGACTGCCCCGCCCGGGGCGGGGCCCGCCAAGGGCTGTGGACCGTCATCTCGTCTGTGGAGAACTCCGCCACCCCCATGGGTGTCCCCCGTGTCCCCCCTGTCCCCCGTGTCCCCCTGTCCCCCGTGTCCCCCGGGGCCGTCCCGCCGCTGGGTTCCCCGGGCGGGCGATCGCCTCCGCCCGCCCAGCGCCCCGGCACCCCAGCGCCCCGGCACCCCGGCACCTACGTCTACCTCGCCGTGGTTCCCACCCCCGCGACCCTCCCGTACTGCTCCCGGACTTCCCGGTACCGCAGCAGTTCCGCCGCCAGCGGATCCAGGACCCTGGCCCGGCCGCATCCCGCGGCCGCCTCCCGCAGCAGGCGTTCCGCCTCGTGGCCGTAGCGTCGTGCCGGTCCGCGCGCCGCGATGCGGCAGCTCCATTCGATGAGGGGTCCGCCGACGATGCCGGCGACCATCAGCAGCACCGGCACGCCCAGGTTCGGCGGCAGGAAGCCGATGATCTGGCCCAGCAGCCACAGGCCGCCCGCCACCTGCAGGAGGGTCATGGACGCCTGGGCCAGCACGGCCACCGGCCACCAGCCCGGCCGCGGCGGACGCCCCGGCGGCGGCCCCGTGCGCACCACCAGCTCGTCGAGGGCCTCCGGCAGCCCCTGGGCGCCCCGGACGGCCGCCTCGCGCATCGCCTGCGCCCATGGCGCGGGCAGCCCGGCCGACGCCCGGTCGGACACCGTGCGCACCGCCTGCTCGACGCGCTGACGGGCGGTGGCCTCCTCGTCCGCCTGGGCGCGCAGCGAGAGCCGGCCCGTGGGAGGTTCGCGCCGGTCGTGGTACCAGCGCCACAGCCGCAGCCAGGGTGTGCCGCACGCGCGGTTGGCGTTGCGCAGCCAGGCCCGTTCGGCGGCCTCGCCGGCGGCGGTGGCCCCCACCGCGTCCGCGATCCGGTCCGCGAACTCCTCCCGCGCCTCCTCGCTGAGCCCGGTCCGCCGCCCGGTGACGTACACGGGACGCAGGCGCCAGGCGGCGGCGTCCACGTCGGCCGCGATCCGGCGCGCCGGGGCCTGCCGTTCGGCGACGAACTGGCCGAGCGCGGCGCGCAGTTCGCCGATGCCGTCCCCGGTGAGCGCGGACAGGGCGAGCACGGTCGCGCCGGGTTCGTCGTACTCCCCGAGTGCGATGCCGTCCTCGTCGAGCAGCCGCCGCAGGTCGTCGAGGACCTGCTCGGCGGCCTCCCCGGGCAGCCGGTCGACCTGGTTGAGGACGACGAAGGTGACCTCCGCGTGGCCGGCCATCGGCCGCAGATAGCGCTCGTGGAGCACGGCGTCGGCGTACTTCTCCGGGTCGACGACCCAGATGACGGCGTCGACGAGCGCCAGGATGCGGTCCACCTGCTCGCGGTGCTGCACGGCCGCCGAGTCGTGGTCGGGGAGGTCGATCAGGACCAGCCCGCGCAGCGGCGAGTCGGCGTCCGGGTGCTGCAGCGGGCGGCGGCGCAGCCGGCCGGGGATGCCGAGCCGGTCCAGGAGGCTGGCCGCGCCGTCGCTCCAACTGCACGCGATGGGCGCCGCGGTGGTCGGCCGGCGGACGCCCGTCTCGGAGATCGTCACCCCGGCGAGCGTGTTGAACAGCTGCGACTTGCCGCTGCCGGTCGCGCCGGCGATGGCGACGACGGTGTGCTGCCCGGAGAGCCTGCGCCGCGCGGCGGCCTCGTCGAGGACCCGGCCCGCCTCGGCCAGGGTCCCGCTGTCGAGCCGAGTACGGGAGAGCCCCACCAGTTCGCGCAGCGCGTCGAGCCGCGACCTGAGCTGTCCGTCGTACGCCAGCGGCATCAGGGCCGAGGAACTGGCGGGCCTGCTCGGCACCACGGCGAACTGCTCCGCCCCGGCGTTCTCGTCCACCCGCCGCGCGATCAGCCCGTCGCCCCAGGCGCCTCCTCCGTCCCCGGCCCCGGAACCGGCCCCGGGGACGGAATGGGAATCGGGCCCGGCGGAACCACCGGCCGCGCGCTCCGTACCCGCCGCGCGATCGCGGCCGGCCGCGCCCTCCGTACGATCCCTGTCCGCCGTACGACCCCTGTCCGCCGCAGGGTCTCTGCGCTCCGTACGTCCAGGGGCCGCCGTGGGATCCCGATCCCCGCGCTCCGTACGGTCCCTGCGCTCGTCACCGCGGTCGCGGTCCAGGGCCGTACGCGGGGACGCTCCGTTGTCCTGCACGCGTGGGTGAGGGCCGGGGGCGCGCTCGCTCGCGCGGCCCTGCGCACGCGTCGCCCGCCCGGCCCCCGTGGCCTCCCGCCGCGCGGCGGCCTCCGCGCCGGCCCGCTCCGGGCCACGGCCGCCCCCGGGCCCCGCCTCGCCCCCCCGACCTCCCTGACCTCCCTGACCTCCCTGACCTCCGTGGCCCCCCTGCCCTCTTTGGCCTCCGGGACCTGCCTGGCCTGCCTGGCCTGCCTGGCCTGCCTCCTCCGTCGTGTGGTCGGTGTGCTCGGTGGGGTCCTGGTCAGTGACGGCGGTCACCGGTCACCTCTCCTTCTGCAATACGGACAGCGCTGCGATGAGTTCGGCCTGCGGTTCGGGATGGACCTCCATCCCGTCAAGCGGTGCCAGTCGGCGCTCGCGCTCGACGTGCAGGACCCGGTCCACCTGTTCGTCGAGCAGCCGCCCGCCCCGGTCGCGCAGCCGCAGCGCACCGTGGGCGCCGATCCGCTCGGCGAGCCGCTCCCCGGCGCTGCGCGCGCGCCGCCCGCCCAGCAGCACGGTGGCGACCAGCGCGGCGACCACCCCCGGGTCCGGTGCCATGCTCCGGTCGAGTTCGCGCACCTCCTCCTCGGCGTACTCCTCCAGCTCCCGCCGCCAGCGCCGTACGGCCATCCCGATGCGGTGCTCGGCGCTCTCCGTCGCCGGGGCGCGGTCCGCGAGTTCCGGTGCGGCGGCCGCCGGTTCGCGCCGCCACGCGTCGTCGACGCGTTCGTCGGCGGCGGTGACGGCGCACAGCAGCAGCGCGCTCAGGCTCTCGACCAGCGAGTCGAGGAGTTCCTCGGGGGAGCAGTCGAGGGGGAAGGCCCGCCACCGCTTCAGCGCGTCCCCGGCGAGCACGGCCCCCGCCTGCAGCCTCCCCCGCACGCGCGCGTGCTCTCCGTCGTACGCGCCGTCGACGGCCGCGGTGAGCCGCAGCGCGGCGGCGTACTGCGCGGCGGTGGCGCCGGCCAGTTCGGGCATCCGGGATGTGAGGGAGTCCAGGATGCCGTGCGCCGTACGGGCCATGGTGTGGTGCCGGGTGTCGAGGTCCTGTGCCCGGTGGACGAGCCAGGACCGCAGCGGCGCCACGGCGGTGGCCGGCAGCAGCCCGCCGCCCCACGCCGATTCGGGCAGTTCGGGCACGGTGAAGCGGGGGACCTCGCCGAGCCCTGCCTTGGTGAGCAGCGCCCCGTACTGCCGCGACACCTCGGCCACCACCTGGTGGGGCACCCGGTCGAGCACGGTGACCAGGGTGGCGTCGTACTCCTTGGCGGTGCGCAGCAGCTGCCAGGGCACGGCGTCGGCGTACCGGGCGGCCGTGGTGACCATCACCCAGATGTCGGCGGCGCAGATCAGTTCGGCCGCGAGGACGCGGTTGTCGGCGACGAGGGAGTCGATGTCGGGTGCGTCGAGGAGGGCGATGCCGGGCGGCAGGGTGTCGGCGGTCTCGATGCGCAGCACGCGCGCGGGCTTCTCGCCCGGCAGGAGCAGGTCGTCGTCCGGGTCCCGGTGGGGCACCCACACGCGCGTGAGGTCGGGCAGCACCCGCATGCCGCTGAACCAGTGGTGGTCCTCCGGATGACACACGAGCACCGGCGTCCGGGTGGTGGGCCGCAGCACCCCGGCCTCACTGACCCGCCGCCCCACGAGGGAGTTCACCAGCGTGGACTTCCCGGCGCCGGTGGATCCGCCCACGACGGCCAGCAAGGGCGCTTCGGGTTCCTTCAGCCGGGGCACCAAGTAGTCGTCGAGCTGTGCGAGCAGTTCGTCGCGGTTGGCACGCGCGCGTGGGGCCCCGGGCAGGGGCAGCGGGAAGCGTGCGGCCGCGACACGGTCGCGCAGGGCGGAGAGTGCGTCGAGCAGCTGAGGCCGTACGTCCAAGGTCACCACATGTGAAGAATGCCCAATTTCAGGGGAATTCTGAAGCATATGAGCATGCCTGCGCGCCGACCGGACACTTCGGACGGAAGGGACTACTGGGACGTGAGGCGACTCCAGGCATAACGAGTGCACAACACCCGATGCGCGAGACGCCAAAAGCGATGCAGGATTCGTACCTGCCTGCGATTATCAGGACCGCTTCACTGAACCTCCACATCGAGCCACGGAGGTGAAGCAGCAGGGACATGGAGCCGGGAGCCCTATCCTTGTCCCCGGCAACCGTCACGGATCAGCCCACACCCGGGCACCACGACCGAGGCCACCACACCAGGCCCCCGTAGCTCAGTGGATAGAGCAGGCGCCTTCTAAGCGCTTGGCCGCAGGTTCGAGTCCTGCCGGGGGCGCCACTGCCCGTTCCGTCGGGAGGGACCGGACGACGTGCGACTGCGCTGCGCGGTGCTCGACGACTTCCAGCAGGTGGCGACCGGGATCGCCGACTGGTCCCCGGTCGCGGACGACGTGGACGTCGTGTCCTTCGCCACCCATTTCGGCAGCGAGGACGCCCTCGCCGCCGCGCTCGCCGACGCGGACATCGTGGTCACGCTGCGCGAACGCGTGCCGTTCCCCGGGTCACTGATCGCCCGGCTGCCCCGGCTGAAACTGATCGTCGCCTCCGGCATGCGCAACAGCGTCATCGACTACGCCGCCGCCGACGCGCACGGCGTCACCGTGTGCGGTACGGCCTCCTCCTCGACCCCGCCCGTGGAACTCACGTGGGCCCTGCTGCTGGGTCTGGCCCGCGGTGTCGTCCGGGAGAGCAACGCGCTGCGCGAGGGCGGGCCCTGGCAGCAGACCGTGGGCGCCGACCTGCACGGTCAACGGCTCGGGCTGCTGGGCCTGGGCAGGATCGGCAGCCGGGTGGCGCAGGTCGGTCTCGCCTTCGGCATGCGGGTGAGCGCGTGGAGCCAGAACCTCACCCGGGAACGCGCCGAGGAGGTCGGCGTCGAACTCGCCCCCTCCAAGGAGGAGCTGCTGCGGGCCTCCGACTTCGTCTCCGTCCACCTGGCGCTCGGCGACCGCACCCGCGGCCTGCTCGGCCCCGCCGAACTGGCGCTGCTCAAGCCGACCGCCTACCTGGTCAACACCTCGCGCGCGGCGATCGTCGACCAGGACGCCCTGCTCGCCGCGTTGCACGGGGGCCGCATCGCCGGCGCGGGCGTGGACGTCTTCGACACCGAGCCGCTGCCCGCCGGGCACCCGATGCGCACCGCCCCGCGCCTGCTCGCCACCCCGCACCTCGGCTACGTCTCGCGCGCCAACTACGCCACGTACTACGGCCAGGCGGTCGAGGCGATCCGGGCCTACCTCGCGGGCTCCCCCGTACGCCGCCTGCCCTGAGGCCGCCCGTACGCCGCCTGCGAGGCCGCCCGTACGCCACCAGCCCCGAGGACTGCACGCCACTCGAAGAGTGCCCCCGGCCTTCCCAGCCGGGGCTCTTCCCGTCCGCGCCGTCCGCGCCGTCCGCGCCGTCCGCTCAGGCGTACCTGTAGATCCGGCTGTGGTCCTCCAAGTCGTCCGGCGTCACGTCCCACGGTGGCAGCCTCTCGTGCCGCGCGACGACCCGGCCGTGCTGCGCGCCGCCCCGGCCGGGCGGCTCGGCGGGCAGGTAGCGGGTGTCGCCGTGCCGGGCCTGCCAGCGGGACCACTGGAGGTCGACGAAGGCGTGGTGCAGCCAGAACACCGGGTCGTTGACCGAGGCAGCACCGACCATGGCCCCGCCGACCCAGCGGTGCACCCGGTTGTGGTTGCGCCAGGAGACGCTGCCGCGGCCGGTCCCCCACCCCTCCAGCTTGTTCCGGAACCCCTCGCGCACCGTGGAGTCCCAGGGCACGGTGTCGTACACCGGGTCGTCGAGCGCCCACTTCAGGTCGCTCTTCGTGGGCAGCTCGATGGGAGCGTCGGCGCGTCCGAGGTCCCGGGTGAGGTACTCGGTGTCGGTGACGTTCTCCTTGATGGTCCAGTTGCCCTCGGCGTGGGCGAACGGCCCGGTGGTGACCCGGCGGTCGGAACGCCGCCCGTTGCCGCCGAGGAGGTCGGCGGTCCAGGGCGAGGACGAGGTGGTGCGGTCCTTGGTCCAGTCCCAGTACGGCACCGTCACGGACGAGTCGACCCGGCGCAGCGCCTCCTCCAGGTCCAGCAGGAACCTGCGGTGCCAGGGCAGGAAGGACGGGGCCATGTGGGCGCTGCGCAGCCCGTTCTCGCCGTCGGAGACGTAGTAGACGATGTGGGTGCGCACGAACTCGTCGTACTCACCGCGCCGTTTGAGCTCCAGCAGCGCGTTGACGAACCGCCGCTTCTCGGAGCCGGTCAGTGTGCTGACGTCCTTACGCGTGTACGCCATGGCGCCCCCCGGAATGGTGCCGGCCGCCCTCGGCCGGCGTGTCGCGCAGCTGCTCGCCGGGGCCGAGTTCGTCGACGGCACCGCGGGCCGCGGCAAGGGGGGTGGGATACGACCGGTAGTGGTCGATCATGCTCAGCCAGCCGCCGTCGGCCCGGCGCATCAGGTGCAGCGGCCGGCCGTCCACGGTCACGTGCCAGGTGCCGACGCCGGTGGCCTGCCGTGCGGTGGGCCTGAAGCCCCGGATGTGGCGGCCCCGGTAGATCTCGTCGAACGCGGCGCCCGCGGCCGGCTCGGGGGCGTGCGGCGCTGGCCGCGCACCGGCCGCGGTGGGGGCGGTCCCGGTGTTCTCCGCGCTCTCGGCGGCGTCCGACGGCGGGGAGGGCCGGGAGGCCGCGATCAGGGGCGTCAGCGTCACGGCGAGGGCCGGGGCGAGCAGTCCCCGCAGCATCCGGCGCCGCGTTCCGTGACCGGGCCCGCCTCTCGCGGGGCCCCGCGTCTCCCCTTCCGCGCCGCTCACTGCTCTGCCCACGTTGGCGATCATGGCTCGCTCCTCGTCCGCTCGGTGGATCCGCACCGTTAACCGGGCGGCGGGCCCCGTGGTCACCGCTCGCTGGGCCACCCGGAGCACCGGCCGCCGACTCCGGCACAGAGGCGACGGGAAGTCGCCGCGGAGTACCCGCGAAGTACCCGTGGAGTACGGGGCAGGTGCTGGGAGCCGCTGGGGGACGCGCTTTCGTCCCGGTGTGCACGCTGGGGGTGGCCTCACACGGGATCACCCGTGCGCCGGGGCGCGGGTCAGCGGCCCAGCGAGAGGCCGCCGAGCAGCCCGTCCTTGGAGTTCAGCCTGTTGGTCGTGTCCTTCACGGTGTGCAGCACGGATCCCTTGTTCTCGCTGTCGGGCGCCTTCGGCCGGTGCTTCGGCGGCACCACGTTGGTGCGTTCCTCGGTGAGCGCGCTCACGACGCTGTTGAGGGCGCCGGACGTGCGGTCGGCGGTGACGTGGGCGGACGCGGGCGCGGCGGAACCGGCGACGGCCAGGGCCCCGGCAACGACAGCGACGGCCTTGAGGGACTTCATCATGTTCCTTTCTTCGGCGACTCACGTCGCCCGAGGACATACCGAGGACATACCGACGCCCTGCCCAACGACCTCCGCGGAGCGCGGAAACCCCGCGCTCGGAAGACATATGAGATATCCGGCAGGCGTCATCGCCCGACGGGACATCCCTGCGCGGGGAACCACGGGGAGAGGCACGGGAACCGGAACGGAGAAGGCCGTCGCGCCGCCCCGGAAGGGCGACGCGACGGCCTGGTTCGCCGTGCGGGCGTCAGGAGGGGTTGGCCGGCTGCGGGTTCGCCGGCACCGGCGCTTGCGGCGTGGCGGCTTCCGGCGCGCTCGGCAGGGCGGGCAGCCCGGCCAGGTCGGCGGCGGGCAGCCCGCTGCCGACCAGCGTGGCGGCGACGACGTTGACGACGCCGGTCACCACTTCCTCCACGGCCGGACTCACCTGCGCGGCCGTACCGGAGGTGGTGGCCTTGAGCAGGGCGTCGATCTGCGCCATCAGGTCGGCGTGTGCGGCGGCGGCCAGGCCGGCCACCGCCGTGGTGCCGTCACTGCTCTGCGCCACGACGGGCGCCGGCAGGGTCACCGGCGTCTCGGCGGCCGGCGGCTGGGCCGGGGTGGTGGTGCCGGGGGTGGTGGTGCCCGGCGTGGACGCCACGTCGTCGGCGTCCGCGTCCGCCGCTTCGGCCTTGGCGAGGGCGTCCTTGACGGCGGCGGCCAGCTTGTCCGCCTCCTCGGTGGACAGGCGGCCGTCGTCGGCCTTGAGTACGGCGCCGAGCAGATCGGTGACCGGCGTGAGCACTGCGCCCAGACCGGCCAGACTGCCGACCTGGCTCTGCAGTTCCGCAGCGTCGGGGAGGGGGGCTCGGGACGCCGCTTGGGTGCGTTCCCGGACCGATTCACCGTCGGCCGCCATCACCGCCGGACCGGAGAGGCCGATCAGCAGGCCGGCGCAGAGAGCGGAGGTGGCGATTCGCCGTGCGGGCAGACGCATGGGGGTTCCTTTCGGTGGTGCGTCGGATCTTGTGCCCACCGTGAAAGCGCCCATGGCGCTCTGCAACCGAGCGGTGACCCCGTGCGCCGGACCGCTTTCCCTCGCATCGGCGTCCTACCTGGTGAGAGGCCCTGTCAAGGTCCGCGTGCCGTGTCGGCGCCCACACCCCCCATTCGGGGCACACGCCGCCGTCCGCGCGGCAGCCGTCCGCACGGCGACGTGAACCGGCCGCCCGCTCGCGGAAGAGCCGCGGTACGGACGGCCGGTGCGGGTCCCCCGAGGCGCCGTCGGCCGTTCTCGCGCGCGTTGCCGAACGCCGGGTTCAACGGGCCCAGGGCCCGCCATGCCGGCGGTGCTGCCGCAGACGCCGGCCGGAGCCCGGACCAGACCTGCGCCACCACGCCGGACGGAGCACCCGGGACACGGGCGGCGCTCCGCCGCCGGCAGCGGCGGCAGCGGCGACACCGGCGGCACCGGCGGCTCCCGGCGCAGCGTCGGCGCGTGCCGACGCGTGCCGACGCGTGCCGACGGCGTGCAGGCGGCGTGAGCGTGCCGCCGATCGAGTGATCTCACAGGAGAACAACATTCACCAATCCAACACACTCGCCCGGCTTCGCCGGATTGGCATGGATCACCGCTAAAGTCCCACATCATCCGACGCATCCCCGTGCACCACTGCGGGACATCGGCCGAGGGGACCCTCCGGGAGCTCCGAACGCGGCGGACGCCCACCGGTCTTCCGGCTCGTTCCCCGGCGGGACGCCGCGTGCGCCCGCGTCCACCGTGTCGCGACGGTGCCCTGCGGTGAGACGCGTTCCCGCCCGTCCCGAGCATGTTCCTTGAGCGAGGAAACGCGTATGCACCTGCCACCGACCGACTCCCCGCCCCGGGTTCTCCACGTCACCCAGCCGGTGGACGGCGGGGTCGCCCGTGTCGTCGGGGACCTGACGCGGGTTCAGCTCTCCGCCGGACTGCGCGTCACGGTCGCCTGTCCCGACGGGCCCCTCGCGGGCGAACTCCGGTCGCTGGGCGCCGACGTCCGGCACTGGGCGGCGACGCGGTCACCGGGTCCCGCGCTGGTACCGGAGGTGCGACGGCTCGCGCGCGTGATCGCGGACGTACGGCCCGACCTGGTGCACGCGCACAGCGCGAAGGCAGGTCTCGCCGGGCGGCTCGCCGTACGGGGACGTATTCCGACGGTGTTCCAGCCGCACGCCTGGTCGTTCGAGGCCGTCGGGGAGCCCGCCGCGGCGCTCGCGCTCGGCTGGGAGCGGTGGGGGTCGCGGTGGGCGGCGCGGACGGTGTGCGTGAGCGAGGCGGAGCGGCTGCGGGGGGCTCGGGCCGGGGTCCGCGGGCGGTGGGCGGTGATCCCGAACGGCATCGACCTCGACCGCTTCCGCGACGACACGGTCTTCCACGACGGCACGGTTTTCCACGACGGCACGGTCTTCCGCGACGGTGCGGTCTTCCGCGACGGTGCGGTCGGAGGCCGGAACGGCGTGGCGGACCCGGAGCCGGCACGGCTGCGGGCCGGTGTCGGCCCGGACGCCCCGCTGGTGGTCTGCGTGGGACGGCTGTGCCGGCAGAAGGGGCAGGACATCCTGCTGGCGGCGTGGGGGTCGGTCCTCACGCGCGTGCCGGGGGCCCGGCTGGTACTGGTCGGCGACGGGCCGGAGCGCGCCCGGCTCGCGGCGCGTGCCTCGGCGTACGGATTCCTCGGCGACGGACCGCACCGGACCGGACCTGCACCCGGAACCCACGGCTGCGGACCGCACCCCACCCGCCCGCGACACCCCGACCCGGCGTCCGTGCTGTTCGCGGGTGCCGTCGCCGATGCCACCCCCTGGTACCGGGCCGCCGACCTGGTCGTCCTGCCCTCCCGCTGGGAAGGCATGGCGCTGGCCCCGCTGGAGGCGATGGCCTGCGGGCGGCCCGTGGTTGTGACCGACGTGGACGGCGCCCGCGAAGGACTGCCGCCCGCTCTCGCGCCGCACTGCCTGGTACCGCCGGAGGACCCGACGGCGCTGGCGGGCGCCGTCAGCGGCCTGCTGCTCGACGCTCCCCTGCGTGCGTCGCTCGGCCGCCGGGGGCGTGCGCACGTCCTGTCCACGCACGACGTACGGCTCACGGCCGCGGCCGTCGCGGCGGTGTACCGCGCCCTCCTCCACGACGGGCACGACGGGCACGACTGCCACGACGGGTACGGCGGGCACGACGGGCGGACGGCCGAACCGCGCCCCCTCCCCGGCCACCGGCCCGCCTCCACGGCGTCCCACCCCTCCGGCGACCGGTCGACGACCGTGGGGCGGTCGCCGGTCGTGCCCATCGAGTACAGGGAGTCCACGCACCCATGACCGCGGAAAGCACCGTCCCCGCCCCCGCCGGCCAGCCGCGCGCCCCGGGCTCCTCATCCCCCGTCTCGGTGCTGCCGCCGAGGGCCGGCACCGGGGGCCTCCGGTTCCCCACCGGGCGCCCCGCGCCACGGCCGGACTCCCCGCTGCCGCTGCTCGTCGCGGACGGCACGGCGGCCGCGGTCCCGGGCTCGCTGACCCTGACCGGCGTCCCGCACCAACCACTGCTGACGGCCCTGCTGGTCGCCGCCGCGCTGCTGCTGTGTCCGCGCCCGCGCCGACGGCTGCCGGGTGTGCTGGACGACCTGCCCGCCCTGTGCGGCCGGATCGCGGTGGTCTGGCTGTCGCTGGCGGCGCTCGTCGCGGCGTACGCCCCACCGCACGCGCTGTCCGCCCGCACGCTGCTCCTCGGCTTCCTGCTGCACGCGGCGACGGGCTGCGCCGGCCGGGGCGTCGTGCACGGGCGGCGCCGTGCCGCGCTGCTGAACCACCCGCGCGCGGCCCTCGTCGCCGGCCCCGCCGCGACCGCGCAGCGCGTGGCGTCGGCGGTGCTGCGCCACCCGCGCTGCGGGGTGCGCCCCGTGGGAATCGTCACCGACGACCCGGGCGGCACCACCGGCCTGCCCGTGCTGACCACGGGAGAGGAGGTGCGGCGGGCGGTCGTGCAGAACGGCGTACGGGACGTACTGGCCGTGCACCCTTGCGAACCGGCCCGGCAGGGGCCGCTGCTGCGGACGCTGGCCGAGTCGGGCTGCGTGGTGTGGGAGGTCGACGCGGACGCCTCCGCGTACCCGGGCCGGGACCGGATCGCCGGGTTCTCCTACCGGCGTCCGGAGCCGGCCGCGCGACGGGCGGGCGGTGCCGGCAAGCGGGTGCTGGACGTGACGGTGTCCGGGGCGCTGCTGCTGCTGCTGAGCCCGTTGCTGCTGACCTGTGCGACGGCGTTGAGGATCATCGGGGGGCCCGGCGTACTGTTCCGGCAGGAGCGCATCGGCAAGGACGGCAGGCCGTTCACGCTGCTGAAGTTCCGCACCTACCGCCCGGCCGACGAGCACGAGTCGGCGACCCGGTGGAGCGTGGCCGACGAGCGTCGGATGCCGTGGTTCTGCCGCTTCCTGCGCCGTACCTCGCTCGACGAGCTGCTCCAGCTGTGGAACGTCTTCCGGGGCGACATGAGCCTGGTCGGGCCACGCCCCGAACGGCCGTACTTCGTGGCGCAGTTCAGCCGGACCTACCCCGGTTACGCCGCCCGCCACCGGGTGCCGGCCGGCATCACGGGCCTGGCCCAGATCAACGGACTGCGCGGCGACACCTCCATCGAGGACCGGGCCCGCTTCGACAACGCCTACATCGACGACTGGTCCCTGTGGCAGGACGTCTGCATCCTGCTGCGCACGGCCGTCACGCTCGTGCGCCCCACCGGGAGCTGAGCGAGTGTCCCAGGCCCTGCCCCTGTGGTCCGCCGTGCGCGTACGGCGGCTGCCGCCCGTACTGGCCGTGGTCGCGGTCGTCGCGCTGCTCGCCCTGCCGGTCGCACCGGACGGCGGGGGCGGCGCGCACCCGGCCGACGCGGTCTCCGCGCTGGTGGTGCTGTACTGCGCCCTGCGCCTGGTACGGGACCGGCGGCGCCCCCTGTCCCGTACGGCGGCCGTGGTGCTGGGACTGCCCGTGTCCGGACTGGCCGTCGCCGCCATGGGGGCGGTGTCGCCGGGGGCCGGGCTCACCGGGCTCGGCCGCTACCTCCAGGTCTTCGTCCTCGTCCCCGCCGCCGTCCTGCTGCTGATCCGCGGCCGGGACGACGCACGGCTGCTCGCCTGGTCGATGGTGGGGCTGGCGGCGTGGCAGGGGGCGGTCGGCGTGCACCAGTACGTCACCGGGACCGGCGCCTCGTACCAGGGCGAGCAGATCCGGGCCGTGGGCACCTTCGGGCCGCAGGACGTGATGGGGATGGCCACCGTGGTCTCCCTGGGACTGGTCTGCGCGGTCGGGCTGGCGCTGGGCCGGCCCCCGGGGAGATCCACGCCATACACGCCATCCTCCGCGCCATCCATGCCATCCGCGCCATCCGCGCCATCCGCGCCATCCGCGCCATCCACGCCAACGACTCCATCGACGTCCTCCACACCGTGCACGCCGTCGACACCGTGCACGCCGTCCGTACGTCAGCGCGCACTCGCCGCCGGGTGCGCGCTCGCGCTGCTGCTGCCGCTCGCCCTGTCGTTCAGCCGCGGGGCGTGGATCGCCACGGCGGTGACGTGCGCGGCACAGCTGCTGCTCGCCGGGGTGCGCCGGGCGCTCACGGTGGGGGCGGCCGCGGTCGCGGCGGGGGTGGTGCTGGTGGGCGGGTTCGGTGTCGGTACGGCGATGCTCCAGGAGCGGGTGGGGAGCATCGCGCGGGTCACCGCATCGCCCGACCAGTCGGTGACCGACCGTTACGCGATGTGGGCGGCGGCGGGCGGCATGTGGCGCGAGCGGCCCCTGACCGGCGTGGGCCTGAAGGGGTTTCCCGAACACCGGGACGCACACGCGTCGCTGGCGCTGTCCTCGGGCAGTGAGACCGAGGGCGCCGGTGCCGGATACCGCAGACAGCCGCTGCTGTCCCCGCACAACATGTACCTGCTGGTCCTGGCCGAACAGGGCCTGATCGGGCTGGTGGCGCTCGCGGGGAGCTGGCTGGCGCTGCTCGTCCTGGGGCTGCGCGGGCTCCGTGCGGTACGGCGTTCCGGGAGGCCCGCACCGGACTGCGCGCTGATCGCCTGCGGGCTGCTGGTGTGGCAGCTGACCGACTTCGCGTACGCCGACATCGGCGGGCCCTCGACCGTGCTGACGGCGGTGTGCTTCGGGCTGGCGGCGTGGTGGGCGCTCGGGTCCGAGTCCGGGACCGGGTCCGGTCACGGCGCTGACTCCGGCTCCGGTCACGGCACTGACTCCGGTCCCGGTCACGGCACTGACTCCGGTCCCGGTCACGGCACTGCCTCCGGTCCCGGTCACGGCCCCGGTACGGAGGAGGTGCCGGCGCGGTGAAGGTGAAGGCGACCTCGGTTCCTGCGGCGGGCGGGACGTCCGTCCCCCCGGCCCGGACCGTCGCGCCCCGGGCGGACACCGCGACGGCCGCCGAGGGCCGGTCCTCGGGGGGCTTCCTCGCCCGGGCCGCGCTGCTCACGGCCGTGCTGTCGGTGGCCGGGTCGGTGCTCGGGCTGGCCCGGGACCAGGCGCTGGCCCGGCTGTTCGGGGCCGGCCGCGAGACGGACGCCTTCCTCGTGGCGTGGACGGTGCCGGAGTTCGCGGCGACGCTGCTGATCGAGGACGGGCTGGCCTTCGCTCTGGTCCCGATGTTCAGTCTGGCCCTGGCCCGCCGCGCGCAGGGCGCCCCCGGCGACCCGGTCCGCGCGCTGGTCGCGTCGACCCTGCCCCGGCTGGCGCCGGCCTTCGTCGCGGTCGGCGCACTGGTCGTCGTCTGCGCGCCCCAGTTGGTCGCGGCCCTGGCGCCGGGGCTGCCCGACCACGCCCTCGCCGTGGACTGCACCCGGCTCACCGCCACCTGCGTCGTCAGCTTCGGGCTGGCCGGGTACTGCAGCGCCGCCCTGCGGGCGCACGGCCGGTTCCTGGCGCCGGCGGCGATCTACGTCGCCTACAACACCGGCATCATCACCGCGATGTTCGTGTTCGGCGGGCGCTGGGGGGTGCGTTCGGCGGCGGTCGGGGTCGCGGCGGGCGGCGTCCTGATGGTGGCGGCGCAGTTGCCGTCGCTGCTGCGGCAGCTGCGCCGCCGGAGCGACGGGGCGCCGCCGTCGGCCGTCGCGGACCAGGCCCGTCCGCTGGCCCTCGCCCTGTTCGGCACCGTCCTGCTCTTCGCCCTGTGCCGCCAGTCCCAAATCCTCATCGAACGCTTCCTCGCCTCCGGGCTCCCCTCCGGGGCCATCTCGCACCTGAACTACGCGCAGAAGGTGGCCCAGATCCCGATGACACTGTCACTGATGCTGTGCACGGTGACCTTCCCGGTGGTGGCCCGTGCGATGGCCGACGGCGACACCGAACGGGCCCGCGACCGCGTCGAGCGGGACGTGGCGCTGGCGGCCGCCCTGGTGCTGCTGGGTGCGGCCGCGGTCGTCGCCTGCGCACCCCAGATGGTCGGGCTCCTCTTCCAGCGGGGCGCCTTCACGGCGGCGGACACGGCGGCGACCGCGACCGTCATGCGCGTGTACGCGCTCGGGCTGCTCGGCCAGACCGTGGTGGGCGCGCTGGCCCGCTCCTACTTCTCGGCGGGCCGCGCCAGCTGGTACCCGCTCGGCGCGATGGCCGTCGGCATCGCCGCCACCGCCGGCGTCGGCGCGTGCGCGGTCGGCCCGTGGGGCGTGACCGGGATCGCCGCCGCCAACGCCGCCGGCATCACCGTCACCGCCGCCCTGCTGCTCGCCGGGATGGGCCCGCGCAGTGTCCCGGTCCGCGTCCGGCGCGTCCTGGGCGACCTGGGCAGGCCGGTGGTGGCGGCGGCCGCGGCGACCGTCGCGGCCGTGCTGGTCACGGACCGGCTCACCGCCCCGGCCGGTTCCCCCGGTGTCTCCCTCGCCGTCGGCGTGGCGACCGTCGTCGGCGTCTTCGTCCTGCTCGGCCGGGTTCTGCGCGTCCAAGGCGTCGCGCAGGCCCTCGATCTCGTCCGCTCCGTCACACGAAGGCTCCCCCATGGCCGTTTCTGCTTCCGCTTCCGCTTCCGCCGCTCCCGCTCCCGCCCCCTCCCCCGCTTCCGCAGATTCCGTTGAAGGCCTCACCCGCCCCGGCGCCCGCACGCGCGCCGACGTCGTCCCCTGGATCGCGATGTACCACTCCGTCGGCGACCGCACGGACGACCCGTACCGCATCACGGTCACGCCCGACCGGCTGGACGCGCAGCTGGGCTGGCTGCGGCGGCGCGGGCTGCGCGGGGTGTCGGTCGCCGAGCTGCTGGCCGCCCGGGCCCGCGGCGACGGCCACGGCCTGGTGGGGCTGACCTTCGACGACGGGTACGCCGACTTCACCGGGCACGCGCTGCCCCGCCTGCGCCACTGGGGCTGCGGGGCGACCCTCTTCGTACTGCCGGGCCGGCTCGGCGGCGACAACGCCTGGGACCCGCTGGGCCCGCGCAAGCCGCTGCTGACCGCCGACGGCATCCGGCACGCCGCCGCCGAGGGCGTCGAGATCGGCTCGCACGGGCTCACCCACGTCGACCTGACGCAGGCGGACGATGCCGCGCTGAAGGCCGAGACCGCCGAGAGCAGGGCACTGCTCTCGGAGTTGACCGGCGCTCCGGTCACCGGCTTCTGCTATCCGTACGGCACGGTCGACGCCCGCGCCGCCGAGGCCGTGCGGGCCGCCGGTTACGCCTACGCCTGCGCGATCGACCCCGGCCCGCTGACCGGCCCGCACGCCCTGCCCCGCGTACACGTCGGCCAGCGGGACACCGCCGTACGCCTGCTGCTGAAGACCCGGCTGCACCGCCTGCGCCGCCGCCGTGCGACGGGGGTGTGAGGTGAAGGCCCTGCACGTCATCACCGGCCTCGGCGTGGGCGGCGCCGAACAGCAACTGCGGCTGCTGCTGCGCCACCTCCCCGTCGACTGCGACGTCGTGACGCTCACCAACCCGGGCGCGGTCGCCGACGGACTGCAGGCCGACGGCGTCAAGGTCGTGCACCTCGGCATGACCGGCAACCGCGACCTGGCCGCACTGCCCCGGCTGACCCGGTTCATCCGCACCGGTGGCTACGACCTGGTGCACACCCACCTCTACCGCGCCTGCCTCTACGGCCGGCTCGCCGCGCGCCTGGCCGGCGTCCGCGCCGTCGTCGCCACCGAACACTCCCTCGGCGACTCCCAGATCGAAGGCCGCCCGCTCACCCCGGGCGTCCGCGCCCTGTACCTGGCCGGGGAGCGGCTGGGCAGCGCGACGGTCGCCGTCTCCCCCACCGTCGCCGACCGGCTGCGGCGCTGGGGCGTTCCCGCGCCCCGCATCGAGGTCGTCCCCAACGGCATCGACCTGGCCCGTTTCCGCTTCGACCCCCTCGCCCGGCTGCGCACCCGGCGCCGCCTCGGCCTGCCCGAGGACGCGTACGTCGTCGGCGGCATCGGCCGGCTGACCCCGGGCAAGCGGTTCGACGTGCTGGTCCGCGCCCTGGCCCGGCTGCCGGACGACTGCTGGCTGCTGCTGGTCGGCGGCGGCCCCGAGGAGCACGTCCTGCGCCGCACCGCCCACGAGGCCCGGGTCGCCGACCGGGTCCTGCTCACCGGCGAACGCCCCTACGTCACCGACGGCTCCCCGGGCCCCGACCTGCCGTCGCTCGCCTGCGCGATGGACGTCCTCGCCGCGCCGTCGCCGGAGGAGGCCTTCGGCCTGGCGGCCGTGGAGGGCCTGGCCTCCGGGCTGCCGGTGCTGTACGCCTCCTGCCCGGCGATCGAGGACCTGCCCCCGGCCGCCGCGCCCACGGCCCGGCACGTCACGGGCGGCGAGGAGGAGTTCGCCCGCGCCCTCGCCGAGGTCCGCGCGGCCGCCGGCCCTGGCTTCGGCGCGCGCACCGTGCCCGAGGCCGCCCGCCACTACTGCGTCACCCGCAGCGCCGCCCGGCTGATGGACGTGTACGCGACCACCCTCACGCACCCGTTGTCCCCGGCACCCCAGGGAGTGAGTTCCGCATGACCGAGCCCCTCACCCGGCCCCCGGCCGACCCGGCGGCCCCGATCCCCGCCGGCCGGCCCACCCGCCCGGGCCGCGCACGCACCGCACTGCGCCGCGTCCGGACGCGGACCCGGACGCGCGCCCGGGCCCTTCCGCCCTGGTCCGCCCTCGCGGCCGGTGCGCTCGCCGGCGGACTCCTCGGCGCCGGCTACGGCCTGGTCACCACCCCGCAGTACACGGCCACCAGTTACGTCGTCGCCGTCCCCACCGACCAGTCCGACCCGGCGTCCGCGCTGGGCTTCGCACAGGCCTACGGCCGGGTCGCCACGCAGCTCGCGGTGCTCGGGGACGCGCAGATGTGGGCGGGCGTGCCCGTGTCGACGCTGCGGGAGAGCGTCCGCACGGCCACCTCCCCGGACGCGCCGATGGTCTCGGTGGCGGCCACCTCCTCCCGCCCCGCCGACGCGGCCGACATGGCCAACGCGGTCGCCCGCGCGCTGACCCGGCACGCGGAGACCTCCGCCGGCGACACCCACGTGGAGCTGCGGCAGTTCGCGCGCGCCACCGAGCCCACCGAGGCGTCCTCGGCCTCGTCCGCCGTGACGGGACTGGTGGGCGCGAGCGCGGGCGGCCTGCTCGGCGGGCTGGCGCTGCTGGCCCGCCCCCGGCGGGCCGCCCGGGGGCCCGGCCGCGCGACGGCGGCCGTACCCGGACCCGCCTCGGCGGCCGACGTCCGCGGACAGCTGTGACGTACCCGACGACGTACGCGGGCACGGACAAGGCGTGGCGCCCGGCGCCGTACCCGACGACGTACACGACCGAGCTGGTCACCGACGAGCGGCGCTTCGCCGAGCTGGCGGCGGACTGGGGGCGGCTGTACCGCCGGTGCGCCGCCGCGACCCCGTTCCAGAGCCACGCCTGGCTGCACTCGTGGTGGCGGTCGTACGGCGGACGCGGCCGGCTGCGGCTGCTGCTGGCCCGCGACGGCCGTGAACTGGTCGCCGCCGCGCCGCTGACGCTCGTACGGCGTCCGGTGCCGGCGCTGGTGCCGCTGGGCGGGGCGATCTCCGACTACGGGGACGTCCTGCTGGACGACGCGCGCGGCCAGGACGCGGTGGACGCGCTCACCGAAGGCCTGTCCGCGGCGGCCCGCACCGCGCTGATCGACCTGCGCGAGGTGCGGCCGGGCGCCGCCGCCGAACGGGTCTACGAGCGCTGGCGCGGCCCCCGGCGCCGGGTGCCCGACTCGCTCTGCCTGGAGCTGCCCGCGGCTCCGATGGCCGAGCTGATCACCCGGCTGCCCTCGGCCAAGGCCCAGCAGCGGGTGCGCGCCAAGCTGCGCCGGCTGGACGCGCTCGGCGTCAGGAGCCGGGCCGTCCTGCCCGGCGAGGTGGACGCGGCGCTGCGCAGGCTGCTGGAGCTGCACCGGCTGCAGTGGCAGGGGCGGCGGGTGACCGGCGAGCACCTGCGCACGCGGTTCAGCGAGCATCTGGTGCGGGCGGTGGGGCCGATGGTGCGTTCCGGGGACGCGGTGGTCACCGAGTTCCGGATGGACGGCGAGGTGGTGGCCGTGGACGTGACGCTGCTGTCCCGGCGGCTGGCGGGCGGCTACCTGTACGGCGCCCATCCCCGGCTGCGGGAGCGGAAGGCGGACGTGGCGGTGATGCTGCTGGACGCGTGCGCCGAGTACGCCCGGGCCCCGGAGCGCGGCACGCTGAGCCTGCTGCGGGGCAACGAGCCGTACAAGCACCACTGGCGCCCGGAACCGGTGGGGAACCAGCGGCTGCTGCTGGCCCGCCGGCGCACGGCCCCGCTGCTGTCGGCGGCCCTGTGCGACGCCACCGCGCGGCGACGGGGCAAGGAGCTGCTGCTGCGCCGGCAGGAACGGAAGGAGCGGAAGGAACGGAAGGAGGCCGGCGGTGGCGGCGGAAGCGGCACCTGACCGCCGCCGCCCCCGCCGGCCCCGCGAGCCGCTACTCGTCCCGCGAGAACCAGTCGAGGCGGACACAGAGCTTCCCGCCGAGCCAGTACTCGACCCAGGCGCCGAGCTCCAGTGGCGAGCAGTCGGCCGCCGGCTCGGGCGTGACGGACGGCACCGCCGGCACGGGCGGCATGGCGGGTGGGGTGGGCGTGACGGGCGGGGTGGGCGTGGCCGGCACCGGGACGGTGGGGGCCGGCTCGTCGGTGCGGCCGAAGAGCACGGACCGGTAGACGGCGGTGGACCGGGGATTGTCGTCGCACTGCCACACGCCGTGCGGGCAGTAGTCGGTGACCGTGTTGTACACGGGTTTGTGCTGGTCCATCCAGGCGAGCATGCGCCGCATGTACTCGGCGTTGTCGCCGTTGCGGAAGAGACCCCATTCGGGGTAGGAGATGGGCTTCTTGTGGGCCCTGGCGAAATCCACGTGCGCCTGGAGTCCGTACGGCTCCCTCACCTGTTCGTCGAACGTCATTCCGCGCGGCTGGTCGTACGAATCCATGCCGATGATGTCGACCGTGGCGTCCCCGGGATAACACCGGGTCCAGGGAACGGCGTCCCGGCCGCGGCTCGGGGTGAAGTCGAACCGGAACTTCTGGCCCGGCACCGCGCGCATGGTGGTGACGATCCTGTTCCAGTACGTCTTCCAGGCCTCCGGGTCGGGCCCGCAGCGATGGGTGTACGTGGTGCCGTTCATCTCCCAGCCGAGGACCAGGACGGTGTCCGGCACGTCCAGTTCGACCAGCCGTTCGGCGAGGGCCCTGAAGTGGTGGTCGAAGTGTCCGGCGGCGCCCCGGCGCAGGAGTTCGCGCACCTCGTCGTCGTCGAGGCCCTCCTCGTTGCGTTCCAGCATGGGCACGTTGAGGACGAACATCCGGTCGGCCTCGCCGGTGCGCCAGTCGGCCCACACGTCGAGGAAACCGGGGGCGCCCTCGATGTTGCTCCAGCGGTCGCCGGGCAGGTACGTGTGGCCGACGCGCAGGTCGGCGCCGCCCAGCCAGTGGCTGAGCTGCGCCATCCGGGCCACGCCGCGCGGGCCGTAGTCCAGGTACGCGCCGAACGCGGCGGAGGAACCGGCGGCGGCCCCCGGGGCAGCGCCTTGGGCGGCGCCCGGAGCGGCCCCCGGGGCGGCGGCCCCCGGGGCGGCTCCCGGCAGGGCCCCGGGGGCGGGCGGGGGTGCCGGACGTGCGGCCGGTCCGCCGGCGGCGACACCCGGGCCGGCCGCCAGGAGCGCCGCCGCCGCGACCGCCGCCGCTACGCATGCCGGCCGCCGCCTGGACCTGGTCCGTGACTGCCGTACGACCATGCCGGCCTCTTTCCTCTTTCCTAGTCGAATAGCTAGTGACACTCAGTCATATGAAATGCCATCACGCCACCGCCGTTACGGCTTTCGAGTGCGCCGATCGACCGCTTCGGTGACCCGAAACGAATAAGAAGGAAGTTTCCCGTGTCGCTGTTCGACACCCGCGTCCCCGCCGTACTGGTGCGGATCGACCGGAATCCCTTTCACCACGGAACGCTGGGTGCCGTGCGTTCGCTCGGCCGCGCGGGGGTGGACGTGCACGTGGTCGCCGACTGCGCCCGGAGCCCCCTGGCCGTCTCCCGTTATGTGAGCCGCCTGCATACTCCGCCGCCGCCCGGCGCGTCGCCCGCCGACATCGCGGTGGTCCTGCGCCGCGTCGCCGCGAGGATCGCACGTCCCGCCGTACTGATCCCGATGGACGACGCGTGTGCCCTGGCGGTGGGGCGGATGCGTGCGGAGCCGGCGTCCGCGTACCTGCTGCCCGACCTGCCCGGCGCGCTGACCGAGCGGGTGGCCGACAAGGCGGAACTGGCCGGCGTGTGCGCGTCCCTTGGCGTCCCGCACCCCGAGACCCTGGTCCCGGACGGTCCGGCCGACGCCGCCCGTGCCGCCCGCCGGCTGGGGCTGCCGATGGTGGCGAAGTGGAGCCGGCCGTGGCTGCTGCCCCCGGGCATCGGGCTGCGCAGCACCGTGCTGGTGCGCTCGGCGCGGGAGGCCGGGGAGCTGTACCGGCGGACCGGGGAGGCGGGCAGCCGGCTGCTGCTCCAGGCGTTCCTGCCGCCGGGGCCGGACCGCGACTGGTTCGCCCACGGGTACGCGGACCGCTCGGGCACGGTCCGGTCCGGCGGTGCCGGCCGCAAGACGCGCGCCAGGCCGCGCGGCGCCGGGCTGACGGCGGTCGGCCGCTGGACGCCGAACCCCCAGGTGCAGGCGCTCGCCGAGCGGATCACCGGGGAGCTGGGTTACCGGGGCATCTTCGACCTCGACTTCCGCCGCTGCGGTACGACGGGCCGCTACCACCTGCTCGACTTCAACCCCCGCCCCGGCGCCCAGTTCCGGCTCTTCACCGACGCCGCCGGGCTGGACGTCGTACGGGCCCTGCACCTGGACCTGACCGACCGTCCGCTGCCTCAGGGGGCGCCGCGGCCGGGGCGGTCGTTCGTGGTGGAGAACTACGCGCCGCTGAGCGCCCTGCGCCGGGCCCCCGACGGACGTGAGCTGGCCTGGCACGCCGCGGACGACCGGGCGCCCGGCCGGGCCCTGTGGCCCCTGTGGGGCCGGCACGCGACCACCCGGCTGCTGCACCGCATGCACCGCCTGCACCGGAGGGACGACCGCCCGGATTCCGGGGAACCGGCCCGGGCCCGGGTGGTCCGCCAGGCGTCCGCTCCCGCTCCCGCCACCGGCCGGGCCGGACGACCGGACGACGAGAGGGCGGGCAGCCACTGACGGGCCGCCCGGCGGAGCGGTCGCCAGGGCGGGTCGCCGGGGCGGTCGCCGGCCGGGCGTCGTGCGGCCCCGGCGGGGAGCTTCGCGCCGGGGCGGGCGCCCCGGACGGCACGACGCCCCCGGCAGACCGAGGGAGGTCGGCCGGGGGCGGCGGGGGCGGGTGAGGCCCGGGTCAGCGGCGGGAGGCGGCCCGGCCCCGGCGGTACAGGATCGCACCGCCGGCCAGCAGGGCGGCGCCGGCGGCCGCGGTCCCCAGCGCGACCTCGCTGCCGGTCTCCGCCAGGGCGGGCGGCTGCTCCTTGCCCTTGTGCGGCGGGGTCTTCGCCTCGTGGGCGGGCGGGGTCTTGTCCTCCTCGGCGGGCGGGGTCTTCTCCTCCTCGGCGGGCGGGGTCTTCTCCTCGTCGGCGGGCGGAGTGGTCGGAGGCGTGTCGTCGTCGCCGTAGCCGCCCGGGGCCTCGTGCTCGCAGACGTTGCCGAAGACGGGGTTGAGCGCGGCGATCACACTGGCGGTGCTGCCGCAGAGGTCGAACGGCATCTCGATCACCGCCTTGGCGTGGTTGCCGGAACCGGTGCCGGACGAGGCCTCGGCCTCACCGCTCGCGTGGGAACCGAGCAGGCCGGACGGGAACTGGGCGTTCTCGCCGTCCTCGCCGTCCTTCTCGTCGTCTCCGCCGTCCGCGTCCGAGCCGTAGGCCGAGACGTCGTCGCCGTGGGCCGCACGGTGGGCTTCGGAGCCGTCGGCCTGCTCGTCCGAGTGGTTCGCGCACTCGTCGCCGGCGGCCGCGACGAACGTGCTCACGGCGTCGGCGGCGCTGCCGCAGACGTGCGCGGGCGCGTCGGCCGGGGCCTGAGCGGCGCTGTCGGACGCGGTGCCCGACGAGTTCTTGGCGGTGCCGTTCGCGGACGAGTCGGCAAGGGCGGGGCTGCCGCACAGGGTCAGGATGCTCGTCGCGGCGGCAGCCGCGACCATCCCCCTGCTCAGGGTCTGTCGCACTCTGGTTGTCTTCCTACTTGAAGAGATGACTGAAGGATGGACTGCACAACCGCTGCGGAAAGGAGGAAAGCCGACCCTGAACCAAAACGAGTTGGCCCGGGCCGGCGGCGACGCAGCCGGTCGGCTGGTGCGGAACGACGTCAGTCGCTCACGCGCACGTTGTCGGACGCCTCGTTCAGCAGGCCCACGACGTTGATGTTGTTGCCGCGCAGGTTGACGGGAATGTGCACGGGAACCTGGACCGCGTTGCCGGAGAGGGCCCCCGGGGAGCCGATGTCAGCAGCGTTCTTCTTCATGTACTTTCCCTTCTCCGCGGCCATGCGTGAATGACCGCGGAAATCGCGCGAGCCCGGTGTCGGCGGCTCGCACCATGACCTGCAGTCTGCCAACGAGAATGTGACGACCGGAGAAACGAAGAAACGCGAAACGCCGAGGAATTCACTCGAATGCCGCACGGCGCAATTGAGGGCGGCGGGCGGGCGGATGCGCAGGCGGTCCTCCATGACGGCCGGGGAGACGTTCTTGCCGCCGGATGTGCCCAGGAGGTCCTTCTTGCGGTCGGTGATGGTGGGGCGGCCGGCGACGTCGAGGGAGCCGAGGCCGCCGGTGGCGAACCAGCCGTCGGTGAGGGCGGCGGCGGTGGCCCGCGGGTTGTTCCGGCAGGACCCGAAGACGATCCCGCCCTTGAGGAGCACCTCGCCGTCGTCGGCGATGCGCACGGCCGTGCCGGGAACCGGTGGGCCGACGGTGCCGGGCCGGGGGCCCAGGGGCGGGACGATGGTGGCGGCGGTGGTCTCGGTCAGGCCGTAGCCCTCGTAGACCGTGCCGCGAGGTGAGGGGTGTGTCTCAGGTCAGCCGGTCCGCCTGCCGGACCGCCTCGGCGAGCCGCCCGAGCTCCGGGTCCTCCGTGCGGTCGGCCAGCGCGTCGGCGCGTTCGGCGAGTTCACCGAGGCCCGGTGCGCCGGGCAGGGAGCCGTCACCGTCGTACGGGGCGCGCAGCGCGTCGGCGAAGTAGGCGGCGGTCGCCGCGACCCGCAGGCCGCGGTCCGCGCCCCGGGCGGAGTCGTCGTCCGCGTCCCAGACGGAGCCGTCGAGGGCGTCGGTCTCCACGTCGCCGGACTCCTCGTGCGGGGCCCGGGTACGCGGGTCGAGCCAGCGGACGGTGGCCGTGGCGAGGTGGCCGTCGGCGCCGGGCCGGGTGCGGACCGCGTACAGGGCGGTGACCGTGTGGCCCGGGCCGACCTCGCCGCCGTCGACGCGGTCGTCGCGGAAGTCGTCGTCGGCGATCCGGCGGTTGTCGTAGCCGACGAGGCGGAACTCGGCGACCGTCCGAGGGTCGAAGGCGACCTGGGCCTTGGCGTCGCGGGCGGTCAGTTCGATGTGGCGCGGGAGTTGCTCGCAGAAGACCTCGCGGGCGTCCTCGGTGTCCGAGACGTACGTGGTGTGGCCGTCGCCCTTGTCGGCGAGGCGTTCCATCAGGGCGTCGCCGTAGTCGCTGCCGACGCCGACGCCGAAGAGGGTGATGCCGTGCTCGCGGCGGGCGTCCGCGACGCGTTCGAGGATGGCGTCCGCGTCGGTGTCGCCGGTGTTGGCGAGGGCGTCGGAGACGAGGACGACGCGGTTGGTGGCGCCCTCGCGGCGGCCCTCGACGGCGGTCGCGTAGCCGGTCTCGACGCCGGCGCCGAGGTTGGTGGACTCGGCGGGCTCCAGGCTGTCGATCGCGTCGTGGACGCGGCCTCGGCGGTCGCCGAGCCGGGTCATGGGCAGTACGGTCTCGGCCTCGTCGCTGAAGGTGACGAGCGCCACCGAGTCGTCGTCGCGCAGGCGGTCGGTCATCGTGCCGAGGGAATCCTTGGCGAGGTCGAGCCGGCCGGGTTCGGCCATGGACCCGGAGACGTCGATGACGAACGTCAGGGCGGCGGGCGGGCGTTCGCCCTCCTGCTCGGCGGTCCGCGTGGCCAGGCCGACGCGGACCAGCGACCAGTCCTCCGCGTCGGTGCGGGCGCCGTCCACGGTCACCGTGAAGCCGTCGCCGTCGGGGCGGTCGTAGTCCTGGCGGAAGCTGTTGACGAACTCCTCGGGGCGGACCGTCGACGGGTCGGGCAGCCGGCCCTCGGCGAGGGTGCGGCGGGCGTAGCCGTAGGAGGCGGTGTCGACGTCGAGGGCGAAGGTGGAGAGGTGGTCGGGGGCGGGGGCGACATCGCGGGAGTCCCCCGTCTCTCCCGTCTCTCCCGTCTCTCCGGTCTCTCCGGTGGTCGTGCCGCCGTCGTGGCGCTGTTCGCCCTCGCCGCGGGGGCGCTCGGGCGCGGGCGCCGCGGCCGAGCCGCCCCGGGAGTCGGCCGCGGAGTCCTTCGCGCCCTGGGCCGTGTCGTCCCCGCCCCGGCAGCCGGTGAGCAGCAGGCCGCCCGCCGCCGTGAGCGCGAGCAGCGCGCCGATCGGCCTTCGTGTCCGGTACCGCTTCATCGTCCGTGCCCCCTGGTTCCGTTGACGCCGGTGTACGTGACTGTGACGGCGCGGCGGGGCGGAACGTGCGGCACGGGGCGTCACGGGTGCGTCTCGAAGTGGGCACGGCGGCGGGCCGCCGAGACCGGTGGGTGATCCTCCGGTGACCTCGGCGGCATCCCGGCCCCCTACGACACGACGTCCTTGCCGGCGAACCCCCGGAAGGCCAGGGCGAACAGCACGAGCGCGTACGTCACCGACAGGGACGCGCCCTGGGCCAGGCGGGTCCAGTCCATTTCGGGCCGGACGGTGTCGAGCCAGGCGTACTGCCAGTGCGCGGGCAGGAAGTCGCGCCAGCCGCCGAGGGCGGTCACCTCGTCCAGGACGTTGCCGATGATGGTCAGGCCGACCGCGCCGCCGACCGCGCCGAGCGGCGCGTCCGTCTTGGTGGACAGCCAGAACGCCAGGGCGGCGGTGACCAGTTGGGAGACGAAGACGTACGCCACCGTGATGGCCAGGCGCTCGGCCGCGGTACCGGTGGGCAGGCTGCCGCCGGTGGGCAGCTCCAGCGGCCCCCAGCCGTAGGCGGCCGTGCCGACGGCGAGCGCGACCAGCGGCAGCAGCACGATCGCGGCGAGGCTGAGGGTGAGGGCGACGACCAGCTTGGACCAGAGCAGGCGGGCGCGGGGCACGGGTGCCGCCAGCAGGTAGCGCAGGGACGACCAGCCGGCCTCCGAGGCGACCGTGTCCCCGAAGAACAGGGCGACGGGCACGACGAGAAGGAAGCCCGCGGAGGCGAAGAGGTTGACCGCGGCGAAGTTCGCGCCCGACGCGGTGGCCGAGTCCATCAGGCTGACCTGGGTGTTCGCACCGCCCGGCTCGCCGCCGATGCGGAAGGCGACGAGCAGGACGAACGGCAGGGCGAACAGGATGCCGCCCATGACGAGGGTGCGCCGCCGCTTCAGCTGCCGGACCAGCTCGACCCGGACGGGCAGCGTGCGGCCCGCGCGGTAACCCTCGGCGACCTCCTGGGGGCCGGCGGGCGCGGCGCGTTCGGCCAGCGTGCTCATGCCGGTTCTCCGATCAGGGTGAGGAAGGCGTCCTCGAGGCGCCGGTGGGGGCCCACCGACTCCACGGGCACGTCCAGGCGTACGAGTTCGGCGATCAGGTCCCGGGCGGTGCCCCCGGGGCCGAGCCGGACCAGCAGACCGCCGTCGGTGGCGGTCGCCGAGGCCACGCCCGGCAGGGCGGCGACCTTCTCGACGAGCGGTGCGTCCACGCGCGCGAAGGTGCCCACCAGCAGGGTGTCGCCGGAGCCGACGATCTCACCGACCGGGCCGGCCTGGACGAGCCTGCCGTGGTCCATGACCACCAGGTGGGTGCAGGTCTGCTCGACCTCGGCCAGCAGGTGGCTGGAGACGATCACCGTGCGGCCTGCCGCCGCGTAGCGGATCATCACCTCGCGCATCTCGCGGATCTGCGGCGGGTCCAGGCCGTTGGTCGGCTCGTCCAGTATCAGCAGGTCGGGCAGGCCCAGCATGGCCTGGGCGATGGCGAGGCGCTGGCGCATGCCCTGGGAGTAGGTGCGCACCGCGCGGGCGAGCGCGTCGCCGAGGCCGGCGATCTCCAGGGCCTCGTCGAGGTGGGCGTCCTCGGGCGGGCGGCCGGTGGCCCGCCAGTACAGCTCCAGGTTCTCCCGGCCGGACAGGTGCGGCAGGAAGCCCGCGCCCTCCACGAACGCGCCGACCCGGGAGAGCACCGGGGCGCCGGGCGCGATGGCGTGGCCGAAGACGCGGATCTCGCCGCCGTCCGGTGTGATCAGGCCCATCAGCATGCGCAGGGTCGTCGTCTTGCCGGCGCCGTTCGGCCCGAGCAGGCCCAGCACCTGGCCCTGCTCCACCCGGAAGGACAGGTCCCGGACGGCGTACCGGTCGGTGGACTTGGCGTACCGCTTGGTCAGGCCGGTGATCTGGAGGGGTACGCCGGCCAGTGCGGGGTCGGGCGGCGGGGCCGTGGTGCGGCGGCGGGCGGTCAGCAGCAGGGCCGCGGCGACGGCGGCTCCCGCGAGGGGCGCCCACCAGACCCAGGCGGGCAGTCCGGCCGCCGGGCCGGTGTCGCCGAGGGCCGTCGGGACCTCCAGGTCGCCCTTGAGGGAGACGGTGTACGTGGCGGGGGCGGCCGGGGAGGCGTACCCGAGGTCGGTGGAGGACAGGACCAGGCGCAGCCGGTGGCCGCTCTCCACCTCGTGGTCGACGGCCGGCAGGGTGATCTTCACGTCCCTGCCGTCCCCGACGTCCTCCACCCGGATGGGGGTGACCAGTTGGGAGGGGAGTACCGGCTGGGTGCCGCCGGGGCCGACGTCGTACACCTTGGCGAAGAGCACGGCGTCGTCCTTCGTGGACTCCACGTGGACGGTGGCGGTCGGCGAGCCGGTGATGCGGAGGTCCTCCCGGACGGGCGCCGACTCGAACGCCGCGTGCTGGCCGGGGAAGTCCAGGGAGACGCCGATGCCGAGCGAGGAGAGCTGGGAGAGTCCGCCCGAGCCGCCGATGCCGGGCAGGGCGGAGACGGCGGGTGGACTGGCGCCGGCCGGGTTCTCGAAGCTCTGCTCACCTCCGCGCAGTCCGACCGGGCGGAGCTCGCTCTCCAGGCCGGGGTAGGAGTCGGCGCTCACGCCCTCCAGCCGGGGTTCGCCGTCTCCGCTGCCGGTGCCGAGGGTGCGGCTGACACGGAAGCCGGGGCCGGTGCCGGCCGATTCGTCGCCCTTCAGATAGCGGTCGAACCACGCTCCGACGCGGGCCTGGACCCGCTCCGTCTCCAGGTCGCCGCCGTCGTGTCCGCCGGCGATCCAGTCGACGGCCGCCGGGGCGCCGCCCGCACGGATCGCCCGCGCGGCCTGGTCGGCGTGGCCGAGCGGGAAGAGCGAGTCGGTCTGGCCCTGCGTCAGCAGCGTGGGCACGTCGATGCGCTCGCCGACGGCCTGCGGGCTGCGCTCGTCGAGGAGCTCCACCGCCTCCGGGTCCGGCGCCCCGGACTCGGCGACCCGCTGGTACATGCGGCACAGCTCTTCCTCGAACCGCTCGCAGCCGCCGCCCATGTTGACGAAGATGCCGGCCCACAGCTTCTTGAGGACGCCGTTCGGGAAGAGGGCGTCCGAGAGGTTCCAGTACGTGATCGCGGGGGCGATCGCGTCCACCCGGCGGTCGTGCCCGGCGGCCAGCAGCGCGACCGCGCCGCCGTAGGAGTTGCCGGCCACGCCCACGCGCGGGTCGCCCTCCCCGTCCAGCCGGACCTGCGGCTGCCCCGCCAGCCAGTCGATCAGCCGGGACACGTCGGCGACCTCGCCGTCCGGGGCGTTCAGCCCGATCTTCCCGGTGGACCTGCCGAAGCCGCGCGCCGACCAGGTCAGCACCGCGTACCCGTCCCGGGCGAGGCCTTCGGCCTGCTCGCGGACGTCGTCCTTGCTGCCGCCGAAGCCGTGGGCGAGCAGGACGGCCGGGCGGCGTCCGCCGGAGCCGGCGGTGAAGTACGAGGTGTCCAGGCGCACCCCGTCGCCCACGGCCATGGTCCGGTCGGCGCGGTGCACCGGGGGCGGGTCGTCGCCGGCGACGGCCGTCCATGTCCCGGCGCCGGCGAGTACGACGACGGCGGCCGCGGCGGAGAGCATCCGCCGCGGCCCCCGAAGCAGCCCTCGCACGCGGGGCAGTCGAAGATCCATGCGTCAACGGTACGGGCCGCCGCCGACAACCAGGCAGTCCAGGGGATGAACCACCGCCCCTCCCACGGAAGTACGGCTCCGTGCCGCGTACCACGGGCGCGGTAGGGGCAGTGGGCGGCGGTGGCCGCGGCAGGGAGGTTCGCGGCCGGGGACGCTCACGCCCCGGCGGGCTCCCGGGCGTCCTCCGGGACGGTCACCAGCCAGCGCGTGTCGCGGCGCGGGCGCAGGTACAGGGCCCAGTACAGGGTGGCGGCGGCGGTGATGCCGCCGGTCCACAGCAGGTGGACGGTCTCCTGCTGGGTCAGGATGTAGGCGAGGACGGCGATCAGCAGGATGGGCATCGCGGGCCACAGGGGCATCCGCCACGCCTGCGCGTCCCGGTGGGAGCCGCGCCGGGCGAGCAGGGCGGCGACCGCGACGAGCAGGTACATGCCGGTGACGGAGACGCCCGTGACGCCGTACAGGGTGTCCAGGTCGACGAAGCACATCACGGCGCCGGGCACGCCGACGGCGAGCGTGGCGACCCAGGGGGAGCCGAACCGGCCGAGCTTGGCGAAGAGGGTGTTGACCGGCGCGGGCCAGGCCTTGTCGCGGGCGGAGGCGAACAGGACGCGCGAGTTCTGGATGACCATGACGATGCCGGCGTTGATGATGGCGAGGGCCACGCAGAGGCTGACGAAGGTGCCGACGGCGGAGTTGGACCAGGCGGTGACCATGGCGCCGAGGTCGCCGCCGGTCAGCTCCGCGAGGTCGGAGGCGCCGAGGGTGATGGCGACGACCGGGACCAGGAGGATCACGGCGGAGATGCCGAGGGTGGCGAGGACCGTGCGGGCGACGTTGCGGCGCGGGTCCTCCAGCTCCTCGGAGAGGTAGACGGCGGTGGAGAAGCCCTGGGTGACGAACAGGGCGATGGCGAGCCCGGAGACGACCAGCATGCCCGTCACGGGGTCCGCGCCGCCGTCCGCGCCGGCCACCTCCATGGATACGAGGCTTTCGGGGCCGCGCTCGGCGTGGGCGAAGCCCAGCACCGCGACGACGGCCGCGGCGATGACCTCCAGGACCAGGAAGACGCCGGTGATCCAGGCGTTGGCGCGCAGGTCGAGCAGGCCGGCGAGGGTGGCGAGCACCATGACGCCGGCGCCCGCCAGGGACGGGTCGAGGTGCACGACCGGTTCGAGGTAGTCGGCCGTGCCCATCGCGATCACCGGCGGCACGATCATGACAACCAGCAGGGACAGCACGAAGACCAGCCAGCCCGCCAGGCGCCCGGCCATCGTCGACACCATGGCGTACTCGCCGCCCGCGCTGGGGATGAGGGTGCCCAGCTCCGAGTAGCAGAACGCCACGGCGACACAGAGCAGGGAGCCGATGGCGATGGTCAGGGCGGTGGCGGTGCCGAGCGAGCCGAAGAGGTCGGGTACGACCACGAACAGCGTGGAGGCCGGAGTCACGCACGAGAGCGTCAGCAGCGTGCCGCCGACGACCCCGATGGAACGCTTGAGCGTCCGGGTCTCCCCGGGGGCCTGGAGGTCCGGGGGTGCCGCTGCGGCGGTCTCGACGGGGCGGAGCGTGTCGGTCATGGAGCGGTTCCGATCGACTCGTGCGGTGTGGTTCGGGCGGGAGCGCTATCGCCTCCGGCGGCTTGGTCGTACGTGGTTCTCGTCCGCTCCCGACGCCAGATGGAATACCGACGAAAACCGGCGCGTCAATGGGTGTTTACCTACGGAATCCGTTGACGGATCTCGGCGCGACTTCCGGAAACCGCATCAGGTTCCTTCCGGCAGAGCCTCTTTGAGACGTACGGGAACCGTAGGGAGCGGCGTAAAAAAACGTGCCGTTTTCCGGCGCCCGCACACTGTCGGTGGGGCCCGGTACAGTCCGGGACACAGACGAATCACAGGAACACGGCAACGGGGTGGGGACTCATGAAGCTGAAGTACACGGCGGCCTGGGTGGGGTTGACGGCCGCGGCGATGGCCGCGGCGACCGCGTGCGGTTCGGACGGCGCCGGGACGGCGGCCGAGACCGCCGACAAGGCCGTGGAGACGGCCGCGGACAGTGCCGCGGGCAAGGCCGACATGATCATGGCGGCGCTCTCGCGGGCCACCGACCGGACCGAGGAGCTGGGCTCCGCCGAGGTCAGGACGACGACCGACCTGGGCACCGGTGAGCCGATCGCCATGGACGGCACGTACTCCTGGGGCGACGGCTACGCGCTCGACGTCGAGATGGACACCGAGGCCGTGCGGATGCAGGAGCTCACGGACTCCCCGACCGTGCGCACACTGTTCGTGGACGGCGCCTACTACTACGACATCGACCCCCAGCCCGCCGGCCCGCTCGCGGGCAAGGAATGGATCAGGATCGACGGGTCGGCCGTGTTCGGCGAGTCGGGTGCCGCCGCGATGAGCGGGGGCGGCGGAGGCAGCCCGGTGGACTCCCTGAAGGGCCTGAAGTACGCGAGCGACGTCGAGGACCTCGGCGAGGAGACCGTCAACGGCAAGCCCACGACCCACTACCGGGCCGTGCTCGACCAGGGGGACCTGGGCAGGTTCAAGGAGGCCCTCCGCGGCGCCGACAGCCTCCTGAACTCGACCGCCGGCGGCGGCTCGATCACCATGGACATCTGGGTGGACGCCAAGGACCTGCCGGTGCGCCTGCAGCAGGACTTCGGCAGCATGGAGGTCACCATGGACTTCGACAAGTTCGGCGCCACGAAGGAGATCGTGGCCCCGCCCGCCGGGCAGACCGGTGACCTCACGGAGGACGTGAAGGACGCCGGGAGGCAGCAGGGCTGAGACCGCGCCGACGGTGCCTCCGTCCCCCGCGTGGGAGACGGGGGCACCGGGTGGCTCAGTGGTTGCGCGGGAAACCCAGGTCCACGCCGGCCGGGGCGTCGGCCGGGTCCGGCCAGCGGGTGGTGACGACCTTGCCGCGGGTGTAGAAGTGCGTGCCGTCGTTGCCGTAGATGTGGTGGCCGCCGAAGAGCGAGTCCTTCCAGCCGCCGAAGGAGTGGTAGCCGACGGGGACCGGGATCGGCACGTTCACGCCGACCATGCCGGCCTCGACCTCCAGCTGGAAGCGGCGGGCCGCGCCGCCGTCCCGGGTGAAGATCGCGGTGCCGTTGCCGAAGGGGGAGGCGTTGATGAGCGCCACGCCCTCCTCGTACGTCTCGGCGCGCAGCACGCACAGGACCGGGCCGAAGATCTCGTCCTGGTAGGCCTTCGCCGTGGTCGGCACCCGGTCCAGCAGGGAGATGCCGATCCAGTGGCCGTCCTCGTGGCCGTCCACCGTGTGGCCGGTGCCGTCCAGGACGACCTCGCAGCCCTCGGCCGCCGCGCCCTCGACGTAGGACGCCACCTTGTCGCGGTGCGCCTTGGTGATCAGCGGACCCATCTCGGAGGACGGGTCGTCACCGGGGCCGATCTTGATCTTCTCGGCGCGTTCGCGGATCTTCTCGACCAGCTCGTCGCCGACCGCGCCGACCGCCACGACCGCGGAGATCGCCATGCAGCGCTCGCCGGCCGAGCCGTAGGCCGCGGAGACGGCCGCGTCGGCCGCCGCGTCGAGGTCGGCGTCCGGCAGTACCAGCATGTGGTTCTTGGCACCGCCGAGGGCCTGGACGCGCTTGCCGTTCGCGGAGGCGGTGGTGTGGATGTAGCGGGCGATCGGGGTCGAGCCGACGAAGGAGACCGCCTTGACGTCCGGATGCTCCAGGAGGCGGTCCACGGCCACCTTGTCGCCGTGCACGACGTTGAAGACGCCGTCCGGCAGACCCGCCTCGGAGAGCAGCTCGGCGATCCTCATCGAGGCCGACGGGTCCTTCTCGCTCGGCTTGAGCACGAAGGTGTTGCCGCAGGCGATGGCGAGGGGGAACATCCACATGGGCACCATCGCCGGGAAGTTGAACGGCGTGATGCCGGCGACCACGCCGAGCGGCTGCCGGATCGAGGCCACGTCGACGCGGGTGGCGACCTGGGTCGACAGCTCGCCCTTGAGCTGCACGGTGATGCCGCAGGCCAGGTCGACGATCTCCAGGCCGCGCGCGACCTCGCCGAGCGCGTCGGAGTGCACCTTGCCGTGCTCGGCGGTGATCAGCTCGGCGATCTCGTCGCGGTGCGCGTCCAGCAGCGCCCGGAACCTGAAGAGGATCGAGGTGCGCTGCGCCAGCGAGGACTGACCCCAGGTCAGGTACGCCTCCTTGGCGGCGGCGACCGCGGCGTCCACCTCGTCGACGGAGGCGAAGGCGACCTTGGTGGTGACCTCACCGGTCGCCGGGTTCGTCACCGGCCCGTACGTGCCCGAGGCGCCGTCGGCGGTCTTGCCGCCGATCCAGTGGTTGACGATGTTCGTCATGACCGAGAACTCCTTCACAGATGGCGGCGACGGGTCGAGACGTGCCGTTGGTCCTGCTCACGGGCCGTGACCGGCGACGTCCGGGTCGCGGCCGCGGCCATGGGTCCATCCCACCAGCCGGGCACTCCGGGCGGGCCCGACACTGTGTCTGCGGTTTGCGCGTCCGCGTAGACACGTGGGCCAGTGTGAGCGGCCCACGCGCCGTCCCGTGGGCGAGCGCGGACGGCCCGCACCCCGGCACACGGGCCGGCACGGACGGCCCGCACCCCGACACACGGACGAGTACGGACGGCCCGCCCCCGTCGGGACGTCGGGAGGTGAGGACGTGGGGACGTGGGGACGTCGGGACGTCGGGACGTCGGGACGAGGGAACCTCCGGCGCGGAGCCGGTGCGAGCGGGGAGTCGGCGCTCGCGCCTCGCTCCTGCCAGGGCGAAGCGGCCTTCCCGCGCCGGAGGCGTTTCGTGGGGGTACCGGTGACGGCGGGGGCGGACGTCCGCCCCGCGGTGATCAGGTCGTGCGCCATCGCCTTCCCCTTCGTGCCCGTCGTCGCCTGCCCGCCGTTGCGTCTCCCCCGGTTTCTAGCCCCGTACGTGGGGCCTGTCAATGTTTTGTCCGGACATTCGGACGACAGGATGGGCGACATGGCCCGGGTGGCGGCGCACCCTCGCGACCCAGTTCATACCGGCCGGGCGAGGTCAACGCGCCACGCCCGGCATCCGACCTATTCCTTTGCGCCACTTGGGTCACGAAAATGACCGCTCCGTCACGGATGTCACGTGCACGCGGCCCTTCCGTCACATCCGGGAACGGGCCCGGTCCGCCCCTCACCCCGCGACGTTCACCCGGGTCAGGCTTGTGATCGCCGGCGCAGCGTCCGGCTCCCCCGGCGGCCGTCCCCGGCCGCCGCCGCGGTGCACACAGGGAGGTGCGGCTCATGACCGACCGAAGGCTCTGGTCCTACAAGGACATCGCGGCCCACATCCGGGTACAGCCGGACACCGTGCGGTCGTACCGCAAGCACGGGCTCCTGCCGCCACCCGACCACGTGGAGGGCGGGAAGCCCTACTGGTACGCGGACACGATCCGGACCTGGGTGGCGTCCCGGCCCCGCAACCGGAACCGGTAGGACGGCCGGGCGCCCGACCATCGGCCATCGGCCACCAGCCACCGGCCACCGGCCACCACCGGAAATCGTTCTGTGCCCCACGTCCGCGTGGGGCACAGTGCCGCACATGGACTTCTCCGTGAAACCCGTCCTGACCGGCGACAGGGCCGTCCTGCGGCCGTTCACCGAGGCCGACGCCGAGCGCATGTGGGAGATCATCAACGATCCCGAGGTCGAGCGCTTCACCGGCTCGCCGGGGCACGAGCTCACCCCGGAGCTGGTGCGCGCCTGGTACGGCTCCCGCAGCGCACAGCCCGACCGGCTCGACCTGGCCGTCACCGATCCCGCCGACGGCGGACTCCTCGGCGAGGTGGTGCTGCACGAGTGGGAGCCCGAGAGCCGTTCCTGCACCTTCCGCATCCTGCTCGGCGCGCGGGGCCGCGGCCGGGGCACAGGCACCGAGGCGACCCGGCTGATCGTCGGCTACGGCTTCGAGGAACTCGGCCTGCACCGGATCCAGCTGGACGCCTACGGCTACAACCACCGGGCCCTGCACGCCTACGAGAAGGTGGGGTTCGTGGTGGAGGGCGTCCGGCGTGAGGTGGAGTGGCGCGACGGCGCGTGGGCGGACGAGGTGCTGATGGCCGTCCTGGACCACCAGTGGGCCGCCCACCGCGGGCGCCCCCTGGCCGACGACGGGCGCCCCCTGGCCGACCGCGGGCGTCCCGAGGCCGGCGTCACGGCTCGATGACCGTCACACCCGCGCCGGGCGCCGTCCCCATCGCGGCCAGGGCGGCCGGGACCGCGCCCAGCCCGATGGTGGACGTCACCAGCCGGTCGGGCCGGAGCGCCCCGGTGCGGACCAGCTCCAGCATCGGCGGATAGGTGTGCGCGGCCATCCCGTGGCTGCCGAGGAGTTCCAGCTCCAGGGCGACGGCGCGGGCCATCGGCACCGGCGTGGTGCCGTCCGCCGAGGGCAGCAGGCCCACCTGGACGTGCCGGCCGCGGCGGCGCAGGCCGTTCACGGACGCGGCGCAGGTGACGGGCGAGCCGAGGGCGTCGAGGGAGAGGTGGGCGCCGCCGCCGGTCAGGTCGCGGACCGCCGCGGCCGTGTCCGGCGTCGCGGACGCGTCCACACACTCCGACGCGCCGAACGTACGTGCCAGCTCCAGCGCCCGGGGCGACACGTCCACGGCGAGGACCCGCGCGCCCGAGGCCGCCGCGATCATCACCGCCGACAGGCCGACCCCGCCGCAGCCGTGCACCGCGACCCACTCCCCCGCCGCGACCCTTCCCTGCTGCACCACGGCCCGGAACGCGGTGGCGAACCGGCAGCCGAGCGAGGCGGCCGTCGCGTACGACATGTCCTCGGGGACGGCGACGAGGTTGACGTCGGCGTGGTCGAGGGCCACGTACTCGGCGAAGGAGCCCCAGTGGGTGAAGCCGGGCTGGGTCTGCCGTTCGCACACCTGCTGGTCGCCCGCCGCACACGCCCCGCAGCTCCCGCAGGCGCAGACGAAGGGCACGGTCACCCGGTCGCCGGGCCGCCACCCGGCCACCCGGTCGCCGACCGCCTCCACGACACCGGCGAGTTCGTGACCGGGTACGTGCGGCAGCGTGATGTCCGGGTCGTGCCCCTGCCAGCCGTGCCAGTCGCTGCGGCACAGCCCGGTGGCCTCAACGCGGACCACGACCCCGTGCGGCGCGGGCGCCGGGTCGGCCACCTCCCGCACCTCGGCCGACTCTCCGAACCTCTCGAACACGACCGCGCGCATCCGCCGCCCTCACTTCCGTACCGGTGTTCCCGCTTCCCGTCCCCCATCTCACGGCAGGCCGTCCGAAGCCATACCCCCTAGGGGTACAGTGGATGGTGAGTGGTCCACGCTGGACCACGGGCGCACGGCTGTACGCCCCGAGTGCGCTCCAGTACGCCCCCCTGACGAGGAGTAATGACATGACCGCCCAGACCGACACCCAGGGCTCCGTCACCACCGTCTACAAGGTGAGCGGAATGAGCTGCGGACACTGCGAGGGCGCCGTGTCCGGCGAGATCTCCGAGATCGCGGGCGTCGGCTCGGTGCGGGCCGTCGCCTCGACCGGCGAGGTCACCGTCGTCTCCGAGGCACCCCTCGACGAGGCGGCCGTGCGCGCGGCCGTGGACGAGGCGGGCTTCGAGCTCGTCGGCAGGGTCTGAGCCACAGCGGCCACAGCGGCCACAGAGGCCACAACGGACCGCAGCGGACCGCCCCGGCCGCAACCGCCCCCGCCGCATCCACAGCCCCTCCGGCCGGGCCACCCGCGGCCCGGCCGGCCCGTCTGGAGTCCGGACCATGACCAGCCCCACCGCGTCCCGCCCCACCGCACCCACCGCCGCGTCCAGCCCCACCCCGCCCACTGCCGCGTCCAGCGCCGCCTCGGCGTCACCCGCGGCCGGCCCGGCCGCCGGGCCGGACCTCGCCGAGGTCGAGCTGCTCATCGGCGGGATGACCTGCGCCTCCTGCGCGGCCCGCGTCGAGAAGAAGCTCAACCGCATGGACGGCGTCACCGCCACGGTGAACTACGCGACGGAGAAGGCCCGGATCACCCACCCGGTGACCACCGGGGTCGCCGACCTGATCGCCACGGTCGTCAGGACCGGATACACGGCCGAGCAGCCCGCGCCGCCGCCGGAGCCCGCCGACGAGACCACGCCCCCGGAAGAGGCCCCGGAAGAGGCGCCGGCAGAGGCCGCGGACGACCACCCCGAGCTGTCCGCCCTCCGCCGCCGCCTCGTCGTCTCCGTCCTCCTCGCCGCGCCCGTCGTGCTGCTCGCGATGGTCCCGGCGCTCCAGTTCGACAACTGGCAGTGGCTCTCGCTCACCCTGGCCGCGCCCGTCGTGGTCTGGGGCGGCCTGCCCTTCCACCGCGCCGCCTGGACGAACGTCCGGCACGGCGCGGCCACCATGGACACCCTGGTCTCGCTCGGCACCCTCGCGGCGTTCGGCTGGTCGCTGTGGGCGCTGTTCTTCGGGGACGCGGGCATGCCGGGCATGCGGCACGGCTTCGACCTCACCGTCTCCCGCACGGACGGCGCCTCCGCGATCTACCTGGAGGCCGCCGCCGGAGTGACCGCCTTCCTCCTCCTCGGCCGCTGGCTGGAGGCCCGCTCCAAGCGCCGCGCCGGAGCCGCGCTGCGGGCGCTGATGGAGCTGGGCGCGAAGGACGTCGCCGTGCTGCGGGACGGCCGCGAGGTGCGGATTCCGGTGGCCCGGCTGGCGGTCGGCGACCGGTTCGCCGTACGGCCGGGCGAGAAGATCGCCACCGACGGGACGGTCACCGAGGGCGCCTCGGCCGTGGACGCCTCGATGCTGACCGGCGAGTCGGTGCCGGTGGACGTGGGCGTCGGCGACACCGTCACCGGCGCCACGGTCAACGCCGGCGGCCGGCTGGTGGTCGAGGCCACCCGGGTCGGCGCCGACACGCAGCTGGCACGCATGGCCAGGCTGGTCGAGGACGCGCAGAGCGGCAAGGCCGAGGTGCAGCGGCTCGCGGACCGGATCTCCGGGATCTTCGTACCCGTGGTGCTGCTGATCGCGGCCGCCACGTTCGGGGGGTGGCTGGGCGCCACCGGTGACACGGTCGCCGCGTTCACCGCCGCCGTCGCCGTACTGATCATCGCCTGTCCGTGCGCCCTGGGTCTGGCCACGCCGACCGCGCTGATGGTCGGCACGGGCCGCGGCGCACAGCTCGGCATCCTCATCAAGGGCCCCGAGGTGCTGGAGTCCACGCGGCGCGTCGACACGGTCGTCCTGGACAAGACCGGCACGGTCACCACCGGCCGCATGACCCTGCACGAGGTGTACGCCGCCGAGGGCACCGACGAGGAGGAGCTGCTGCGGCTCGCGGGCGCCGTCGAGCACGCCTCCGAACACCCGGTGGCCCGCGCGGTCGCGGCAGGCGCCGGGGAGCGGGTCGGGCCGCTGCCCGCCGTCGAGGCCTTCGAGAACGTCCCCGGGCGCGGCGTACGCGGCCGCGTGGAGGGCCGTGAGGTGGCCGTGGGGCGCCTCTACGACGCCCTGCCGCCCGAGGTGTCCCGCGCCAGGGACAAGGCCGAGAGGGACGGGCGTACGGCCGTCGTCGTCGGGTGGGACGGTGCGGCGCGCGGGGTCGTCGCCGTGGCGGACGCGGTCAAGGGGACCAGCGCGGACGCGGTGGCCGAGCTGCGCCGGCTGGGCCTCACCCCCGTGCTGCTGACCGGCGACAACCGGCGCGTCGCCGAGTCGGTCGCCGCGGCGGTCGGCATCGACGAGGTGATCGCCGAGGTGCTGCCCGAGGACAAGGTCGCCGTGGTGGAGCGGCTGCGGGCCGAGGGCCGTACGGTCGCCATGGTCGGGGACGGCGTCAACGACGCCGCGGCGCTCGCCACCGCCGATCTGGGTCTGGCGATGGGCACGGGGACGGACGCGGCGATCGAGGCGGGCGACCTGACGCTGGTCCGCGGCGACCTGCGGGTGGCGGCGGACGCGATCCGCCTCTCCCGGCGCACGCTCTCCACGATCAAGGGCAACCTCGTGTGGGCCTTCGGCTACAACGTGGCCGCGCTGCCACTGGCCGCCGCGGGGATGCTGAACCCGATGATCGCGGGGGCGGCGATGGCCTTCTCCTCGGTGTTCGTGGTCACCAACAGCCTCCGGCTGCGGGCCTTTCGCTGAATGCGCGTTTCACGCAGGTCGAGGGGGAGTGCCTCTGGAGTCCGGCACCCGCCTCACATAAGCTCTTCACAAGGCTCGCGCATCTTCCTTACGCTTGGGCCCCGTCCGGCGTATGGGTGCTCTTGCGCATCTACCGGACATATGCAAGAGACGCAGATCACAGTGATGCGAACGTAACCATCGAAGGGGTTCGAAGGTCTAAGTTGGCGATGTCAGGCAGCGTCTTGGGGGGCGCCACCTGGCATCTGGGGATGTCTTGGGGGACTTTCCCAGAGCTGCGTTGCCGGGACACGTACACCGGGAAGCTTTGAGCGGCCCTCCCGGGCGTGCGCTGTCCCGGCAGACCGCACCACAGGCACGGCGGGTTTTGCTCGTTGTGCTCAGTACAGCGATTCAGGCGCTGTCCTCACAGACGCCCGGCCGGATCCCGTGGGGGGAATCCGTACCGGGACATGGGAAGGCGCCCTGGTTCGTCGGCCCGTGGGGGGACCGGCGCCAGGGCGCCTTCTGCTGTCCGCCTTCTGCTGTCCGCCTTCTGCGGGCCGCGGGCCGCTGTCCTCGGGCCGCTGTCCTCGGGCGTCATGCACACATCCGGGTCCGGACACGGAAAAGTCCCGTACCGCTCGGGCGGCACGGGACTCCTCGGACGCGCTGCGGGGGTGCCTGGCGGCTCAGCGCTCCTCGACGGGGACGAAGTCGCGCTCGACGACGCCCGTGTAGATCTGGCGCGGGCGGCCGATGCGGGAACCCGGCTCCTTGATCATCTCGTGCCACTGGGCGATCCAGCCCGGCAGCCGGCCGAGGGCGAACAGGACCGTGAACATTTCGGTCGGGAAGCCCATGGCCCGGTAGATCAGGCCGGTGTAGAAGTCGACGTTCGGGTAGAGGCTGCGCGAGACGAAGTAGTCGTCGGAGAGCGCGTGCTCCTCCAGCTTCAGGGCGATGTCCAGAAGCTCGTCGGACTTGCCGAGGGCGGAGAGCACGTCGTGCGCGGCAGCCTTGATGATCTTGGCGCGCGGGTCGAAGTTCTTGTAGACCCGGTGGCCGAAGCCCATCAGGCGGACGCCGTCCTCCTTGTTCTTCACCTTGCGGATGAAGGAGTCGACGTCACCGCCGGCGTCGCGGATGCCCTCCAGCATCTCCAGCACCGACTGGTTGGCGCCGCCGTGCAGCGGGCCCCAGAGCGCGTTGATGCCGGCGGAGATCGAGGCGAACATGTTCGCCTGCGAGGAGCCGACCAGGCGGACCGTGGAGGTCGAGCAGTTCTGCTCGTGGTCCGCGTGCAGGATCAGCAGCTTGTCGAGCGCGGCGACGACCGTCGGGTCGAGCTCGTACTCCTGCGCCGGCACCGAGAACGTCATGCGCAGGAAGTTCTCGACGTAGCCGAGGTCGTTGCGCGGGTAGACGAACGGGTGGCCGATCGACTTCTTGTACGCGTAGGCCGCGATCGTCGGAAGCTTCGCGAGCAGCCGGATCGTGGAGAGGTTGCGCTGACGCTCGTCGAACGGGTTGTGGCTGTCCTGGTAGAACGTCGACAGCGCCGAGACGACCGACGACAGCATGGCCATCGGGTGGGCGTCGCGCGGGAAGCCCTTGTAGAAGTTCTTGACGTCCTCGTGCAGCAGGGTGTGCTGCGTGATCTCGTTCTTGAACGCGCTGAGCTCGTCGACGGTCGGCAGCTCGCCGTTGATCAGCAGGTAGGCGACCTCCACGAAGGAGGAGCGCTCCGCCAGCTGCTCGATCGGGTAGCCGCGGTACCGGAGGATGCCCGCCTCGCCGTCCAGATACGTGATCGCGGATTTGTAGGCGGCGGTGTTGCCGTACCCACTGTCCAGCGTCACCAGACCGGTCTGGGCGCGGAGCTTCCCGATGTCGAAGCCCTTGTCGCCGACGGTGCTGTCGATCACCGGGTAGGTGTACTCGCCGTCGCCGTACCGCAGTACTACTGAGTTGTCGCTCACGTCTTCCCTCACCGACGTAGTGCCTCATCTTCGAGGTGCCCTGACTGTCTCTACCATCCCCCACTTGGCTCAGGAGAGTGCACTCGGGGTCGCCCATCGGGCCTATCGACGGCACTCAGTGCCGCCAACTTGCTCATCCTGCCCCCTCTCCTCCCCTTCCGGAAGAGCTCTGTGACCTTTGCGACTCGTTTGATCGATCATTTTTTTCACACAGGTCGAGAGGTTTCACCGGAAGGTCTCCGGGTCAGGAGCCCGCCAGCCGGAAGTCGAGCGCCGTGCAGCGCCTGCCCGCCGACACCGTGCGCACCGCCTGCCCGATCGCCCTGCGGGAGCCGACGAGCACGACCAGCTTCTTGGCCCGGGTGACCGCCGTGTACAGCAGGTTCCGCTGGAGCATCATCCAGGCGCCGGTCGTCACGGGGATCACCACCGCCGGGTACTCGCTGCCCTGGGAACGGTGGATGGTCACCGCGTAGGCGTGGGCCAGCTCGTCCAGTTCGTCGAACTCGTACGGGACCTCCTCGTCCTCGTCCGTCAGCACGGTGAGGCGCTGCTCCACCGGGTCGAGCGAGGTGACGACGCCCACGGTGCCGTTGAAGACGCCGTTCTCGCCCTTCTCGTAATTGTTGCGGATCTGGGTGACCTTGTCGCCGACGCGGAAGACCCGGCCGCCGAACCGCTTCTCCGGCACGTCCGGGCGCCCCGGGGTGACGGCCTGCTGGAGGAGCCCGTTCAGCGTGCCGGCGCCGGCGGGCCCGCGGTGCATGGGGGCGAGGACCTGCACGTCCCGGCGCGGGTCCAGCCCGAACTTGGCGGGGATGCGCCGCGCGGCGACGTCGACGGTGAGCCGTCCCGCTTCCTCCGTCTCGTCCTCGACGAAGAGGAAGAAGTCCTTCATGCCGTCGGTGAGCGGGTGCTGTCCGGCGTTGATCCGGTGCGCGTTCGTCACGACGCCCGACTGCTGGGCCTGCCGGAAGACACGGGTGAGGCGGACGGCGGGGACGGGGCTGCCGTCGGCGAGCAGGTCCCGCAGCACCTCCCCGGCGCCGACGCTGGGCAGTTGGTCGACGTCCCCGACGAAGAGCAGGTGCGCGCCGGGGGCCACGGCCTTGACCAGCTTGTTGGCGAGGAGGAGGTCGAGCATGGAGGCTTCGTCGACGACGACGAGGTCGGCGTCGAGCGGCCGGTCCCGGTCGTAGGCGGCGTCACCGCCGGGCTTGAGCTCCAGCAGGCGGTGCACGGTGGAGGCCTCGGCGCCGGTCAGCTCCGCGAGGCGCTTGGCGGCCCGCCCGGTCGGCGCGGCGAGCACCACCTTCGCCTTCTTCGCGCGGGCCAGCTCGACGATGGACCGGACGGTGAAGGACTTGCCGCAGCCCGGCCCGCCGGTGAGGACGGCGACCTTCTCGGTGAGGGCGAGCTTGACGGCGGCCTCCTGCTCGGGGGCGAGGTCGGCGCCGGTACGGCCCTTCAGCCACCCGAGGGCCTTGTCCCAGGCCACGTCCCCGAACCCCGGCATCCGGTCCTCGCCGGTGCGCAGGAGGCGCAGCAGCTGGGCGGAGAGGGCCAGCTCGGCGCGGTGGAAGGGGACGAGGTAGACGGCGGTGACGGGGTCGCCGCCCTGCGGGTCGGGGACCTTCTCGCGTACGACGCCGGGGTCCTCGCCCTCCTCGGGCTCGGCGGCCAGCTCGGCGAGGCACTCGATGACGAGCCCGGTGTCCACCTGGAGCAGCTTCACCGCGTCGGCGATCAGCTTCTCCTCGGGGAGGTAGCAGTGCCCCTGGTCGGTGGCCTGTGACAGGGCGTACTGCAGCCCCGCCTTCACCCGGTCCGGGCTGTCGTGCGGGATCCCGACCGACTGGGCGATCTTGTCGGCGGTGAGGAAGCCGATGCCCCACACGTCGGCGGCGAGGCGGTAGGGCTGGTTCTTGACGACGGAGATCGACGCGTCGCCGTACTTCTTGTAGATCCGCACCGCGATCGACGTCGACACCTCGACGGTCTGGAGGAAGAGCATGACCTCCTTGATCGCTTTCTGCTCCTCCCACGCGTCGGCGATCTTCTTGGTCCGCTTGGGGCCGAGGCCGGGCACCTCGATGAGCCGCTTCGGCTCCTCCTCGATGATCTGGAGCGTGTCCACGCCGAAGTGCTGTGTGATGCGGTCGGCGAAGACCGGCCCGATGCCCTTGACCAGGCCGGAGCCGAGGTAGCGCCGGATGCCCTGGACCGTGGCCGGGAGCACGGTCGTGTAGTTCTCGACGTGGAACTGCTTGCCGTACTGGGGGTGGGACCCCCAGCGGCCCTCCATGCGCAGGGACTCGCCGGCCTGCGCGCCGAGCAGCGCGCCGACGACGGTGAGCAGGTCGCCGGCGCCTCTGCCGGTGTCGACGCGGGCGACCGTGTAGCCGTTCTCCTCGTTGGCGTACGTGATGCGCTCCAGGACGCCTTCGAGGGTGGCGAGGCGGCGTTCGCCGGGGGCGGCGTCGGACTGGTTGGGCATGGTCCGACGGTACCGGTGGGGTGTGACAGCGGGGGCGGTGCCGTCAGGGGTTGGCGTACATCGTGACGCGGGCCGGGGCGAAGCGGCGGGCCACGAGATCGTCCTCGCTGATCGCCCAGTACATGGTGACGTGCTCCAGGTTGTAAATGCCGGCGTGCCACTGGGCCAGGAGCGCCCAGTCCTCGCGCCGTGACCCGTCCGCCCCGGCGGCGTACGCGCACTGCCTCACCGGGTCGCCCCACCCCTCGGCGTCCAGGGCGTACCCGCCGATCTGCAGTTGGGGGCCCTTGTACCAGTAGCCGTCGGCCCGCACGTCCGACCACACCCCGCGCAGTTCCGCGGCCCGGGGATGCTTGTCGAGGAGGGGATCACCGCCGAAGCTCCCGTAGTCGGGCAGGGAGACGTCGTACTTCACGCGCAGCTCACCACGGAGCTCGCCGTCGAAGTCGATACCGCCCAACTCGTCGTCCGGCTCGTAGTGGTACTCCACCTTCCGCTCCTCGACCACGGTGCCGGCCGGGACGTACACCGCGTGACCGCTGGTACAGGAGTCGTCCTCGCTCGCCTCCAGTGCGGGCCAGGCGAACAGCAGCAGACGGCCGTCGGCCGGCAGCGGAAGGTTCGTCGCGCCCTCGGGCAGGGCCGCGAGGTCGAGGGTCGCGACGAGGTGCTGGAACCCGGGCGCGTCGGACGGCTCGTCGGACAGGTGGTCGAGCGGCTCGTCGTACAGCCGTGGGAAGGCGACGTCGGGCGGCAGCATCACCGGGCTGCCGAAGTGCCCCACGACCGGGCCCTCCACGTCCGACGCCAGTACCAGGCAGGGCCGCGCCAGCCCCAGCCAGCGCTCCACGTCGGCGGCGGGTATGCCGTGCGCGAGCGCCGCGTCGCGGAAGCGGTCCAGCTTCGCCCGTGCCTCGGGGTTCCAGACGGCGGTTGCCGTGTGCTTGCCCACCGGGGGTCCGACGCGCCTTCGCCCCGCCTCGTGAGGGGCCGTCCTCCCCCGGTAGCCGACGGTGGGACCGTGCTCGTCGCGCAGGACACCGGAGAACTCGTGGCCGGCGGTGTTCCGGTCGCCGTTCCTCTTCGTCACCAACTGCACGCCCTGGAGCTGGATCTCGCGCACGCCCTCCGCGTTGGCGGTGATGTCCAGCCGGTAGCGGGAGTACGGTGCCGTGGCGGTGGTGGTGAACTCCCGTGCCAGGAAACGCTCGGAGAACATCTCCCCGGACCGCCGGTCGACGGTCGTCCAGGTGCGTCCGTCCTGGGACCCCCGCAGCACCCAGTCCTTCGGGTCCCGCGAGCAGTGGTCGTTGGCGGACGTCAGCGTGTAGGCCGTGACAGCGGCCGGCTCGGGCAGGAAGAAGTCCAGCGTCGCGGTGGACGAGAACGTCAGCCACTTGCCCGCGCCGGCGTCGAGCAGGTTGGCGGCGACCTCGCCGGCGCTCCGGTGCTCGCCGCTGGCCGCGACCCGGGTGACGGGGACGGGCGTGCCGATGAGTTCGGCCTCGTCCTGGGTGAGCAGTTCCACCCGGTTCAGCTGGGTCTCGGGCTGCCGTCCCCAGTTGCGGCCGATGTCGAGGCGGTACAGCGGGTACGGCGTCGAGTTGGCCACGGTGTACTCACGCACCTGGTGGCGCTGTGGAAAGGCCTGGTCCAGGCGCGCGTCGAGGGTGATCCAGGTGTGTCCGTCCACGGATCCCCGCAGCCGCCAGTCGCGGGGGTCGCGGTCGCGGTAGTCGTTCGCCGCGGTGAGCCGGTAGGCCGTGACGGCGGTGGGCTCGGGCAGGAAGAAGTCCAGCGTCGCGGTGGACTCGAACGCCAGCCACTTGCCCGGGCCGGCGTCGAGCAGGTGGGCGGCGACCTCACCGGCCCTGCGGTTCTCCGCGCCGGCCACGACCTTCGTGACCGCCACCGGAACGGTGCCGCGGGCGGCGGGGGGTGCGGTCCGCCGCAGCGCCAGAGACGCGAAGGTGCCCCGCCGGTCCCGCCAGGTGACCCGCTCGACCGCGCCCCGGCCGTCGTCCAGCAGCAGGCGCAGCCGGCCCTCGTCCGTGCCGTGGCCGCCGTCGCCGTCCCGGTCCTCCTCGGTGACGAAGACACGCACTCGGTCCTCCCCCGCCCCTTCGAGGTCCGGCCGGTGCTCACGCTCGACGCCGCGGTAGTCCTCCGACGAGCCGTCGGCGGAGCGCCGGTGTCCGCGGAAGGCCGTCATGCCCTCGTCGAACGCGACCACCGCCTCCGCTCCGCCGTCGGAGCGCCAGGCCAGCTCCGCCAGTTCGGACGGCTCCCCACGGTCGAGGTGGACCACCAGCTGCGGGGCCTTCCGCCACTGGCCTCCGACCCGCACCTCGGTGTCATAGACGGCAACCGGCACGCCGGTGGGCTTGGAGGCGGAGCGGGTCGGTCGGGAACCGGGCCGAACGGGCATGGGGTACTCCAGTGGGACGTCGACAGTTCGCCCACTCCGTACCGTCCGGCCGGGGCGGCCGGCGGACGGGGTGGTGCGAGGCACTCTCACACAGGGGTCCGACAATCAGGGACGGGGCGGCCGCGTCTTGAGGGCTTCGAGGAAGGGGACGAAGACCTGCGCGGGGAAGGTGAGGGTGGCGCGGGACGGGGCCTTGGTGTCGCGGACGGCGACGCGGGTGGGTGAGTTCGCGATCTCCACGCACTCATTGCCGTCACCCGGGCCCGAGTAGGACGACTTCCGCCAGTTGTCCATGGGGTTCCTACAGCTCCTTCGCCAGACGGTGGATGAAATCACGTGACTGTCCAGGGTCGAGTGACGCGGCCTCCACCTTATGGAAACTTGTTCGGTAGGTGTTGAGCTGAGCCTCGGAATCAATGAAGGCCGAGCCGTGCAACGCGTCGCGGACCACGGTGTCCAGCTTGGGCACGGAACCGCCCAGGTACGTCATCGTGCTGGAGGCTCTGGCGAAACCGTCCAGGTCGAAGGGGACGACGCGCACGGTGATGTGGTCCGCTTCCGACAGCTCCAGGAGTCGCGTGAGCTGGGACCTCGAGGTGGCACGATCGCTGACCCTGATGCGGAGTGCCGCCTCGTGGAGCACCGTTTCGTAGGGGACGGTGAGCTTCTGCCGCGCCTTGCGGTGCTGGATGCGCAACTCCGTCTCCTCGGCCGTCAGTTCAGGCAACCGGGCGGAGAAGACGGCACGCGAGTAATCCTCGGTCTGGAGCAGGCCCGGCACGTACAGGATCGCCACGTGGCGGATGAACCGAGCGTGGTGCTCCAGCTCGGACAGGTCCAGGAACGACGTGGGCAGACGGCCCCGATACTCCTCCCACCAACCGTGGGTCCGGTCGTTGGCCATCGCCACGAGAGCGTCGATGAACTCCTCGTCGGTACAGGCGTAGTGAGAGGCGAGGCGGCGAGTCCGCTGCTCGCTCACCCCCGCGAGCGCTGACTCGATATGGGTGATCTGGGCGGGAGCCACACCGAGCAGCGCGGCCGCCTGACGGGAGTTGAGACCCGCAGCCTCACGGAGTCTGCGCAGTTCAGTGGCCAGCCGCAGCTGGCGTGCCGTCGGTTCGCGCCTCTTCACCATCGACTGGCCCCTCCCGCGCCTCTGTTGATGCGACCCGTTCGGCGTCAGATTACGCGATCGACTTGCCGCGTCCCTATATTTAGATCTACTTTCGGTGACGCGACGCACACGCTGCGGCACCGGGCGACCGGAAGTGCACCGCCCCGTCCTGCCATGACGGGCGCGGCAGAGACACCGGGCCCGCATTCAACTCCCGCCCTGAATTGGAGCCTCGCATGCCCGAAAACGAATCCTGGGAGTACTCCCTCTACATCCCCAACGACCTGCGCGCCGTCACCGTAAGTCGCCGCACCCTCCGCCTGATCCTCACCATGCACGGCCTGATCCGCCTCGTCGATGTCGCCGAACTGCTGGCGACGGAGCTGGTGTCCAACGCCGTACAGCACACGAAGGGGCCCGCCGCCCTGCGTGTGTGCTGGTCGCCGCCGGGCACGTTGCGGATCGGGGCGTGGGACGCGGACCCCGAGCCGCCGGAGCCGCCGAGGCCGTTCGGACGGGTGGAGGAGCTGGAGGAGGGGCGCGGGCTGGCCCTGGTCCGGGCGTGCGCCGACGTGTGGGGCTGGCATCCACTGGCCCGGCACGGCAACCGGGGCAAGTACGTGTGGTGCGAGCTGACCGCCGCCTGACCCCACCCGCGCACACCCCATCAGCGCGAGGACGTTCACAGCCATCCGTCCACCACCCGCTCACATGAGCGGGCCGCGAACAACGCAAGCAAATCGTTCACGGCTGGGACGGAGGGAGCGGACCGGGCGCCCCGAGCGCCCGCGGCTGCCGCCGGTGGTCAGCCCGTTATGGAGAAGAAGATCGTGTCCTGGGTGTACCAGTCGATGTTCTTCGTGGAGTACTCCCACTCCTCGTGCTCGAACTCGAGCTTCTCGATCACCTCCCGGACGTCGTACCGGAGGCTTTCGTCCATCCGGTCCAGGACCGCGCGGTAGGCGTCCGCCGCCGGCTTCGCCTTGGCCAGCGGGAACATGCCGATGTGCGGCCCGTCCACGGGGTACGGGATGGAGAAGGGGATCTCTTCCGGCGGCCCGGAGAAGAGGTGGTCGTGCAGCAGGAGATCGGCACTCACGCCCAGCCGGCGCAGCTCCTCGTCGACCAGCCCGAAGAAGGTGGACGGCTTGGAGTACACACCCAGCTCGGCGGGGTCGGAGGCGTTCCGGTCGATGATGTGCTGGAGGGCGTGGTAGTAGGCGCCCGCCGCGTACTCGGCTTTCGAACTCGCGTGGCCGGCCACCAGGTGCTCGAGCGCGTCGGGTATGGACAGGCCCAGGTCGATGCCCTGGTGGTCCAGGTCGCGTTGGCGCTCCCGCGCCTTCTCACGCATGATGCCGAGACGACGCTGCTGATCGTGCGTCAGTTCGTCGGCGGCGCCCAGGAAAGCGAGGACGTCGGCCTTGTCGGCCGTGCTGTACGAGATGATCCGGCTCATGATCGTCATCCTGTCAGCCGCCACTGACAACGGCGTGCGGCCCGCGACCGGAGAGGCGAACGGCCGGAGCGCCGCGAACGGTCAGAGCACGGCGAACGGTCAGAGCACGGCGAACAGTCCCGCCAGCGGGTCGGGCGTGCGGGCCGGGTCCAGGGCCTCGATGAGGACGCGGCCGTAGTGGATCTTGCGGCCCTTCTTCGTGCCGAAGAAACGGCGCAGCTGCTGCGGTGCGGGGCGGCCCTGCTGGGCGGGCTGGCGGAGGAAGGTCTGGAGGGGGCGCAGGTCACCCTCCGCCTCGATGAGCGCCGTCACCCGTGGCACGCCCAGCGCGCGGATGAGCTCGTCCTCCAGGTCGGCCGTGCAGACGAACAGGTCGCGCCGGGCCGCGTTCGCCCGGTCCAGGGCGCGGACGTAGTAGCCGCGCTCCCGCTCGTCGCACAGGCCCGTCAGGCGGAGGTCCAGGCCGGACGGTCCGAGGAGAGCGGCGAAGCGGCCGACGCTCATCGCGCCGCCCATCGGGAGGACGCAGATCCCCTCCGCCGCCAGGTCCCGGCCGTGGTGGGCGGCCAGCGCGTCGACCGCCGCCGCGTCGCTCGGCCCTTCGAGCAGCACCGCCGTCCGGACGGTCAGGCGCCCGGCCAGTTCGTGCGCGGGTCCGCCGGGGCCACCGGCCGCCCACGCCGTGACCGCGTCCCGGAACGATGCCATGTCCGCCATGGGACGAGTCTCCGCCCACGCAGGCCGCCGCGGTAGCGAATATCGACGCCCCGTTCGACCCGTTTGACATGCACCCCATTGGCTGCCTAACGTAATAGGCAGCCAATGGGCTGCATGTCGGAGGGGCTGAGATGGCGGAAATGGACGAGGTCTTCAAGGCGCTGGCCGACAGCAGCCGACGGCGGCTGCTGGACAGCCTGAACGCGCGCAACGGGCAGAGCCTGCGCGAGCTGTGCTCCGGGCTGGACATGGCCCGGCAGTCGGTCAGCAAACATCTGGCGCTGCTGGAGGCGGCCAACCTGGTCACCACCGTCCGGCGGGGCCGGGAGAAGCTGCACTACCTCAACGCCGAACCGGTCAACGCCATCGCCGAACGCTGGATCAGCCGCTACGACCACGAGCGGGTGCGCGCACTCGCCGATCTCAAGCACGCGCTGGAGGACACCACCATGGACAGCAACGCGTTCGTGTACACGACCTACATCAGGACCACGCCGGAGAAGCTGTGGCAGGGCCTGACCGACCCGGCCTTCACCAGCCGCTACTGGGGCCTGGAGTTCGCCACCGACTGGAAGGCGGGGTCGCCCATGGTCTGGCGGCAGGGGGGTGCGGAGACCGCCGGCCCCGGACAGGCCGTGCTCGAGTCCGACCCGTACCGGCGCCTGTCCTACACCTGGCACACCTTCACGCCCGAGTGGGCGAAGGCCAACGGCATCGACGACGAGACGCTCGCCAGGCTGGCCGCCGAGCAGCGGTCGAAGGTGACGTTCGAGATCGAGGACCTCGGCGGGACGGTGAAACTGACCGTCGTCCACGACGGGTTCCAGCCCGGCAGCACGGCGCGCGAGATGGTCCAGCACGGCTGGCCGGCCCTCCTCTCCAGCCTCAAGACGCTGCTGGAGACGGGCGACACGCTTCCGGACCCGGCCTAGCCGGGCGACCGCCTAGCCGGGCGACCGCCCAACCGGGCGACCGCCGGGCCGGGCGCCCGCCGGCCACGCGGTCAGCGGCGCAGGGCCGTCTCCCGGCGCATGTGCGACAGCTTCTCCGGGTTGCGCACCGCGTAGAGCCCGGTGACGCGGCCGTCGTCGAAGCGCAGCGCCAGCACGGTGTCGAGTTCGCCGTCGAGGTGGACGACCAGGGCCGGGTAGCCGTTGACCTGGGCCGGTTCCAGCGACAGCCTGGCGGCCTGCCTGAGCATCCCCCCGACCATGAAGCGGGCCACCTTGCCGGCCCCCGTGACGGGCCGCAGGACGGCCTGCTTGATGCCGCCGCCGTCGCCCAGCAGGACGACGTCCGGCGCGAGGATGTCGAGCAGGCCCTGCAGGTCGCCCGTCTCGACCGCCCGCTGGAACGCGGCGAGCGCGTCCCGGCTCTCGGCGGGGGAGACGACCCCGCGCGGGCGGCGCGCCGCGACGTGCGCGCGTGCCCGGTGCGCGGTCTGGCGGACCGCGGCCGGGCTCTTGCCGACGGCCTCGGCGATCTCGTCGTAGCCGAGGTCGAACACCTCGCGCAGTACGAACACCGCGCGCTCGGTCGGCGTGAGCGTCTCCAGGACCAGCATCATCGCCATGGAGACGCTGTCGGCCAGTTCGACGTCCTCGGCCACGTCCGGCGCGGTGAGCAGCGGCTCGGGCAGCCAGGAGCCGACGTAGGACTCCTTGCGGCGGCCGAGCGTACGCAGCCGGCTCAGTGCCTGCCGGGTGGTGATGCGGACCAGGTACGCGCGCCGGTCGCGCACCGTGCCGAGATCGACTCCCGCCCAGCGCAGCCAGGCCTCCTGGAGGACGTCCTCGGCGTCGGCGGCCGAGCCGAGCATCTCGTAGGCGACGGTGAAGAGCAGGTTGCGGTGGGCGACGAAGGCCTCGGTGGCCGGGTCCGTGCGTCCGCCGCCGCTGCCGTCCCTGCCGCCGCCACCGTCGCTGCCTACGTCGCCGACACCGTCGCTGCCGGCGTCGCTGCCACTGTCGCTACCGCCGACGGGCCGCCCGGTCGTGCCGTCCGGCTCGCGTCCGCTGTTCCCGCTCGTCACCAGCTGCTCCCGCATCTTCGCCTCCGACGGTGTCATGCGCACAGGACGCCGGTCGCCGCCGCTCTGTGACACCCGCCGGCGGTGGCTCACGTCACACCGGCGCCCCGTCACAGGGTTCGGGCCGCCGGCGTCTTGTGTTCGTCAGTGAGGCACCGAGAGTGAGGACGAGGTCATGGAAGCCCGATTCAACCTGTTCGAGAACGAGTTCGGCAGCAGGTTCGCCAAGCGGTTCGCGGGCGCAGGCATGCTGGTCCACGAGTCGCCGCTGCCGAAGTCCACGCAGGAGCTGGTGTCGCTGCGGGCCAGCCAGATCAACGGCTGCGGCCACTGCATCGACATGCACGTCAAGGAGGCCGCGGCCGCCGGGGAGAGCGCGGTCCGGCTCCACCTGGTCGCCGCCTGGCGCGAGTCCACCGTGTTCACCGAGGCCGAGCGGGCCGCGCTGGCACTCGCAGAGGAGGGCACCCGGCTCGCCGACGCCCACCGGGGCGTGTCCGACGAGACCTGGGCCCAGGTGCGCAAGCACTACGACGACGACCAGACCGCCGCGCTGGTCTCCCTGGTGGCGCTGATCAACGCGGCCAACCGGCTCGCCGTGATCACGCATCAGCGGGGCGGCTCCTACGAGGCGGGCATGTTCACCGCCGCGCTCGCCGACTGAGCCGGCCGGCCGTCGCGTCCGGCCCGGCCCGGGGTCCTCCGACCCGGGGCCGGGCCGCCACATGTCCGGCGGCGGACGCGCGACGCCCGCCGGGTCACGATTGGGTTTCGGCACACCCGCACCCTCTTGCCATCCAGCCGTGTAATCGTTTCCAATCCTCCGTGTAATCGATTCCACAAGGAGGTGGAACGGCGATGGCGAGCATCGGCATCAAGGACGTCGCCGCCGAGGCGGGCGTGTCCGTCGCGACGGTCTCGCGCGTCCTCAACGGCCATCCGTCCGTCAGCCCGAGCGCGCGCACCCGTGTGCTGGCCGCCGTCGAGACGCTGGGCTACCGCCCGAACGCCGTCGCCCGGTCACTGCGCACGGACCAGACCCGCACCCTCGGCCTGGTCATCAGCGACGTCATGAACCCGTACTTCACCGAGCTGGCCCGTTCCGTCGAGGAGGAGGCCCGCGCGCTCGGCTACAGCGTCATCATCGGCAACGCCGACGAGCGGCCCGACCTCCAGGACCACCACGTCACGACGCTGCTGGACCGGCGTATCGACGGGCTGCTCGTCTCCCCCACCGACGGCGGCTCGCCCGGCATGCTGGCGGCCGCGCGGGCCGGGACGCCGATGGTGTTCGTCGACCGCTGGATCCCCGGCGTCGACGTGCCCGTCGTGCGGTCGGACGGGCGGGCCGCCGTACGGGACCTCGTGGCCCACCTGCACGGGCTCGGGCACCGCCGCCTCGCGATCATCGCCGGGCCGGCCGCCACCACGACCGGACGCGAGCGCGTCGACGCCTTCCGCGAGGCGCTCGGCGCGTACGGGCTCCCCCTGCCCGACGCCTACATCGGCCAGGGCGACTTCCAGGCCGACAGCGGGCGCCGGGTCACCGAGGGCTTCCTCGACCTGCCCGAGCCGCCCGAGGTCGTCTTCGCCGCCGACAACCTGATGGCGCTCGGCGCGCTGGACGCCGTACGGGCGCGCGGGCTGCGGGTCCCCGAGGACATCGCGCTCGCCGCGTTCGACGACATCCGCTGGTTCGTGCACACCGATCCGCCCGTCACCGCGATCGCCCAGCCCACCGGCGACCTCGGGCGGGCCGCCGTGCGCGCGCTGGTCGACCGCATCGAGGGCCGGACGGGCGAGTCCGTCACCCTGCCGGCCCGGCTCGTCGTCCGCCGCTCGTGCGGCGAGCAGAGCGGTCCCCCACTGTCCCCCTCCCCCGTACGAAGGAGTACGCCGTGAGCAGCCGCAGTCCGGACGAGTTGCTGCGCATCGAGGGCATCCGCAAGACCTTCCCCGGTGTGGTCGCGCTCGACAGCGTCGACTTCGACCTGCGCCGGGGCGAGGTGCACGTGCTCCTCGGTGAGAACGGCGCGGGCAAGAGCACCCTCATCAAGATGCTCTCCGGCGCCTACACGCCCGACGCCGGGCGGATCCTGGCCGGTGGCGAGGAGGTGCGCATCCACGGTGCGCAGGACTCCGAGCGCCTCGGGATCGCCACCATCTACCAGGAGTTCAACCTCGTCCCCGATCTGACGGTCGCCGAGAACATCTTCCTGGGGCGCCAGCCGCGCCGCCTGGGGATGATCGACCGGAAGAAGATGAACGCGGACGCCGAGGTGCTGCTGAAGCGGGTCGGCGTGAACGTGTCCCCGCGGGCCCGGGTGCGTGAACTCGGCATCGCCCGGCTCCAGATGGTGGAGATCGCCAAGGCGCTCAGCCTGGACGCGCGCGTGCTCATCATGGACGAGCCGACCGCCGTACTGACCTCCGAGGAGGTCGAGAAGCTGTTCGCCATCGTGCGGAAGCTGCGCGAGGACGGTGTCGGCATCGTCTTCATCACCCACCACCTGGAGGAGATCGCCGCCCTCGGCGACCGGGTCACCGTCATCCGGGACGGACGGAGCGTCGGGCAGGTGCCCGCCTCCACGCCCGAGGACGAGCTCGTACGGCTCATGGTCGGCCGGTCGATCGAGCAGCAGTACCCGCGCGAACGCGCCGACACCGGCGAGGCACTGCTCAAGGTCGAGGGGCTGACCCGCGACGGCGTCTTCCACGACGTCTGTTTCGAGGTGCGCGCCGGTGAGGTCGTCGGCATCGCGGGCCTCGTCGGCGCCGGGCGGACGGAGGTCGTCCGTGCCGTGTTCGGCGCCGACCCCTACGACGCCGGGACCGTGCACGTCGCGGGCGACCGGCTCCGCCGCCACGACGTGAACGCCGCCATGGCGGCCGGTATCGGGCTCGTCCCCGAGGACCGCAAGGGGCAGGGGCTCGTCCTCGACGCCTCCGTCGAGGAGAACCTCGGTCTCGTCACCCTGCGCTCCACCTCCCGCGCGGGACTCGTCGACCTCAAGGGGCAGCACGAGTCGGCGGAACGGATCGCCGGGCAGCTCGGCGTGCGGATGGCCGGTCTCGGTCAGCACGTGCGCACGCTCTCCGGCGGCAACCAGCAGAAGGTCGTCATCGGCAAGTGGCTGCTGGCCGACACCAAGGTGCTGATCCTCGACGAGCCGACGCGCGGCATCGACGTCGGCGCCAAGGTCGAGATCTACCAGCTGATCAACGAACTCACCGCGGCCGGCGCCGCCGTCCTGATGATCTCCAGCGACCTGCCCGAGGTGCTCGGCATGAGCGACCGGGTGCTGGTGATGGCGCAGGGCCGGATCGCGGGCGAACTCCCCGCCGACCGGGCGACCCAGGACGCCGTGATGGCCCTCGCCGTCAGCACGCCCCACGGCGACACCCCTCACGGTGACACCCCCGACACCGACACCCCCGACAGCAACACGTCGCGCAGCGACACCCCCCACAGCGACGGAACGGAGGCCTCCCGTGGCCACTGACACGCTCAAGAGCAAGCCGGGCGCGCAGGGCGCCACGGGCGGCCTGCGCCGCCTGTTGCTCGACAACGGCGCGCTGACCGCGCTGATCGTCCTCGTCATCGCCATGTCGGCGCTGTCCGGGGACTTCCTGACCGCCGACAACCTGCTGAACGTCGGCGTCCAAGCCGCCGTCACGGCGATCCTCGCCTTCGGCGTCACCTTCGTCATCGTCTCCGCGGGCATCGACCTGTCGGTCGGCTCGGTCGCCGCGCTGTCGGCGACCGTACTGGCCTGGAGCGCGACCGAGGCCGGGATGCCCGTCGTGCTCGCGGTGCTGCTGTCCGTCGCGACGGGCATCGCGTGCGGCCTGGTGAACGGCTTCCTCATCTCGTACGGGAAGCTGCCGCCGTTCATCGCGACGCTCGCCATGCTGTCGGTCGGGCGCGGTCTGTCGCTGGTCATCTCGCAGGGCTCGCCGATCGCCTTCCCGGACTCCGTCTCGCACCTGGGCGACACCCTCGGCGGGTGGCTGCCGGTACCGGTGCTCGTGATGATCGTGATGGGGCTGATCACGGCCTTCGTCCTCGGCCGGACCTACATCGGCCGCTCCATGTACGCCATCGGCGGCAACGAGGAGGCCGCGCGCCTGTCCGGCCTGCGCGTGAAGCGGCAGAAGCTCGCCATCTACGCCTTCTCCGGACTGTTCGCCGCCGCCGCGGGCATCGTGCTCGCCTCCCGGCTCTCCTCCGCACAGCCGCAGGCCGCGCAGGGCTACGAACTGGACGCCATCGCCGCCGTCGTCATCGGCGGCGCCTCGCTCGCGGGCGGCACCGGCAAGGCGTCGGGCACGCTGATCGGCGCGCTGATCCTCGCGGTGCTGCGCAACGGCCTCAACCTGCTGTCCGTCTCCGCGTTCTGGCAGCAGGTCGTCATCGGTGTCGTCATCGCGCTCGCGGTGCTGCTGGACACGCTGCGCCGCAAGGCGGGGGCGACCGCTCCGGCGGCCGGGGCCGGCGGGGGCGGCAAGGGCAAGCAGGCACTGACGTACCTGATCGCGGCCGTCGTCGCGGTGGCCGTCGTCGGCGCGACCTCGCTGCTGCACAACGGCTCCTCGGACGGGAAGACGCGCAAGGTCGGCCTGTCGCTGTCCACGCTCAACAACCCGTTCTTCGTGCAGATCAGGGACGGCGCCGAGGAGCAGGCGAAGAAGGCGGGCGTGGACCTGACGGTCACCGACGCGCAGAACGACGCCTCCCAGCAGGCCAACCAGTTGCAGAACTTCACCAGCGAGGGCCTGTCCTCGATCATCGTCAACCCGGTGGACTCCGACGCGGCCGGTCCCGCGGTGCGCGGCGCGAACAAGGACGACATCCCCGTCATCGCCGTGGACCGCGGCGTCAACGACGCGAAGGCGGCCGCGCTGGTCGCCTCCGACAACGTCGAGGGCGGTGAGCTGGGCGCCAAGGCACTCGCCGAGAAGCTGGGCGGCGAGGGCACCATCGTCATCCTCCAGGGCCAGGCCGGCACGTCCGCCAGCCGGGAGCGCGGGGCGGGCTTCGCGGCCGGCCTGAAGGAGTACCCGGGCATCAAGGTCGTCGCCAAGCAGCCCGCGGACTTCGACCGCACCAAGGGCCTGGACGTGATGACCAACCTGCTCCAGGCACACCCCGACATCGACGGCGTCTTCGCGGAGAACGACGAGATGGCGCTCGGCGCGATCAAGGCACTGGGCTCCAAGGCCGGCAAGTCGGTCCAGGTCGTCGGCTTCGACGGCACCCCGGACGGACTGAAGGCGGTGCGGGAGGGCACGTTGTTCGCGTCCGTCGCGCAGCAGCCGAAGGAACTGGGCAGGATCGCCGTGCAGAACGCGCTGCGCGCGGCCGACGGCGAGAAGGTGGACACAATGGTGAAGGTGCCGGTGAAGGTGGTCACCAAGGAGAACGTGGCCGGCTTCGAGGGCTGACACGCAGCACCAGGGCGCGGGTCGGGGGGCGTACGGGCGGGCGGTCGCGTCGGCCGTACGCCCGCCCTCCTCACTCGGATTCATGCGGTACTCGGATTCATGCGGATCGGGGAGCGATTCATGTACGACTACGACCTCCTGGTCGTGGGGTCGGCCAACGCCGACCTCGTGATCGGCGTCGAGCGGCGGCCGGGTGCCGGCGAGACGGTGCTCGGCACCGACCTGGCCGTCCACCCGGGCGGCAAGGGCGCGAACCAGGCGGTCGCCGCCGCCCGCCTCGGCGCCCGTACGGCGCTGCTGGCCCGGGTCGGCGACGACGACTACGGCCGGCTGCTGCTGGACTCGCAGCGGGCGGCCGGTGTCGACACGGTCGGCGTGCTGGTGGGCGGGGCGCCGACCGGCGTCGCGCTGATCACCGTCGACCCGTCCGGCGACAACAGCATCGTCGTCTCGCCGGGCGCGAACGGCCGGCTGGCACCGGGGGACGTCCGCGCCGCCGCGAGCCTCTTCCACGCCTCCCGCGTGGTCTCCACGCAGTTGGAGATCCCGCTGGAGACGGTCGTGGAGGTGGTCCGGAGCCTGGCACCGGACAGCCGGTTCGTGCTGAACCCGTCACCGCCGCGCCCGCTCCCGCCGGAGGTGCTGGCAGCCTGCGACCCGCTGATCGTCAACGAGCACGAGGCGAAGGTCATCCTCGGCGACTCCTGCGTGAGCGAACGCCCCGAGGACTGGGCCCGCATCCTGCTGGCCAAGGGGCCGCGCTCGGTGGTGGTGACCCTGGGCGCCGAGGGCGCGCTGGTGGCGTCCTCGTCCGAGGGTGTCTCCCGCGTCCCCTCCGTGAAGGTGGACGCCGTGGACACGACGGGCGCGGGCGACGCGTTCACCGCGGCGCTGGCCTGGCGGCTCGGCACGGGCGAGTCGCTCACCGAGGCGGCGGCGTACGCGGCGCGGGTCGGCGCGGCGGCCGTCACCAAGGCGGGGGCGCAGGCTTCGTACCCGACGGCGGCCCAGGCGGAGGCGCTGTGAAGAAGGCCGGGATACTCAACCGCCACCTCGCCGGGGCCCTGGCCGGACTCGGCCACGGCGACGGGGTCCTGGTGTGCGACGCGGGCATGCCCATCCCCGACGGCCCGCGCGTCGTCGACCTGGCCTTTCGCGCCGGGGTGCCGTCCTTCGCCGAGGTCCTGGACGGCCTGCTGGCCGAGCTGGTGATCGAGGGCGCCACCGCGGCGACGGAGGTGCGGGAGGCCAACGAGGAGGCCGCCGCGCTGCTCGACCGGCACTTCCCCGCCCTCGGGCTCGTCCCGCACGAGCGGCTCAAGGAACTCTCCGCGGGCGCGCGGCTGGTGGTGCGGACCGGGGAGGCCCGGCCGTACGCGAACGTACTGCTGCGCTGCGGGGTCTTCTTCTGAGGACCGGCCGGCGCGTGCCGAAGAGCTTCGAGGGGACCCGGTCGACCGGGTCCCCTCGGGTTTCCCCACCCCGTTCAGAACCCCGTGATTCCCCCCCGGGTCCCCCACAGGGGTTCTGATGCCGAGTACGACCCGCCGGGCGTCGAAACGGTTGCACGGGTCGCCGGGATTTATTTCTCCGTGCCCGCGTCACCCGCGCCGACCGCGTCCCCCGCGTGGGCGGCGAACCGTGCCGCCGTCTCGGCGAGTACCTCCCGTCCGTCCCGTGCCCACAGCCCCTCGTTGAACAGCTCGACCTCGATCGCGCCGGTGTAGCCGGCCGCCTCCACGTACGCCTTCCACTCCCGCATGTCGATCGCGCCGTCGCCGATCTGGCCGCGGCCGTTGAGGACGCCCTCGGGCAGGGGGGTGGTCCAGTCGGCGAGCTGGAAGGTGTGGATGCGGCCCGTCGCGCCCGCCCGCGCGATCTGTTCCGGTGCCCGGTCGTCCCACCAGACGTGGTACGTGTCGACGGTGACGCCGACCTGGTGGGCCGGGAAGCGTTCGGCGATGTCCAGGGCCTGGGTGAGGGTGGAGACCACGCAGCGGTCGGAGGCGTACATGGGGTGGAGCGGCTCGATGGCGAGGCGGACGCCGTGCTCCTCGGCGTAGGGGGCCAGTTCCGCGAGCGCGTCCGCGATGCGTTCGCGGGCCGCGCCCAGGTCCTTGCTGCCCGCCGGGAGGCCGCCCGAGACGAGGACCAGGGTGTCGGTGCCGAGGGTGGCGGCCTCGTCGACGGCGCGGCGGTTGTCGGCCAGGGCCTTCGCGCGTTCGTCCGCGTCCGTCGCCGTGAGGAAGCCGCCGCGGCACAGGGTGGTGACGGTCAGGCCCGCGTCGCGGACCAGTTTCGCCGCCGCCTCGACGCCGTACGCCTGGACGGGTTCGCGCCACAGGCCGACGTTGCCGACGCCCAGTTCGCGGCAGGCGTCGGTCAGTTCGGGCAGCGTCAGCTGCTTGACCGTCATCTGGTTGATGCTGAAACGGGTCAGGTCGGGTGCCGTGTCGCTCACTGGTCCACTCCGTACAGGTTCAGCAGGGTCCGCATGCGCTCCTGGGCCAGCTTCGGGTCCGGGAACAGGCCTAGGCCGTCGGCGAGTTCGTAGGCGCGGGCGAGGTGCGGCAGGGAGCGGGCCGACTGGAGGCCGCCGACCATCGTGAAGTGGCTCTGGTGGCCGGCCAGCCAGGCCAGGAACACCACGCCCGTCTTGTAGAAGCGGGTGGGGGCCTGGAAGAGGTGCCGGGAGAGTTCGACGGTGGGGTCGAGGAGGGCGCGGAAGCCCTCCGTGTTCCCCGTGTCCAGGACGCGGACCGCCTCGGCCGCCAGCGGGCCCAGCGGGTCGAAGATGCCGAGCAGGGCGTGGCTGAAGCCCTGCTCGTCGCCGGCGATCAGCTCGGGGTAGTTGAAGTCGTCGCCGGTGTAGCAGCGCACGCCCTGCGGGAGGCGGCGGCGCAGGTCGATCTCGCGCTGGGCGTCGAGGAGGGAGACCTTGATGCCGTCGACCTTGTCGGGGTGGGCGGCGATGACCTCCAGGAAGGTGTCGGTCGCCGCGTCGAGGTCCGCCGACCCCCAGTAGCCCTCCAGGGCGGGGTCGAACATCGGGCCGAGCCAGTGCAGGACGACCGGTTCGGCGGCCTGGCGCAGGAGGTGGCCGTAGACCTCCAGGTAGTCGTCCGGGCCCTGCGCCGTCGCGGCCAGCGCGCGGGAGGCCATCAGGATGGCCTGGGCGCCCGACTCCTCGACGACGGCGAGCTGTTCCTCGTAGGCCGCCCGGACCTCGGCGAGCGTGCCGGCGGTGAGCTGGTCGGTGCCGACGCCGCAGGCGATGCGGCCGCCGCACGTCTTCGCCTCGGCGGCGGACCGGCGGATGAGCTCGGCCGCGCCGGCCCAGTCCAGGCCCATGCCGCGCTGGGCGGTGTCCATCGCCTCGGCGACGCCGAGTCCGTGGGACCACAGGTGGCGGCGGAAGGCGAGGGTGGCGTCCCAGTCGACGGCGGCGGGGCCGTCGGGCGTGGTGTCCGCGTACGGGTCGGCGACGACGTGCGCCGCCGAGAACACCGTACGGGACGTGAAAGCGCTTTCTGGGGTGACGATGAGGGGTTCGGCGCGGGGCTCGTAGGCGCGCGTGGTGCCGTTCGCGTCCGGCAGGTGCAGGGTCACAGCGAGACCTCCGGGACGTCGAGGCGGCGGCCCTCGGCCGACGACTTCAGGCCCAGCTCGGCGAGCTGGACGCCGCGGGCGCCGGCCAGCAGGTCCCAGTGGTAGGGGGCGTCGGCGTAGACGTGGCGCAGGAACAGCTCCCACTGGGCCTTGAAGCCGTTGTCGAAGTCGCCGTTGTCCGGGACCTCCTGCCACTGGTCGCGGAAGACCTCGGTGGCGGGGATGTCCGGGTTCCAGACCGGCTTGGGGGTGGCGGAGCGGTGCTGGACCCGGCAGTTGCGCAGGCCGGCCACCGCGGAGCCCTCGGTGCCGTCGACCTGGAACTCGACGAGCTCGTCCCGGTTGACGCGGACCGCCCAGGAGGAGTTGATCTGGGCGATCGCACCGCCGTCGAGCTCGAAGACGCCGTAGGCGGCGTCGTCGGCGGTGGCGTCGTACGGCTTGCCGTTCTCGTCCCAGCGCTGCGGGATGTGGGTGGCGGTGAGGGCCTGGACGGACTTCACCCGGCCGAACAGCTCGTGCAGGACGTACTCCCAGTGCGGGAACATGTCGACGACGATGCCGCCGCCGTCCTCCGCGCGGTAGTTCCAGGAGGGGCGCTGGGCGTCCTGCCAGTCGCCCTCGAAGACCCAGTAGCCGAACTCGCCGCGCACGGACAGGATGCGGCCGAAGAAGCCGCCGTCTATGAGGCGCTTGAGCTTGAGCAGGCCGGGGAGGAAGAGCTTGTCCTGGACGACGCCGTGCTTGATGCCGGCGTCGTTGGCCAGGCGGGCGAGTTCCAGGGCGCCGTCCAGGCCGGTGGCGGTGGGCTTCTCGGTGTAGATGTGCTTGCCCGCTGCGATCGCCTTCCTGATCGCCTCCTCGCGGGCCGAGGTCACCTGGGCGTCGAAGTAGATGTCGACGCTGTCGTCGGCGAGGACCGCGTCCACGTCCGTCGAGACGTGCTCCAGACCGTGCCGCTCGGCCAGCGCCCGCAGCGCGTGCTCGCGGCGGCCGACCAGGATCGGCTCCGGCCACAGCACGGTGCCGTCGCCGAGGTCGAGACCGCCCTGTTCACGGAGGGCCAGGATGGAGCGGACGAGGTGCTGGCGGTAGCCCATGCGCCCGGTCACACCGTTCATGGCGATACGCACCGTCTTGCGTGTCACGTCATTCCCTTCGTACGAGCCGTACAGCGAGCGAGAGCGATCGATACGGCCGGCGATGCGGCGAGCGGTACGGCAACGCAGTACAGCAAGCGCTTTCTATGTATGAGGAAGCTAGCCTGTGGACGGTGGTCCGGACAAGACCGTGTCTCGGGCGAGTTGTTCGAGGGGGCGAACGGGGGCGGGGCGGTGCCCGTAAGGTCACCTGGACGGCTGAGACGGACCTGGACGGCTGCGACGGCCGAGATGGCACTTGGACGGCCGAGACGGCTGAAACGGCACTTGGACGGCGCTTGAACGGCCGAGACGGGCGTTCGGGACACGCGCGATGCGGAGGACGAGGACATGACGGTGACACTGGCGGACGTGGCGGCCCGCGCCCAGGTCTCCCCCGCGACGGTGTCGCGCGTGCTGAACGGGAACTATCCCGTGGCCGCCTCCACCCGGGCGCGGGTGCTGAAGGCGGTCGACGACCTGGACTACGTCCTCAACGGGCCCGCGAGCGCGCTCGCGGCGGCGACGTCCGACCTGGTGGGAATCCTGGTCAACGACATCGCCGACCCCTTCTTCGGCATCATGGCCGGCGCGGTCCAGTCCGAGATCGGCGGGCCGGGCGGCAGAGCGGGCGGCGAGAGACTCGCCGTGGTCTGCAACACCGGCGGCGCCCCGGAGCGCGAACTGACCTACCTCACGCTGCTGCAGCGGCAGCGGGCGGCGGCCGTCGTACTGACCGGCGGTGCGATGGAGGACGCGGCGCACCAGGCGGCCGTGGCGGCGAAGCTGCGCAGGCTGGCGGAGGCCGGCACGCGGGTGGTGCTGTGCGGGCGGCCGCCGGCTCCCGGCACGGGGGCCATCGCGCTGACCTTCGACAACCGCGGGGGCGGCCGGGAACTGACCGAGCACCTCATCGGGCTCGGGCACCGGCGGCTCGGCTACATCGCGGGCCCCGAGGAGCGCACCACGACCCGGCACCGGCTGGAGGGGCACCGCGCCGCGCTGGCCGCGCACGGCATCGAGGAGGACCCCCGCTGGACGCTCCACGGCCGCTACGACCGGCAGTCCGGCTACGAGGCCACGCTGGAACTCCTGCGCAGGGACCCGGAGCTGACGGCCGTCGTCGCCGCGAACGACTCCGTCGCGCTGGGCGCGTGCGCGGCGCTGCGCGAGCTGGGGCTGCGGATCCCGGACGACGTGTCCGTGGCCGGCTTCGACGACCTGCCGTTCAGCATCGACGCGGTGCCCGCGCTGACGACGGTGCGGCTGCCGCTCGCGGAGGCGGGGGCGCGGGCCGGCCGCATCGCGATGGGGCGGGAGGAGGCGCCGCCCGGGGGGATCGCCACGGTGCGGGGGGAGTTGATGGTGCGGGGGTCCTCCGGAGGGCCGCGGGGGTAGGTGCCGTGGGGGTAGGTGCCGTGGGTGTCGGGGCGCCCCGCGTCGGTGTGGGCCTCGCTGGGGGCTGCCGCCCCCAGGCCCCCGCTTCGGCCTGAACGGCCTCGTCCTCAAACGCCGGACGGGCTGGTCGGCCTGCGCCGCGCGCCTTCGCAGGTACTGGGACGAACGGGCTGGGTCGGTCTCGGCCACGCCCCTCCGCAAACACAGGACGAAGGAGATAGGGCAGCCCTGCACCCCAGCCCCTCCGCAAACGCTGGGACGAACGGGCTGGGCCGCGGCCTCGGCCACGCCCCTCCGCAAGCACAGGACGAAGGAGATAGGGCAGCCCTGCACCCCAGCCCCTCCGCAAACGCTGGGACGAACGGGCTGGGCGGCCTGGGCGGCGGCGCCCGTCCGTCGGTGCTGGGGCTGCGACACCCGGCCGGTGGGAGGAGTGGCCGGGTCGGGGGCGGGTACGCTCCGTGGGCATGAAGCTGGCGTTCTCCACCCTCGGTGTCCCCGGCCTGCCCCTGACCGACGTCCTGGGGCTCGCGACCGCGCACGGCTACCACGGTGTCGAGTTGCGCGCCCACCCGGAGGAACCGGTCCACCCGGGCCTGACCCGCGGTGAACGGTCCGCGGTGGCCGAGGCGTTCAAGGCGGCGGGCGTGGAGCTGCTGGGCCTCGCGGGGTACGCGCGGGTCGCCGCGCCGGGCGACGACGACGCCGTGATCGCCGAGATCCGCACCCTGCTCGACCTGGCCCGCGACCTGGGCGCCCCGTACGTCCGGGTCTTCCCCGGCGGCGGTACGGAGCAGAGCCCGGAGGAGGCCGACGCGACGGCCGCCCGGCGGCTGGGCACGGCCGCCGAGTACGCGGCCGAGCTCGGCGTGCGCATCCTCCTGGAGACCCACGACTCGCACCGCACCGGGGCCGACGCGATGCGCGTCCTCGGCCTGGTCGGGCACCGCCGGGTCGGCGCCCTGTGGGACGTGATGCACACCTGGCTGGGCGGCGAGCAGCCCGCGGAGAGCTACCTGGCCCTCGCCCCGCACCTCGGCTACGTCCAGGTCAAGGACATCGCCTCCCCCGACGACACCACGCCGCTGCCGCTGGGCGCCGGTGTGCTGCCGCTCACCGAGGTGGTGGACGTGCTCTCCCGGCACGGCTGGGACGGCTGGCTGTGCTGGGAGTACGAGAAGCGGTGGTACGAGTCGGCCGCCCCGCTGCCGGAGTTGCTGGACGCGGGCCGCGAACACCTCGCCCGGCTGCTCAGCGACGCGGCGTGAGCGTGGCGGCCGAGGCTGAGGCGGAGGCGGAGGCGGAAGCGGGTACCGCCGACCGCACCCGGCGTTCCAGCCGCTCCCGGCACCGCGGCCACTCCGCCGCCGTGACCGAGTAGATCGCGGAGTCGCGCAGCCGGTCCTCCTCGCCCGGCGCCCAGGAGCGGGACCAGTTGCGCAGGACGCCCTCGAAGCGGGCGCCCGTCGACTCGATCGCGGCGCGGGAACGGCTGTTGCGGGCGTCGGTCTTCAGATCGACCCGGGACACCTGCCAGACCTCGAAGGCGTGGCGGAACAGCAGGTACTTGGCCTCGGCGTTCACGCCCGTGCCCTGCGCCGAGCGGGCCAGCCAGGTGAAGCCGACCTCGATCGCGTCGAGGGCGTCGTCCGCCAGCCAGGAGCGGGGTTCCCAGTAGGCGGTGGCGCCGACCGCCCGCCCGGTGGCGAGGGACACCTGCGCGTAGGGCGCCAGCCGTCCCGTGGCCGCCCGGGCCAGCTGGGCGTCGATGTAGGCGCCGACCTCGTCGGCCCTCGGCACCCACGTGTACGCGTAGCTGTCGCGGTCCTCCTCCGCCGCCACCGCCAGGTCGGCCGCGTGCTGCGGGCCCAGCGGTTCCAGTCGGACCAGGGCTCCTTCGAGGGCGGGGCCCTCCAGTGCGAACGTCACCGGGCGGATTCTTCCGCCGGTGCGGGACGCCGTCCAACGAATTCCTGGCGGGCCGGCACGCCGTCCGGCAAGCGCCCCCTGGACGTCCCTCGACGTTCGCGGCGTCCTCGGCCGCCCCCGCCGCTCCCGTCGTCTCCGTCGTCCCCGTCGCTCCCGCCGTCTCCGTAGCCCCACGGCCCCCGTACGCCCCGACTTGGAGAATCCCCTCCCGACCGGGAACCCCTCCCCGGCCCCGGTCGTCCAATCCGCACGCTGCCGGACGAGTCTTCGCGGTGCGGTGTCGGCCTCGCTGCTGGCTGCGATCGCTGACCACCCTCTCCATCCGTACCGCGGCCGGCAGCCCGCCGCCGTCGGCGCGCCCCCCTCCCTAGCGCCGACGGCGGCCCCACCGGCTCGGTCTTCACCGCTTCGGACGACTCCTGTGCGCTCCCTTGACTGGCAGAAACTTCCCGGATATTGGTGACTCCTTGGAAGTTTCCTTCAGCAGCTCTCCAGCGATTCCCCAGCGGATCACTCCGGAAGGAGCGCACGTGCACCACAGCAGCACGGCCGGCCCGGGAAGCACCGCACACCCCTCCAGACGTACCGTCCTCACCGCCACCGCGGTCGTCACCGCGGCTCTGGCGGCCGGCGGCGGCACCGCGTACGCCGACGCCGCCCGCGGGCCCGGCGACGACAAGCTCCGCGCCCTCGTCTCGCGCATGACGCTGGAGGAGAAGGTCGGTCAGCTCTTCGTCATGCGGGTCTACGGCCACTCCGCCACCGACCCGGACCAGGCCGACATCGACGCCAACCTCGAGGAGATCGGCGTCCGCACCGCGGCCGAGCTGGTCGCCAAGTACCGGGTCGGCGGGATCATCTACTTCGCCTGGGCGCACAACACCCGCGACCCGCACCAGATCGCCGGCCTGTCCAACGGCATCCAGAAGGCGTCGCTGGGGCTGCCGCGCGGCCTGCCGGTGCTCATCTCCACCGACCAGGAGTACGGCATCGTGGCCCGGGTGGGCGAGCCCGCGACCCTCTTCCCGGGCGCGATGGCCGTCGGTGCGGGCGGGTCGCGTTCCGACGCCCGCGCCCTCGGCCGGATCGCGGGAGCCGAGCTGCGCGCGATGGGCATCCGGCAGGACTACTCCCCCGTCGCCGACGTGAACGTCAACCCGGCCAACCCCGTGATCGGCGTGCGGTCCTTCGGTGCCGACCCGGAGGCGGTGGCGGGGATGGTGACCGCCGAGGTGACGGGGTACCAGCGGTCCGGGGTCGCCGCGTGCGCCAAGCACTTCCCCGGGCACGGTGACACGGCCACCGACAGCCACACCGGCATTCCGGTCATCACGCACAGCCGCGCGCAGTGGGAGGAGCTGGACGCTCCGCCCTTCCGCGCGGCGGTCGAGGCCGGCATCGACGCGATCATGACCGGCCATCTCATGGTCCCGGCGCTCGACGACTCGGGCGACCCGGCCACCCTCTCCCGCCCCATCCTCACCGGCATACTGCGCGAGGAACTGGGCTTCGACGGGGTCGTGGTCACCGACTCCCTCGGCATGCAGGGCGTACGGACCAAGTACGGCGACGACCGGGTGCCGGTGCTGGCGCTGAAGGCGGGCGTCGACCAGCTGCTCAACCCGCCGGACCTGGACCTCGCCTGGAACGCGGTCCTGACGGCCGTACGGGACGGCGAACTCACCGAGGCCCGGCTCGACGAATCGATCCTGCGCGTGCTGCGGCTGAAGGCGAAACTCGGGCTGTTCCGGGACGCCTACACCAGCCGGCGGGACGTCGACCGCACGGTCGGCACCCGCGGTCACCTGGCCGCGGCCGACCGGATCGCCGAGCGGACCACCACGCTGCTGGTCAACGAGGGGCAGCTGCTCCCGCTGTCCCGGCGGGAGCACCCGAGGGTGCTCGTCGTGGGCGCCGACCCCGCCTCCCCCTCGGGTACGACCGGGCCGCCCACGGGTGTCCTCGCGGACGAGCTGACGCGGTCGGGTTTCACGGCCACCGCCCTGTCCACGGGCACCGCCCCGTCCGCCGCCGTCGTCGACCGGGCGGTCGCGGCGGCCGGGGACGTCGACGCGGTGGTGGTCGCCACGTACAACGTCACGGCGCGCAGCAGTCAGCGCACGCTGGTCGCGCGGCTGCTGGAGACCGGGAAGCCGGTCGTCGCGGTCGCGGTCCGCAATCCGTACGACGTGGCCCACCTCCCGGACGTCCCCGCCCACCTCGCCGCCTACTCCTGGACCGACGTCGAGGTGCGGGCGGCGGCCCGGGTGATCGCCGGGCGGGTACGGCCGCGCGGGAAGCTGCCGGTTCCGGTGGTGCGGGCGGACGACCCGGCGGCGGTGCTGTTCCCCCTCGGGCACGGGCTGTCGTACCGGCCGTAGGGCGTAGCGCGGCCTACGCCACGCGCCGGGGGCGCCCCCGTCACCCGTGCGCAATGCACCCCGCGCGTCTGGCGTGCCCCGCCCGCGGCGGGGCACGCTGGACCAGGGGTCCGGGGGGTTGGCGATGCGTGAGAGATGGTCCGCGGGGGTGCTGTGCGCGCTGTCGATGCTGTGCGCCGTGCTGCTGACGGGCTGCCAGAGCCCGGCGGGCCCGGCGGGCGAGGTCGACGGCGCGAGCGGGGACACGAACGGGGACGCCCGGATCGGCGGCGAGGCCGCGTCGGGCTCGGCCCCGGCCGCCGTCCGGCCGTCCGGGTACGGCGCGGTGTTCCTGGCGATCGACGAGTGCAGCTCGTTCGGGACGGTCAGCTTCACCGAGGTGCCGTGCGGCAGTGAGCGGGCGGCGGCGCGGGTCGTGGCGCGGGAGGACGGCCGTGCGGACGACGGGCCGCCGTGCCCCGCCACCACCGACTTCGTCCTGCACATCAGCGAGCAGCGCCCTTCCGCCGACGAGGACGGCGACGGGGCCGTGCCGCGGGGCTACGCCTGCATGCGCAAGCTCCAGCCGCCGCACCCCGGTGATCCGGGCGGCGGGGGCGGCCCGCGCACCATCGTCGGCGACTGCGTCTACGACGCCGGGAGCGGCAAGGTCCGCGAGACCGCGTGCGACGGCAAGGGCGAGAGGAAACCGCAGTTCAAGGTGGTCGAGGCGGTCGCGTCCCGGGGGGACTGCCCTGCCTCCACCGGCCTCTACGTCCGTCTCGGCGGCGAACGGCCGGTGGGCTGCGCCCGGCCGCTGTGACCCACCGCGGAGCCTCACGGGCTCGGGGTCTCAGCGGCGCCGGACGCAGCCACCGTCCTACGGGCGCAGCATCGGTTCGCGCTGCACGTCCCGCTCGTCCAGCTTGGCGTCGAACGTCGCCAGCGGCCTGGCCGCCGACGGGTTCTCCTGGACCTTGGCGGAGGCGACGCCCGCCCAGTCGAGGATGCGGGCCGTGGCGAGGGCCTTCTCCTCGGGCACCAGACCGGCGACGTTGGCACCGTGGTTCATGCCGGGCGCGGTGAGGACGTAGGAGTCACGCGCGCCGTGCCCGAGGCGGAAGGGCTCGGCACCCCACGGGTCGTTCTCGCCGTACACGAACAGCATCTGGTCGGCGTTGTGCCGCACCCAGCGGTCGACGTCCCGCATCGCCCACGGCTCGAACCTCATGTCGATCGAACGGGGCACGAAGTTGCGCGGCGGCTGGTAGCCGTAGCGGACGTACTTCTTCTCGATGTGCGGGAAGTGGATCGTCGGCGCGCCGAGCTGGGTGCCCGCCTGGTAGTAGTACGGCGTGTAGGGGGCGAGGCCCTGGTCCGTGTAGAAGGAGAAGCCGGAGATGGTGTTCACCGACTCCCAGAGCGCCTCGTCGGTGGCGTTCTCGGCGTCGGCCGGGATGCCGGCGCAGTCCTTCACGGTGCTGTACTGCCAGAAGCCCCAGACGTAGTCGAGGACGACGGCCTCGTAGGCGCGGTCCAGGCCGCCGATGGTGTCGAAGGTGTAGCCGTTCTCGGCCGCGTACGCCCGGTACTTCTCCTTGAGCGGCGCCCGGCGTACCAGTGCCTCGCGCTGCACGCCGTTCAGCCGGTCGCGGCACTCCTCGGTGCCGACGCGGGCGAAGAAGCGGTCGTAGGCGGAGTCCTCGCGGTTCACCACGTCGTTGGGGGCGACGTAGGCGACGACGCCGTCCATGTCGCGCGGGTAGAAGCGCTCGTAGTAGGTGGCGGTCATGCCGCCCTTGGAGCCGCCGGTGGAGATCCAGTTCTCGGAGTAGACCGGCTTCAGTGCCTTGAAGATGCGGTGCTGGTCGCTGGCGGCCTGCCAGATGTCCAGCTTGGACCAGTCGGCGGGCTCGGGACGGGACGGGGTGAAGTAGCGGTACTCCATGGAGACCTGGTTGCCGTCGACGATCTGGGTCGGCTCGCGGCGACTGGGGTTCGTGGAGACGCTGTAGCCGCCGGTGTAGAAGACCGTCGGGCGGGCCGTGTCCTTGTGCAGCACGGTGATCCGCTGCTGGAACGTGCCCTTGGACGGGCGCCGGTGGTCGACCGGCTGGGTGTAGTTGAGGACGAAGAAGCGGTAGCCGGTGTACGGCTTCTCCTCGATCAGGCTCATGCCCGGTATGGACAGCAGCCGGTCCTTGATGTCGACGGCCTTCGGCTCGGCGGCGGTGGCCGCGCCCGCCGTGCTGACGGTGCCTATGAGCACCGCGAGCGCCAGCAGCCATCTGAGCGCCTTGCGCATGCACCCTCCCTGTGAAGCAGATGTGCGCCGGAAGCTATCGGAGCAAGTCGTCCGCACACCAGGGGAGATGAGGAATTGGCAGCCGAAGACCCCTTCAGCAGAGGATCCAGCCGGAGCTGACCGAGCCCCCGGACACCTTGCCCCTCACCCACACGCAGCGCTTCCCGACGTGCACGGTCACCGGCCCCGCCCGGTAGGCGAACCGCCCCGCGTCCACGACCGGCCGGCCGCCGCGCGCCTGCACGCTGACGGACATCTGCCGCTTGGTGCCGGGGTTCTTGGGGACGGTGACGGCGCAGACGTAGCTGCCCCGCTTGTGGACGAGGACGGACCCGGTGGAGAACTGCAGTGTGCGTACCTTGCGGCCCGGGCACGCCGCGGCGGCCTGTGCCTCCTGCGGTACCGCGACGGCGAGCAGCCCGGCCGCGGCCAGCAGGGCCGTGCCGTGCGCCAGCCGCCGTCGTATTCCCGCCCCGCCCTGGCCCACCACGGTCCCCTCCGCCTCATCCGTACGGCGATCACCGACGTACGGGTGTACGGACGCACGCCACCTGTCGCATGGTTGCGCGAGTGTCAGTGCAGGGCGCCGACCGGCTCCTCCGGTTCGGCCGCGCCGACGAAGGTCCGCCACAGCCGCGCGTACCGCCCGTCGAGCGCCAGCAGCTCGTCGTGCGTACCGTCCTCGGCGACCCGTCCGCCGTCCATGACGACGACGCGGTCCGCGCGGGCGGCGGTGGTGAGCCGGTGTGCGACGACCAGTGTCGTACGGCGGCCCGCGACACGGTCGGTGGCCTGGTTGACCTGCGCCTCCGTGGCCAGGTCCAGGGCTGCGGTGGCCTCGTCGAGGAGCAGTACGTCGGGGTCGACCAGTTCGGCGCGGGCCAGCGCGATCAGCTGCCGCTGTCCGGCGGAGAGGTTGCGGCCCCGCTCGGCGACCTCGTGGAGGTAGCCGCCCTCCAGTGTCGCGATCATCTCGTGGGCGCCGACCGCCCGCGCCGCCGCCTCCACCTCGGCGTCGGTGGCGTCCGGGCGGCCGTAGGCGATGGCGTCCCGGACGGTGCCGGGGAAGAGGTACGCCTCCTGCGGGACGACTCCCAGCCGGTGCCGGTAGGAGGTGAGGTCGAGGGCGCGCAGGTCCTGCCCGTCGACGGTGACCCGTCCGCCCGTCGGGTCGTAGAACCGGGCGACCAGCTTGACCAGGGTCGACTTGCCCGCGCCGGTCTCGCCGACGAAGGCGACGGTCTGTCCGGCGGGGATGCGCAGGTCGATGCCGGTGAGGGCGGCGTCCTCCTCGTCGGCGCCCCCGTACCGGAAGTGCACGTCCTCGAAGGCGATGTCGCCGCGCAGGGATTGGACGTCGAGCGGCTTGTCGGGGGCCTTCGTCGACGTCGGTTCCCGCAGCAGTTCCTGGATGCGGCCGAGGGAGACGGACGCCTGCTGGTAGCCGTCGAAGACCTGGGAGAGCTGCTGGACGGGCGCGAAGAACAGGTCGATGTAGAGCAGGTACGCCACCAGCGCGCCGGTCGTCAGCGTCGCGTCGTCGATCCGCGCGCCGCCGACGATCAGTACGGCGGCGACCGCGGCCGAGGACAGCAGCTGCACGAACGGGAAGTAGACCGAGATCAGCCACTGGCCCCGGATGCGTGCCTGCCGGTAGCTGTCGCTGTGTTCGGCGAACCGCCGGCCGCCGTCGTGCTCGCGCCGGAAGGCCTGCACGATCCTGAGCCCGGCCACCGATTCCTGGAGGTCGGCGTTGACCGAGGAGACCCGTTCCCGGGCCAGTTCGTACGCCTTCACGCTGGCCCTGCGGAAGAAGTACGTGGCGATGATCAGCGGCGGCAGGGTCGCGAAGACGACCAGCGCGAGTTCCACGTCGATGACCAGCAGGGCGACCATGATGCCGAAGAAGGTGACGACCGAGACGAAGGCGGTGACGAGTCCGGTCTGCAGGAACGTCGACAGCGCGTCCACGTCCGTCGTCATCCGGGTCATGATCCGCCCGGTCAGTTCGCGCTCGTAGTAGTCGAGGCCGAGCCGCTGGAGCTGGGCGAAGATCTTCAGCCGGAGCGAGTAGAGGATCCGCTCCCCCGTCCGGCCGGTCATGCGGATCTCGCCGGTCTGCGCCGTCCACTGGGCGAGCACGGCGAGCAGCCCCAGCAGCGAGGCCGCCCAGACCGCGCCGAGGGCGGCCTGGGTGACGCCCTCGTCGATGCCGTGCCGGATCAGTACGGGCAGCAGCAGGCCCATGCCGGCGTCCACGGTGACCAGGGCGAGGCTGATCAGCAGCGGTGTGCGGAAGCCGCGCAGCAGGCGGCGCAGGCCGTAGGACTCCTCCGGTTCGACGGCCCGCGCCTCGTCGATGTCCGGGGTCGCGTCGGCGGGGGGCAGCGCGTCGACCTGGGCGAGCAGTTCCGGGGTGGCGGGGGTGCCGGCGAGGGCGGTGTCCTTCGGTACGCGGTCGCCGGTCCACAGCCGTGGGGTGACCCCGCGCTCGGCGTCGAACTCGGCGTCCAGCTCGTCGCGGACGGAGGTGTCCTCGGCGGGCGCGGCGGGCCGGGCGTGCCCCGGTGACACCCCGCCCAGCTCGTCGGGGTCGGTGAGCAGGCGCCGGTAGAGGGCGGAGCGCTCCTGGAGCTCTTCGTGGGTGCCGAGGTCGGCGAGGCGGCCGTGGTCGAGGACGGCGATGCGGTCGGCGAGGCCGAGGGTGGAGCGGCGGTGGGCGATGAGGAGCGTGGTGCGGCCCCGCATGACCTGCTTCAGCGCGTCGTGGATCTCGTGCTCGACGCGGGCGTCCACGGCGGACGTGGCGTCGTCGAGGACCAGCAGCCGGGGGTCGGTGAGGATCGCGCGGGCGAGGGCGACACGCTGGCGCTGGCCGCCGGAGAGGGTCAGGCCGTGCTCGCCGACGGTGGTGGCGTAGCCGTCGGGCAGTTCGGTGATGAACCGGTGGGCCTGCGCGGCCCGGGCGGCGGCCTCGATCTCCTCGTCGGTGGCGTCCGGACGGCCGTACGCGATGTTGGCGCGCACGGTGTCCGAGAAGAGGAAGGAGTCCTCGGGCACGAGTCCGATGGCGGCCCGCAGCGAGTCCAGGGTCAGTTCGCGCACGTCGTGGCCGCCGATGAGGACGGCGCCGCGCGTCACGTCGTAGAAGCGCGGCAGGAGCAGCGAGAGGGTGGACTTGCCGGAACCGGAGGAGCCGACCACGGCGAGGGTCTCGCCCGCGCGGATCTCGAAGGAGAGACCGTCGAGGACGGGCCTGCTCTCTCCGGAGTCCGTGGCGTAACCGAAGGCGACGTCGTCGAACTCGACGGTCGCGGGCGCGTCGGCGGGCAGGGTCCTGGTGCCGTCCTCGATCACGGGCTCGGTGTCGATCAGCTCCAGGACGCGTTCGGTGCCGGCGCGGGCCTGCTGGCCGACGGTGAGGACCATGGCGAGCATGCGGACCGGGCCGACGAGCTGCGCGAGGTAGGTGGAGAAGGCGACGAAGGTGCCGAGGGTGATGTTCCCGCGTACGGCGAGCCAGCCGCCGAGGGCGAGCATGGCGACCTGGCCGAGGGCGGGGACGGCCTGGAGGGCGGGGGTGTAGGTGGCGTTCAGTCTGATCGTCCGCAGCCGCCCGGCGAAGAGCCTGCGCCCGACCTCCCTGAGCTTCCCGGTCTCCTGCTCCTCCTGTCCGAAGCCCTTCACCACGCGTACGCCGCTCACCGAGCCGTCGACCACGCCGGCGACGGCGGCGGCCTGGGCCTGGGCGTACCAGGTGGCGGGGTGCAGGCGGGTGCGGCTGCGGCGGGCGATGAACCACAGCGCGGGGGCGACGGCGAGGGCGACGAGCGTGAGCGGCGGGGACAGCCACGCCATGATGACGAGGGAGATCAGGAAGAGCAGGACGTTCCCGATGGTCATCGGGAGCATGAACAGCAGGCTCTGGACCAGCTGGAGGTCACTGGTCGCCCGTCCGACGACCTGCCCCGTGGACAGCTCGTCCTGACGCTGCCCGTCGAGCCGGGTGATCGTCCCGTACATGTCGGTGCGCAGGTCGTGCTGGACGTCGAGGGCGAGCCGGCCGCCGTAGTAGCGGCGGATGTAGGTGAGGACGTAGACGACGACCGCGGCGCCGATCAGGAGACCGGCCCAGAGCGCCATGCCCCTGGTCTTGTCGCCGATCACGTCGTCGATGATCACCTTGGTGATCAGCGGGACCAGGGCCATGACGGCCATGCCCCCCAGAGAGGCGCCGAGGGCGAGGACGACGTCCTTGGGATAGCGCCAGGCGTAGCCCGCCAGTCGTCGTGCCCATCCCCGTTGCGCGTCCACGCCGTGCCCTCCGGTCATTCGTCGGTCGTCCTGCTCACCTGATCTACCGGAAGGCACCAACGCGGGCGAGCGGGGATTTCATCCCGCGGCAACGATTCAGGCGCGGACCCGGAGCCTGAGGAAGCGGGTCGTCTGTGCGGCGTTCTGGTTGTCGTCGCTGACGATCAGGACCTCCAGGCGGCCCTTGCTCCGGCCGGTGACGGTCATCCCCTCGAAGTTGTCGAGGAGCGGACTGGGCTGGGGCTGCTTGGCGGTGGCGCCGAGGGAGGGGCAGTCGGCGAGGTCGGCGAGGAGGGTCTTGCCGAGGGTGGCGCCGCGCCGGTCGGCCAGGTAGAGGCGGACGGTGTTGCCGACGCCGGAGGTGAAGCCGCGCTCCAGGACGAGGAGGCGCCCGTCGGGGGTGGCGGTGGTCTCGGAGACGCCGAGGCCGGTGTCGGTCCGGTAGGTGTACTGGGCGCCGAGCCGGAAGTGTCCGTGCCGCGTCCGCTGCCAGGTCTGGAAGCGGACCAGGTCGGCCGGGTCACCGGCGAGCGGGTACTCCATGGAGGCGATCAGGGTCCGGCCGCCGGGGAGGGCCGTGAGCCCCTCGAAGCTGCCGTTGGTCCGGGCGCGGCCCTCGGGGGCGGTGCGGAGGGCGTCCGGCACGGGGAGGCGGTCGAGGATCCGGCCGGTGCGGGAGTAGCGGCGGATGGACGGCTCGGTCTCGGAGGAGACGAGGTAGGTGCCGTCGCGGGAGACGACAAGCCCCTCGGCGTCGAGGGCGGCGCCGTTCTCGTCGGCGAGCGGGATCACGCCCCGCGGCTTCAGCGTGCGCGCGTCCAGCCGGAAGAGGGCGGAGCGGTCGGAGAGCGCGGCCAGGGAGCCGTGGCGGTCGCGGGCGAGGGCGGAGAGGTTGCCGACGTAGGTGCCGTCGTGGGTGGTCTTGTCGAGGGCGTCGGAGAAGCCGGTGAGGGAGACGGCGGGCGAGCAGTCGTTCCTCGGCGGCCTCTCGTGCGCGGCGGCGGGTCCGGCGGCGGTGAGGCAGCCGGCCGCCGCGAGACCTGCGGTGAGGGTGGCGAGGGCGGTACGAAGGGTTCTCGGGCGCATGGCCGTCACCGTAGGGCGGAGGGGTGGCCGGAAGTTGGCCGCTTTTCGAAGGGTGGGGTGCGGGAGGGCGTTCCGACGGCAAGTAATGAGACATGGCAGAGCAGAGGGAGAGCGGTCAGAGGCTGGCCGGGCGGCTGTACGCGACGCTGCGGGTACTGAAATTCCTCGTCGACTCCGGCGCGCCCAAGCCGGCGGTCCGGGACGAGTTCGAGGGGAAGGACAGTCCGCGCCGGCGGATCGAGGACCTGGAGCTGGATCTCTTCGAGGACCTGGTGACCGCTGTCCAGCGGGAACGGCACGCGAAGGCGGTGGGCGAGGTGTTCGGCGCGATAGCGGCCCTGGTGCCTGCGCAGGCCGTCGCCCTCGACAAGAACCTGGGCCTGCCGGAACTGGCCGAGTTCAACGCCGGACATCGCGCTCAGCTCGCCGCGCTCAAAGAGGAGTTCCCCGAACTGGTCGAGTGACGGGCCGCGGTCGGCGTCACCGCGTGCCCCGGCTCTCCGCGCCGCGGACGTTGCGAAGGACTACGGACACCATGACTGACCACAGCTTTCCTGACGCCGACGTACTGGGCGGGTGGCGACGTTCGACTCACAGCGACAGCGAGGGCGGCAGCTGCGTGGAGGTGGTGGACGACTGGCCTGCCGGAATACCCGTCCGGGATTCGAAGGTCCCCCACGGCCCCGCGCTGGTGCTCTCGACGGTCGGCTGGTCGTCGTTTATCACAGCACTCAAGGCGCACCCCTCCCCCTCAGAAGCGTGAACTTTCCAGCCCAATCGTCCTTACGTCGCTCATCTGAGTGCCCCAAGGACAAACACCCTCAAAAGTTCACGCTTTTCCGGACCATGGGTCCATGAGCCCGGCCCCCTGGCACGACCGTGACCCCCTCAGCACCGGACACGTGATCAGCACGACGCGCACACTCATGCGCACCGACGGACTGAACGTGTCCCTCCCCTCCGTCGCCCGCGCGTGCGGCGTCTCGCGCAACTACCTCTACTCCAACTGGAAGACGGCCTCCGCGCTTCACCTGCGCGCGCTGAAAACCGAACTTGGGCACGCCTTCGACAGCGCGGACCGCACGCACCCCAGTGACGGCACCGTCCGGGGAATCGTCGAGCACCTCGCGCAGGTCGTACGCGTCGTCCGACGCCATCCGACGACAGCCGCCGTCGCCCGAACCTCCTCCAGGGCGCTCTCACAGGCGCACACGGCGACCGACGGCCCTTTGGTGCAGGTGGTGACGAGGTGCGTCAGCGACCTGCTCCACCCCCTCGCCCGCACGGCGGAGTGTGGAGCGACCCCGCCCTGCATTCCACACCCTGGAAAATCATGTGGATCGCCCGGCCGGCCGCCCTCTGCCCCGAGGCCGTCGGCGACCAGGACTGGGAGGCCACTCTGGACGGGGCCTTCGCCGAGCTGCTGCGCGACCTGCTCGCCCCGTGGGCCGCGCCTGAGTGATCCCGCCACGGGATTCACAGCTGAGCCCCAGGCGGGGCACAGTCCGTGCCCATCGGCCGCGGACACGGTGGTGTGGTGACATCTGCCACCGCTCCACCGCACGCGGCCACCGAGCCGCCCGTACCGTCCCCGTCCCCGTCCCCCGGCGCGCCACGATGGTCGCTGCCGGTCCTGTCGGCGATCCTCGTCCTGGCGGCGGTTCTGTACTCCTGGAACCTGTCCGGGGCCGGCCTGAACAGCTTCTACAGTGCCGCCGTACTCAGCGGCACCGAGAGCTGGAAGGCATGGTTCTTCGGCTCACTGGACGCGGGGAACTTCCTCACCGTGGACAAGCCGCCCCTCGCCCTGATGGTCATGGGCCTGTCCTGCCGCCTCCTCGGCTACGGCACCTGGCAGATGATGCTGCCGCTGATCGCGGCCGCGCTGGCCACGATCTGGATCCTGCACTCCTCCGTGAAGCGGGTCTGGGGCCACGGCGCGGCGGCGGTCGCCGCGCTGGTGCTGGCGCTGACCCCGATCACGGTCGCCATCAACCGGGACAACAACCCCGACACGCTGCTGGTGTTCCTGATGGTGGCCGGGGCGGCCCTCGGCCTGCGCGCGGTCCGGGGCGGCCGGCTGCTGCCCCTGGTGGGCGCGGCGGCCTGCTTCGGGCTCGCGTTCAACACGAAGATGCTCCAGGGCTACATCGCGCTGCCGGCGGTCTTCGCCGTGTACGTGTACGCGACGGACCTCGGTTGGACGAAGCGCATCAGGAACCTGGTGCTCGCCGCTGTCACCCTGGCCGTCTCCAGCTTCTGGTGGGCGGCGGCGGTGTCCCTGGTGCCCGCCTCCGAGCGGCCCTACATCGGCGGTTCGACGGACGGCACGGCCTGGGACCTGATCACGGGCTACAACGGGTTCGGCCGGATCTTCGGCGGCGACGGCAACATGGGCGGCGGCGGAGGTGGCGGAGGCTTCGCGGGGGCGGCGGGCATCGGCAGGATGTTCAACGACGTCCTCGGCGGCCAGATCTCCTGGCTGCTCCCCTTCGCGGGCATCGCACTCGTCGGCGGCCTGGTGCTGTGCGGCAGGGCGCCCCGCACCGACCTCACCCGCGCCGCGCTGGTGCTCTGGGGCGGCTGGACGGTCCTGCACTACCTGACCTTCGCCATGGCCGAGGGCACCATGCACCCGTACTACACGACCGCGCTCGCCCCCGGCATCGCGGCGCTGTGCGGGGGCGGCGGCGTCATGCTGCTGCGCGCCTTCCGGGCCGGCCGGCGGTGGGTGTGGGTGCTGCCGCTCGCCCTCGGTGTCACCGGGGTCTGGGCGATCGTGCTGCTGCGCCGCGCGGCCGGCTGGAACACCTGGCTGTGGCCGACGATCGCGGTGGTGATGGCGCTGGCCATCGCGGGGCTGCTCGTCTTCCGTTCCGGACGCCGGGTGCGGCTGCTTGCGGTGTCCGTGGCCGCGGCCGTCGTCGCCGGGGTCGCGGGCCCGGCGGCGTACGCGTGGTCGGTGCCGTCCGGTTCGGGCGGCGGCATGGGCGGCACCAACCCGACCGCGGGCCCCTCGACGGGCGGTGGAATGGGCGGCGGCCCGGGCGGAGGCGGCGGCGGCCGGGGCGGATTCCCCGGGGGCGGGTCCGGCGAGGGGCCCGGCGGTCAGCCGGGCGGTCAGCCGGGCGGTCAGCCGCGGAGCGGCCAGGACACCCCGGCCGGCGGCACCGCCCCGGGCGGCGGCGAGCTGCCCGACGGCAGCGGGAACGGCCAGGCTCCCGGCGACGCCGGCGAGGCGGGCGGCACACCCCCGACCGGCACTCCCCCGGACAACGGCACGGGCACAGCCGGCAGCGGCGGTACCGACGCGGACGGCGGCGCAGGCACCGCCAACCGGCCGAACGGCGTCGGCGGCATGGGCGGCGTGAGCAGTGAGCTGATCGCCTACCTGAAGAAGCACCAGGACGGCGCCAAGTGGCTGCTGGCTGTGTCGAGTTCGCAGAGTGCCGCGCAACTCGTCCTCAGCAGCGGCGAGCCGGTCATCTCCATGTGGGGCTGGTCCGGCAGCGACAACGCGATGACCCTCGCCCGGCTCAAGGAGCTCGTGAAGAAGGGCGAGTTGCACTACGTCCAGGTCGGCGGCGGCATGGGTGGCGGTACGGGCGGCGGCTCCGGGGTCAGCACCCAGGTGACCCAGTGGGTCCAGGAGCACGGCACGGCCGTAGAGGAGAGCGACTACGCCGCCACCTCCACCGAGGAGTCCGCCTCGCAGGCGGAAAACACGTCGGCCGTGTACCGGTTGGACCCCTCGGACGTCACCTGACACCCGGCACATCCGACACAGCGGCCCCCGACCATCACGGTCGGGGGCCGCCGTCACGCAATCGACACTCTCCGTACACCCCACCTCCTACATGTCCATGCCACGCTCGTCGTACCGCTCCAGTCAACCCGCGTAGATCGGACACCCCATGCTCGCTATACGCATACGCCACCGGAAAGCGGTGGCCCTCGCCACGGCCGCCGTCCTCACCGCCCTCGCCGCCCCCTCGCTGACCGCCACCCCGGCCACGGCCACGACAGCCGCGCCGGCGACGACGGCCTCGGACTACGACTCGACGTACTACAGGAACGCGGTCGGCAAGACGGGCGAGAGCCTCAAGTCCTCGCTCCACACGATCATCAGCGACCAGACGAAGCTCTCGTACTCGGCGGTCTGGAACGCCTTGAAGTCCACCGACCAGGACCCGGCCGACAGCGGCAAGGTGATCCTGCTCTACTCCGGCATCTCCCGCAGCAAGTCGCTGAACGGCGGCGACACCGGCGACTGGAACCGCGAGCACGTGTGGGCCAAGTCCCACGGCGACTTCGGCACCTCGACCGGGCCCGGCACGGACCTGCACCACCTGCGTCCCGAGGACGTCCGGGTCAACAGCATCCGGGGCAACAAGGACTTCGACAACGGCGGCAGCGGCTTCACCGACAGCGGCGGCAGCCTCACCGACTCCGACTCCTTCGAACCCCGCGACGCCGTCAAGGGCGACGTGGCCCGCATGATCTTCTACATGGCGGTCCGGTACGAGGGCGGCGACGGCTGGGCCGACCTGGAGGTCAACGGCAGCGTCGGCAACGGCAGCAGCCCGTACATCGGCAAGCTCTCGGTACTGAAGGCGTGGAACGACGAGGACCCGCCGGACGCCTTCGAGGAGCGCCGCAACCAGGTCATCTACGACTCCTACCAGCACAACCGCAACCCGTTCGTCGACCACCCGGAGTGGGTCGAGGCGATCTGGTAGGCGGTCAGGCCACGAGGTCGGCGTAGACGATGATGTTGTCCGGGCGGTGGCCGTCGGTGATCTCGCCGCCGCAGGTGATCAGGCGCAGCTCGGGGCGGTCGGTCCTGCCGTAGACCTTCTCGGTGGGGAACGCGTCCTTGTCGACCTGTTCCAGCGCGGTGACGGCGAAGACCGCCCGGGTGCCGTCCTCGCGGGTGACGTCGATCGTGTCGCCGGGTTCGATCCTGTCGACGTTCTTCATGACCGCCGGGCCGTTCACCGTGTCGAAGTGGCCGACGAGGACGGCCGGTCCGGTCTCACCGGGCGTGACGCCGTTCCCGTACCAGCCGATGCGGTCGGCCTGGGCGACGGAAGGGACCTCGATGGTGCCGTCGGGGTTGAGGCCGAGCCTGAGCAGAGGGGCGGTGTCGACTCCGGCGGCGGGGACAGTGACCCTGACCGGCGGCGAGGCGGGCATCGGGGCCGGGGCGGTCCTGTCCGGGACGGGGGAGGCGGCGGGTGCGGCGGCGGACGTGGTGATCTTCGGGGGCGGCGTGGCCGCATGCCCGTCCGCCCCGCAGCCGGCGAGCGCGGCGGCGAAGGGCAGGACGAGCAGGGCCGTGGCCAGTCGGCGTCCGGCGGGCAGGCGCATGTCGGTCTCCTGGAAGCCCTGGCCCGATCCGGCCGTGAGGCGCGTACGTGCGTACGTGCGTACGTGCGGTTGACCGGACCAGGGCGCGGGTGTGTGCGGTCTCAACGGGTGGCGGCCGGCCTGCGTCGGCGCAGTGCGACGAAGGCGATCCCGGCGGCGCCGAGGGCCGCGGACGTTCCACCGACCGCAACGAGTGGCGAGTCGCCGCCGTCCGACGCCTCATAGCCCGCTGCGACACCGCCCCTCGGGACCACGGAGGTCTGAGCATTTCCACCCTGCCCCGTGTGACCCTTCTGGCCCGTCTGGCCCTTCTGGCCGGAGTCGTCGGTCCGGTACGCGAAGCTGCACCCCTCCGGCAGGCGGGGGAAAGAGTGGACCGACGCCGGGTGACCGCCGCCCTCCATGTTCGTCCGCAGCTGCGGGTGGCTGCTGTTGGGGCGGAGGATCTCCGCGAGGAAACCCGCGCTCGCGGGCAGCTTCGGGTGCGTGCGGTCGAGCGAGAGGCCCGGGAGAAACCCTTCCTCGCCCGCCACCCGGAAGCGGACGGACGGCCCGGAGGGACTGATCGTGAGCACCGCGGCGGTACCGGCGCCGATGCTCTGCTCCTTCGTCACGACGCACCGGACGGGAGTCACCGGGCCCTGCCCGTCGGAACCCCCGTCGGTGACCGGGGCCGTCGGGGCCGTCGGGGCCGGCAAGGCGGTGGCCGGGGCGGTGGCCGGGGCGGACGTGGAAGCGGAGGCGGAGGGCGAGGGCGGGGCGGTGTCCGGCGCCTCGGGGGAAGCGGATGCCGTGAGGGGGGCGGTCGCCGGGGCGGTGACGGACTCGGCCGGCGAGGGGGAGGTATGGGCGACGGCGGTCACCGCGGAGGTGAGGACGACGCCGGTCACCGCGACGGTACCGACGGCTGCGCGCAGCACGCGACGACGGCCTGCGGACTGGGCAGAAGCAACAAAAGAGGGCGCAACAATCTTTCGCAAGGAAGGGACATCTTTCCGGTTGGCGGGACTCATCGAGGCTATGAACCGCCAACCGTGGAACCGTGTGTTCCACGTCACAGGCCTGTCGCAGGGCACGCGCGGTGCGGCAGTGCCCTGCGGTGCCGTCGAGCGCCTGCGGGTGCGCTGCCGTCAGTCCAGGTGCGTCGGCGCGAACATCCGCAGGACGGCGGGGAGGACGACCACCGACGGACCCGGCGAGGCGAGCGCCTTCGCCAGGTCCGCCTCCAGGGTCCGCGGGCAGGTGCGTACGCCCGGCACACCGAAGGACTCCGCCAGCGCCACGTAGTCGGGGCCGGTCAACTCGGTCGCCGTCGGCTGCCCGAAGGCGTCCGTCATGTACTCGCGCAGGATGCCGTAGCCGCCGTCGTCGACGATCAGCCAGGTGACGTTCAGGTCGTACTGGCGGGCCGTGGCGAGTTCGGCGACGGAGTACAGGGCGCCGCCGTCGCCGGACACCGCCAGCACCGGGTGGGTGGGATCGGCGACCGCGGCTCCCAGCGCCGCCGGGAAGCCGTAGCCGAGGCCGCCCGCGCCCTGGGCCGAGTGCATCGTGTTGGGGGCCTTGGCGTCGAAGGCCGACCACGCCCAGTAGGCGAGGATGGTCATGTCCCAGAAGGACGGGGCGCCGGCCGGAAGGGCCCCGCGGACTGCCGCCAGCACGTCCTGCTCCAGGGTGAGCCCCTGGGACGCGATGCGCTCGCGGACCTTGTCCAGTACCTCCCGTACACGCTCCGCGGCGGTGGGATCGGGACGCTCCTCCACCGTCTCCAGGAGTGCCTGGAGGGCGAGGCGGGCGTCGGCGTGGATGCCGAGGGCCGGGTGGTTGGATTCCAGTTTGCCGAGGTCGGCCTCGATCTGGATCACCCGGCCGCGCGGCTCGAACGTGTGGTAGTTCGAGGACAGTTCGCCGAGGCCCGACCCGACCACCAGCAGTACGTCGGCGTCCTCCAGGAAGTCCGTCGTGTGGCGGTCCTCCAGCCAGGACTGGAGGGAGAGCGGGTGCGTCCACGGGAACGCGCCCTTGCCGCCGAAGGTCGTGACGACGGGGGCCTGGAGCCGCTCCGCCAGCTGCCGCAGCTTCTTCGACGCGTCCGCCCGTACGACTCCCCCGCCCGCGATGACGGCCGGACGTTCCGCGCGCGACAGCAGGTCGGCGGCGACCGCCGTCAGTTCGGGGCGCGGCGGCAGTTCCTCGGGGAAGGTGTCGCCGCCCGTCACCACCGGGATCGACGTCCGCGCCAGGAGGACGTCCTGCGGGATCTCCACCCACACCGGCCCGTGCGGCACGGTCAGCGCCGACGTCCACGCCTCCGCGATCGCGGACGGGATCTGGGACTGGGTGCGGGCCGTGTGGACGGACTTCACCACGCCGCGGAAGGACGCCGCCTGGTCCGGGAGTTCGTGCAGGTAGCCTCGGCGCCCGCCGCCCAGGCCCGCCGTCGGGACCTGGCTGCCGATCGCCAGCACGGGCGCGGAGGCCGCCCGCGCCTCCTGGAGCGCGGCCAGCGAGGTGAGCGCGCCCGGGCCGGTCGACAGCAGCAGCGGGGCCGCCTCACCGGTGATCCGGCCGTACGCGTCCGCCGCGAAACCGGCGTTGTTCTCCACCCGCAGGCCGATGTAGCGCAGGTCGGAGCGGCGCAGCGCGTCGAACACGCCGAGGGCGTGCTGGCCGGGCAGGCCGAAGACGGTGGTCGCGCCGAGCCCGGCCAGGGTCTCCACGACCAGGTCTCCGCCGGTGCGGCCGCCGGGAGGGTTCAGTGCGGCCTCCGTCTGCGCGGCGGTCGGGCGGAGCACCAGGTCGTGGTCGTGGGTCACTTGTTCTCGGTCTCCTGGTCCGTCGCGCGCGCCCGGGCGATCTGGCGGCTCATGATGGTGGTCAGTTCGTAGGCGGTGTGGGAGGCGGCCACCGACGTGATCTCCGCGTGGTCGTACGCGGGGGCCACCTCGACGACGTCGGCCGACACCAGGTTGCAGGATGCCAGGCCGCGCAGGATCTCCAGCAGCTCGCGGGAGGTCATGCCGCCGGCCTCGGGGGTGCCGGTACCGGGGGCGTGCGCGGGGTCCAGGCAGTCGATGTCGATGGAGATGTAGAGGGGGCGGTCGCCGATGCGCTGGCGGAGCTGGTCGGCGACCTCGTCCGCGCCGCGGCGGTAGACGTCGGCGGAGGTGACGATGCCGAAGCCCATCTTCTCGTCGTCGGTGAGGTCCTGCTTGCCGTACAGGGGGCCGCGGGTGCCCACGTGGGAGAGGGCCGACGTGTCGAGGATGCCCTCCTCCACCGCGCGCCGGAACGGCGTGCCGTGCGTGTACTCGGCGCCGAAGTAGGTGTCCCAGGTGTCCAGGTGGGCGTCGAAGTGGAGCAGGGCGACCGGGCCGTGCTTCCTGGCGACCGAGCGGAGCAGCGGGAGGGCGATGGTGTGGTCGCCGCCCAGGGTCATCAGGCGGGCGCCGGTGCCGAGGAGGTCGTCGGCGGCGGCCTCGACGGTCTCGACGGCCTCGTTGATGTTGAACGGGTTGACGGCGATGTCGCCGCCGTCGGCGACCTGGGCGAGGGCGAAGGGAGAGGCGTCCTGGGCCGGGTTGTAGGGGCGCAGCAGGCGGGAGGCCTCACGGATCGCGTTGCCGCCGAAGCGGGCGCCCGGCCGGTACGAGACACCCGAGTCGAACGGCACGCCGACGACGGCGACGTCGGCGGTACCGACCTCGTCCAGGCGCGGCAGCCGGGCGAAGGTCGCGGGACCCGCGTACCGCGGCACGCGGGAGGAGTCGACGGGTCCGCGGGGCGTCTCGTTGCTGCTCATGTACTGCCTTCCTTCTTACGCTTCGTCGCGTATGTACTGCCGCTGTCCGACTCTACTGGTGAGCCGGGAATGCCGGTTCGGACAGGATTTCGGGGGCGTCCGCGCGGACCGTCTTCCCCTCCGCATTCGGTCCGCATTCGGTCCGCATTCGGTCCGCATCGGGTTCCGCGTTGGGTCCGCGTTGGGTCCGGAATGACACTAGGTGGTTGAAAAGCGGCTGCGAAGTGTACGTTTCATCCACTCGGGCTCGCTTTGAGGGAGGAAACGTCCACCATGCAGGAACCGGCCGTTCCACCCGGGCCTCCCGGGCCTCCCACGCCCCCGGTGTCCCTCGCGGCCCTGCTGACCCGCGACGACCTGGCCCTGCGGCAGCTCGCCGGGCCCCCGGCCGCGGACGTCACGATCCGCTGGGCGCACACCTCGGAGATGTCCGACCCCTTTCCGTACCTGCTGGGCGGCGAACTGCTGCTGACGGCGGGCGTGCACATCCCGGACGGGGCGGGCTCGGGGCCGTACTTCGACGGCTACGTGTCCCGGATCGTGGCAGCGGGCGGTGCCGCGCTCGGCTTCGGGGTGGCGCCCGTGCACGACACCGTGCCGGGGGCGCTGGTCGCGGCCTGCGAGGCGTACGGGCTGCCGCTGGTGGAGGTGCCGCCGCGGACGACGTTCTCGGGCGTGGTCCGCGCGGTGTGGCAGCTGATGGCGCAGGCCCGGCTGGCCGAGCTGCGCCGGGTCGCCGAAGCCCAGCAGGGCCTGGCCGCCGCGGCCTCCCGTCCGGACCCGGTGCCGTCGGTACTGCGCCGGCTGGCCGGCCGGCTCGACGGGCGGGCGGTGCTGTACGGGCCGGAGGGCGCGGAGATCGCGGCGGCGGGACGGGAACCCGGGGCCGAGGTGCGGCGGGCGCTGGCGGAGCTGGCCCGGTTCGTCACCGGCCACGCCCCCACCACCGCCACGGACACCGTCGCCGGCACCCGCCTCGCCGCGTACGCCCTCGGCACCGGGCGGGGCTTCGTCCTCGCGGTCGCCGCCCCGCACCGGGAACCCGGGGACCACACCATCGCGTCGGTCGCCGCCGTCCTGCTCTCCCTCCTCACCGGCGAACACCGGAGCGGCACGGGCGCGGCCCGCTCCTCCGCGCTCGTCCGGCTGCTGCTGGGCGCCCGCCCCGAGGAGGTCGCGCCGCTGCTCGGCGGCGGGGACGGCGAGAGTGCCGCCCGCTGGCACGTCGTCCACGCCCACCCCCACACCGGCACTCCCGACCCGGTCGCCGCCTCGGCGCTGGGCGCGGCCCTCGGCTCGCCCCTGGTCGACGCGGCCGGGGACGTCGTGCGGGTACTGGTCCCGGCCGGGCCGGAGGACGGCCGCCCGGCGAACCCGGCCGCCCCGGACCGCCCCACCGGGCCGAAGGCACCCGCCGGCCCCGGATCCAGCCCCGCCGCTCAGCCCGGCTGGACGCTCGGCGTCAGCGCCCCCGTCGCCCCCGCCGAGTGGCCGGCCGCCGATGCCCAGGCGGCCCGTGCGCTGGCCCGGGCCAGGGCCACCCGGGTGCCGCTGGTCCGGCACGGCGCGCGGCCCGCGTTCGCCGACCTCGTGCCGGACGGCGAGGCCGAGGCGCACGCGCGGGCGCTGCTCGCCCCGGTCGCGGCCGTCCCCGCGCTCACCGAGACGCTGCGCACCTGGCTCTCCCTGCACGGCAGCTGGGACCGCACCGCCGTCGCCCTGTCCGTGCACCGCAACACCGTCCGGCAGCGCATCGCCCGCTGCGCGGCCCTGCTGGACACCGACCTCGACGACCCGGACGTACGGATGGAGTTGTGGTTCGCGCTGCGAAGGTGACCCGCGTCCCAGCGTGCGCCATGCCGAAGACGCCGAGCGGCGGCTGCCCCACAATGGAGCCATGCCGATACCCGGGACACCCAGCCGCGCCGAACTCGCCGAACACCTCGTCAGAACCCGTATCGCGGGCGACGTCGCCACGCCCCGCGAGAACAACCTCTCCCACTACCGCAAGCTGGCGAACGGGGACCGGGGCTTCTGGCTCGGCCTGGAGCTGGGCGACCGCTGGACTGACGAGCAGGACGTGCTCGCGGTGATGGCCGAGCGGGTCGGCGTCAACGACGACCCCGAATACCGGTACGGCCAGGACACCATCGACCCCGAACTGACCGTGGCCGCGCTGGAACGCATGGCCGGCCGGCTGCGCAAGGCGGCGGACGGCGGGCAGCGGGTGCTGTTCGCCACCGGCCACCCGGGCGGCCTGCTCGACGTGCACCGCGCCACGGCCGACGCGCTGCGCACCGCCGGATGCGAGATCGTCGTGATCCCCGAGGGGCTGACGACGGAGGAGGGGTACGTCCAGCAGTTCGCCGACGTGGCGGTGCTGGAACACGGCGCCACGCTGTGGCACACCCATTCCGGTGAACCGATGAAGGCCATCCTCACCGGCCTGGAACGTGCGGGCCGCCCGCTGCCCGACCTGGTCGTCGCCGACCACGGCTGGGCCGGTTACGCCGGTCAGCACGGCGTCGACTCCGTCGGCTACGCGGACTGCAACGACCCGGCGCTCTTCCTCGCCGAGTCCGAGGGCACCCTCCAGATCGCGGTGCCGCTGGACGACCACGTGGTCAGCCCGCGCTACTACGACCCGATGACGGCGTACCTGCTGACGGAGGCCGGGCTGAAGTAGCCCCCGCCGCCCCGCCGGCCCGCCGCCTCTCCGTCTTCCCTCCCGCCCCGACGGCCCGTTCACGGCCAGGGCTTGAGCCCCTCCGAGCGGCGCTGCGCGAACCCGGGCGTCGGGTCCAGGTAGACCCGGCGGATCATCGGGAACTCCTCGCGCAGCCGCTGCTCGGCCCGCTCGCACGCCCACTCGATCTGCGCCGCCGTCGCCACGTCCCGGAAATCGACCTTGGCGGCGACCAGCGCCTCCCGCGGCCCCTGCACCAGCGTGGTCAGCTCCAGTACGGCCTCGATGTGCTCGACGGCCACCAACTCCGACCGGATGCGCTCCCGCACGGTGCGGGGCAGCGGGCGGCCGATGAGGAACTCGGCGTTGGAGCGGCCCAGCACCCAGGCGACGTACAGCAGCAGCGCGCCGATGCACAGGGAGGCGACGCCGTCCCAGACGCCGGAGCCGGTGAGCTGCCCGCCGAGCAGTCCGCCCGCGGCCAGCAGCAGGCCGGCCAGGGCGGCGGAGTCCTCCATGACGACGGCCTTGACGGCGGTGTCGGGGGTACGGCGCAGGTAGCGGCCGAAGGGCACCTTGTGGCGGCGGGCCTCGCCGTGCGCCTGCTTGAGGCCGGTGCGCAGCGAGTACCCCTCCAGCAGGAAGGCGACGGCGAGGACGAGGTAGGCGATCAGCGGGTCGCCCACTTCCTCCCCGTGGGTGAGGGTGTGAACGCCGTCGTAGAGGGAGAAGACCGCGCCGCCGACGAAGGTGGCGACGGCGGCGAGCAGGGCCCAGATGTAGCGTTCGGGGCCGTGGCCGAGGGGGTGGTCCTCGTCGGCGGGGCGGGCGCTGCGTTTGAGCGAGGTCAGCAGCAGGACCTCGGTGACGGTGTCGGCGACCGAGTGCGCGGCCTCCGACAGCATCGCGCTGGAGCCGCTGATCACGCCGGCCACCGCCTTGGCGACGGCGATGCCCAGATTGGCGAAGGCGGCGACCAGCACCGTGAAGGTGCTCTCGCCGCCGCCGGTCTCGTGCCGCTGAGGTTCCGCCATGCCCCTCAGTGTTCCCGAGGTACGCGCACCACGCCTTCCTGGATGACCGAGATGGCGAGCCGCCCGTCCTGGGTGTAGATGCGGGCCTGGCCCAGGCCCCGGCCGCCGGACGCGGACGGCGACTGCTGGTCGTACAGCAGCCACTCGTCGGCGCGGAAGGGCCGGTGGAACCACATCGCGTGGTCCAGCGAGGCCCCCACGACGTCACCGACGGCCCAGCCGCCGCGGCCGTGCGCGAGCAGGACCGAGTCGAGGAGGGTCATGTCGGAGACGTAGGTGGCGAGGACGACGTGCAGGAGGGGTTCGTCGACGGCGCCGCCGAGTTTGCCGTTGGTGCGGAACCACACCTGGGAGTGCGGCTCGCGCGGGGTGCCGAAGTCGCCGAAGGGCGGGTCGTCGACGTAGCGGAGGTCGACGGCGGCGCGGGCCTCCAGGAAGCGTTCCACCGTCTCGGCGGGCAGGTGCGGGTAGCTCCGCAGCCGCTGCTCGCCGGTGGGGAGGGTCGCCGGGTCCGGGGCGGGCGGCATCGGGGCCTGGTGGTCGAGGCCCTCCTCGTACGTCTGGAAGGACGCCGACAGGCCGAAGACCGGCTTGCCGTGCTGGACGGCGACCACCCGGCGGGTGGTGAAGGAGCGGCCGTCGCGCAGGCGGTCGACGTTGTAGACGATGGGAGCGCCGGGGTCCCCGGGGCGCAGGAAGTACGCGTGCAGGGAGTGCGCGTGCCGGTCGGCGGGGACCGTGCGCCCGGCGGCGACCAGCGCCTGGGCGGCCACCTGCCCGCCGAAGACCCGGGGGACGACGGCGGAGCGGGAGTGGCCGCGGTAGATGTCCTCCTCGATCCGCTCGAGGTCGAGCAGATCGAGGAGGGACTGGAGTGCTTCGCTCATGCCCCGAGGGTCACAGGCCCATGTTCTTCGCGATGATCATCTTCATGACCTCGCTGGTGCCGCCGTAGATGCGGTTGACACGGTTGTCCGCGTACAGGCGGGCGATCGGGTACTCGTTCATGTAGCCGTAGCCGCCGTGCAGCTGGAGGCAGCGGTCGATGACGCGGTGGGCGACCTCGGTGCAGAACAGCTTGGCGCTGGCGGCCTCGGCGGGGGTGAGCTCGCCGGCGTCCAGGGCCTCGGTCGCGCGGTCGGCGACGGCCTCGGCGGCGTCCACCTCGGCCTGGCAGGCGGCCAGCTCGAACTTGGTGTTCTGGAAGTGGGCGACCGGCTTGCCGAAGACGGTGCGCTCCTGCACGTACTGCGTGGCGAAGCGGACGGCGGCCTTGGCCTGCGCGTAGGCGCCGTAGGCGATGCCCCAGCGCTCGGAGGCCAGGTTGTGGCCGAGGTAGGAGAAGCCCTTGTTCTCCTCGCCGAGCAGGTCCTCGACGGGCACCTTGACGTCGACGAACGCCAGCTCGGCGGTGTCGGAGGTGCGCAGGCCCAGCTTGTCCAGCTTGCGGCCCACCGAGTAGCCCTCGGACTTGGTGTCCACGGCGAACAGGGAGATGCCGTGGCGGCGGTCCTCGGCCGTGGGGGCGGCGGTGCGGGCGCAGACGATCACCTTGTCGGCGTGCACGCCGCCGGTGATGAAGGTCTTGGCGCCGTTGAGGACGTAGTGGGTGCCGTCCTCGGAGAGCTTGGCGGTGGACTTCATGCCCGCGAGGTCGGAACCGGTGCCCGGCTCCGTCATCGCGATGGCCCACATCTCCTCGCCGGTGACGAACTTCGGCAGGTAGCGCTTCTTCTGCTCGTCGGTCGCCAGCATGTTGATGTACGGCAGGGCGAGCAGCACGTGCACGCCGGAGCCGCCGAACTGGACGCCCGCGCGGGCGGTCTCCTCGTAGAGGACGGCCTCGAACTTGTGGCTGTCCATGCCGGCGCCGCCGAACTCCTCGGGCACGTTGATGCCGAAGATGCCCAGCTCACCGAGCTTGTAGTAGAACTCGCGCGGCGCCTGGCCCGCGGCGAACCACTCGTCGTAGACGGGGACGACCTCGGCCTCGATGAAGGCGCGGAGGGTCTCCCGGAACGCCTCGTGGTCCTCGTTGAACACCGTACGGCGCACCGCGCCACCTCCAGGGTACGTATCTAAGCGCTTGCTCAGACTTCACCGTACCGGCGGGTAGGGAGAGGCGTCCAGAGTGGGGCGCGGGTAACCCTCGTCACTCCCCGGCCCCGTCGGGCGTCAGCCCTCCCCCACCGCCGCGAACGCCCCCCGCGCCATCCGGTGCAGCAGCGCCGCCGTCACCGCACGGCCCGGCAGGGAACCCGAGCGGCCCAGGTGCGGGGTGGAGTTCAGGAGGCCGAAGACCGAGTGGACCGCGGAGCGGGCGGCGGGCTCGGCGACCGCCGGGTAGACCTCGCGGAGCACGCCGACCCACAGCTCGACGTACTGCCGCTGCAACTGCCGCACCAGCTTGCGGTCGGTGTCCCGGAGGCGGTCCAGCTCGCGGTCGTGCAGGGTGATGAGCGGGCGGTCGTCGAGCGCGAAGTCGATGTGACCCTCGATGAGCGAGTCGAGGACCGCCTCGGGACCCGCCCCGGCACCGGAACCGGCCCCGGGCCCCGCACCGGAGCCGCTCACCCCCTCGGCCTCCGCCAGCCGCCGCTTGGCCCCGGTCAGCAGCGAGTCGCTGATCCCGACCAGCAGCTCGGCGAGCATCGCGTCCTTGCCGGCGAAGTGCCGGTAGAGGCCGGGGCCGCTGATACCGACCGCGGCCCCTATCTCGTCGACGCCGACCCCGTGGAAGCCGCGCTCGGCGAAGAGCCGGGCGGCCTCCCTGAGGATCTGCTCACGGCGGGTGGGGGCGTCGGTTCTGGTGGCCATGGGATCAATTCTAGACAGGGCGGTTAGCGGTCGTTAACCTGAGGGAAATGCGTTAACGCTCATTAACCGATCGACCGATCGACCATCGGGTGAGGGGACCGCAGGATGCACGAGGCACCGGAGCTGACGACGGCGGCGGATCCCGCCTCAGAGGCCTTTCGGGCCAACGAGGAGGCGCACCGCGTCCTCGTGGAGGAGCTGCGCGCCAAGCTGGCGGCGGCCAGGCTCGGCGGCGGGGAGCGGGCCCGGGCCCGGCACACCGCCCGCGGCAAGCTGCTGCCGCGCGACCGCGTGGACACGCTGCTCGATCCGGGCTCGCCGTTCCTGGAGCTGGCGCCGCTCGCGGCCGACGGGCTCTACGACGGGCAGGCCCCGGCCGCCGGCGTGATCGCCGGGATCGGCCGGGTCGGCGGCCGGGAGTGCGTGATCGTCGCCAACGACGCCACCGTCAAGGGCGGCACGTACTACCCGATGACCGTGAAGAAGCACCTGCGGGCGCAGGAGGTGGCCCTGGAGAACCGGCTGCCGTGCCTGTACCTCGTGGACTCCGGGGGCGCCTTCCTGCCGATGCAGGACGAGGTCTTCCCCGACCGCGAGCACTTCGGGCGGATCTTCTACAACCAGGCCCGGATGTCCGGCGCCGGCATCCCGCAGATCGCGGCCGTCCTCGGCTCCTGCACGGCGGGCGGCGCGTACGTCCCGGCGATGAGCGACGAGGCGGTGATCGTCCGCGATCAGGGGACGATCTTCCTGGGCGGCCCGCCGCTGGTGAAGGCGGCCACCGGCGAGGTGGTCACGGCGGAGGAGCTGGGCGGCGGCGAGGTGCACGCGCGGGTGTCCGGCGTGACCGACCACCTGGCGGAGGACGACGCGCACGCGCTGCGGATCGTGCGGCAGATCGTCTCCACGCTGCCCGGGCGCGGCCCGCTCCCGTGGGGCGTGGAGCCCGCCGTGGAGCCGAAGGTCGACCCGCAGCAGATGTCCGGCGTGGTCCCGGTCGACTCCCGCACCCCCTACGACGTGCGCGAGGTCATCGCCCGGGTGGTGGACGGCTCCCGCTTCGCCGAGTTCAAGTCCGAGTACGGGCAGACCCTGGTCACCGGCTTCGCCCGCATCCACGGCCACCCGGTCGGCATCGTCGCCAACAACGGCATCCTGTTCTCCGAGTCCGCCCAGAAGGGCGCCCACTTCATCGAGCTGTGCGACCAGCGCGGCATCCCGCTCGTCTTCCTCCAGAACATCTCCGGGTTCATGGTCGGCAAGGACTACGAGGCCGGGGGCATCGCCAAGCACGGCGCCAAGATGGTGACGGCGGTGGCGTGCACGCGCGTACCGAAGCTGACGGTGGTGGTCGGCGGGTCGTACGGCGCGGGGAACTACTCGATGTGCGGGCGGGCGTACTCGCCGCGCTTCCTGTGGATGTGGCCGGGCGCCAAGATCTCGGTGATGGGCGGCGAGCAGGCCGCGTCCGTGCTGGCCACGGTCAAGCGGGACCAGCTGGAGGCCCGGGGCGAGGAGTGGGCGGCCGAGGAGGAGGAGTCCTTCAAGGCGCCGATCCGCGCGCAGTACGAGCACCAGGGGAACGCCTACTACGCGACCGCCCGCCTGTGGGACGACGGGGTGATCGAGCCCGCGGACACCCGGCAGGTGCTGGGTCTGGCCCTGACCGCGTGTGCCAACGCGCCGCTGGGCGAGCCCCGGTTCGGCGTCTTCCGGATGTGAGGAGGGGACTTCGATGGGAAGCGCGATGGGGAGCTTGATGTTCGACACGGTGCTGGTGGCCAACCGCGGTGAGATCGCGGTGCGGGTCGTCCGGACCCTGCACTCGATGGGCGTGCGCTCGGTGGCGGTCTTCTCCGACGCCGACGCGGACGCCCGGCACGTACGGGAGGCCGACGAGGCGGTACGGATCGGCCCGGCGCCGGCGGCGGAGAGCTATCTGTCGGTCGAGCGGCTGCTGGAGGCCGCCGCCCGCACCGGGGCGCAGGCCGTCCACCCGGGGTACGGCTTCCTCGCCGAGAACGCCGGTTTCGCACGGGCCTGCGAGGAGGCGGGGCTGGTCTTCATCGGTCCGCCCGCCGACGCGATCGCCCTGATGGGCGACAAGATCCGCGCCAAGGAGACGGTGAAGGCGGCCGGGGTGCCGGTCGTCCCCGGCTCCAGCGGCAGCGGCCTGACGGACGCGCAGCTCGCGGAGGCCGCCCGTGAGATCGGGACGCCGGTGCTGCTGAAGCCGTCGGCCGGCGGTGGCGGCAAGGGCATGCGGCTGGTGCGGGACGCGGCCGTGCTGGCCGACGAGATCGCCGCCGCCCGCCGCGAGGCCCGCGCCTCCTTCGGCGACGACACGCTGCTGGTGGAGCGGTGGATCGACCGGCCCCGGCACATCGAGATCCAGGTCCTGGCCGACGGCCACGGGAACGTCGTGCACCTGGGCGAACGCGAGTGCTCACTGCAACGCCGTCACCAGAAGATCATCGAGGAGGCGCCCAGCGTGCTCCTCGACGAGGCGACCCGCGCCGCGATGGGCGAGGCTGCCGTGCAGGCGGCCCGCTCCTGCGGCTACCGGGGCGCGGGCACGGTGGAGTTCATCGTGCCGGGCGAGGACCCCTCGCAGTACTACTTCATGGAGATGAACACCCGCCTCCAGGTCGAGCACCCGGTGACCGAGCTGGTCACGGGCCTGGACCTGGTCGAGTGGCAGCTGCGGGTGGCGGCGGGCGAGGAGCTGGGCTTCGCGCAGCAGGACGTACGGCTGACCGGGCACGCCATCGAGGCCCGGCTGTGCGCGGAGGACCCCGCGCGCGGCTTCCTCCCCTCCGGCGGCACGGTGCTGCGGCTGCACGAGCCCGAGGGCGACGGCGTCCGCACCGACTCCGGGCTCAGCGAGGGCAGCGAGGTCGGCAGCCTCTACGACCCGATGCTGTCCAAGGTGATCGCGTACGGTCCCGACCGCGCCACCGCCCTGCGCAAGCTGCGGGCGGCCCTCGCGCGGACGGTGACATTGGGCGTGCAGACCAACGCCGGGTTCCTGCGCCGGCTGCTCGCCCACCCGGCGGTGGTGGCGGGTGAGCTGGACACCGGGCTGGTGGAGCGGGAGGTCGATTCCCTGGTCTCCACCGACGTACCGGAGGAGGTGTACGAGGCGGCGGCGGCCGTACGGCTGGACGCGCTGCGTCCGCGCGGGGACGGCTGGACGGACCCGTTCTCGGTGCCGAGCGGCTGGCGCATGGGCGGCGAGCCGAAGCCGGTCTCCTTCCACCTGCGGGTCACCGACCCGGTGGAGCACACCCCGCGCGGCGTCCACACCGTCACCGACGACCACGTCGCCGTCACCCTGGACGGCGTCCGGCACACCTTCCACCGCGCCGCCGACTGGCTGGGCCGCGACGGCGACGCCTGGCACGTGCGCGACCACGACCCGGTCGCCGCCTCCCTCACCGGTGCCGCCCACGCGGGCGCCGACTCGCTGACCGCGCCGATGCCGGGCACGGTGACGGTGGTGAAGGTCGCCGTCGGCGACGAGGTGAGCGCGGGGCAGAGTCTGCTGGTGGTGGAGGCGATGAAGATGGAGCACGTCATCTCCGCCCCGCACGCCGGCACGGTCGCCGAGCTGGACGTGGCGCCGGGCACGACCGTCGCCATGGACCAGGTACTCGCGGTCATCACCCCGACCGAGAACGGCGAGGAGGAGACGGCGTGAACGCCACCGAACTGGGCCTGCCCATGGCCGTACCGGCCGAAGGACTGCCCGCCCGTGTCCGCATCCACGAGGTCGGCGCCCGCGACGGCCTGCAGAACGAGAAGGCGACCGTCCCGGCGGAGGTGAAGGCGGAGTTCATCCGCCGCCTGGCCGGCACGGGCCTGACCACGATCGAGGCGACGAGCTTCGTGCACCCCAAGTGGGTGCCCCAACTGGCGGACGCGGAGCAGCTCTTCCCGGCGGTCGCCGGCCTGCCCGTCGAGCTGCCCGTCCTGGTGCCGAACGAACGCGGCCTCGACCGCGCCCTCGCGCTGGGCGCCCGCCGCGTCGCGGTCTTCGCCAGTGCCACGGAGTCCTTCGCCAAGGCCAACCTGAACCGGACGGTGGACGAGGCGCTGGCCATGTTCGAGCCGGTGGTGGCGCGGGCCAAGGGCGCGGACGTCCACGTCCGGGGCTATCTCTCGATGTGCTTCGGCGACCCGTGGGAGGGCGCCGTCCCCGTCGAGCAGGTGGTGAAGGTCTGCCGGGCCCTGCTGGACATGGGCTGCGACGAACTCAGCCTCGGCGACACGATCGGGGTGGCGACCCCGGGCCACGTCAGCGCCCTGCTCACCTCCCTCGGCGACGCCGGCGTTCCCGTGGACACGCTCGGCGTCCACTTCCACGACACGTACGGACAGGCCCTGTCCAACACCTACGCCGCCCTCCGGCACGGCGTGACGACCGTCGACGCCTCCGCCGGCGGACTGGGCGGCTGCCCCTACGCGAAGTCCGCCACCGGAAACCTCGCCACCGAAGACCTCGTGTGGATGCTGCGCGGCCTCGGCATCGACACCGGGGTCGACCTCGGCTCTCTCGTCGCCACCAGCGTCTGGATGGCCGCCCACCTGGGCCGACCCAGCCCGTCCCGCACCGTCCGGGCCCTCGCGGGCCCGGGCGACGACTCCGACCAGGAGAAGTGACAGCCATGGACCACAAGCTCTCCCCCGAACTCGAGGAACTCCGCCGCACGGTGGAGGAGTTCGCCCACGACGTCGTGGCACCCAAGATCGGCGACTTCTACGAGCGGCACGAGTTCCCGTACGAGATCGTCCGCGAGATGGGCCGCATGGGCCTGTTCGGCCTGCCCTTCCCGGAGGAGTACGGCGGCATGGGCGGCGACTACCTGGCCCTCGGCATCGCCCTGGAGGAGCTGGCCCGCGTCGACTCGTCGGTGGCGATCACGCTGGAGGCGGGCGTCTCGCTGGGCGCGATGCCGGTCCACCTGTTCGGCACCGAGGAGCAGAAGCGCGCGTGGCTGCCCCGGCTGTGCTCCGGCGAGATCCTGGGCGCCTTCGGCCTGACCGAGCCGGACGGCGGCTCGGACGCGGGCGCGACGCGGACCACGGCCCGCCTCGACGAGGCGACGAACGAGTGGGTCATCAACGGCACCAAGTGCTTCATCACCAACTCGGGCACCGACATCACCGGCCTGGTGACGGTCACGGCGGTCACCGGCCGCAAGCCGGACGGCCGTCCGCTGATCTCGTCGATCATCGTGCCGTCCGGCACCCCGGGCTTCACGGTGGCCGCCCCGTACTCGAAGGTCGGCTGGAACGCGTCGGACACCCGTGAGCTGTCCTTCGCCGACGTCCGGGTCCCGGCGGCGAACCTCCTGGGCGAGGAGGGCCGCGGCTACGCGCAGTTCCTGCGCATCCTCGACGAGGGGCGTATCGCCATCGCCGCGCTGGGCACGGGGCTGGCGCAGGGCTGCGTGGACGAGTCGGTGAAGTACGCCAAGGAGCGGCACGCCTTCGGCAGGCCCATCGGCGCCAACCAGGCCATCCAGTTCAAGATCGCCGACATGGAGATGAAGGCCCACACGGCCCGGCTCGCCTGGCGCGACGCGGCCTCCCGGCTGGTGACCGGCGAGCCGTTCAAGAAGGAGGCGGCACTGGCGAAGCTGTACTCGTCGACGGTGGCCGTGGACAACGCCCGGGACGCCACGCAGATCCACGGCGGCTACGGCTTCATGAACGAGTACCCCGTGGCCCGCATGTGGCGGGACGCGAAGATCCTGGAGATCGGCGAGGGCACGAGCGAGGTCCAGCGGATGCTGATCGCCCGGGAGTTGGGGCTGGTCGGCTAGGTCCACTTCCAGCGGCCGGCGGTCCGGGCGGGGCAGGTCTCAGCCCCGCCCTATGGACAAGATCTGAGGTTAGGCTAACCTACCTTCGACTTGTCCCGCGGAGGCTCCGCACCGTTCGAAAGCAGCCACACCATGCCCAACGCCAGCGCTACCCACCTGACCCGCCGTGGAATCCTCGCCGCGGGCGGCGCACTCGGTCTCGGTGCCGCGCTCACGGCCTGCGGCGACGACGACGCGAAAAACGGTGGCTCGGACGACGGGACGGCCGCCGCCAAGTCCGGCCCCTGGTCCTTCAAGGACGACCGCGGCACGACCGTGAAGCTGGACAAGGTCCCGACGAACATCGTCGCCTTCACCGGCGTCGCCGCCGCCCTCTGGGACTACGGCGTCCAGGTCAAGGGCGTGTTCGGGCCCACCACCACCAAGGACGGCAAGCCCGACGTCCAGGCCGGCGACATCGACGTCGACAAGGTGACCGTGCTCGGCAACGAGTGGGGCAAGCTCAACATCGAGAAGTACGCCACCCTCGCCCCCGAAGTGCTCGTCACCACGACGTTCGACACCGCGGGCACCCTCTGGTCCGTCCCGGAGGACTCCAAGGACAAGATCGCCAAGCTCGCCCCGAGCGTCGCGATCTCCGTGTTCGACCGCCAGCTCACCCAGCCGCTCCAGCGCATGTGGGAGCTGGCCGAGTCGCTCGGCGCGGACATGAAGGCGAAGAAGGTCACCGACGCCAAGGCCGCCTTCGAGAAGGCCGCGGCCCGGCTGCGCGCCGCCGCGAAGGCCAGGCCCGAGATCAGGGTGCTGGCCGGCTCCGCGAGCCCCGAGCTCTTCTACGTCTCCGGCACCAACCTCTCCGTCGACCTGGAGTACTTCAAGGCTCTCGGCGTGAACTTCGTCGAACCCTCCGAGGCGGCCAAGAAGGCGACCGGCGGCTGGTTCGAGTCCCTGAGCTGGGAGAACGTCGACAAGTACCCGGCCGACGTCATCATCATGGACGACCGCGCCTCCACCATCCAGCCTGCCGACATCACCGAGGGCACCTGGAAGCAGCTCCCCGCGGTCAAGGCCGGCCAGGTCATCTCCCGCTCTCCCGAGCCGATCCTGTCCTACGACAAGTGCACGCCGCTCCTCGACAACCTGGCCGAGGCGATCGAGAACGCCAAGAAGGTCGGCTGACCTTTCCGCCCTCCCTCCCGGAGCCCTCCATGACGACGGCCGTGGCCGCCCCGTTCCGTTTCTTCTCCCTCCAGGTCGTACGGACGAGGCGGCTCGGCCCGTCCCTGGCCCGGGTCACCTTCGCGGGCCCCGACCTGCGTGCCTTCCACTCCGACGGACAGGACCAGTCCCTGTCGCTGTTCCTGCCGCACCCGGGGCAGTCGGAGCCCGCCGTTCCCGTCGAGTCGGGAGACGGATGGTGGCAGGGGTGGCGTGAACTGCCGGACGATGTCCGGGCGGTGATGCGCTCGTACACACTCCGTGCACTGCGCCGGGACGCCGACGGGCACACCACCGAGATCGACATCGACTTCGTACTGCACGGCGTCGAGCTGCACGGCGTCGAGCCGGAGTCGCCGGTCCAGGCGGGCCCCGCCGCCCGCTGGGCCGCCGGCGCCGCCCCCGGCGACCGGGTCGTCCTGCTCGGCCCGGCGGTCGCGGACAACCGGGCGATCCGCTTCCGGCCGCCCGAGGACACCGACCTGGTGGTGATCTGGGGCGACGAGACCGCCGTACCGGCCGCCTGCGCCATCGTCGAGGCGCTGCCGCCCGGCACCCGCGCCCGGGTCTGGCTGGAGGTGCCGCACGCCGACGACGTGCAGGACCTCCGGACCGCGGCGGACGCCGAGGTCACCTGGCTGGTCAAGGACGCCGGCAGCAGCCCCGGGACGACCCTCGCCACCCTCCGCGCGGCCCAGCTGCCGCCCGCCGGACACCCCTACGTCTGGATCGCCGGCGAGTCCGGCCGCGTCAAGCAGCTCCGTCGGCACTTCGTCGGCGAACGCGGCATCGACCGCCGCCGCGTCACCTTCGTCGGCTACTGGCGCCAGGGCCTGACCGAGGAACAGCTCCGCGAACAGGGCTGACGCCCCGCACACCCCCCATGCCCCGCGCACTCCGCACACTCCGCACGCCCCGCAGCGCGCCAACTCACCCTCCGTGACGCACGGATGAGGCGTGAGTGACGGCAGTCACGTACAGGCACGCGTTTGAACAAGGTCAATTAGGTTAGGCTAACCTAAGTCGAAGCCAGGGCCCCGCCCTCTCCCGTCCCTCTCGGACCGTCCCCACCGGAGGACCCCCGCATGCGCTCGCACCTGCTCAACGACACCACCGCGGAGCAGTACCGCCGCTCCGTGACCGAAGGAGTCGAGCGGGTGGCCGCCAAACTCGCCACCACCGACCGCCCGTTCACCGGTGTCACGGTCGACGCCCTCTCCCCCCGCATCGACGAGATCGACCTCGACAAGCCGCTGCACGACACGGCCGCGGTCCTCGACGAGCTGGAGGACGTCTACCTCCGCGACGCCGTCTACTTCCACCACCCCCGCTACCTCGCCCACCTCAACTGCCCGGTCGTCATACCGGCCGTGCTCGGCGAGGCGGTGCTCTCCGCCGTCAACTCCTCCCTGGACACCTGGGACCAGTCGGCCGGCGGCACGCTCATCGAGCGGAAACTGATCGACTGGACCTGCGCCCGCATCGGCCTCGGCGCGGCGGCCGACGGCGTGTTCACCTCCGGCGGCACCCAGTCCAACCTCCAGGCGCTCCTGCTGGCCCGCGAGGAGGCGAAGACCGACAACCTCGCCGACCTGCGCGTCTTCGCCTCCGAGGTCAGCCACTTCAGCGTGAAGAAGTCGGCGAAACTGCTCGGCCTCGGCCCCGACGCCGTCGTGTCGATCCCCGTCGACCACGACAAGCGCATGCAGACCGTCGCCCTCGCCCGCGAACTGGAGCGCTGTGCGCGGGACGGCCTGGTCCCCATGGCCGTCGTCGCCACCGGCGGCACCACCGACTTCGGCTCCATCGACCCGCTGCCGGAGATCGCCGGCCTGTGCGAGCAGTACGGCGTGTGGATGCACGTGGACGCGGCCTACGGCTGCGGACTGCTCGCCTCCCTGAAGTACCGGGACCGCCTGACCGGCATCGAGCGGGCCGACTCGGTCACCGTGGACTACCACAAGTCCTTCTTCCAGCCGGTGAGCTCGTCCGCCGTGCTGGTCCGGGACGTGGCCACCCTGCGCCACGCCACCTACCACGCGGAGTACCTCAACCCGCGCCGCATGGTGCAGGAACGTATCCCCAACCAGGTGGACAAGTCCCTCCAGACCACCCGCCGCTTCGACGCGCTCAAACTGTGGATGACGCTGCGCGTGATGGGCGCCGACGGCATCGGACAGCTCTTCGACGAGGTGTGCGACCTGGCCGCCGAGGGCTGGAAACTGCTCGCCGCCGACCCCCGCTTCGACGTCGTCGTCGAACCGTCGTTGTCCACGCTGGTCTTCCGCTACGTACCGGCGGCCGTCACCGACCCCGCCGAGACCGACCGCGCCAACCTGTACGCCCGCAAGGCCCTGTTCGCCTCCGGCGACGCCGTGGTCGCGGGCACCAAGGTGGCCGGGCGCCACTACCTGAAGTTCACCCTGCTCAACCCCGAGACGACCACGGCCGACATCGCCGCCGTCCTCGACCTGATCGCCGGCCACGCCGAGCAGTACCTGGGAGAGTCCCTTGACCGCGCTTCCTGAAGCCAGTGCCCCGTACGACTTCGTGGGGATCGGCCTCGGCCCCTTCAACCTCGGACTGGCCTGCCTGACCGAGCCCATCGCCGAGCTGAACGGCGTCTTCCTGGAGTCCAAGCCGGACTTCGAGTGGCACGCCGGGATGTTTCTGGACGGCGCCCACCTCCAGACCCCGTTCATGTCGGACCTGGTCACCCTCGCCGACCCGACCTCCCCGTACTCCTTCCTCAACTACCTGAAGGAGAAGGGCCGGCTGTACTCGTTCTACATCCGGGAGAACTTCTACCCGCTGCGCGTCGAGTACGACGACTACTGCCGCTGGGCCGCGAACAGACTGAGCAGCGTCCGCTTCTCCACCACGGTCACCGAGGTGACGTACGACGGGACGGACGAGCTGTACACCGTCGCCACCACCTCCGGCGACACCTACCGCGCCCGCCGCCTGGTCCTCGGCACCGGCACCCCGCCGCACATCCCGGACGCCTGCCGCGGCCTGGCCGGCGACTTCATCCACAACTCCCGCTACGTGCAGCACCGGGCGGAGCTGGTGAAGAAGAAGTCGATCACGCTGGTCGGCAGCGGCCAGTCCGCCGCCGAGATCTACCACGACCTGCTCGGCGAGATCGACGTCCACGGCTACCGGCTGAACTGGGTGACCCGCTCCCCCCGCTTCTTCCCCCTCGAGTACACGAAGCTCACGCTGGAGATGACGTCCCCGGAGTACGTGGACTACTACCACGCGCTGCCGGAGCCGACCCGCTACCGCCTCATGTCCGAGCAGAAGGGCCTGTTCAAGGGCATCGACGGCGACCTGATCAACGAGATCTTCGACCTGCTCTACCAGAAGAAGCTCGGCGGCCCGGTCCCCACCCGCCTGCTCACCAACTCGGCGCTGACCGGCGCCCGGTACGCCGACGGCACGTACACCCTCGGCTTCCGGCAGGAGGAGCAGGGCACGGACTTCGAGATCGAGACCGAGGGCCTGGTCCTGGCCACCGGCTACCAGTACGCGGAGCCGGAGTTCCTCAAGCCCGTCCGGGACCGGCTGCGCTACGACTCCCGGGGCAACTTCGACGTGGCCCGCAACTACGCCGTCGACGTCACCGGCAACGGCGTGTTCCTGCAGAACGCGGGTGTCCACACGCACAGCATCACCAGCCCCGATCTGGGCATGGGTGCCTATCGCAACAGCTACATCATCCGAGAGCTGCTCGGCACCGAGTACTACCCGGTCGAGAAGTCGATCGCGTTCCAGGAGTTCAGCGCATGAGCACCACCACCCCCACGGTCGCCGGCATCGGCGCCCTCACCCTCCGCCCCCTCGACCCGCTGAAGGACGCCGGCCTGCTGCACGGCTGGGTCACGCACCCGAAGTCCGCGTTCTGGATGATGCAGGACGCGAAGCTGGTCGACGTCGAGCGCGCCTACATGGAGATAGCCGCCGACGAGCACCACCACGCGTACATCGGCCTGCACGACGGCGTCCCCGCCTTCCTGATGGAGAAGTACGACCCCGCCCACCGCGAGCTGACCGGCCTGTACGAGCCGGAGCCGGGTGACGTCGGCATGCACTTCCTGGTCGCCCCCACCGACCGGCCCCTGCACGGCTTCACCCGCGCCGTGATCACCGCCGTGATGACCGAGCTGTTCGCCGACCCGGCGACCGCCCGCGTCGTCGTCGAGCCGGACGTCGGCAACAAGGCCGTCCACGCCCTGAACGCAGCCGTCGGATTCGTGCCCGAGCGCGAGATCCAGAAGCCGGAGAAGAAGGCGTTGCTGAGCTTCTGCACCCGCGAGCAGTTCGAGAAGGCGGTGTCCGCATGAGCCTCGCCGACGCCGTCGCCCACCTGACCCCCGAGCACTGGGAGCAGGCCAACCGCCTCCTGATCCGCAAGGCGCTGGCCGAGTTCACGCACGAGCGGCTGATCACGCCGGAGCGGTCCGCGGGTGACGCGTACGTCGTCCGCTCCGACGACGGCAAGACCGAGTACCGCTTCACCGCCACCGTCCGCGCCCTGGACCACTGGCAGGTGGACGCCGCCTCGATCACCCGCCACCGGGACGGCACCGGGCTGCCGCTCGCCGCGCTGGACTTCTTCATCGAGCTGAAGGAGTCCCTGGGCCTGAGCGACGAGATCCTCCCCGTCTACCTGGAGGAGATCTCCTCCACCCTCTCCGGCACCTGCTACAAGCTCACCAAGCCGAAGCTCACCTCGGCCGAGCTGGCGAGGAGCGACTTCCAGGCCGTCGAGACCGGCATGACCGAGGGCCACCCCTGCTTCGTCGCCAACAACGGCCGCCTCGGCTTCGGCATCCACGAGTACCTGTCGTACGCCCCGGAGACCGCGAGCCCCGTCCGGCTGGTGTGGCTGGCCGCGCACCGCTCGCGGGCGGCGTTCACGGCCGGCGTCGGGATCGAGTACGAGTCCTTCGTGCGCGACGAGCTGGGCGAGGCGACCGTCGACCGCTTCCACGGCGTCCTGCGCGACCGCGGCCTGGACCCGGCCGACTACCTCTTCATCCCGGTCCACCCCTGGCAGTGGTGGAACAAGCTCACGGTCACCTTCGCCGCCGAGGTCGCCCGCGGGCACCTGGTCTGCCTCGGCGAGGGCGACGACGAGTACCTGGCCCAGCAGTCCATCCGCACCTTCTTCAACACCGCGCACCCCGAGAAGCACTACGTGAAGACGGCTCTGTCCGTCCTCAACATGGGCTTCATGCGCGGCCTGTCGGCGGCGTACATGGAAGCGACCCCGGCCATCAACGACTGGCTCGCCCAGCTCATCGAGTCCGACCCGGTGCTGAAGTCGACGGGCCTGACGATCATCCGGGAGCGGGCGGCCGTCGGCTACCGGCACCTGGAGTACGAGCAGGCCACCGACCGCCACTCGCCCTACCGCAAGATGCTGGCGGCGCTGTGGCGGGAGAGCCCGGTGTCCTCCCTCCAGGACGGCGAGACCCTGGCCACCATGGCCTCCCTGGTCCACGTCGACCACGAGGGCGCCTCCTTCGCGGGCGCGCTGATCGAGCGGTCGGGGCTCGCGCCCACCGAGTGGCTGCGGCACTACCTGCGGGCGTACTTCGTCCCGCTGCTGCACAGCTTCTACGCCTACGACCTGGTGTACATGCCGCACGGCGAGAACGTGATCCTGGTCCTGAAGGACGGGGTCGTGCAGCGCGCGGTCTACAAGGACATCGCCGAGGAGATCGCGGTGATGGACCCGGACGCGGTGCTGCCGCCGGAGGTCTCCCGCATCGCGGTGGACGTGCCCGAGGACAAGAAGCTCCTGTCGGTCTTCACGGACGTCTTCGACTGCTTCTTCCGCTTCCTCGCCGCGAACCTCGCGCAGGAGGGCGTCGTCGAGGAGGACGACTTCTGGCGGACCGTCGCGGAGGTCACCCGCGAATACCAGGAGTCGGTACCGGAGCTGGCCGACAAGTTCGGCCGGTACGACATGTTCGCGCCCGAGTTCGCGCTGTCCTGCCTCAACCGGCTCCAGCTGCGCGACAACAAGCAGATGGTGGACCTCGCCGACCCGTCCGGCGCGCTCCAGCTCATCGGCAACCTGAAGAACCCCATAGCGGGCCGGTAGGCGAAGGCCCCCGCAAGCGGGCGGGCACCTCGGAGACGGTCCTCCGGGGTGCCCGTCGGGCGTCGGTGGAACAATCCCCGCATGGCGGAAATCATCCAGAAGGACGGAACGTGGGTCTTCGACGGCGACACCCTGCGGCTGACCCCCGGACGGGACAAGAACGTCAGCCTGATCCGCAGGGAACTGGGTGAACTGCTCGTCCCCCTCGCGGCGTTGGCGGGCATATCGTTCGAGCAGGGCAAGAAGTCCGGGCGGCTGCGGCTGCGCCTGCGGGACGGCGCCGATCCGCTGCTGCACGCGACCGGCGGCCGGCTGACCGAGCCGCACGACCCGTACCAGCTGACCGTGGAGTCCGACCGGTACGGCGTCGCCGAGTACGTCGTGGACGAGGTGCGCAACGCCCTGCTCCTCGACCAGGTCCCCTCCGGTCCGGTCGACTCCTACCTGCTGCCGGGCCCCTCCGTCCCGCTGTCGGTGTCCGCCGGGGACGGCGTCGCGAGCTTCGACGGCGAGCGGGTGCGGCTGGAGTGGAAGTGGCAGGCAGAGGACGCCAAGTCGGCCGCCGGCCCGCGCACCCTGCCCCTGGCCGACATCGTCGCGGTGGAGTGGCAGCCGACGGTCGGCCTGGAGAACGGCCACCTCCGCTTCACCGTGCGGGGCGCGCCGACCAAGGCGCCGCCCAAGTACGACCCCAACGCCGTGGAGCTGTGGGGCTTCAAGAAGGACCCGCTGATGGCCCTGGTCGCCGCCGCCGTGCAGGCCCGCCTCCCGCACCCGTCCACACCGGCCGCCCGTGCGGCGACGGAGGACGCCCCGCCGGCCGCGGCGGCGCCCGCCCCGGCCCCCGCCGCCGAGGACGACCACGACGCGCTGCTGCGGCGGCTGCGGGAGCTGGGCGAACTGCACCGCTCCGGGGTGCTGACGGACAAGGAGTTCAGCCTCGCCAAGCAGGCGGTACTGAAGCGTATGTAGGCACAGCCACGCAGACCCTGCCCGAAATCGGGCAGGTTTCTTGCGAAACCTGCCCCCGTACCCCAGGATCTACCGGGTGCACGACGAACTGGTTGATCACCTGACGCGGTCCACTCCCCTGAGCCGGGGCGAGGCACTGCGTGTGATCCAGGACGTGCTCGCCTACTTCGACGAGACGACCGAGGAATACGTCCGTCGCCGCCACCGCGAGCTCCAGGCCCAGGGCCTGGTGAACGCGACGATCTTCGAACGGATCGAGGCGGAACTGAAATACCGGGCGGTGGCACCACCGGAGCTCTCGCTCCGCCAGCTGCGCCGCATCGTCTACGGCTGAGAAGCCATCGTCTACGGCTGAGAAGCCGAAGAGGGACACGAGGTTTACGTATACATGTGCGGAATCGTCGGATACATCGGCAAGCGTGACGTCGCGCCCCTGCTCCTCGAGGGCCTCCAGCGCCTGGAGTACCGCGGCTACGACTCGGCGGGCATCGTCGTCACGTCCCCGAAGGCGGCCGGCCTGAAGATGGTCAAGGCCAAGGGCCGGGTCCGCGACCTGGAGGCCAAGGTCCCGGCACGCTTCAAGGGCACCACCGGCATCGCCCACACCCGCTGGGCCACCCACGGCGCCCCGTCCGACGCGAACGCCCACCCGCACATGTCGGCCGACGACAAGGTCGCCGTCGTGCACAACGGCATCATCGACAACGCCGCCGACCTGCGCCGCAAACTGGAGGCGGACGGCGTCGAGTTCCTCTCCGAGACCGACACCGAGGTCCTCGTCCACCTCATCGCCCGCTCCGAGGCCGCCAAGCTCGAGGACAGGGTCCGCGAGACCCTCCGGGTCATCGAGGGCACGTACGGCATCGCCGTGATGCACGCCGACTTCCCCGAGCGCATCGTCGTGGCCCGCAACGGCTCGCCGGTCGTCCTCGGCATCGGCGAGAAAGAGATGTTCGTCGCCTCGGACATCGCCGCGCTGGTCACCCACACCCGCCAGATAGTCACCCTCGACGACGGCGAGATGGCCACCCTCAAGGCCGACGACTTCCGCACCTACACCACCGAGGGCACCCGGACCACGTCCGAGCCCACCACCGTGGAGTGGGAAGCCGCCTCCTACGACATGGGCGGCCACGACACGTACATGCACAAGGAGATCCACGAGCAGGCCGAGGCCGTGGACCGCGTCCTGCGCGGCCGGATCGACGACCGCTTCTCCACCGTGCACCTCGGCGGCCTCAACCTGGACGCCCGCGACGCGCGTGCCGTGCGCCGGGTGAAGATCCTCGGCTGCGGCACCTCGTACCACGCGGGCCAGATCGGCGCCCAGATGATCGAGGAGCTGGCCCGCATCCCCGCGGACGCCGAGCCCGCCTCCGAGTTCCGCTACCGCAACGCGGTCGTCGACCCCGACACCCTGTACATCGCCGTCTCCCAGTCCGGCGAGACGTACGACGTGCTGGCCGCCGTGCAGGAGCTGAAGCGCAAGGGCGGCCGCGTCCTCGGCATCGTCAACGTCGTCGGCTCGGCGATCGCCCGCGAGGCCGACGGCGGCATGTACGTGCACGCCGGCCCCGAGGTCTGCGTCGTCTCCACCAAGTGCTTCACCAACACCTGCGTCGCCTTCGCGCTGCTCGCCCTGCACCTGGGCCGCACCCGCGACCTCTCGGTCCGCGACGGCAAGCGGATCATCGAGGGGCTGCGCAAGCTGCCCGCGCAGATCGCCGAGATGCTGGAGCAGGAGGAGGACGTCAAGAAGCTGGCCGCGCAGTACGCCGACGCCCGCTCGATGCTCTTCATCGGCCGTGTCCGGGGCTACCCGGTCGCCCGCGAGGCCTCCCTGAAGCTGAAGGAGGTCTCCTACATCCACGCCGAGGCCTACCCGGCCTCCGAGCTCAAGCACGGGCCGCTCGCCCTGATCGAGCCGGCCCTGCCGACGGTCGCGATCGTGCCGGACGACGACCTGCTGGAGAAGAACCGTGCGGCCATGGAGGAGATCAAGGCCCGCAGCGGCCAGATCCTCGCCGTCGCCCACCAGGAGCAGGAGAAGGCCGACCACACCATCGTCGTCCCGAAGAACGAGGACGAGCTGGACCCCATCCTCATGGGCATCCCCCTCCAGCTCCTCGCCTACCACACGGCCCTGGCCCTGGGCCGCGACATCGACAAGCCGCGGAACCTCGCCAAGTCGGTGACGGTGGAGTAGGACTGCTCAGCAGAACCCCGGCAGGGATTCAGAACGCCGGCAGGGCTTCAAAGGGCCGGCAGCGCTTCGGCTTCCAGAGCGGCCCCCCGTGTGCCACCGGCACGCGGGGGGCCGTCCGGCGTGTCAGGGGATGACCACCACGGGCCGCTTCGCCCGCTTGGCGAGCCGGCCGGCGACGGAGCCGAAGAGGCGGCCCACCAGGCCGTGGCTGGAGCCGACGACGATGGCGTCCGCCTCGTACTCCCGGCCCACCTCCTCGAGTTCGTGGCAGATGTCGCCGCCGCGCTCGACCAGGATCCAGGGCACTTCGACGAGATAGTCCGCACACGCCAGCTCCAGACCCAGCACCTCGGTGCGGTGGTCCGGTACGTCGACGAAGACGGGGGGCTCGCAGCCGGCCCACACGGTGGTGGGCAGCCGGTTGGCGACGTGCACGATGACCAGGCCCGAGCCGAGCCGGCGTGCCATGCCGATGGCGTACGCGAGGGCACGCTCACTGGAGGTGGAGCCGTCGAAGCCGACGACGACACCGTGCTTGAAGGCTGGGTCGCACGACTGGCGTGGCTCTTCGGCCGCCAGGGGCTCGGCCGCCGTAGGTTCGGCGACGGGCCGCTTGCGGTCCGCGGGTTCGAAGAATTCGTGACCGGCCATGGCTGTCTCGGCGTTTTTATCCTCTGTGGGGGACAACAGTGTGCGGCGAAGCTGTGTGTCCGGGAATCATCTTCCCAAGCCCATACCCCCAAGGGTACGGCGCCACGCCTCCTTCGCCCGGATCCCGCACGGTGTCCGCCGCGGGTTCCCCGGAGCATGCCCGAGGGGGTGCCCGTAACGCAATGGTTGCTGCGCTGTACAGGCGGTTTGCACGGGGTTCAACTGTCCGTGATCGTCGTGACCGACGCGTCGCACGGGCGTTGATCCCCATGCCGCCAGCCCCAGGGAGCACGCATGTCCGGACCGCACCGCCCCGCCGATCCGCCGTCCGGCACCCCCGACGCCCCGGAACCGGCCGCGCCGCCGCGGGACGGCGTCACCGACCTCGTCCGCTGGGCGGCCTTCAGCTGCTTCCTCGTCCCGGTCGTGCTCCTCTGGTACGGCACCTCCTTCGCCGGCACCGCCGGTACGGCCCTCGGCCTGGCCGCCGTCACCGGCGTCTGCCGCCTGCTGCTGCGCCGGTCCGAGCGCGTCGCGGCCCGGCTGCCCGGCGACGATTGCGCGGGCCGGGCCGGCCGCCGGCACCGGGCCGGACGGCCGGCGCGCAGGGGCGGGCGGCACGCCGGGCAGAAGACACCGGTCGACTGACCGGTTTCCGCGCACACGTCCGCTTCTTTTCAGCCAACTTCCATCGGTGGTACGTCCCGGTCCCCACCCACCCCCCATACCCCGTTCCACCTGCACGGAAAGGGTCTCAGGGCCCATGCGCACCCTACGGGGATTGGCCACTGACACAAGGCGTACTTCCCTGTGGCGCCCCGGAGTGCAACGCTTCGTGATCGACTGCTTCACGCCAAGTTGCCATGTCGACAATGTCCCAAGTGCCGAACCGGCCACCTCGGCTCGACGGGACACAGTAGATTCGATCTTGACTGTCTACGGCGGGGGACTCGTGCAGGACCGAGGGGAAACGTGTTGGAGCGACAGACCCGAAAGGACCAGGGCGCCGCGACCACCGAGGGGGGCTTAGCAGTTATGGGCCACGACTCCACTGCCGCGCCGGAATCCGCGGCCCGGAAGCTCACCGGGCGACGCCGCAAGGAGATCGTCGCGGTGCTGCTGTTCAGCGGCGGCCCCATCTTCGAGAGTTCCATACCGCTGTCGGTGTTCGGGATCGACCGCCAGGACGCCGGCGTGCCGCGCTACCGACTGCTGGTGTGCGCCGGCGAGGAAGGCCCGCTGCGGACCACAGGGGGCCTGGAACTCACCGCGCCACAGGGTCTGGAGGCGATCTCGCGGGCCGGCACCGTCGTGGTGCCCGCCTGGCGGTCGATCACCTCTCCGCCGCCGGAGGAGGCGCTCGACGCCCTGCGCAGAGCGCACGAGGAGGGTGCCCGCATAGTCGGGCTGTGCACCGGCGCCTTCGTGCTCGCCGCGGCCGGCCTGCTGGACGGCCGGCCCGCCACCACCCACTGGATGTACGCGCCGACGCTGGCCAAGCGCTATCCGTCGGTGCACGTCGATCCGCGCGAGCTGTTCGTGGACGACGGGGACGTGCTGACGTCGGCGGGCACGGCGGCCGGCATCGACCTGTGCCTGCACATCGTGCGCACGGACCACGGCAACGAGGCGGCCGGCGCGCTGGCCCGCCGGCTGGTGGTCCCGCCGCGCCGCTCGGGCGGGCAGGAGCGCTACCTCGACAGGTCTTTACCGGAGGAGATCGGTGCCGACCCGCTCGCCGAGGTCGTCGCCTGGGCACTGGAACACCTCCACGAACAGTTCGACGTGGAGACGCTGGCGGCCCGCGCCTACATGAGCCGCCGCACCTTCGACCGCCGCTTCCGCTCCCTGACCGGCAGTGCGCCGCTGCAGTGGCTGATCACCCAGCGGGTGCTCCAGGCGCAGCGCCTGCTGGAGACGTCCGACTACTCGGTGGACGAGGTCGCGGGCCGCTGCGGCTTCCGCTCGCCGGTGGCCCTGCGCGGCCACTTCCGCCGCCAGCTCGGTTCGTCGCCGGCCGCCTACCGGGCCGCCTACCGGGCCCGCCGCCCGCAGGGCGAGAGAACGGTGGACCCGGAGGCCGGCACCGCGGGAGCCTCCCGGCCCCCGGCCCCGCCCGAACCGGCCGCCCTGCCGCCCGAGAGCGCCGTCCCGTTCCAGACCCGCCGCACGGCGGCACCGATGCCGACGGCGGCGAGCCTGCCGGGCCAGCGCAGCGCGCCGTGACCCCGTGAACGCCGGACGGGCAGACCCACTCAGCCCGTCCGGCGTTCGAGGACGAGGCCGTCCGGGCCGAAGCGGGGGCCCGGGGGCGGCAGCCCCCGGAGAGGCCCGCACCGACGCCGGGGTCCGGGAAACATGCACCCACCGTAAAGTGGCCGCATGAACGATCGCATGGTGTGGATCGACTGCGAGATGACCGGCCTCTCGCTGTCCGACGACGCGCTCATCGAGGTTGCCGCCCTCGTCACCGACTCCGAGCTGAACATCCTCGGCGAGGGGATCGACATCGTCATCCGCCCGCCGGATCGGGCGCTGGAGACGATGCCGGAGGTGGTGCGTCAGATGCACACCGCGTCCGGCCTGCTCGCGGAGCTCGACGGTGGGACGACGCTGGCGGACGCCGAGGCTCAGGTCCTGGCGTATGTGAGGGAGCACGTGAAGGAGCCGGGCAAGGCCCCGCTGTGCGGCAACTCGGTCGGCACCGACCGCGGCTTCCTGCTGAGGGACATGGCGGCACTGGAGAGCTACCTCCACTACCGGATCGTCGACGTCTCCTCGATCAAGGAGCTGGCCCGCCGCTGGTACCCGCGGGCGTACTTCAACAGCCCCGAGAAGACCGGCAACCACCGCGCGCTCGCCGACATCCGCGAATCCATCGCCGAACTGCGCTACTACCGGGAAGCGGTCTTCGTCCCGCAGCCGGGCCCCGACAGCGACACCGCGAAGGCGATCGCCGCGAAGCACGTCAGGTCCGCCGAGTAGCTGCCGGACGGCCGGAGAGCGGTGTCCCGAAAAGCCTGGCGCGAGCACCCCTTCGGACCCTGTACACTTTTTCTCAGCCGGTCGGGGAACCCCACCACGCGGGATTCGACTACCGGCCTTGGTGGGTGTAGCTCAGCTGGTAGAGCACCTGGTTGTGGTCCAGGATGCCGCGGGTTCAAGTCCCGTCACTCACCCTGAGTAATCAGCCGGTGGCCTTCCGAAGAAGGCCACCGGCTGATTCGCGTTGGCGGAGCACGCCGGAGCGGTCGGACCGGCGGAGATCGGGCCATCGGGCCATCGGGCCATCGGCCCGGCGAACGATCAAACGGTCGGGCAGTACGGCAGTCCGGCCGTCGCGCGGAGGATCACGCGCGGCCCCGCCGCCGCGGCCTCACGACGACCTGCGCTCCACCAGCTCCGTCGCCAGCACCACCTGATGCCGCTCCAGTCCCCGCGAGACCGCCGGACGACGATCCGCGATCTCGGTCAGCAGCAGGTCTATCATCGCGCGGCCCATCTCCTCGATGGGCTGCCGCACACTGGTCAGCGGCGGCTCCATGTGGCGGGCGATGGCCGAGTCGTCGTAGCCGACCAGCGCCACGTCGTCCGGAATGCGCCGGCCCATCTCACGCAGGGCCTGGCGGGCACCGGCCGCGGTGACGTCCGAGGCGGCGAAGACCGCGTCCACCTCCGGGCGGCGGCGCAGCAGCTCCAGCATGGCGCGGCGCCCGCCCCCCTCGGTGAAGTCCCCCGCCTCGATCAGCTGCTCGTCCGCGGGGTGGCCCGCGTCGCGCAGAGCCTCGCGGTAGCCGTCGACGCGCCGCTGGGCACCGTAGACGTCGAGGCGTCCGGTGATGTGCGCGATGTGGCGCCGGCCGCGCGACAGCAGGTGCTCGACGGCCGAGCGGGCACCGCCGAAGTTGTCCGAGTCCACCGACGCCAGCGACTCCGCGGCCGAGCGCGGGCCGCTGATCACCGCGGGGATCTCCAGCTGGGACAGCAGGTCGGGCAGCGGGTCGTCGGCGTGCACCGAGACCAGCAGGACGCCGTCCACGCGGTGCGCGGCCAGGTACTGGGCCAGCCGCCGCCGCTCCCGGTCGCTGCCCGCGAAGATCAGCAGCAACTGCATCTCGGTGTCGGACAGTTCCGAGCCGACACCCTTCAGCATGCCCGAGAAGTACGGTTCCGCGAAGAACCGGGTCTCCGGTTCGGGCACCACCAGCGCGATCGCGTCCGTACGGTTGGCGGCCAGCGCGCGGGCCGCCGTGTTCGGTACGTAACCGAGTTCCGCGACCGCCGCCTCGACCGCCGCCCGGGTCGCGTCGCTGACCCGGGGCGAGCCGTTGATCACCCGGGAGACCGTGCCGCGGCCGACGCCCGCCCGTGCCGCCACCTCTTCGAGGGTGGGCCGGCCACCGCTCCGCCCACGCGCTCCGTGGCCTGCCATCGGCTCCGCCTCCCGTCGACACCCCGCACTCTGCGGCTGGCCTGGAATTTAACAGGCCGGTCGGGTGTAATGACCGGCTCCGGGCCGTCGCCCGCCGCCCGGAGGTGTCTCCGCGCCGCTCGACACGTCCAGTTAACAGGCCGATAACTGAACGCGTTTCGCCGCGTCCGCTCCCTTGACACCCTCGCCCGGACCGACGACTCTTCAACACATCACTTGTGGGAGCGCTCCCACACTACCTGGCACATACACATCCCGCACGTTCCCCGCCCGAGCCGCAGCGACGAACGAACGACATGAAGCAGCGGGCCCAACCATGTAGTTGGCCGGGGGGTCGGCACGTCAGGGCAACAGGAGGACGCAATGCGAGCAGCACGTACACGATCCGCCCGCAAGGCGGTGGTCGTCGCGGCCATCGCGTCGCTGGGCGCCGGGCTGCTGGCCGGCTGCGCCGACGACGGCAACGACGAGGACAGCACGTCGTCGGGCGACAGCAGCGGCAAGACCACCATCACCCTCGGCCTGTTCGGCACCATGGGCTTCAAGGAGGCCGGGCTCTACGAGGAGTACGAGAAGCTCAACCCCGACATCAACATCGAGGAGACCGTCACCGAGCGGAACGAGAACTACTACCCCGCTCTGGTCAACCACCTCACCACCGAGAGCGGCCTGCAGGACATCCAGGCCATCGAGGTCGGCAACATCAACGAGATCGTCGAGACCCAGGCCGACAAGTTCGTGGACATGTCCAAGGTCCAGGGCGTGCAGGCGAGCAGCTGGCTGGACTGGAAGTGGAAGCAGGGCATCACCAAGGACGGCAAGGCGGTCGGTCTCGGCACCGACGTCGGCCCCATGGCGATCTGCTACCGCAAGGACCTCTTCGAGAAGGCGGGCCTGCCGACCGACCGCGACGAGGTCAGCGCGCTGTGGGCCGGCGACTGGAACAAGTTCGTCGAGACCGGCGAGAAGTACAAGAAGGGTGCCGGCAAGGACACCTACTTCATGGACTCGCCCGGCGGTCTGATCAACGCCATCCTCAGCAGTGAGGAGGAGAAGTTCTACGACGCCTCCGGCAAGGTCATCTACAAGACCAACCCCGCCGTCAAGAAGGCCTTCGACCTGACTGCGGAGGCCGCCGAGAAGGGCCTGGTCCAGGCGCAGACCCAGTTCCAGCCGGCCTGGGAACAGACCATCTCCAACAACCTGTTCGCCACCGTCGCCTGCCCGCCGTGGATGCTCGGCACCATCAAGGCCAAGTCCCAGCCCGAGGCGGCCGGCAAGTGGGACGTGGCCGCGGCGCCGAAGTCCGGCAACTGGGGCGGCTCCTTCCTGGGCGTGCCCAAGAGCGGCAAGAACGTGAAGGAGTCGGAGAAGCTGGTGGCCTGGCTGACCGCTCCGGAGCAGCAGGCCAAGCTGTTCGCCGTGCAGGGCAGCTTCCCGAGCGCCCCGGCCGCGTACAAGCTGCCCCAGGTGACGGACGCCAAGAACGAGATGACCGGTGACACGCCGCTCGGTGACATCTTCGCCAAGGCCGCCGACGCCATCCCGGCCCAGGTGATCGGCCCGAAGGACCAGATCATCCAGCAGGGTCTGACCGACAACGGCGTCATCCTCGTCACCCAGGGCAAGTCGCCCAAGGATGCCTGGGAGAACGCCACCAAGACCATCGACAACAACCTGGAGAAGTGACCGGAATGACCACCCGGCACGACACCGCCGCGCCCCCCTCGAAGGGGGGCGCGGCCCCGGGCCGACCGCCCGGTGACGCGGTCTCCCCCGAGGCGGCGAAGAAGCGGGCCCGGCTCTCCCGCCGCTGGCAGCGGGACATGCGCTGGAGCCCGTACGCGTTCGTCTCCCCGTTCTTCCTGCTCTTCGCCGCGTTCGGCCTGTTCCCGCTGCTCTACACCGGCTGGGCCTCGCTGCACTCGGTGCAGCTGACGGCGCCCACCGACATGGAGTGGGTGGGCCTGAAGAACTTCACCAGGCTCTTCGACGACGACTTCTTCTGGAACGCCGCGAAGAACACGCTGACCATCGGCATCATCTCCACGGTGCCGCAGCTCCTGATGGCGATGGGCCTGGCGCACATCCTCAACTACAAGCTGCGCGGCTCCACCTTCTACCGCGTCGTGATGCTGGCGCCGTACGCCACCTCGATCGCCGCCGCCTCGCTGGTCTTCATCCTGCTCTTCGGCCGCGACTACGGCATGATCAACTGGGCGCTCGACTCGGTCGGCCTGGGCAAGATCGACTGGCAGAACGACAAGTGGGCCTCCCAGATCGCCGTCTCCACGATCGTCGTCTGGCGCTGGACCGGCTACAACGCGCTGATCTACCTGGCGGCGATGCAGGCGATCCCGCAGGAGCTGTACGAGTCCGCGGCGCTGGACGGTGCCAGCCGTTGGCGGCAGTTCATCCACGTCACCCTGCCCCAGCTGCGTCCGACGATCCTCTTCACGGTCATCGTGTCGACCATCGGCGCCTCGCAGCTGTTCGGCGAGCCGCTGCTGTTCGACGCCAACCGGGGCGCGTCGGGCGGCTCCCAGCACCAGTTCCAGACGCTCGGCCTGTACATGTACGAGCAGGGCTGGATCAACCAGCACCTGGGCCGCGCCTCCGCGATCGCCTGGACGATGTTCCTGATCCTCATCGTGATCGGGCTCGTCAACTACGTCATCTCGCGCCGGCTGCGCGCCAGTAGTTAAGGAGAACCGGCCGTGACGACGACCCTGACGAAACCCCCGGCCGAGCCGGCATCCGAGCCGCCCAGGCGGCGCCTGCGGTCCAAGGCGTCCCGGGCCGGCGGGCAGCACCACGCCGGACCGATCGCGTACATCATCCTCGCCGTGTTCACCATCGGCTCGCTGTTCCCGCTGGTGTGGACGGCGATCGCCGCCTCCCGCGACAACCAGCGCCTGGCCCAGACGCCGCCGCCGTTCTGGTTCGGCGCCAACCTCTTCGACAAACTGGAGATCGCCTGGAAGGACGCCAACCTGGGCGAGGCGATCCTCAACACCACCATCGTGGCGGGGATCTCGTCGATCACCGTCGTCCTGCTGTCGACGGTCGCCGGCTTCGCCTTCGCCAAGCTGCGGTTCAAGGGCCGCAACGCCCTGATGCTGATCGTGGTCGGCACGATGACGGTGCCGCCGCAGCTCAGCGTCATCCCGCTGTACATGATGGTCGCCGAGCTCGACTGGACCGACCAGCTCCAGGCGGTGATCTTCCCGTCGCTGGTCAGCGCGTTCGGCGTGTTCTTCATGCGGCAGTACCTGCTCCAGGCGCTGCCGGACGAGATCATCGAGGCGGCCCGCGTGGACGGCGCCAGCAGCTGGCGCGTGATCTGGCACGTGGTGTTCCCGACGGCGCGGCCCGCGATGGCCGTGCTGGGCATGCTGATGTTCGTGCAGGTGTGGAACGACTTCCTGTGGCCGTTCCTGGTGTTGACACAGACCGGCAGCCCGACCGTGCAGGTCGCGGTGGCGGGCCTCGGCCGCGGTTTCACCCCCGACCAGGCCCTGATCATGGCCGGCGCGCTGCTCGGTACGCTGCCCCTGCTGCTGGTCTTCGCGATCTTCGGCAAGCAGATCGTGGGCGGCATCATGCAGGGCGCCGTCAAGGGCTGACGCCGCGCCCGCGGGGGTCGGGTCACCGCCGCCCCGGCCCCGCCTTCCCCCCTCGTCCTTCGTACCCGTCGGTCTTCCACGACCAGCCACGACCCGCTATGGGAGCGCTTCCATGCTTGAGTCCGCAACGCCGGTGACCCCGGTGACCTTCCCCCCTGCCTTCCTGTGGGGCGCCGCGACCTCGGCGTACCAGATCGAGGGCGCGGTCCAGGAGGACGGCCGTACCCCCTCGATCTGGGACACCTTCAGCCATACGCCGGGGAAGACGGCCGGCGGCGAGACCGGTGACATCGCTGTCGACCACTACCACCGCTACCGCGACGACGTGGCGCTGATGAAGGATCTGGGTCTCAGCGCCTACCGCTTCTCCGTCTCCTGGCCCCGGGTGCAGCCGACCGGCCGCGGCCCCGCCGTCCAGCGCGGCCTGGACTTCTACCGCCGCCTGGTGGACGAGCTGCTGGCCGCCGGGATCAAGCCGGCCGTCACGCTCTACCACTGGGACCTGCCGCAGGAGCTGGAGGACGCGGGCGGCTGGCCGGCGCGGGACACGGCGTACCGGTTCGCCGAGTACGCGCAGATCGTCGGCGAGGCGCTCGGTGACCGGGTGGAGCAGTGGATCACGCTCAACGAGCCGTGGTGCGCCGCCTTCCTGGGCTACGCCTCCGGGGTGCACGCCCCCGGCCGTACCGACCCGGCGGCCTCGCTGCGCGCGGCGCACCACCTGAACCTGGCGCACGGCCTGGGCACGGTGGCGCTGCGTTCGGTGATGCCGGCCCGCAACTCGGTGGCGATCAGCCTCAACACCTCCGTGGTCCGGCCGCTGTCGCAGAGCCCGGCGGACCTGGCGGCCGCGCAGAAGATCGACGACCTGTCCGGCGGGATCTTCCACGGCCCGATCCTGCACGGCACCTACCCGCAGACCCTGCTGGAGGCGACGGCGTCCGTCACCGACTGGTCTCACGTCGAGGACGGCGACCTGGGCCTGATCCGCCAGCCGCTGGACGCGTTCTGCCTCAACTACTACACGCCGACCGTGGTGTCGGCGGCGGACGCGGGTTCGCACGTCCCGAACTCCGGTGGACACGGCGAGAGCGACCACTCGCCGTGGCCGGCCACCGAGGACGTGACGTTCCACCAGCCGCCCGGCGAGCGCACGGAGATGGGCTGGAGCGTCGACCCGACCGGCCTGCACGAGCTGATCATGCGCTACAACCGTGAGGCTCCCGGACTGCCGCTGTACATCAGCGAGAACGGCGCCGCCTACGACGACAAGCCCGGCGCGGACGGCACGGTGCACGACCCCGAGCGGGTCGCCTACCTGGACGGCCACCTCAGGGCGGTCCGCCGGGCCATCGCCGACGGCGCCGACGTCCGCGGCTACTACCTGTGGTCCCTGCTGGACAACTTCGAGTGGGCCTACGGCTACGAGAAGCGGTTCGGCGCGGTGTACGTCGACTACGTCACCCAGCAGCGCATTCCGAAGTCGAGCGCCCTGTGGTACGGGCGGGCGGCCCGGACGGGCTCCCTGCCGCCGGTGGAGCCGGCCGAGTAGTCCACTGTCCCGGGAGGCGGGGGCGCGGCATTCCACGGGGGGGTGCCGCCCCCCCGCTTGCGGGATGTCATGTGCGCCGGGTGGTTGTCCCGCCGGCGACGTCGCTGACGCCGATCGTGACGTTCCCGCCTCCGCCGGAGACGGGCCGGGGCCGGGCGACCCGTGGGCGCGCTCAGCGAAGGGATCGGGTCCGGTCGGTGGCCGGCGCCGGCCGGGGTTGCCGGCGGCGGCGTACGGTCCCGCGGTGTCCGCGCCGTCCCGTCGCCGCCCGCCCGTTCAGCTGGATCCAGATCCGCACCTCGGTGCCGCCCAGCACGGAGGAGCCGATCCTCACGTCACCGCCCGTCGACTCGGCGAGCCGGCGCACGATGTCCAGGCCGAGGCCCGTGGATCCGTCGCTGCCCGAGCCCCGGCCGCGGGCCATCGCCGCCTCGGGGTCGGAGATGCCGGGGCCCGCGTCCGAGACGAGCACGATCACCGCGTCCTCGCCGTTGTGCAGGTCGACGGCGAAGGCGGTGCCCTCGGGGGTGTGCCGGAAGACGTTGCCGAGCAGGGCGTCGAGGGCGGCGGCCAGGTCGGCGCGGGCCACGGGTATGCGCACCGGCCGGTCGGTGCCGGCCACCCGCCACTTGCGGCCCTCGTCCTCGGCGAGCGCGGACCAGAACCCCATCCGCTCCCGGACCACCTCGGCCGCGTCGCACCCGGCTCCGGGACCGGCCGCGGCCGTCTGCGGCTTGGCGTCCCGGGCGGTGCGGATGATCGTGTCGACCTCGCGTTCCAGCTGCTCGACGGCGGCCCGGGTCTGGTCGGCGGCCGGTCCGTCGCCGAGCGAGGCGGCGTTGAGCCGCAGCACGGTGAGCGGGGTACGGAGTCGGTGGGACAGGTCGGCGGCCAGTTCCCGCTCGTTGGCCAGGAGCTGGACGACCTGGTCGGCCATGGAGTTGAACGCGACCGCCGCGAGCCGCAGTTCGTTCGGCCCCTCCACGGGCACCCGGGCGCCCAGTTTCCCCTCCCCCAGCTCGTGCGCGCCCTCGACCAGGCGCCGCGCGGGCTGCACCATCCGTACGCCCAGCCGGTCGGCGACGGCGACCGAGCCGACGATCAGGGCGGCGCCGACCGCGGCGAGCACCGCCCAGGCCGTGCCGACGCCGTTGGTGACCTCGGACTCGGGGACGTACACCTCGACGACGGCGATCTCGCCGGAGCTGAGCGCGACCGGCTGGAGCAGCGTGGAACCGCCGGTGACCTCCGTGGTGGAGGCGCGCCCCATCCGGCGCACGGCGGCGATGTCCTCGTCGGTGGCGCGCTGCCGGCCGATGCCGGTGGTGCGCCGCCCGGTGTCGGTGGCGCCGCTCGCCTCGCCGGACGCCGGTACGTGCACGGCCATCCCGGCGTCCGAGCCGGCGGAGGCGACGACGCGCTCCAACTGGTCGCGGTCGGTGGTGATAGACAGCGCCGGGGCGACGGCGGCGGCCTCGCGCTCGGCGTTGGTGAGGGCGCGGTCGCGGGCCATCTCCCGGACGACCAGTCCCAGCGGGACCGCGAAGGCGACCACGACCATCGCGGTGACCGCCAGCGACACCTTGACCAGGGCCCACCTCATCGTGGCGGCTCCGCTCCGGGAAGCGTCGCCGGCCCCGTGGGCGGCTGCGTGGGCGGCTCCAGTTTCACGCCGACACCGCGCAGGGTGTGCAGGTAACGCGGCCGGGCCGCGGTCTCACCGAGTTTGCGCCGCAGCCAGGACAGATGGACGTCGATGGTCTGGTCGTCGCCGTAGGACTGCTGCCAGACCTCGGCCAGCAGTTCCTTGCGGGGGACGACGACTCCCGGCCGGCCGGCCAGGAAGGCGAGCAGGTCGAACTCACGGCGGGTCAGGTCGAGTCGCGTGCCGTCCAGTTCGGCCTGGCGGCGCAGCGGGTCGACGGTGAGGCCGCCGACCCGGATGACGGCCGGCGGTGCCGCCTGAGCGGCGCCGGTCCGGGCGCGGCGCAGTACGGCCGCCATCCGGGCCGACAGGTGCTCGACGGAGAACGGCTTGGTGAGGTAGTCGTCCGCGCCCGCGTTCAACAGCCGTACGACCTCCGCCTCGTCGTCCCGGGCGGTGGCGACGATCACCGGTACGTCGGTGATGCCGCGCAGCATCTTCAGCGCCTCGGAGCCGTCCAGGTCGGGCAGTCCGAGGTCGAGGACCACCACGTCGAAACGGAAGTGGGCGACCTCGCGCAGCGCCTCCAGCGCCGTCCCGACGCTGCGCACGGTGTGCGAGGCGTCGGTCAGCTGCCGGATGAGCGCCGAGCGTACGAACTGGTCGTCCTCGACCACGAGCACACTTGCCATGGGCGGCACCGTACGCCATGCGGGCGAGCCCGGTGCGGGCCCTGTGGACAACTCCGGTGCGTTCCCGTTCCGGCCGGGTTCGGGCGACACGCGTGTGACGCGTGCGGCAGTATGGCCGCGATGCGCAGAGGACTCGTACACGTACTCGCCTGGCTGCTCGCCACCGGCGCGGCGGTCACGCTGTCGTGGTGGGGTGTCCACACGGTGTTGTCGGGCACGGCCTACGACCGTCCCCGCGCCCTGCCCATCACGGCGGCCGACGCGTCCGTGCGCGACTCGCGGGAACCGGACGACGCGGGGGACACCGACGGCCCGGAGTCGTCGGTCTCCTCCACCAGGAGGCCGCCCCCGTCGGGCAGTTCGTCGTCGGCGCCGAGCACGCCGCCCCGCGAGCCGAGTCCCGCGCCGTCGCGGACGGCGACGGCCACGGCTCCCGCCGCCCACGGTCCGGCCCCCACGGCTTCCGGCCGGGTCAGGAGTTACGACACGGACGGCGGCCGCGCGGTGTTCGACCTCGGTACCTCGTCCGCTTCCCTGGTGTCGGCGACGCCGGGCGCGGGCTGGTCGATGCAGGTGTGGAAGACGGAGTCGTGGATCCGGGTGGAGTTCACCTCGGGCGCGGACCGGGTGTCGGTGTTCTGCACCTGGCACGACGGGCCGCCGCGGGTGGAGGTCGGAAGCTACTGAGCCGGGCCGGGCCCGACGGACCCGGCCGGCTCAGTCTGCTCAGTGCCCTGTCGGAATCACCGGGTCACCGGGGTCACCGGGTCACCGGGTCACCGGGTCCCGTGTCACCGGAAGACGGAGGCCGGCGGTGCCGGGGAGGCCACCGCCGCCGCGTCCGTCACGGGTGCGGCGCCGCCGGTGAAGTCGGTCAGCGCGCGGCCGTGTTCCACGCGCGCCGGCTGCGGGTCGGAGGCGGCGCGGCGGGTGAGTTCGGCGACCGGCAGCGGGTGGTCGGAGGCGACGAGGACCGCGTTGCCGAAGCGTTTGCCGCGCAGCACGGCCGGGTCGGCGACGAGGGCGAGTTCGGGGAAGCGGTCGGCGGCGGTGGCGATCTGGCCGCGCAGGTGGGCGAGCGGCGGGCCGTCGGCGAGGTTGGCGGCGAAGACACCGCCGGGCACGAGCGCGCGCCGGACCTCGTCGAGGAACTCGGTGGACGTCAGATGGGCCGGGGTCCGGGCCCCGCTGAACACGTCCGCGATGACCAGCCGTGCCCAGCCGTCGGGCACCTTGGCCAGCCCGGCGCGCGCGTCGGTGGAGCGCACCCGGATCCGCGCGCCGGGGTCCAGGGGGAGCTCCCGGCGGACCAGTTGGACGAGGCCCACGTCCTTCTCGACGACCTGCTGGGTGGAGCGGGGGCGGGTGGCGGCGACGTAGCGGGCGAGGGTGAAGGCGCCGCCGCCGAGGTGCACGGCCTGGACGGGCCTGCCCGCCGGGGCGGCCAGGTCGATGACGTGCCCGAGGCGGCGCTGGTACTCGAAGGACAGGTACGCCGGGTCGTCGAGGTCCACGTGCGACTGCGGGGCGCCGTCGATCAGCAGCGTCCAGGCCCGCGTCCGTTCCCGGTCGGGGACCAGCTCGGCGAGCCCGCCGTCGACGTTCTCGGCGACGGTTTCGGCGGCAGCGCGCCCGCGGCGGGCGTTCCTGGACTTTCCCATCGATCCATTATCGGCGCACGGGAACGCCTTCGACGGCCGTACCTCTCGGGGGTGGCTCAGCGGCAGCTGTCCGCGGCCTCGATCAGCCGGGCCGCCTCGCCCAGCGCGGCGCGCAGCACGACGGGGTCGGTCGCCGGGTCGGCCTCACCGGGCGGCAGCAGCCAGGCCGAGCCGTCCACGGGAGGCTCGGGGGCCGGGTCGAGGTGCCGTCCTCGGCCGTCCGTCTCCGTGCAGGTGCTGCCCGGCACGTCCCAGGCGGCGGCCGTGCCCGGGGGCACCAGGAACCCCAGGGTGTCGCAGCCGTCGTCGTGGATCACCGGGCCCACCCCCTCACCGACACCGCGCCTGATGATGTCGACCGCCTCCAGGCCCTGCCGGGCCGGCACGGTGACCACGTCGCAGGCATCACAGGGGGGATCACCGATCCACCTGGTATCCATCCCGGCCTCCACCACGGAACTCCTCCTCGGACGAGCGGCTCGGGAGTCGGGAGCCTCCCGGCCCACAGGGTTCAACGCGTGGGACCGTCAACGGCTACGGCACGATTCGGCCGTAAAGGATGGCACTTCATGGCAGATCAAGCATGAGATATCCGGTTTGTAGCCAAACACCGCGTGGTCGATCGGTCACAGCCGGTACGTTCTTGCTCGCCGGAAACAGGGCTGCCGGAGGGAGGAATCCTCACCGGTCCCTGTCCCGGCATGGTTCGACGGTTCGCACGAGAGGACCCGGCCATGGCGTCGACGACAGTGCCCTCCGCCCAGCCCGAACGGCCGCCTCGGCCGAACCTCGCCTTCCGGCGGTTGCGCGGAAAGCGCTCGCCGGCCGAGTTCGCCGCGGCGGTGCGCCGGGCCGCGCGCGAGATCGGCGAGCGGGTCAGCTGTGACGCGCGCTACGTCGGGCGGGTCGAGGCGGGCGAGATCCGCTGCCCCAACTACGCGTACGAGCGGGTGTTCCTCCACATGTTCCCCGGCCGCACGCTCACCGACCTGGGGTTCGCGCCCCGCTCGTCGGTACGCGGGCGCCGGGCGCCCGCCGTCGAGAACGCGCTCCCGGCGCACTCCGAACGGTCACCGCGCGCCGCAAGTGAGACGCACGGGCCCGACGAGGCGTATGAGACGCGGGACACGCAGGACACGGACGACACACAAGGCAGGCATGACCCACACGACCCCCACGGCACGTACAACCCGTATGACCCGTACGACAGGCGTGATCCGCACGACCGTCATGGCACGGACGACCGCCATGACCCGTACAACCCGTACGACACGTACGACACGCACGACGACAATGAGGAGAGCGACGTGCTGCGTCGCGCATTCATGACGAGCGGTGCCACGGCGGCCGCCGCCTCGCTGGGCCCCCTGGGGTTCGCCCTCGACGCCGCGGCGGCGCGACGCCCCGTGCGCCGGGCCGGGGCGGGCGACGCGGGCGCCCTCGAAGAAGCCGTCCGCCGGATCCGGCTGCTCGACGACCGGCACGGCGCGGACGGTCTCTACCGGCGCGCGGCGGCCCCGCTGCGCACCGCGTACGCACTGCTGGACGCCGGCGCGACCCGGCAGGCGACGGCGGACCGGCTCTACTCGGGCGCGGGTGAGCTGGCGATCTCCGTGGGCTGGCTGGCGCACGACTCCGGGCGCTTCGACGACGCCCGCTCCCACTACGCCGAGGCCCTCGCCACCGCCCGGACGACCGGCGACCCGGCTCTGGAGGCGCACGCCTTCTGCAACATGGCGTTCCTGGCCCGCGACGCCGGCCGGCCGCGCGAGGCGGTACGGGCGGCCCAGGCCGCTCAGCGCGCCGCCCGGCCGCTGGGCTCCGCCCGGCTGATGTCCCTGCTGGCGCTGCGCGAGGCGGGCGGCTGGGCGGGGCTCGCCGACCGCGTCGGCTGCGAGCAGGCGCTGGCCCGCGCGCAGGCCTTCTACGAGCGGGGCGCCTCGGACGCCGACCCCGAGTGGATGAGCTTCTACGGCGAGGCCGAGCTGGAGGGGCTGGAGGCGCAGTGCTGGTCCACCCTGGGCGACTGGCCGCGGGCGGCCCGGCACGCACGACGGGCGGCCGGTCTGCAGGACCCGCACTTCACCCGGAACCTCGCGCTGTACTCGGCGGAACTGGCGGACGACCTGGCCCGCGGCGGACGCCCCGACGAGGCGGCGGGGGCGGGCATGCGGGTCCTGGACCTCCTGGGCGAGGTCCAGTCGTCCCGTATCCGTACGATGCTGGCCGGCACGGCCCGGGTGCTCCTCCCCCACCGGCGGGCCTCGGGTGTGGCGCCCTTCCTGGACCGCCACGCGTCCCTGCCGCGGACGGCGTGAGGTCCGTCACCGCCCGGGCAGCCGCGGACGGTCGTGCCGCGCCGGGCGGCACGGGTCGGCGACGGGGAGGCACCCCACGACGCCGGGCGGGGCGCGCCACCCGCCCGCGCCGGCGCCGGGCCGAGGTCGGGCCGGGCCGAGGTCGGGCCAGGCCGAGGTCGGGCCAGGCCGAGGTCGGGCCAGGCCGAGGTCGGGCCAGGCCGAGGTCGGGCCAGACCGGGCCAGGCCGGGCCGGGCCAGGCCGGGCCGGGCCAGGCCGGGCCAGGCCGGGCCAGGCCGGACCGAGGTCAGCCGGCCAGGTGCCCCAGGTCGTTCCAGCTCTCCAGCGCCGGCTCCCCGTACGCCCACCCCAGCACCGACAGCGACGTCGGATTCAGTCGTATCCGCGCCGCGAAGTCCAGCGGCAGCCCCAGCCACCGCGCGCCGATCGACCGGAGGATGTGGCCGTGGGCGAAGACGAGGACATCGCGGTCCGCCTCACGCGCCCACGCCACGACCTCGTCCGCGCGCGCGGTGACGGCCGCCAGGCTCTCCCCCTCGGGAACCCCGTCCCGCCAGATCAGCCAGCCGGGCCGGACGGCCTGGATCTCGTCGGGGGTCATGCCCTCGTACGCCCCGTAGTCCCATTCCATCAGCGTGTCCCACGCCTGGGCGCGCTCGCCGAAGCCGGCGAGTTCGCAGGTCTCCCGCGCGCGGACCAGCGGGCTGGTGCGCACCTCGACCCCGGGCAGCCCTTCCAGCGGCGCCCGGTGCAGCCGCTCGCCGAGCAGTTTGGCGCCGCGCCGGCCCTCTTCCAGAAGCGGCACGTCGGTCCTGCCGGTGTGTCTGCCGGACAGTGACCACTCCGTCTGTCCGTGCCGTGCCAGCAGGATGCGCGGTGCCATGAAGGGGGCCTTTCCGGGAGGGTGTCGGAGGGGACGCCTCCATCATCGCGCACGCCGTGCACGGGCAACCCGGCGGGCGATGTGGGCGTCTATCAGGGCCGAGGGCGCTCCGTGAACCGGGCGCACGAAGGCCGTAGAGTGGCACGCCCGTGTCCGTCCGAGGCGCGCGAGAACGAAGGGGGAGGGCGATCGGATTGCCGCACACCGAGACACCGGGCACCGAGGCGATCCCGAAACCCCGGCCGCGCTGGTGGACCGAGCTGCCGCTCATCGTCCTCGTGTACGCCTGCTACTCCGCGGGCCGCCTCCTCGTCCGGGGCGACGTCTCCGACGCCGTCGATCACGGTCTGGCCATCCTGCGCATAGAGAAGGTGCTGTTCCTCAACGCGGAGCACCCGCTCAACCGCCTCTTCACCCGCGAGCCGTGGATCGGCATACCGGCCGACTTCTGGTACGCGTCACTGCACTACCTGGTCACCCCCGCGATCCTGGTCTGGATCTTCCGCTCACGCACCGTGCGCTACCGGGCCGCCCGCACCTGGCTGATGACGTCCACGTTCATCGGTCTCATCGGCTTCACCCTGCTGCCGACCTGCCCGCCCCGGCTGCTGGACGCGAGCCACGGCTTCGTCGACACGATGGCCCAGTACAGCACGTACGGCTGGTGGGGCGGCGAGGCGAGCGCGCCGCGCGGCCTGGGCGGGATGACCAACCAGTACGCGGCCATGCCCAGCCTGCACGTGGGCTGGTCCCTGTGGTGCGGGGTGATGCTGTGGCGCTACGGCGGCACGCGCACGGCGAAGGTGGCGGGCGTCGTCTACCCGCTGGTGACCACGATCGTGGTGATGGGTACCGCGAACCACTACTTCCTCGACGCCGTGGCCGGCGCGGCCGTGATGGGCGCGGGGCTGCTGCTGACGCCGTTCGTGCTGCGGAGCGCGGACCGGGTACGGACGCGGTTCGCGACCCGCGCCACCCCGGCCGCACAGGCCCCGGCCGGCGTGAGTTCCGCGATTGTCAGTGGTGGATGCCAGACTTCCGCGGGTGAGCGATTTCCACGGCAGCGCGAGCAGCGGTTCGGAGCGGGAGCCGAGCCGGACCCCTCCCCAGCGGACGCGGGGGACGAGACTCCGGCACCGGCTCGCTGAGCTGCGCGGTCCCGACGTACCGGCCAGGGCACTGGACGCGCGCGCCCTGGCCGCGCTCGCCGCCAACCCCGGGTGCCGCCGTCGCGCGATCCTCGACGGCGCCGGGGTGGACAAGGCGTCGCTCGCGAGCGCGCTGGGCTCGCCGTCGGTCTTCGGGCAGTCGCAGTTCGCCTTCGTGCGGGGCAACGCCTTCGAGGCGCGGGTCAAGGCGGACGGCGGCGCCGAGCTGCTGCGGCTCGTGCACGAGAAACTGGACCGGGGCGCCGAGCCGCCCTCCGGCGCGCACGTGCCGGACCTGTCCGCGACCGGCCCCGAGGGCCGCGCGGCCCGGACGTCGCTGGCGCTGCGGGAGGCCACCGGCACACCCGGGGCCTCGAGTGCGCCAGGGGCGTCCGGTCCACCCGGTACTCCTGGCACGTGGACGCTCCTCGACCACCCGATGCTCGCCCTCGACGTCGCCGGTTCCCCCGCCTTCCTGGAGCCGGACGCCGTGGTGGTGCACCCGGACGGCAGCTGGACGGTGGTCGAGATCAAGTCCTTCCCCATGCTGGACGGCTCCGCCGACCCGGCGAAGGTCGGCGCCGCCGCCCGGCAGGCAGCGGTGTACGTGCTGGCCCTGGAGCGGGTCGCCGCCCGGCTGGACCCCGCCCCGCGCGTGCGCCACCGGGTGCTCCTCGTCTGTCCCGAGGACTTCTCCAACCTGCCCACCGCCTCCGCCGTCGACGTGCGCAAGCAGCGCGCGGTCACCGACCGCCAGCTGGCCCGCCTGACCCGTATCGAGGACATCGCCGACACGCTCCCCGAGGGCGTCTGCTTCTCCCCCGCGCTGCCGGCCGAGGAGCTGACGGCCGCGGTCGAGGCGGTCCCGGCGACGTACGCGCCCGAGTGCCTGTCCGCCTGCGAGCTTGCCTTCCACTGCCGCGGCCGGTCCCTCGAGGCCGGCGCGGTGACCGCGCTGGGCCGCCCGGTACGGGCCGAGCTCGGAGGGCTGTCGACGGTGGAGGACGTGCTGGCGGCGGCCCGGGGGGAGACCGGCGATCCGGACGACCCGGCGGTGGCCGCGCTGCGCAGGGCGGCCCGGCTGCGTGCGGAGGCCCTCGCGACGGCCGGCAGCGGGGTCGGCGGACACGGCGTCGGCGGACACGGGGCCGGTGGGAGCGGGGCCGACGGGAGCGGGACGACCGGGCACGGCGTGGCCGGGCACAGGGCCGACGGGAGCGGGACGACCGGGCACGGCGTGGCCGGGCACAGGGCCGACGGGAGCGGGATGACCGGGCACGGGGTGGCCGGGCACAGGGCCGACGGGAGCGGGGTGGCCGGGTGTCACTGATCACCACGCTCGCCCGTCTGGAGGCCATGCGCACCGGCCGGGCCCAGCCCGCCGCCACCGTCCGGCACCGGCACCTGTCCGACCGTCCGCTGGTCTTCGTGCCGCTGATCACCGCCGGTGAGGCCGGTGCCCCGCTCGGTGCCCTGGTCGGCACCGACCGGGACGCCCCGCATCTGCTGGTCGTCCCGCAGCCCCGCGACCGCGACCTGCGGTTCGCGTTCCTGGCCGAGCTGGCCGGCATCGTGCTGCCGCACATCGAGGCGTACGCCGACAGTGTGGAGACCGCCGAGCGCACCGAGACCGACCCGGAGACGGGCAAGCGCGTCAAGGTGGAGGTCGACCTGTGCGCGGACGCCGCGCAGCTGGTCGTGCCGAGCCGCGCGGGCATCGACTTCGTCCGGCTGCTGGGCCGGTCGATGCGGTTCCGGCGTACGGCGGAGGAGGACCCGGACACGCCGCATCCCGCGCCGCCGAGGGTGCCGTTGCTCGGCCGGTGGCTGACCCACTACGGCGAGCGGGCCCGGGTCCCCGGATCCTCCCTCCTCCTGGCCATGACCGACCTGCTGGGCCGGCAGTGGGCGACCGGTCAGTCCTCGTTGGAGGACCAGCACCTGGGGGCGCTGCTGGCCTGGATCGACCCGGAGGCCGACGCCGCCGGACTGACCGGCGCGCAGGCCGCGCGGCGCGCCGAACTCGCGCGTGACGCCGACGGTCAGTTGCTGTGCCCGCCCGCGGGCCCGGCGACCGACCCGGCCTTCGACAACAAGCTGCTCGCCCCCGCCATCGAGCGCTACGACCGCGCCCGCACCGCGCTCGCCGCCGCCGAGGACGGCCTGGAGGCCGACGACCGGCTCGGCGCCCTCACCACGGCCGAGCGGGAGATCCGCGCCCTGGTCGAGAGCCGTACCCGCCCCACCTGGGACACGGTGTGGCGGGGTCTGGACCTGCTGCGGGAGCTGCCCGTCGGCGCGCATGTCGAGGAACGCTGGACCCGCGACCGCTGGTCGTTCACCTCCCACCGCGACCGCGTGCTGTCCGGCGAGCCCCCGCAGCCGCGCCGCGACGACGCGGTGACCGCGGCGAACAAGCTGGCCACGCGCGAGCGCGAACAGGCCCGGCTGGAGGCCCAGGAGGCGCTGGACGATCCGCTGGTGATGGCCGGGCGGCGGCTGTCCGGCGAGGCGTTCGCCGGTGAGGTCACCGACGTGGTGATGGCGTACAGCGAGAGCAGGCGGCCCAGTCCGCGCCCGCTGGTCACGGTCCGCACGGACGACCGCCCGCACCTGGGCGAGCGCGTGAAGGTCTACCGGTCGCTGAACGGCAAACCGCAGGCGGCGGAGTACGTCGGGCCGGCCGACGCGGACGGGGACGGGGTCGGGGGCGGGGGCGGGGGCGGACTGGTCCTGCGGATCGTCGACAAGATGGGCCGCGGCAAGGAGCCCGAGGCCGGGTCGGTGCCCGAGAAGGGGGACCTGGTCTGCTTCACCCTCTTCGAGCACGAGCAGCGGGGCGGCGCGAAGCTGCCCGACCCGGAGCAGACCCCGTGGACGCACGGCGGACCGCCCGGCGAGACGGCGGCCGTACCGGAGGCCGCGGACGCCCAGACGGAGGAGGACATCCTGTGACCGCCGAGGCCACCACCGCTCCCGTCGAGGCCGGATTCGACCCGGGCGCCGAGGCCGCCCGCGCCACCGCCGCGATCCTCCACGACACCCTGCACGGCACCGAGCGCGGTGTCGTCGTCGACTCCCCGCCCGGCGCCGGCAAGTCCACGCTCGTCGTCCGGGCGGCGCTGGAGCTGGCCGAGGCCGGCCGCCCCCTGATGGTGGTGGCGCAGACCAACGCCCAGGTCGACGACCTGGTCCTGCGTCTCGCCGAGAAGAACCCCGACCTGCCGGTGGGCCGCCTGCACAGCAGCGACGCCGACCCGTACGACAAGGCACTCGACGACCTCGCGAACGTACGCAAGTCGGCGAAGGCCGCCGACCTCGCCGGGCAGGCCGTCGTCCTGTCCACGGCCGCGAAGTGGGCGCACGTCAAGGTGGACGAGCCGTGGCGGCACGCGATCGTCGACGAGGCGTACCAGATGCGCTCCGACGCCCTGCTGGCGGTCGCCGGTCTCTTCGAACGGGCGCTGTTCGTGGGCGACCCGGGCCAGCTGGACCCGTTCGCGACCGTGGGCAGCGAGCAGTGGGCGGGCCTGTCGTACGACCCGTCGGGCTCCGCGGTGACGACACTCCTCGCGCACAATCCGGGCCTGCCTCAGCACCGGCTGCCGGTGTCGTGGCGACTCCCGGCCTCGGCGGCGGGGCTCGTCTCCGACGCGTTCTACCCGTACACGCCGTTCCGCAGCGGCACGGACCACGGCGACCGGAGTCTGGCCTTCGCGGTGGCGTCGGACGGCTCGGGCCCCGACCAGGTGATCGACGAGGCCGCCCGTTCGGGCTGGGGTCTGCTGGAGCTGCCCCCGCGGCACACCCCGCGCACCGATCCGGAGGCGGTGCGGGCGGTGGCGGCGGTGGTCCGGCGGCTCCTCGACCGGGAGGGCGCGGCGACGTCCGAGCGCTCGCCCGACCCCGCCCCGCTGACCGCCGGCCGTATCGCCGTCGGTACGGCGCACCGGGACCAGGCGGCGGCGGTACGGGCCGCGCTGGCCGACCTCGGGGTGAGCGGCGTGACCGTAGACACGGCGAACCGGCTCCAGGGCCGCGAGTACGACGTCACCGTCGTCCTGCATCCGCTCTCCGGCCGCCCCGACGCCACCGCCTTCCACCTGGAGACGGGCCGCCTGTGCGTCCTGGCCTCCCGTCACCGGCACGCGTGCATCGTGGTCTGCCGGGAAGGGGTGGGCGAGCTGCTGGACGACTATCCGTCCACGGAGCCGGTCCAGCTGGGCACGCTGGTGAAATTCCCCGACGGCTGGGAGGCGAACCACGCCGTCCTCGCCCACCTGGCGGAGCACCGGGTGGCCTGGCGGCCCTGACGTGGGCGCCACGCGCCACTGGTCCGCGCCACGGGTCCGCGCAACTGGCCCGGAGTGGCGAACGCGGAGGGGGTGGGGGGCTGTCTCCGCGGTGAGGACAATCTGATGGTTTTGTCCTTGGGGCGCTCATCTGAGGGGTGCGTGAACGATTTCGCCGGAAAGTTCACGGATGCGGGCTACTGGGTGGGGGGGTGCCCGTCGTCGCGGACATCCGCGCCGCGTGGGCCGCCAAGGGCGTCAGCGGCCGGACCACCGCACGGCGATCGACCGCCCCGCGCCCGCTTCACGCCGTGCGTGTCACGGCTGTCGGGGCGGCACTCAGTTGACACCACACGTACTTGCCCCGGTTGCCCTCACGCGCCAACGGCTGCCACCCCCACACGTCGGCACAGGCCCGGACCAGCGCCAGACCCCGCCCGTCCTCCCGGTCCACGTCCCGGTCGAACGGCTGCGGCGGCTGCGGCGGCGTCGGGTCCGCGTCCCACGCTCCGATGCGCAGTACGCCCGCCGCCCAGCGCACCCGCAGAGCGACGGGCCCCTTGGTGTGCCGCACGGCGTTCGAGACCAGCTCCGTCGCCAGCAGTTCCGCGACGTCGACCAGCCCGATCAGTCCGTGCATCGTCAGGATCAGCCGGAGGGTCCGGCGGCAGACGGTGACGGCACGGGGATCGTTCGGAATGTAGAGGGAGTACTCCGACGGATCGTTTTCGGACATGCCGGGTCCCTTCGGGGATGTGGAGTGGTGTGCGGCGGGTGCCGGTGTCATTGCCGCGCCGCCACGGCAGGACGGAGCGGTGCGCTTCCAGCGCCCCGGAATTGCGCGGAGTGCGCGTCACGTCACCGACGGTAGGTCATAGATTTATTACTCAGCAAGCCCATCGCGTAACCTTGCCCCGAACGAGCCGCCTGCGGGCATCCGTTGAGCGAGGAGGAAGTCGTGCCGCCGAGACGCACGCCCACAGCACGTCAGGTGCGCCTGGGGGCCGAACTGAGAAAGATGCGGGAGGCCGCGGGACTCAAAGCAACCGAGGCGGCAGCCCTTCTCGGCGTGAACTCCGTCCAGATCAGCCAGATCGAGTCCGGAATCGCCGGAGTGAGCGAAGAACGCCTACGGCGCCTCGCAGCGCATTACGCCTGCACGGACGAAGAGTTGGTCTCGGCGCTGGCTGCGATGGCGACCGACCGCACGCGCGGCTGGTGGGAGGAGTATCGGGGCTCATTGCCCCACTCGTTCCTCGACCTCTCGGAGTTGGAGCATCACGCCTCCCTCCGCTGGGACGTTGACTTCCTACACGTCCCCGGGCTCCTCCAGACCGAGGATTACGCCCGCGCGCTCTTCCACTACGTGAACCCCCAGTTCTCGGAGGAGGAGGTGGAGCGCTGGGTGGAGCATCGTATGAAGCGACGGGGCATCATCGAACAGCCGCAAGCGGTTCCGTACGAGGCGGTCGTCCACGAAGCCGCCCTGCGCATCAAGGTCGGCGACAGTGCCGCGATGAGGGCTCAGCTCGACCATGTCCTGGACTTCGCCACTTCCGGCCACGTCACCGTGCGCGTCATCCCCTTCACGGTGGAAGGCTTCGCCGGCGCCGGGAGCGCCATGGTGTACGCGGGCGGCCCCGTCCCCCAGTTGGACACTGTCGTTCGCGACACCCCTCACGGCACCGTCTTCGTCGACGCCGAAGCTCAGCTGAGCCACTTTCGAACACTGTTCCATAAGGTGAGAGAAGCCGCGTTCGAGCCCGAGCGTTCCCGTGACTTCATCCACAAGCTGACGAAGGAGCTGTAAGCCCAGATGGTGACCCCCCGCATATGGAAGAAGTCGTCCTACTCCGGCGGTGGTGAGGGCAATGCCTGCGTGGAAGTGGCCCGCCGCCACCCCCACATAGCCGTCCGCGACTCCAAGACTCCCGCCCGCGCCGTGCTCACCTTCCCCGCCCCCGCCTTCACCGCCTTCCTCGCCGCCCTCAAGACTCCCACCGGGGAATAACCGGAGACCGCCTCCTGTTACGTCGCGCAGCGAACCGCGAACGTCACACCACACAGGAGGCACCCCACGATGGCCGCAGACGCCGCAGAGGAGATCCGGGGCCCGGTCCACGGCACCGCACCCGTTCCCCTCTCCGTACTGGACCTGGTGACCGTCGGCGCCGGTCGCACCGCCACCGACGCCCTGCGGACCAGCGTGGACATCGCACGCCTCGCCGAGGCCCGCGGCTTCCACCGTTACTGGGTCGCCGAGCACCACTCCATGCCCGGCGTCGCCTCCTCCTCACCCGCGGTGATCCTGGCCCACCTGGCGGCCCACACCGACCGCATCCGGCTCGGCTCGGGCGGCGTGATGCTGCCGAACCACGCGCCGCTCGTGATCGCGGAGCAGTTCGGCACGCTGGAGGCCATGGCCCCGGGCCGCGTCGACCTCGGCCTCGGCCGTGCCCCCGGCACCGACGGGGCCACCGCCGCCGCCCTGCGCCGCACCGACCGCCTGAACGAGGGCGCCGACGACTTCCCGCAGCAGCTCGCGGAGCTGCTGCGGTTCCTGGACGACGACTTCCCCGACGGGCACCCCTACCGCCGTATCCACGCCGTGCCCGGTCCCGTGCAGGCGACCTCCCCCGGCGGTGTCCAGTCCCCGCACCGGCCGCCGGTCTGGCTGCTCGGCTCCTCCGGCTTCAGCGCGCGGCTGGCCGGCACCCTCGGGCTGCCCTTCGCCTTCGCGCACCACTTCTCGGCGCAGAACACCGTCCCGGCGCTGGACCTGTACCGGGAGTCCTTCCGGCCGTCCGCCGTCCTCGACGCGCCCTACGCGCTCATCGGCGTCTCCGCGCTGGCGACGGACGACGAGAAGGAGGCCCGCCGGCAGGTGCTGGCCGCCGCGCTGAACATGGTCCGGCTGCGCTCCGGGCGTCCCGGGCTCGTACCGACGCCGGAGGAGGCCGAGGCGTACGACTTCAGCCCGATGGAGCAGGAGTTCGTGGCGTCCTGGAACTCCAACGTCATCCACGGCACCCCGGACGAGGTCCGGTCCGGCCTCGACGACCTCCAGAAGCGCACCGGAGCCGACGAGCTGATGCTCACCGCCAACGCCCACGGCGGCGACGTACGGCTGCGCTCCTACGAGCTGATCGCCGACGCCTACGGGTTGCCGACACCGGCCTGAACCCCGGCGGCCCCGGCGGTGCCGGCCGCCCCGTGCCCGCCGGCACCGAGCAGTGCGGAGATACGATCCGGCGCCACCGGTCGGGAGTACAGCCAGCCCTGACCGGTGTCGCAGCCGATGCGGCGCAGGCGGGTCGCCTGGTCGGAGGTCTCCACGCACTCGGCGGTGACGGTCAGCCCGAGCCGGTGGGCGAGCTGGACCATCGCCTCGACGATGACCTCGTCGGCCGGGTTGGCCGAGGCCGCGTCGGCCGCCGGGTCGGCGTCGGCGTCCGCCCCGGCGGCCTGGATCCCGCCGTCCCGCACCCCGTCGTACTGGAACCCCCGTACGAACGCACCGTCCAGCTTCAGGACCGAGACGGGCAGCCGGCTCAGGTACGCGAGGTTCGAGTAACCCGTGCCGAAGTCGTCGATGGCGATGTGGACACCCATGTCGCTGAGCGCCTTGAGGGCCTGGAGCGGGCGGCCCGCCGAGCCCATCACCGCCGACTCCGTCAGTTCCAGCTGGAGCAGGTGCGGGGCCAGGCCCGTCTCCTCCAGGGTCGCCGCCACGTCCGCCACCAGGTCGGAGTCCCAGACCTGGCGGACCGCCACGTTGACGCTGACGAAGATCGGCGGGTCGTCCGGGTGGGCCAGCTGCCAGCGGCGGGCCTGGTGGCAGGCGGTGCGCAGGATCCAGCGGCCCAGGGGAACGATCGAGCCGTCCTCCTCCGCCAGTGCGATGAACCGATTCGGCGCCAATACGCCGAACTGAGGATGATTCCAGCGGATGAGCGCCTCCACGCCCCGCACCCGGCCGTCCTCCATGCCGACCAGCGGCTGGTACTCCAGGGCGAACTCCCCGCGCTCGATGGCGGGGCGGAGCGTGGCGGCGAGGGCCTGGCGGGTCATGCGGTTCGCGTTGCGCTCGGGGTCGAAGAGCGTCCAGCGGGCCCGGCCGTCGGCCTTGGCCCAGTACAGGGTCGTGTCGGCGGCCTGCATCAGGGCGGTGGGGGTGGTGCCGACGGTGTGGCGTTCGACGACGCCGACCGACGCGGTGACCGACAGGCTGCGGTCGGCGAGCTCGAAGGGCGCCTGGAGCGCCGTCAGGACCGATTCGGCCAGTTCGGCGAGCTGGTCGGTACCCGTGGAGTCCTCCACGAGCAGGGCGAACTCGTCGCCGCCGAGCCGGGCGACCAGCGGGGCGCCGGACCGGGCGTGGGCGGCGTCCTCCGCGCAGCGGGTGAGGCGTTCGGCGACGGCGGCCAGCAGCCGGTCGCCGACACGGTGGCCGAGGGTGTCGTTGATGGCCTTGAAGCCGTCCAGGTCCAGGTAGCACACGCCGATCCGGCCGGTGCCCCCGTGCTCGTGCGACTCCGCCTCCAGCGCGGCCGTCAGGCGCTCGAAGAACAGCGCGCGGTTGGGCAGCCGGGTCACCGGGTCGTGCATCTGGAGGTGGCGCAGCCGGGCCTGGAGCTCGCGCCGGGCACTGATGTCGGCCACCGACAGCAGCAGCCCCTCCTGCGCGTCCCCGGACTCGGCCAGGGGAGCGAGGGTCACCTGCACCCACAGGGAGTGCCCGTCGGCCCGCTTCAGCCGCCGGGTGCAGCGCAGCCGGGGCCGCCGGCCCCGCAGCACCTCGCGGTACGCGTGCCAGGTGCCGGCGTCGGAGGCGAGGTCGACGAGGTCGGCCGCCGGGCTGCCGGCCAGCGCGGCCGGGTCGGTGCCGAGCAGGGCGCCCAGCGATGCGTTGGCGCCGACGACCAGGCCCTCGGCGTCGACGACGGCCATGGCCAGGGGGGCGGCCGTGAACGCCGACCGGTAGGCCGGGGACCCCGTACACGGAGTACGAGACGCCAGATGGTTGTCACTGTCCGTGACGGCCGACCGGTCGAGGTCTGCCGCGGGCGCCGGCCCTTCGGAGGTTCCGTTCACCGCTCGCTCCCGCAGTGCCTCGATCTCTGTTCGTGCTCTGTTCGTGCAGGAAAGTGTGCCGATCATAGAGGCTGCCAACGGGCCCTTCCACCCGCCGTTCCGCGTTCGGGACCAAGTGATCTCTCCGGCAGATCGTTTCTGCTCACACCTGGACGGGTTTCACGCACCCCCGACCAGTTGTGACGTTCTGTGAGTGACCCGAAGGTGCCGGCCAGGAGTCCTCCGGCGAAATTCCGGGCGGCTCACCCATCCGGTGCAGGCGAACAGGGCGCAGTACGACAAACATGCACAAGCTGAGTGCGGTGTCCCGTCAACCGCACCCGGAGGTCCATGTGCCGCGCCAGCTCCCCCTGAGGCGACTCCCCCGGGAAGCCCTCAAGAGGCTCGGCGCGGACCGGCGGGCCGCGGGGGCGGTCCGGCCCAGGCTGCGCAGCACGACGGCGATGTGCACCACGATGTCGGCCCTCGCCGCGACCTCCCTGGTCACCGCCCCCTCGGTCGCGGAGCCCTTCTCCCCGGAGCCCTGCGCGCTCCGGCGCGCCGACGTGCACCACTCCGAGGGCCTGGACACCTGGAACGCCGCCTATCCGCGGCCCGTCCGCGCCCTGGACGCGGTGATGGTGTTCCTGTCCTTCCCCGACTCCCAGCCGCTGACCGCGCCGGCCGAACTGGCCGCCGACCACTTCCCGGCCACCACCCGTTTCTTCCGGCGCGCCTCGTACGGCACGTTCACGCTCCGCCCGCACCCGCTGCGCACCTGGGTCCCCATGCCCCGGCCCTCGACCTGGTACGACATACGGCGCGACTGGAGCCCCCGGCACCGGGCCGCGTACCTGCGGGACGCGCTCGACGCCGCCGACCGGCACGTCGACTTCTCCCGCTACGACGTCGTCTACTTCGTCGCCGACCCGGACGCGCCCGGCGTGGACTCCGACGCCACGAAGGTCGTCAACCTGGACACCCCGATGCGGGCCGACGGCACCGACATCCGGCGCGTCGTCACGGTCTTCGAGAACCATCCCCCGGACCGGCTGGTCCTGGCCCACGAGACCGGGCACGTCTTCGACCTGCCCGACCTGTACCAGCGGCCCGTCGACGGCAAGGGCGACTGGGACACCCACGTCGGCGACTGGGACCTCATGGGCAGCCAGTTCGGACTGGCCCCCGACCTGTTCGGCTGGCACAAGTGGAAGCTGGGCTGGCTGCAGCCCCGGCAGGTGGCGTGCGTGCGGGGCAGCGGCCCCACCCGGCTGACACTGGAGCCGCTGGGGGCGGGGCCGGGGGTGGTGGTGACGGGCGCGGCCGGGGCGCCGGCCTTCGGTCTCGGCCGGGGCACCAAGCTCGCGGTGGTGCGCACCGGGGCGGACAGCGTGCTCGCCTTCGAGGCACGGGGGCCGGTCGGCAACGACGCCGCCGCCTGCCGGGCGGGGGTGCTGGTGTACCGGGTGCGCAGCGGGGCGGAGTCCGGGGGCGGGCCGGTCGAGGTGGTCGACGCCCACCCGGACACCGAGGCCTGCTGGGAGGACTCGGTCTACCCGCCGCTCGCCGACGCCCCGGTGGGTCTGGGCGAGAGCTTCACGGTGCCGGGCGAGGGCGTACGGGTCGAGGTGGCGGGGCGGACGGTGTCGGGGGCGTGGACGGTGCAGGTCACGCCGGGGTGAGCCATGCGCCCGGGGTCACGACGGCCGAGGGGGGCGGGTGGCGGAGCCCCCGGCCACGCGCGGCGCAGCCGCGCGGGAACAACGATGGCGAGGCCGCTTCGCGCTTTCCGCGAACCTGCCTCGCCATCGACAACGTGCGCCGCCAGGGACTCGAACCCCGGACCCGCTGATTAAGAGTCAGCTGCTCTAACCAACTGAGCTAGCGGCGCCTGCTGACGTCGTAGACCTTAGCATCCTGGTCGGCGCAGGGAAAAATCGAAATACGGACGGCGGCGCGGGCTGCCCGTACGGCCGCCCAGAGCAGGATCTCCGGGCCCGGCAGCCACGGCCGGCGCGTGTCCGGAGCCACCAGCCAGCGGGAACCGGACCGGGCGGACTCGCCCGCCGGGGCCGGGCCGGCCGCCGCGCCCACCGGAGCCGACCGGACGACCGCGTCCACCGGAGCCCGCCCGGCCACCGCGCCCACCGGAGCCCGCCCGGCCGCCGCGCCCATAGGGGCCGGCACGGTCACCGCGTCCCCGGCGCCGTGGCACAGCAGCGGCGGCACCGCGCCCGTGCGGCCGCCCTCCCGGCCACGCGCGCTCCACTCCTCCCACTCCAGCAGCGACGGCAGCCGCTGGGCCGTGCCCGGCGCGGTGAACAGCAGCATGCGGCCCCGGAACTCGGCCACCGGCCCCGAACCCGGCCCCTCCTCCCACATCCGGTCCAGCATCCGGCGCCCGAAGATCGCGGGGGCGCTCACCACGTCGAAGACGGAACCGCAGGGCAGGACGACCGGGGCCCCGGGGCGCTCCCCCCAGAGCGTGAGCGCGCTGCGCGGGTACGGGCCCGCCGAGGCCAGCCAGGCAGCGCCGTCCGAGGTGACGTCCGAGGTGCGGGGGGCGGATTCGAGGGCGACTTCGCGCGTGCTGCTCATGCCGCATACATTTACCGGGCGTGAGGAACCGACTCCGGCGAGTTGCGGGAAACCGGGACAGGAGGGAGGCGGACGCAGTATCTTGCCCACCCGCCTGGCATATGCGAGAGGACCGGCCGGCCGGCGCGGGGGCCCGACACCGGGCGTGGAGATCCGTCAGGGCACGGGCCGCCCGGGGTGCGAGCCGCCCTCGCCGCCGCGCATCAGGTCCCGGCCGAACTCCACCATCTTCTTGGCGTAGTCCTCGGTCCACTCGGCCCGCTCGGCGATGTCCGCGGCCGTCAGCCGGTCGAACCGCCGGGGGTCGGCCAGCTGCGCCGCCGCCATCGCCTGGAACTCCATCGCCCGGTCCGCCGCCGCCCGGAAGGCGTGCGTCAGCTCCGTCGCCCGGTCCAGCAGCGCACGGGGGTCGTCGATCGACTCGAGGTCGAAGAAGTGCTCCGGATCGGCGGCCGCCTCCGCCGGCTCGAAGAGCAGGGGCGCGGGGCGTAGCCGCGGTTCGTTCCGACGCGGCGTGGGCTCCGCCATGTCTTCTCCTCCTCGTGCGCACGACGGCCCTCCCCGGGGACCGGGGCACTCCGGGTGGAGTGGGCCACCGTCCATTGTCCCGCGCCCGTGCAAGAGGGCGAGGCCGTGCCCGGTACGCGCGCACCGGGCACCCCTCGCCCACTCCCGCGGGACCACGCCGCTCGCTAGCCGGCGTAGGTCTCGAACTCGGCGACCTTCGGTGTGCCGCCGGAGCCGGTGATCTGGAAGGTGATCTTCTTCAGCGAGGTCCGGTCGAAGCCGATGACGCCCGCTCCGCTGCCGGAGGCCAGTACGGAGCCCGTGTCGTGGTTGACGACCCGCCAGGTTCCGATGCTGCCCTCGGAGCCCGCCGCCTCCCGAATGTTGATCTTGGAGACCGTGGTGGCGGACCCCCACTTGACGGAGACGGAACCGGTGGAGCCGGACGGGGACCAGTAGGTGCTCATGTCACCGTCACGGACGTTGCCGTAGCTCGTTCCGTCGGCCTTGGAGGACCCGTCGGCGCCGGCCCCGATGCTGAGGTTGGTCCCGGTGGGCGGGTCGGTGGGGTCGGGCTCGGTCGGGTCCGGGTCCGGGTCGGTGGGGCCGGGCTCGGTCGGGTCCGGCTCGGTCGGGTCCGGGTTCTGCGGCGTGCAGCTGCCGTCCGACACCTTCAGGCCCTTGTTGGCGCCCGCCGTCTGACTCACGACGCCCGGCACGCAGTCGGCCGCGTCGAGGGCGTAGGAGTACGGGATGCTGACGCTGGTGTTGGACTGCGGGTCGGGGCCGGCGGGGTTGTTGTCGCCTTCGCGCTCGGACCAGGTCACGTTGTCGAAGATGTTGCCGCTGACCTGCCAGTAGCCGGCCTGGTCCGTGTAGAAGGTGCCGAGGACGTCCTTGGAGTCCTCGAAGTAGTTGTTGTCGACCTTGGCCTTCGCGCCGGCCCGGGAGTTGATGCCGGACTCGTTGAGGCTCACGTAGTGGTTGTTGTAGACGTGGGCGATGCCGCCGCGCAGCAGGGGCGCGCGGGAGTCGATGTTCTCGTACTTGTTGTGGTGGAAGGTGACGTAGCCGTTGGAGCGGTCGCTCTCGCTGGAGCCGATCAGGCCGCCGCGGCCGGAGTTGCGCAGGACGCTGTAGGACAGGGTGACGTACTTGGTGTCGTCCTTCATGTCGAAGAGGCCGTCGTAGCCCTCCGACTCCCCGCCCGACGCCTCCAGGGTCGTGTGGTCGACCCAGACGTTGCGGACGCCGCTCTCCATGCCGATGGCGTCGCCGCCGTTGGAGGTGGGCGAGCCCGACTTCTTGACGTTCCGGACCGTCACGTTCTGGATGATGATGTTGCTGGACTCCCGGATGTGGATGCCCAGTTGGTCGAAGACGGCGCCGCCGCCGACCCCGACGATCGTGACGTTGCTGATCTGCTTGAGCTCGATCTTGTCGGCCGCGGTGCTGCAGCTGTCGCCGGACACCTTGGTGGTGTTGCCGTGGTTGATGGTGCCCTCGACCTCGATGGTGATCGGGGTGCTGCTGCTGGCCCGGCCGCACAGGGCCTGGTGGATCGCGGTTCCGGTGGTGGCCCGGACCGTCTGTCCGCCCGCACCGCCGGTCGTGCCGCCGTTCTGGGTGGCGTAGCCGGTGGCGCCACTGGCCGCTGCCGCCGCCTCGGGCATCGACAGCACCACACCGGTCGCGGCGGCAACGGCCAAGGTGGCCAGCGCCGCGTTGAGTCGCAGCGCGACTGATCGTCTCATCTCGGGCTCCCCATTCGTCTTCACATGCCGGAACGGCATCTTTGTCGCGATCATGTCAATCGAATCGCGTGAAAGCGCTTTCTCGGCGTGAGAATAGGGGCGCCCCCGGGGGCTGGCAAGGGATCGGGCACGTTCAGAATGAAGGCCGCTGTACATGTGAGTGAACGTCAGGTGAGTTATCACCCCCGCCAGGTGAGTTCTCACCCACCGCCGCACCACCGCCGCGCCGAGCCGATGTGCACCTGGGGCGGAGCTGCGATACGATCATCCTGCCAGCTCGCGGGGGGCCAACCCCCGGCGAACGGCAGTGCGTTGGTGGTCCAAGGAAAGACGCCCCACTTCCCGTGGGGAAATGCAGGTGCAAGGCCTGCCCAGCGCTCGACGAGAACCCCGGCCCCGCTCCAGCGGGACCGGGGTTCTTTCCTGTGGTCCGGGCCACGCCGTCTGCCCGCCGCCGGTGACGGCGGGCCGGCCGCCCGCACGGCTCGCACCGCGGTCCCGACGCCCCGGCCGACGCGATCCGCTTCCCGACCGTGGTCCGCTTCCCGACCGGGATCCACGTCCCGACCGGCATCCGCGCTCCTGACCGGGAACCGCGCCTCAGGCCTGCACCACCGGCTCCCGGGTGAACAGCGCGCCCAGCTCCGGTGCGTTGACCCGGCGGTCGGCCAGGCGCAGGCCCTCCCAGACGGTGACCTGGTTCGCGGTGAGGACCGGCTTGCCCAGTTCCTTCTCCAGGGCCGGGATGTGGGCCACCGTGTGCAGGGCCGTGTCCGGGAGGAGGACGGCCTCCGCGTCCGGGCGGTCGGCGGCGCGGGCCAGGGCCAGCACCTGCGACTCGGTCCAGGTGCCGACCTCCGCCGCCGTGATGATGCCGGAGCTGACGACGCCGGCCGCTTCGATGCCGGCGGCGGTGAGGAAGTCCGCGAAGAGCCGCGCCACGTCGTCCGGGTAGGTCGCGCCGACGGCGACTCGCCGCGCCCCGATCTCCTGCGCCGCGCGCACGAAGGCGAAGGAGGTGGAGGAGGCCGGGAGGCCCGCCGCCCGGGCGAGGGCGCGCACCTGCTCCCGGGCGCCCTCCCAGCCGTGCACGAAGCTTCCGCTGGTGCAGGCCCACACCACGGCGTCGGCGCCGGCGAGGCGCAGTTCCTCGACGCCGGCCGCGAGCCGCCGCGGTGAGCCCATCTCGCGAAGGGCGTCGACCCGGTGCGCGTCCTCGCCGATGTCCGTGTGCACCAGGTCCACCCGGATGTCGCTGCCCAGGAGCTGCTCGATGCGTGGATAGTCGTCCTCGCCGGAGTGGCCCGGGTACAGGAACCCCAGTGCTGTCATGTCCACCCTTCCTGCTGCTGTTCCGTGTCCGGGGCGTCACCGACGCCCGGCAGGTCCGCCACCGCGGGACCGACCGGGCCCGCCACCGCGGGACCGACGGGCCCCGGCACCGCGGGGCCGATGCGCGCGGCCGGATCGGTCAGCGCCTGGTACGGCCCCACGGCAGGGGTACCCAGTCGGCGCAGCGCTGCCCACATCGTCACTTGGTTGGCCGAGATCACCGGGATCCGCAGCTCGGCCTCCAGCTGCGGGATGACGTCGTAGGTGGGGAGGTTGGTGCAGGAGATGAACAGGGCGTCCGCCGATCCCGGGCGCGGTACCGCCCGGCGTGCCATGTCGGCCACGTCGCGGTACGGCACCTGCCAGATGTGCCGGGTCAGCCCCATGAAGGCGCAGCCGGTGACGGTCACGCCGGCCTCGGCGACGTACGCCTCCAGCGCTCGGGTCACGGACACGGTGTACGGCGTCACCAGCGCGACCCGGCGTGCGCCCAGCTCGGCCAGCGCGTCCAGCAGCGCGCCGGAGGTGGTCACGGACGGGACCGCGCCCGCCCAGGTCATCGCCTCGCACATGGCGCGTTCGCCGGCGACGCCGCCGACGAAGCTGCCCGAGGTGCAGGCGTAGGCGACGACCTCGGGCGTGATGGCGTTGAGGGTGCGCACCGCCTCGCCGAGCGTCTCGTGCTCGCTGACCAGCCGGGCGAGGTCCAGACTGACCTCGACGGGCACGAACGGGGTCCGCGTCATGTGCAGTGACACGTCGTCGGGCACCCACCGCCACAGCTCGCGGTCGAGTGCGAAGTCGAACGGGGCGACCACGCCGACCCCGCGTTGCGGAGCTGGTCCGCCGAGAAAGGAGATGTCCATGGCACGCACCGGCCTCACACTGAGGAAGGAGAGGGCAACGCACCGTTACGCACGGCCGTGTTGACGAAGGTAGGTTCCGGTGCGAGCGTGGTCAATCCGCCCGCGTCACCTCCAGGTCAACAGCCGGTCAAGTTCCCCGCCGACCACCGAACCGCCCCCGCTCACGCCGACCGGAGACAGGCCTGCCGATGACCACGCCCACGCCCACGCTCCTCGTCCTGGACGCCGAACCGCTCCCCCGCCTGGGCCGGCTGACCGGCCGGGCCCGGATCGAGCACGCCGACGAGACGACCCTCGCCGAGCGGCTGCCGCACGCGGACGTCCTGCTCGTGTGGGACTTCACCTCGCACGCCGTACGGAAGGCATGGCCCGGCGGCGGCCCCCGGCCGCGCTGGGTGCACACGGCGAGCGCCGGTGTGGACCATCTGATGTGCCCGGAGCTGGCCGAATCGGACACGGTGGTGACCAACGCGCGCGGTGTCTTCGACCAGCCGATCGCCGAGTACGTCGCCGCGCTCGTCCTGGCGATGGCCAAGGACCTGCCCACGACGCTGCGGTTGCAGGGCGAGCGGACCTGGCGGCACCGCGAGTCGCTGCGGGTGGCCGGAACCCGCGCCTGCGTGGTGGGTTCCGGGCCGATCGGGCGGGCGATCGCGGGCACGCTCAAGGCACTCGGCATCACGACCGCGCTGGTCGGCCGGACCCCCCGCACCGGTGTCCACGGGCCCGGCGAGCTGGACCGGCTGCTGGCCCGGGCCGACTGGGTGGTCGCGGCGGCGCCCCTCACCGACGACACGCGCGGCATGTTCGACGCCCGGCGGTTCGGGGTGATGCAGCCCTCCGCCCGGTTCGTGAACGTGGGGCGGGGTCAGCTGGTCGTCGAGAACGCTCTCGCCGAGGCGCTGACCAGGCGCTGGATCGCCGGCGCCGCCCTGGACGTGTTCAGCCACGAGCCCCTCGCGCCCGACAGCCCGCTGTGGCGGGTCCCGGATCTGATCGTCTCGCCGCACATGAGCGGGGACACGGTCGGCTGGCGGGACGAACTGGGGGCGCAGTTCGTGGAGTTGTTCGAGAGCTGGGCGGCGGGCGGGCCGCTGGCCAACGTGGTCGACAAGAAGCGCGGATACGTGCCCGGACACTGACGTCCCCAGAAACGCGGGAGGGTGCTGCATGACCGACCTCACCGAGCTGACCGCGGTACAGCTCGTCGACGGTTACCGCAAGGGCGCTTTCAGCCCCGTGGAGGTGACCCGGGCGGCCCTGGGGCGGGCCGAGCGGATCCAGCCGGAGCTGAACGCGTTCGTCCGGCTGACCGGCGAGGAGGCGCTCGACCGGGCGCGGCGGGCCGAGGAGCGGTGGCGGCGCGGGGAGCCGTGCGGGCGGCTGGACGGGGTGCCGGTCACGGTGAAGGACATCCTGCTGACGCGGGGCCACCCGACGCTGCGCGGCTCCCGGGCCGTCTCGCCGGACGGGCCCTGGGACGAGGACGCGCCGTCCGTCGCCCGGCTGCGGGAGCACGGCGCGGTGTTCGTCGGCAAGACGACGACGCCCGAGTTCGGCTGGAAGGGCGTGACCGACTCGCCGCTGTCCGGCGTCACCCGCAACCCGCACGACCCCAGCCGCACCGCGGGCGGTTCCAGCGGGGGTGCGGCGGCGGCCGTCGCCCGCGGGGCGGGGCCGCTGGCGCTGGGCACGGACGGCGGCGGCAGCGTGCGCATCCCGGCGTCGTTCTGCGGCGTCTTCGGCCTGAAACCGACGTACGGCAGGGTCCCGCTCTACCCGGCGAGCGCGTTCGGCACGCTCGCGCACGTCGGCCCGATGACGCGGGACGCGGCGGACGCGGCGCTGATGCTGGACGTCATCGGCGCCCCGGACGCCCGGGACTGGTCGGCGCTGGGCCCGGCGCCCGGCTCGTACTCCGAGGCGCTGTCCGGCGGGGTGCGGGGGCTGCGGGTGGCGTACTCGCCCTCGCTCGGCGGGCAGGTGGCGGTGCGGCCGGCGGTGGCGACGGCGGTCCGGCGGGCGGTGGAGCGGCTGGCGGAGCTCGGCGCGTACGTGAGCGAGGCCGACCCGGACTTCGCGGACCCGGTGGACGCCTTCCACGCGCTGTGGTTCAGCGGGGCGGCACGCGTGGTGCAGCGTCTGCGGCCGGGGCAGCGGGAGTTGCTCGACCCGGGGCTGCGGGAGATCGTCGGCGCGGGGGCGCGGTACTCGGCGCTGGAGTACCTGGCCGCGGTGGACGTGCGGATGGAGCTGGGCCGGCGGATGGGCCGCTTCCACGAGGCGTACGACCTGCTGGTCACGCCGACGCTGCCGATCACGGCGTTCGAGGCGGGCGCCGAGGTGCCGAAGGGCTCGGGGCACCGGCGGTGGACCGGGTGGACGCCCTTCACCTATCCGTTCAACCTGACCCAGCAGCCGGCGGCGACCGTACCGGTCGGGACCGACGGGGACGGACTGCCCGTCGGCCTCCAACTGGTGGCGGCCCGCCACCGGGACGACCTGGTCCTGCGCGCGGCACACGCGCTGTACGAGGCGGGTGCGGTGCCCGCGCCGCACACGTAGGCCCGCCACGCCGAACGCGCGGGCCCGTGAAGCGAACGCGCAGGCCCGCGAACCGGCCGCCACGCCCGCCCGGAGCGGGGCCCGGCTCCGCCCCCGGGCGGAGCCACGGCACCGCCCCCCGGCGGCGGGAGGCCGAACCCACCTCGCGCACACCCCACCTCGCGCGCACACCCCGCCCCGCGACACGCCGGCCCCGCTGCGCCGGCACGGCCCCCGGCCCGCTCCCCGGCCCGGTACGGCCCACACCCGGCGGGACGCCATGAGCGCGCCGGCGCGCGGTCGCCTCCCCGAGGGATCGACGGCCAAGGCGGAGGCCGCGGCCCGGTGAGGCGCCGCCCCCGTCCCGCGGCCGGCCCGCCGGAGGCCCGGGCCTACGCCCGCCGGAAGCTGAGCGTCTCCCCCGCCGCTCCCGTGCGCCACAGGTCGTTGCAGGCGTCGGCCATCTCGCCCAGCCCCTCGACGACCTGGCCCCAGACGGTGCCCGGGACCCAGCCGACGTCGCCGTTGAGCAGCAGGTTGTTGCGTTCGTAGAACAGGGCCAGGTCGACGAGGGTGGTGCCGGCGCGGACCTCGCGGTCGTAGCCGTACGCCTTGGTGCCCAGCTCGGCGCCCGCGAAGGCGAAATAGCACAGGTCGCCCGGGATGGGCGTCACGGTCGGGTTCTCCAGGGGTGGTTCGGATGCCGCGAAGGGCGGGAAGAGGGCGTAGATCTCGTTTCGCGCGTATTTGGCGTGATACACGTCGCCGCCGAGGGGGAGCGCGTCCCAGACCGCCGCGCAGGTGACCGGTGCCCGGTCCTCCAGGAGTTGGGCCGTGCACGTGATTCCGCGCTTGACCAGCGAGACTTCGATGTAGCGATCAGCCATGCCCTCCATGGCAGTGCCCGGCGCCGTCCGGGTCAAGGGTGCCGTGCCGTCGTACCGGTCCGAAAAAGATCGGCATAACCTGCCCGGCTTCGGGTAGCTGCGCGCCCATGGCTCCACCACACAGAACCCCTCCATGGGGCATATCCGACCAATGGTCCAGGACAGCCGGGCCCACCCGCCGGTCGCTGCTCGCGGGGGTCGCGGCGCTCGGCGCGCTGGGGGCGGCCGGCTGCTCGCGGGTGGCCACCGCGTCCGACGTGGAAGGCGGCGATCTCCTCGACCGGCTCAGGGCCCAGGGCGTGGCCCGGCTCGGCATCGCGGGCGAGATCCCCTTCGGGTACATCAACAAGGACGGTGAGCTGACCGGCGAGGCCCCGGAGCTGGCGAAGGTCATCTTCAAGCGGCTCGGAGTGGACCGGGTGCAGCCGGTGCCGACGGAGTTCGGCTCCCTCATCCCGGGGCTGGCGTCGCAGCAGTTCGACGTGGTGGCGGCCGGGATGTACATCAACCCCGACCGCTGCCAGCAGGTCATCTTCTCCGACCCGGACTACCAGATGCTCGACGCGTACATCGTGCGCAAGGGCAACCCGCTCGGGCTGCACAACTACAAGGACGTCTTCCGGAAGAAGGCCAAGTTCGCGACCGGCACCGGTTACGCCGAGATCGCCTACGCGGTGGAGCACGGGATCAAGGAGGACGACATCCTGATCGTCCCCGACCAGGTGGCCGGACTCAACGCCGTCGAGTCCGGGCGCGTGGACGTCTTCGCGGGTACGGCGCTGACCGTCCGCGAGGTGGTGAAGAAGTCCGGCAAGGCCGAGGCGACCGAGCCCTTCTCGCCGGTCATCGACGGCAAGCCGAAGGTCGACGGCGGCGGTTTCGCCTTCCGGCCGACCGAGACGAACCTGCGGGACGCCTTCAACGTGGAACTGCAGAAGCTCAAGAAGAGCGGTGAGCTGCTCCGCATCCTCAAGCCCTTCGGTTTCACCGAGAACGAGATGACCGATCTGACCGCGAAGGAGCTCTGCGGCGGATGACCTCGGGACTGTGGGAACTCGTACTCCAGGGTGTCTGGGTCACGGTCCAGCTGCTCGTCTTCAGCTCACTGCTCGCGGCGGCCGTCTCCTTCGTGGTCGGCGTCGCGCGCACCCACCGGCTGTGGATCGTCCGCTTCCTGGCGGGCGTCTACACCGAGGTGTTCCGCGGGACCTCGGCACTGGTGATGATCTTCTGGGTGTTCTTCGTGCTGCCCCCGGCCTTCGGCTGGCAGCTGGTGCCGATGTGGGCGGGCACGCTGGCGCTGGGCCTGACCTACGGGGCGTACGGCTCCGAGATCGTGCGCGGCGCGCTCGGCGCGGTCGACCCGGCGCAGAAGGAGGGCGGCATCGCGCTCAGCTTCACGCCCTGGCAGCGGATGAGGCTGATCCTACTGCCGCAGGCGGTGCCGGAGATGATTCCGCCGTTCTCCAACCTGCTGATCGAGCTGCTCAAGGGCACCGCGCTGGTGTCGATCATGGGCATGGGCGATCTGGCGTTCAGCGGCAACCTGGTGCGCCTGGCGCTGCAGGAGAGCGCGGAGATCTACACGTACATCCTGTTGATCTACTTCGTGATCGCGTTCCTGCTCACCCGGGTGATGCGCGGTCTGGAGAAGAAGCTGAAGGCGGGCGTCGGGAAGACGGCCCCCAAGCGCACGGCCGCCGCCGCTGAGCCGGCCGGGATCGGGGGTGTCCGATGAAGTGGGACTGGAGCGCGGTCTCCGACTTCATGCCGCACTTCTGGGACGGGCTGCTGGTCACCCTGCAGATCCTGGTCCTGGGATCGCTGGTCTCGTTCGTCCTCGGTCTGGTGTGGGCGCTGCTGATGCGGGTGCCGTCCCGCTGGGTGACCTGGCCCGTCGGCGTGGTCACCGAGTTCGTCCGGAACACGCCGCTGCTGGTGCAGCTGTTCTTCCTCTTCTACGTGCTGCCCGAGTGGGGGGTGACCGCCTCGGCGCTCACCACCGGCGTGCTCGCCATCGGCCTGCACTACTCGACGTACACGATGCAGGTCTACCGGGCCGGTATCGAGGCGGTGCCGGTCGGCCAGTGGGAGGCCGCGACGGCGCTGAACCTGCCGCTGAAGCGGACGTGGACGGCCGTGATCCTGCCGCAGGCGATCCGCCGGGTGATCCCCGCCCTCGGCAACTACGTGATCTCCATGCTGAAGGACACGCCGCTGCTGATGGCGATCACGGTGCTGGAGATGCTCGGCGAGGCACGGCTGTTCTCGCAGCAGAACTTCCAGTTCACCGAGCCCCTGACGGTGATCGGCGTGGCCTTCATCGTCATCTCCTACCTGGCCTCCCTTGCCCTGCGAGCCCTGGAGCGACGCCTTGCCCACTGACACTCTCCCCAATCCCGAGAAGAGCCCCGAGCGCAGCTCCGGCGAGCTGATACGCCTGGAGCAGGTCACCAAGAGGTTCGGTGAGAACACCGTCCTCGACCACCTCGACTTCTCCGTCGACGCCGGCAAGCACGTCACCCTGATCGGCCCGTCCGGGTCGGGCAAGACGACGATCCTGCGGCTGCTGATGACGCTCCTCAAGCCCGACGAGGGCACGATCACCGTGGACGGGCAGAAGCTCTTCCCAGCGACGGAGAAGGAGCGGCGCGAGGTCCGCAAGCAGATCGGGATGGTGTTCCAGCAGTTCAACCTGTTCCCGAACATGAGCGTCCTGCGCAACATCACCGAGGCGCCGGTCACGGTGCTCGGGATGTCCAAGGACGAGGCGGTGGAGCGGGCCAAGGGCCTGCTCGACATGGTGGGCCTGGCCGACAAGTGCGACGCCCGCCCGGCCCAGCTCTCCGGCGGCCAGCAGCAGCGCGTGGCGATCGCCCGGGCGCTGGCGATGCGGCCGAAGGTGCTCCTCCTCGACGAGGTGACCTCCGCGCTCGACCCGGAGCTGGTCGCGGGCGTCCTCGACCTGCTGCGGGACATCGCCCGCAGCACGGACATCACCATGCTCTGCGTGACCCACGAGATGAACTTCGCCCGGGACATCTCGGACCAGGTCCTGATGTTCGACTCGGGCCGGGTCATCGAGACCGGCCCGCCGGAGAAGATCTTCACCGAGCCGGAGCACGACCGGACCCGGGAATTCCTCAGCGCGGTGCTCTGAACACCGCGCGCCGCTCCCCCTGTGCGGCGTCGCCGCCCCAACGCCCGAGGTCGGCGCGTTGGGGCAGGCCGCTGGCATATGCCAGCGGATCAGCGCCGCAGCTGGGGGCCCTGGAATCTCGCCAACATCCCCTCCCGCCCGGCCCGTTGGCCGCTATCGTGAAGGGGATCCGCTGTCCGGATCGCGGGCACAGGCAGGGACAGGGACAGGGGCCTACCAGCCAAGCGCAGGGGGAGACCACCGTGGCGCTGCAGCACAAGCCGACCGCGCCGCACCACTCGGCCCAGAACGCCCTGCGCGTCCTGGAGACAGTGGCGCGGCAGACCACCGGAATCACCGACACCGAAGTCGCCCGGCAGACCGGCCTCGACCGGGAGCGCCTGACCACGCTCCTGCGCATGCTGCGCCGCGAGGGCTACGTCGAGCAGAGCGCCGACGGCGCGTACACCGCCGGGGAGGCCCTGGCCCGCCTGGGTTCGGCCCACGGCCGCGAGGAGGCCCTGCGCGACAAGCTCCAGCACACCCTGGACCGGCTGCGCGACTCGGTGGGCGCCGCCGTCTACATCAGCCGGTACGTCGACGGCGAGGTCAGCGTCACCCAGTACGCCGACAGCCCGGCCACGCCCAAGGTCAACGAGTGGGTGGACTTCCGCGTCTCGGCGCACGCCACCGCGGTCGGCAAGAGCCTGCTGACCCAGCTGGACCACGCGGGCCGGCGCGACCACCTCGCCCGGCACCGGATGGCCCGCCTCACCTCGCGCACCATCACCAGCGACAAGCTGCTGCTGTCCCGGCTGGAGTCCCAGCCGCCCACCGTGCCGGTCCTCGACCTCCAGGAGTACGCGGTGGGCACGGTCTGCGCGGCCGTCCCCATCACGGCCGGTTCCGCCGTCGGCTGCCTGGCCCTGTCCCTCCCGGTCGCGCACGCCCACCGGCTGCGCCGGGCCGCGGACGAGCTGAACCGGAACGCGGCGCCGGTGCTGCTGTCACTGGCGATCTAGGGGGTGTCGTTCGGCTCTTGCCGGGGTCGCCCCGGCGGTGGTCGGAAGCACCCCTGAGGACCAGGTAGTATTTTCGTCGTCGCCGGCCGCGGGAAGCGGAAGGCGGGAGTCATGCGCCGCTAGCTCAGTTGGTTAGAGCAGCTGACTCTTAATCAGCGGGTCCGGGGTTCGAGTCCCTGGCGGCGCACAGAAGAAGGGCCCCTCGCCCAGGCGAGGGGCCCTTCTCTTGTTCCGGAACGTCACGTCCGCCTGTTCAGAAGGTCACGTCCGAGCACGCGTAGAACGCGTTGGCCGTGTCGGCGACCGTCCACACCGCGACGATCACGTGGCGCCCGCTCAGCCCGGACGGCAGCGTCCCGCTGTGGGAGAGCGTGGCCGGCGGCTGCTTGCCGCCGTAGGGCACCGTGAAGAACGGCGTGAGGTTGAGGTCGGACCGGGCCAGGTTGTGGTTCTGGTTCCAGCCCGGCTTGGTGACGTAGTACCTGAAGTCGGTCGTGGCGTGCCGGGCGGTGAACTGCCAGCGGAAGGTGTAGCTCTGCCCGCCGTTCACCTTGGTGGTCGGCCACGCCTGGCCGTTCGGCGTCCTCGGGCTGTCGAGTTGGCCGAACCGGGTGTTGTTCGCGGAACATATCCGCCCGTCGGCCGGCCCGCCCGCCGGGAAGCCCTTGGGGCCCTCGACGCTGTGCGGCTCCCACTGGATGTCGCCGCAGCCGCTGACGGTGCCGTTCTGGCAGACCTTCTGCCGGCTGACCGGCAGGTCGGTGTATCCGTGGCCGCTGGCACCGCCGGACGAGAGCACGAGGGCTCCGGTGGTCGCCATGGCCACCGCGGCGGCGTACAACGTGGTCCTTGTGCGCATACTGCTGCTCCTGTGACGTGGGGGAGGTTCAGTGAGCCGTGCAGGTCTAGACCAAGTCCCAGATTATTGCCGCGGATTGAACATGTCCATACCAATAACTGAACTGGACCCGTTCAGGGCCCCGCGTCCCCCCGCCCCGCGCAGAACGCCACCGTCAGGTCCTTCACCAGCACCTTGCGCTCGTAGTCGTCGAGTTCCACGAGCCCGCGCATGGTCAGCCGGGTCACCGTGTCCTCCACCGAGTCCACGACCGACGTGAGCACGCTCACCCGCTGGGCCGCGTCCAGCGCGGCGATCCGACGCTGGTGCATCGCGGCGGCGACCTCGGGGTCGTACTCCACCCGGACCGGCCGCACCGAGAACACCTCCAGGCCGACCGGCGCCGTGTCCGCCGCCACCAGCCGGGTCAGCGTCTCGCCGGCCACGTCCGCCGAGCTGCGGACCGTGCCCAGCGGCTCCACCGGGACCCGGGCCAGCGCCGCCTCCACGCACTCGCGCAGGTACGCCTCGTGGTCCTCGACGCCCAGCGTGGCCTTCGCGGTGTCCCGCACCCGCCACACCACCAGCGTCACCGCCCTGAGCGCCACCCCGTTGCCGTCGGCCGCGGGCATCGGCTCGCTGCGCCAGTGCCGCAGCCGGACGTCGACCCGGCGGCGCAGCAGCAGCGGGTTGACCCACATCAGGCCGGTGCGCCGGACGGTCCCCCGGTAGCGGCCGAAGAGACCGAGCACCCAGGCCCGCCCGGTCCGGCCCCGGGCCAGCCCGCCGAACCCGAACAGCCCCAGCGTCCCGGCGGCCGCGTACGCCGCCCACTGCGCGGGCCCGAGCCCGGACCCCGTGTGCGCCCCCAGCCCCAGCGCCTCGGCCGCGAGGGGCGGTACGGCCCCGGCCCACCAGGAGGTGACCGCGCAGCCCGCCACCCCGCAGGCACCGGCGACCACACCCGCCGCGCCGGACAGCACCCGGGCCGGACGCTCCGCCAGCTCCGGGTCGACGACCGGCACCGGGCGGGCGCGCGCGGCGACGGGGCGCCGCCCGCGGGGCGGCTCCCCCGCACCCGGCCGCCCGCCGGCGACCGCGGACCGCGCCGGCACCGGTGACGGTGACGGCGCCGGCGCCGGCGCCGGATCGGGGTCGTCGCGGAACAGCAGGTGGACGGGGATCTCGGTGGTGGCCTCGTTGTGGATGAGCCGGACGGACCGGTGGCCGGCCCCCGCCGCCCCTTCGGGCTCGGGAGCGGCCGGCGGCCGGGTCTCCGGGTTCGGCCGGGTCTCCGGGTTCGTGGGAGAGGTCGTACTCATGCGTGCTCCAGCCTCCGCGCCAGATGCGTCACGAACGGGGGAACGGGGGGGTCACCGCCGGGGCGGACGGTCAGGAGAAGAGCCGCCGCCAGGTCTCCGGGCCCGGGTAGCCGTCCGCCGCGCCGCCGCGCCAGCCCTGGGCGCGCTGGAAGGCCTCGACACCACGCCGGTCCGCCTCGCCCCAGCGCGGACCCGGTCCGCTCGTGTAGTACGTGCCGAATCCCCTCTCCACCAGCCGCCTGCCGAGCCGGGTGACGTACGGGTTCTCGGCGCCCGGCCGGAACATCGCCCGGCCGGGGTATCCGGCCACTCCGTGCGAGGCGGGGGTCGCGGCGGCCGGCGTGGCGGGAGGCGTGGCGGCCGGCGGCCCGCCCGCCGCGCCGGCGGTGCCCGCCGTGGCGCTGGTGAGGCCCTTGTAGCGGTAGGGCAGGTACTTGGCGGAGTTGCTCCAGTAGGCGTAGGGCGTCGACTGCTTGCGGGTGTGCGGCGGGGTCTGCTCGTAGGCCGTGTAGGTGGTGTGCGCGGCGTCCGTCCAGCCGCCGAAGATCACCACGTGGGAGCCGTTCAGGGGGTCGGCCGCGTTGTGGAACAGCAGGATGTCGCCGGGCAGCAGGTCCGCCTTCGTGATGCGGTCGGCGAACGTGCCGAGGCTGCCCGTCCATTCGTTCGTGGGCAGCTTCCAGGCCATCGACACATAACCCGAACAGTCCTGCCGGTAGCCGTCGGACCAGTAGGCGGACGTGCTGTACGGCACCTTCGCGGTGACCCAGGTCTGCGCCCGGGCGATGATCTCCGTTCGGGTGATCGCGGCCAGCTCCGCACCGGCCGGGGGCGCCGCCGGCCGGCCGGGCGGGCCGTACAGCGGGGCCCTGACCCCCTGGGGGGTGTCAAGCTCGTCACCTGCCGAAACGCCCGGCCGGTGCGGTGCGTGGGCGGCGGCCGGGGCTGCCGCCGCCGGGCCGGCGCCGAGAGCCGAAGCGGCAGTAGCAGCGGTGGCGGCGGCCACGATCAGCGCGCGGCGGGCCGCCGGGTGGGCGGGGGCGCGGCCGTCCGGGGAATGCGGCAGGACGCGGCGCCAGTGGCGGCAGCCGGGGCAGTCGCAGTCACTCGCGGGCTCGATCTCCTCGAATACGGGAGCATCCATGCGATTCCCCTCACACTCCCGGCGAACATGTCCGCAGTGGTGCACTTGTGTACATGACGGTCAGTTTCTCAACTGTCTTGTTCACGCGCATGTTGACGGTCCGAATGATGTACACGGCTGCGGGCGCCGCCCCGGGGGCTCGCGGGGCGCCCGGGAGCGGTCCGGAGCACCTGTCGGCATCCGGTAGAGTTGTGCAGGTCAGCAGGCGCCGCTAGCTCAGTTGGTTAGAGCAGCTGACTCTTAATCAGCGGGTCCGGGGTTCGAGTCCCTGGCGGCGCACCGACGGCCGAAGGCCCCTCGTAGCACACGAGGGGCCTTCGGTGTATCCGGACCCGTGCATCTTGCGATCATGACGAACACCGTAGAACCCTGGTCCGGTTGGGGGGCCGGGTGCCGTGGGGATGCCGAGGGGGGCATCATGCAACCGGGGGTCGCTGTTCCATGTCTATATAAGGTGTGGATGCCGTGGTGACAGCAACCCACCACAGTTACGTCCGTGAAGGTCGAGGGGGACCGGAGCGGGCGATGGAAGCGACGAAACACGCGTGACGCGCGTGTGGGGGGATGACTCATGACGTCGACGCCGACGGGCGCCGGGCAGGACCACGACCCGTCCCAGACCACGCAGCTCCGGGTGCCCGCGCATCGGACCTGGAACACCGGCTCGTTCCGCCGGCTCAAGAAGACTCTGCCGAGGTACGACTACGAGCACTACAGCCGGCTCGCGGGCCCCCTCACCCAGCCCGACCCGAACAAGCCGTACAAGGTGCAGTACCGGTCGCTGATCTCGCAGGAGCCGCACCGCATACGGGTCGCGCTGATGCTGGCCGCCGCCCCGCTGCTGTCGGTCGTACTGCTGGTCTGGCTGCTCCAGCCCACGCACTGGACCGAGCGCGACTACCCGGCCTTCGACTGGCTGCCCACGCTCGACATCGTGATGCTCGTCTCGATCGGCCTGATCGAGCTGTTCCGCTGCCTGAACGTGCTGTCGAACGCGCACGCCACCCTGGTCGCCCGGGACCCGATCCCGGTGGTGCCGGAGACCGGCACCCGGGTCGCCTTCCTCACCTCCTTCGTGCCCGGCAAGGAGCCGCTGGAGATGGTGACGAAGACCCTGGAGGCGGCCGTCAAGATCCGCCACCGCGGTCTGATGCACGTCTGGCTCCTCGACGAGGGCGACGACCCCGAGGTGAAGGCGGTCTGCGAGCGCCTCGGCGTCCACCACTTCTCCCGCAAGGGCGTCGCGAAGTGGAACATGCCCAAGGGCCCGCACCGCGCCAAGACCAAGCACGGCAACTACAACGCCTGGCTGGACGCGCACGGCGACGACTACGACTTCTTCGCCTCGGTCGACACCGACCACGTGCCGCTGCCGAACTACCTGGAGCGGATGCTCGGCTTCTTCCGCGACCCGGACGTCGGCTTCGTCATCGGCCCGCAGGTCTACGGCAACTACGACAACCCGATCACCAAGGCCGCCGAGTCGCAGCAGTTCCTCTTCCACGCGCTGATCCAGCGCGCCGGCAACCGCTACGGCTCCCCCATGTTCGTGGGCACCTCGAACGCGGTGCGCATCAGGGCCCTGAAGCAGATCGGCGGCCTGTACGACTCGATCACCGAGGACATGGCGACCGGCTTCGAGATCCACCGCCACAAGAACCCGGCGACGGGCCGCAAGTGGCGCTCGGTCTACACCCCGGACGTGCTCGCCGTCGGCGAGGGCCCGAACGCCTGGACGGACTTCTTCACCCAGCAGATGCGCTGGTCGCGAGGGACGTACGAGACGATCCTCAAGCAGTACTGGAAGGGCTGGTACTCGCTCCCGCCGAGCAAGCTCTTCAACTACACGATGATGATCATCTTCTACCCGATGTCGGCCCTGAACTGGATCCTGGCGGCGCTCAGCTGCTGCCTGTTCCTGGGCCTGGGCGCCTCGGGCGTGAACATCGACCCGGCGGTCTGGCTGATGCTCTACGGCAACGCCTCCGCCCTGCAGATCGGCCTGTACGTCTGGAACCGCCGCCACAACGTCTCCCCGCACGAGCCGGAGGGCTCCGGCGGTGTGGCCGGCATGGTCATGTCCGCGCTGTCGGCGCCGCTCTACGCGAAGGCGCTCATCGACTCCGTGCTGCGCCGCAAGAGCAAGTTCGTGGTGACGCCCAAGGGTGACTCGGCCAGCCCCGACACGCTGTTCGGGACCTTCCGGTACCACTGGTACTTCATCCTGATCTTCGCAGGCTCGATCACCGCGGGCTACGTCTACGGGCACGCGCACCCCGCGATGATCATCTGGGCGACGTTCGCGCTGCTGATCACCGCGTCGCCGATGTTCGCCTGGCGCCACGAACTGCGGAAGGCGAAGAAGCAACCGCCGGCCGTGGCGGCGGAGCCCGAGCCGCGGGTCCCGTCGCAGCAGTCGGCACCCGCGGACCCGGCGCAGGCCCACGCGCCACACGCGCCACACGCGCCGCAGCAGAAGCCCAGCTGGGCTGCCTCCGCCGACGGAGGCAGCGACCAGACCATGCAGATCGCCCTTGGTGGACTTGGGGGACGTAAGGAATGAAGGACCGTGCCGGCCGCCGCCGCGCCCGTCGCTTCGCGATAGGCACGGCGGTGGTAGTAGCGCTGGCCGGGATGAACGGGCCGTGGCTCTACCGCTTCGGAACCGAGAAATACCACCAGTACAAGATCAATCAGCCGGAGTACAAGGCCGCCAACGGCAAGTGGGAGATCATCGAGTTTCCCGAGGAGTACCGGCAGAACACCATCCACGCGGCGCTGCTGCGCACCGGCAAGGTGCTGCTCGTCGCCGGGTCGGGCAACAACCAGGACAACTTCGACGCGAAGCAGTACGACACCCGGATCTGGGACCCGGTCAAGGGCAGCATCAAGAAGGTGCCGACGCCGACCGACCTGTTCTGCACCGGCCACACCCAGCTCGCCAACGGCAACCTGCTGATCGCGGGCGGCACCAAGCGGTACGAGAAGCTCAAGGGCGACGTCACCAAGGCCGGCGGCCTGATGATCGTCCACAACGAGAACCCGGACAAGCCGATCACCCTGCCGGCGGGCACGAAGTTCACCGGCAAGGAGAACGGCAAGACGTTCGTCTCCAAGGACCCGGTGCTGGTGCCGCGGGCCGAGAAGGTCTTCGACAAGGAGACCGGGAAGTTCCTGCGCAACGACGCGGGCCTCGGCCGGATCTACGTCGAGGCGGAGAAGAGCGGCCAGAAGTACGCGACCGGCACCCAGGACAACTACACCGTCCAGGGCCTGTCGGGCGCCGACGCCCGCAACACGTACGGCATCGCGGAGAAGCTCGCACTCGACAAGAAGGACTTCCAGGGCATCCGGGACGCCTTCGAGTTCGACCCGATCGCCGAGAAGTACATCAAGGTCGACCCGATGAAGGAGGCCCGCTGGTACCCGACGCTCACCACCCTGAGCGACGGCAGGATCCTCAGCGTCTCCGGCCTCGACGAGATCGGCCAGATCGTGCCGGGCAAGAACGAGGTCTACGACCCGGAGACCAAGACGTGGGAGTACACCGGCAAGGTCCGTCAGTTCCCGACGTACCCGGCGCTGTTCCTGATGCAGAACGGCAAGATCTTCTACTCGGGTGCGAACGCCGGCTACGGCCCCGCCGACGTGGGCCGTGACCCGGGCGTGTGGGACCTGGACACCTACGAGTTCGACAAGGTCCCCGGCATGAGCGACCCCGACATGCTGGAGACCGCCAACACGGTGCTGCTGCCGCCGGCGCAGGACGAGAAGTACATGGTGATCGGCGGCGGCGGGGTCGGCGAGTCCAAGAAGTCCAGCGAGAAGACCCGGATCGTCGACCTGAAGGCGGACGACCCGAAGTTCGTGGACGGGCCGTCGATGGGCAAGGGCACCCGCTACCCGCAGGCCTCGGTCCTGCCGGACGACAGCGTGCTGGTCTCGGGCGGCTCGGAGGACTACCGGGGCCGCGGCGACTCCAACATCCTGGAGGCCCGGCTGTACCACCCGGACACCAACGAGTTCGAGCAGGTCGCGGACCCGCTGGTGGGCCGCAACTACCACTCGGGGTCGATCCTGCTGCCCGACGGACGCCTGATGTTCTTCGGGTCGGACTCGCTCTACGCCGACAAGGCCAACACCAAGCCGGGCAAGTTCGAGCAGCGCATCGAGATCTACACGCCGCCGTACCTGTACCGGGACTCGCGGCCGGACCTGTCGGGCGGGCCGCAGACCATCGAGCGCGGGGAGTCGGGCACGTTCACCTCGCGGGCGGCGCAGTCGGTCAAGAAGGTGCGGCTGATCCGGCCGAGCGCGTCGACGCACGTCACGGACGTCGACCAGCGGTCGATCGCGCTGGACTTCAAGGCGGACGGGGACAAGCTGACGGTGACGGTGCCGGAGAACAAGAACCTCGTCCAGGCGGGGTGGTACATGATGTTCGTCACCGACGGGGAGGGGACGCCTTCCAAGGCGCAGTGGGTGCGGGTGCCGTAGCGCTCCCGCAGGTGGTGACCAGGGGTGCGGGAGCGCTGTGGCTTGTCGCGCGGTTCCCCGCGCCCCTGGGTTTTCTTATCCCTGCGCCAGCTTCAGGGCGTACTCGGACCACCATGCGCCGGCCTTGGGGCCGCCCTTGCACTCGCCGTCCGACTCCCCCGGGCGCTTGACCCACAGGTAGGCGTCCACGAGGGGGTCGGCCGTCTTCGTCGTCGGGGTCTCACCGAGGGCGCGGCCGGGCGGGTTGCACCAGCGTTCGCCCGGGTCGCCCTCCGTGTAGGGGCCGTTGCCGTTGCGGCTGGTGTCGATGACGAAGTGCTTGCCGCCGACCTTGGCGGAGAGCTGCTTGCCGTAGGCGATGGAGTCCTCGGTGGTGTAGAAGTTCGAGACGTTGACCGAGAAGCCGTCGGCCTGGTCGATGCCCGCCCACTTCAGCGGCTCGAAGATCTGGTCGGGACTGCCCCAGCCGGCGTTGCCCGCGTCCAGGTAGACCTTGGTGTTCTTCAGCGCGGAGAGCTTGGCGATGGCGCCCTTGAGGAGGTCGTACCGCTCCTCGTGGAACTGCTCCGGGGTGCAGCCGTCCACCAGGTGGAGCACCGCGTCCGGTTCCAGGATGACCGTGGCGGAGCGGTCGCCGATGCCCTTGGCCACGCCGTCGATGAAGGCGCGGTAGGCGTTGCCGTCGGCGGCGCCGCCGCCCGAGTACTGGCCGCAGTCGCGGTGCGGGATGTTGTAGAGGACGAGCAGCGCGGTGCGCCCGGCCTCGTCGGCGGCCTCGGTGAAACCGCGGGCCTGCTCCTCGGGGTTCTCGGGGCTGATCCACTCGCCCGTCGGCTGCTGGGCGATCTTGCGGATCTGCTCGGCCTGTTCCTTCTTGTCGGACTTCTCCAGGGCCGCCAGTTGCTGGGCCGCGTTGCCGTCGGGGTTGACCCAGAACGGGTCGGCGTCCTTCGGCTGCTGCGTTATCCCGGCGCCCGCGCCCTTGTCCTTGTTCTTGTCCTCGCCGTCCGAGGACGAGGAGCAGCCCGCGAGCAGCAGTGCCGCCCCCAGCACCACCGCGGACGCTCGCCTCGTGGACAAGGTTCCGGCCCCCCTGCTGCCGTACATCCAACCCCCCTGGGTGCACTGTTCCGAGAGTCAATCCTGACATACGCCTGTGGCACCCACGAGGGTCCCGGGCACCGCCCCGGAGGTTCCTGGGGTTTCGGAGGTCTCGGAGGTATCGGAGGTTCCGAAGGTTCCGGGAGTCATCGGGGTCCGGTGCCCGTGAGGTACGCCGAGACGACGACGTTGGCCGTGTAGCTGTCGGTGGCGCGGTCGAAGGTGCCGCCGCAGGTGATCAGGCGGAGTTCGGCGCGTCCCGTGCGGTGCGGGCCGTACGCCTGCTGGGCGTCGAAGCCGTCGCGGGGGAGGACCCGGACGTCGTCGACGGTGAACTCGGCGACCCCGGCGGCCCCGGCGGCCCCGGCGCCGGCGCGGACCACCCGGATCGTCTCGCCGGGTTCCAGGGTGCTGACCTCGTGGAAGACGGCGGGCCGGGTCTCGGTGTCGACGTGTCCCACCATCAGCGCGGTGCCGGCCGCGCCCGGCATCACGCCGGCCGCGTACCAGCCGACGGTGCCGGGCCGGTCGAAGGGCGGTGGTTCGATCGCGCCCTGGGCGTCGAGGCCGCGGGCCACGACCGGGGCCCGGACACCGAGGGCGGGGATGTCGAGCCGCTGCGGCGGGGCGTCGCCGAGGGGCGTGTGGGCGGGCGGCAGCGGTACGTCGGGGGGCCGGCCGGCCGCCGCCATGTCGCCGGTGGCCGGCCGGGACACCTCCTCCCGCACGTCGGTGGCCTCGCGGCCCCACAGCCACAGCCCGAGGAGCAGCACCACCCAGGCGATGCCGGTCACCAGGCGACCGGAGCCGGCGGCGTCCTGCTGGTCCTGCCGGTCCCGCTGGTCTTGCCGGTCCCGCTGGTCCTGCCAGTCGCGCTGGTCCTGCCAGTCGCGCTGGTCCTGCCAGTCACGCCGGTCCTGCCAGTCACGCCGGTCCTGCCAGTCACGCCGGTCCTGCCAGTCACGCCGGTCCTGCCAGTCACGCCGGTCCTGCTGGTCCTGCTGGTCCTGCTGGTCCCGTTCGGACATGGTCGGTCAGTCCGTCCCGCGGCTCCGGCTGCGGACGCCGCGCAGCGCGACGGCGACGGCGGCGATGCCCGCGAGGACCAGGCCGGTCACGGTGTGCGCCGTGCCGGGGGGATCGGGGCGGGCCTCGTCGCGGGCGTCGGCGGCCAGTCGCGCGGTGCCGCCGCCGCCCGCGTCGACGGGCGCGACGGGCGAGGCGTGGGCGGCCGGGCGCCGCTGTTCGACGACGGTGACGGTGCCCTCGCGCACGTCGCGGGCGTCGTGCGCGTCGTGCGCGTCGTGCGCGTCGTGCGCGTCGTCGCCGCACGCGACGCGCACGGTGTACGCGCCGGCCGCTGTGGTGGAGCGGATGCTGCTCGACCCGACGAGGACGCCGTCCTGCGCGGACGGGGTGAGCGGTGCGTCCGAGACGAACGCCGCCGACACGGCGACGGCCGTCTGCTCGGCGCAGCCCGCCACGCGGACCGTGACGTCGCTGCCGGGCGCGGGTGTGGACGGTGACACCGAGACGCCTCCCCCGCCCGTCGCGTACGCGGTCGGCACGAGGGGTGCGACCGGTGCGAGCACCGCGGTCAGGGCGGCCCCGGCACGGAGAGTGGCTTTCAGTGAGCCCATCGTGCACCTCCAGTCACCTGGAGACTCCCCCGCGGGGCGGGCCCCCGCATCCTGCGCGGGGGCCCGGTTGCTCCGAACGGGTGGTACCGGGGGGCTGCGGGTTTACCCGGGTTCGATCAGACCCGGTCGACGAGGTCCGCGATCGAGTCGACCACCTTGGACGGGCGGTACGGGAAGTTCTCGACCTGCTCGGGCCGGGTAAGGCCGGTCAGCACCAGGAAGGTCTGCATCCCGGCCTCCATGCCGGCCAGCACGTCGGTGTCCATGCGGTCGCCGATCATCGCGCTGGTCTCGGAGTGGGCGCCGATCGCGTTGAGCCCGGTGCGCATCATCAGCGGGTTGGGCTTGCCGGCGAAGTACGGCTGCTTGCCGGTCGCCTTGGTGATCAGCGCGGCCACCGCGCCGGTCGCCGGGAGCGGGCCCTCGGTGGAGGGGCCGGTCTCGTCGGGGTTGGTGCAGATGAACCGGGCGCCCGCGTTGATCAGCCGTACCGCCTTCGTCATGGCCTCGAAGGAGTACGTACGGGTCTCGCCGAGGACCACGTAGTCGGGGTCGTGGTCGGTGAGGATGTAGCCGATGTCGTGCAGGGCGGTGGTCAGGCCCGCCTCGCCGATGACGTACGCCGAGCCGCCGGGCCGCTGGTCGTCCAGGAACTTGGCGGTGGCCAGCGCCGAGGTCCAGATGGACTCGATCGGCACCTCCAGCCCCATGCGCCGCAGCCGGGCGTGCAGGTCGCGCGGGGTGTAGATCGAGTTGTTGGTGAGGACCAGGAAGGGCTTGCCGGACTCGCGGAGCCTCTTGATGAAGGCGTCGGCGCCGGGGATCGGCACGCCCTCGTGGATGAGGACACCGTCCATGTCGGTGAGCCACGACTCGATGGGCCTGCGTTCTGCCATGTGCGGGATCTCCTGCCTGAGCGGTCCTGCGTGCGCCCCAGCCTAAACGGCGGCCCGATCATGGGGAACGGCCAGTTCCCGGGTCAGCTGCCGGTCGCCTCCTTCCAGGCGTCGACGTACGAGGTGAGGTTCTTCTCGATGTCGTCCCAGTCGGGCTCGAAGACCTCCACGCCGTCCATCAGTCTGGTGAGCGCGATGGCGTTGGCGTCGGTGGCCTTGACGTCCTGGCGGGCCGGGAAGCCGCCGCCGATCTCGCTGACCTGCTGCTGTGCCTTCTGGCTCAGCATGTGGTCGAGGAGCTTCTTCCCGTTCTCGGTGTGCGGGGCGTCGGTGACGAGGCCGGCCGCGTAGGGCAGGGCGAAGGTGGTGGGCTCGCCGCCCTCGCGGGCGGGGAACCAGATGCCGAGGTTGGGCATGGACTTGGACTGGGCGTAGTTCATCTGGACGTCCCCGTTGGCGACGAGGAGTTCGCCCTTGTCGACCTTGGGCGCGAGTTTGCCGGTGGAGGCGGACGGGCCGACGTTGTTGGCCTGGAGCTTCTTCAGGTACTCCATGGCGGGCTTCTCGCCGCCGAAGTCGTGCATGGCCTTGATGAGGACGGCGGTGCCGTCGCCGGCGATGCCGGGGGTGGAGTACTGGAGCTTGTTCTCGTACTTCCCGTCGAGCAGGTCCTCCCAGGTGGTGGGGGCCTGCTTCAGCTCCTTCTTGTTGTGGATGAACCCGAAGTAGTTGTTGACGACGGCGGTCCAGGTGCCGTTCGCGGCCTTGTCGGCGCCGCCGACCCGGTCGGCTCCCTCGGGCGCGTACTTCTGGAGGAGGCCCTTGGTGTCGGCCTGCTGGATGAAGGGCGGGAGGGTGACGAGCACGTCGGCCTGCGGGTTGCGCTTCTCGCGGGCGGCGCGCTGCACCATCTCGCCGGAGCCGCCCTCGACGTACTCGACCTTGATGCCGGTCTCCTTCTCGAAGTCGTCGAAGACCCGGTCGTACCAGCCGTCGCCGTTCTCGCCCTTGAGGCCGTCGGCGCTGTAGACGGTGACGACGTTCTCGTCGGAGGCGGCGGTGCCGGTGCCGCAGGCGGTGAGCGGGAGGGCGAGGGCGCAGAGGGCGGCGAGCGGCTTGGCGGCGTTCCTGGGCATGGCGAGGTGGACTCCTTGCGCGAGGGCGGGGAAGGGGGTCAGCGGTACGAGGCTCTGGTGCGGATCCGGGAGACCGCGAGGAGGACCAGCACGGTGGCCGCCATGAGGACCACGGCGATCGCCGAGCCGGTGAACAGGGCACCCCGGTCGGTGGCCGCGTAGATCAGGACGGGCAGCGGGGTCCAGTCGGGCGGGTAGAGCATCATCGTGGCGCTCAGCTCGCCCATGGACAGGGCGAAGCAGAGACCGGCGGCGGCGGTCAGGGAGGGCAGCAGCAGCGGCAGTCTCACCCGCCACAGGACGTACGCCGGGGAGGCCCCGAGGGAGGCGGCGGCCTGCTCGTAGGCGGGGTCGAGGCGGGTGAGCGCGGCGGAGACGGACTGGTGGGCGAAGGCGGTGACCAGGACCGTGTGGGCGATGACCACGATCCAGCGGGTGCCGTTGAGCAGCATCGGCGGCTGGGAGAAGGCGACCAGGGTGGCGAGGCCGACGACGACGGAGGGCACGGCGAGGGGCAGCACGAACAGGGCGTCGAGCACCTTGCGGTGACGCTTCCTCAGCGCCGCCGCGGCGAGGGCGGCCCAGGTGCCGGTGGCGAGGGCGAGCAGGCTGGCGGTGACGGCGGTGACCAGGCTGGTGGTGAGCGCTTGGAGGGCCTCGCCGCGGGTGGCCGCCTGGAAGTTGGCGGTCGTCATGCCGGAGGGCAGGACGCTCGACCAGTTGGTGGCGAGGGAGGCGCCGAGGACCACGAGGAGGGGCAGGGCGAACAGGGGCAGGAAGAGGAGGAGGAAGACCGTCCACACGGCCCACCTCGCCCCGCGGCTATGCACCAGCACGGCGGCTCACCACCCGGTAGAGGCCGTAGAGGCCCACGGAGATCAGGACGTTGACGACGGCGACCACGCAGGCGCCCGGGTAGTCGGACTCCAGGATCGCCTTGCCGTAGACGAGTGTCGGCAGGGTCGTGACGCCCTTGGCGCCGGTGAAGAGGACGATGCCGAACTCGTTCAGGCACAGGACGAGGACCAGGCTGCCGCCGGCCGCGAGGGCGGGCAGCGCCTCGGGCAGGATGATCTGCCGGATGATGCGCGGCGCGCGGGCGCCCAGTGAACCGGCGGCCTCCAGCTGGGCGGTGTCCAGTTGGGAGAAGGCGGCGAGCAGCGGGCGCATCACGAACGGCGTGAAGTACGTGATCTCCGCGAGCAGCACGCCCCACGGCGTGGTCAGGAACTGGAACGGCCCCTCCGCGGCGCCCGTGGTGTCGGTCCACGCGCCGTTGGCCATGCCCACCGTGCCGTAGATGAACAGCAGGGCGAGCGTGATCAGGAAGGACGGGAAGGACAGGAAGACGTCGATGAACCGCGACACCGCCCTCGCCCCCGGGAACGGCACGAAGGCGATGACCAGCGCGAGCGCGAACCCGAGCACCAGGCACCCGGCGGTGGCGGCCACCGCCAGCCACATGGTGGTCCACAGCGCCTCGCGGAACGCCCCCGAGGCGAAGACGTCGGCGTAGGGCTGGAGCGAGGTGCCGCCGGTGTCGGGCTGGAAGGACTGCTGGACGACGAGGGCGAGGGGGTAGAGGAAGAACAGGGCGAGGAGGGCGACGGGGGGCAGGGCCCAGACCCAGGCCGGGACCGCGGCACGGGTCCGTTCCTTCGTGACCGGTGTGCTGATCGTCGTACTAGCCATGGCCGCCCACCTCGGCCGGAAGCAGCACCGCGTCGTCGGGGGCGAAGTGCAGGGTGACCTCGTCCCCGTGCGCGGGCGGGTCCCGCAGTTCACGGAGGTCGGCCATGACACGGTGGCCGGCGACGTCGACGTAGAGGCGGTGGGTGGCGCCCCGCCACTGGATCTCCGCCACCGTCCCGGTGAGCCGGTTGGGCCCGTCGTCCGCACCGAGTCCGACGAGGTGGGGGCGTACGCACAGGGTGGCCGACGCGCCCCGCGCGACACCCGCCGTGTCGACCTCGATCCCGGCGCCGGCGAAGGTCACTCCGCCCGCGCCCACCGTCACCGGCAGCAGGTTCGCGTTGCCCACGAAGGACGCCGTGAACGCGTTGGCGGGCTCCCGGTACAGCTCGCGCGGGGTGCCGCAGGCCTGGAGGCGCGCCTTGTCCATCACGGCGATCCGGTCGGCGAGGGTCAGCGCCTCGACCTGGTCGTGGGTGACGTAGAGGATCGACACGTCGGGCAGCTCGCGGTGCAGCCGCGCCAGTTCGGCGAGCATGCCGGAGCGGAGCTGGGCGTCGAGCGCGGACAGCGGTTCGTCGAGGAGCAGGACACCGGGCCGGATGGCGAGCGCGCGGGCGATGGCGACGCGCTGCTGCTGGCCGCCGGACAGCTCGCGGGGGTAGCGGCGGGCGTAGGCGCCCATGCCGGTCATGTCCAGGGCCTCGGCGACCCGCTCCCGTAGGCCGGCGCGGGCGGCCTTGCGGGCGCGGAGCCCGAAGGCGACGTTGTCCTCCACCCGCATGTGCGGGAACAGGGCGTACTGCTGGACGACCATGCCGATGCCGCGCCGGTGCGGGGGCAGGCCGGTGACGTCGCGGTCGCCGAGGAACACCCGCCCGGAGACGGGCCGTACGAACCCGGCGACCGCCCGCAGCGCGGTGGTCTTGCCGGATCCGGACGGCCCGAGGAGCGCCATGACCTCGCCGGGTTCGACGGTGAGGTCCAGGGCGTCGAGGACGACGTTGCCGCCGTAGGCGACGGTGACCTTGTCGAAGCGGATGCCGGTGGTGGTGGCGGTGCGGGCGGCGGTGGCGGTGGTCGCGGTGGCGCTGTCGGTGGCGGTGGCGGTGGCGGTGGCGGTGGCGGTGGTGTCCATCAGCCGGCTCCCCTCAGGAGGGCGGGCAGGTCGGCGACGGAGTCGAGGACGTGGCCGGCGCCCGCCTCGCGGAACGCGTCGTCGCCGTGCGCCCCGGTGCGTACCCCGGCGACCAGGCCCGCACCGGCCCGTACGCCGCTGAGCACGTCGTACGAGGTGTCGCCGACGACGGCGACCTGGCGTACGGCGTCGGCGGCCTTCGTGCGCAGGAAGGCCTCCAGCACCATGTCCGGGTACGGCCGTCCGCGCCCGCCGGCGTCGGCGGGGCACAGGGTGAGCGGCACCAGGTCCTGCCAGCCGAGGGCGGCGAGGACGGCGTCCTGGGTGACGCGGGCGAAGCCGGTGGTGAGGACGACGGTGCGACCGTCGGCGGCCAGCTCCTCGACGGCTTCGCGGGCGCCGGGGACGGGGGCGATCAGGCCGCCGTCGACGAGTGCGCCGTACGCCTTCTCGAAGGCGGCGTTGGCCTGCCGGGCGCGGTCCTCGTCGCCGAACAGGTGCCGGAAGACGGAGATCTTGGACTCGCCCATGGTGGCGCGGACGTAGGCGAGCTTGTCGGCGTGGTCGTCGGTGCCGGGTTCGACGCCCAGTTCGCGGGCGGCGGCGAGGAAGGCGCGCTCGACGAGGCCGCCGTCGGCGACGGTGGTGCCGGCCATGTCGAGGACGACGAGGCGGATGTCTGTCGTGGTCATAGGGGTGTTCACCAGCCCAGTTCGTTCGCGGTGGTCTCGGCTATCGCGGGTGAGCAGGTCATGCCGCGCCCGCCCGGCCCGGTGACCAGCCAGACGCCGTCGCGGACCTGCTGCCGGTGCACGACCCGGCTCTTGTCGGTGCACTGCGCGTACACCCCGGCCCAGCGGCGGCGGATCTTCGGCAGCGGGCGGCCGAGGAGGGACTCGACGACGCCGGTGAGGTGCTCGTAGGGGTCCTCGACGGTGTCGAAGGCGAAGGGGTGCTCGTACTCGTGGGTGTCGCCGATGGTCAGGCCGCCGTCGGCGCGCTGCACCATCAGCAGCTGCATACGGTGCTCGGCGGCCGTGGCCGGCTGCGGCTGACGCGCGTTCAGCTCGTCCAGGGCGGGCGAGCCGTAGGCGGGGTAGTAGCGGAAGCTGTCGGCGTCGGCGACGGAGGTGGTCAGCGGTTCGCCGAGGGGGTCGGTCTGCATCATCTGGAGGCGGACCCGGCGCACGGGCAGGCCGGGTCCGGCGAGTTCGCGGACGAGGCCGCCGAGCCAGGCGCCGGTGCACAGGACGACGACGTCGCCGGTGTGCGTGTCGCCGTGGTCGTCGCGGACGGCCCGCTCGCCGATGACCTCGCGGACCTCGCGTCCGGGCAGGAACGTGTACGTCGGGGACCTGCGCAGCTCGGCGCGCAGGGCGATCTGCGCGGTGCGGGGTTCGACGGCCGCGTCCCGCTCGCAGTACAGGGCGGCGTCGAACGCGCCGCGCAGGGCCGGGTTCAGAGCCCGGGCCTCACCGGGGGTGAGGAGCTTGTGGCCGCGGGCGGCGGCGTCCGGGCGGGCGACGGCCGCCTCGGCGACCGCGCGTTCCAGGTCGCCGCGGACCGGGGTCAGGGAGCCGTTCGGACGGAAGCCCAGCGCCGGGATCCGGCCGCCGATCTCCTCCCACAGCTCCCGCGCCCGCAGCGCGGTCTCCAGCTCCTCTCCACCCGCGCGGCCACTGACCCAGATCTGGCCGAAATTGCGCAGTGAGGCGCCGCGTGCCTCGGTCTCGCGCTCGATCTGTACGACCTCGTGGCCGCGGTTCACTGCGTGCCAGGCGTGCATGGTGCCCACCACGCCGGCTCCGACGACTATCACTCTCACGACCGCCACGCTCCTTGGCACCGGGGAACCGGAGGAATCCGGCCGACGACGAGAGCGTGAACTGGTCATCACGTTTGGGCTAGACCCGTTATCTTTTCGTTATGCGTCTGGGGTGAGGGGATGCGGTGGTTTTCAGCCGCGGAGGTGGGTCGTGAAGGAGAAGCGGTCGCCCCGGTACAGCGTCCGTACGCGTTCCAGTGGGCGGCCTTCCGTGTCCCGCGAGACGCGGTGGATGAGCAGCATGGGGAGGGCCGGCGGGGTGCCGATGAGCAGCGCCTCGCGCGGGGTGGCGAGCACCGTCTCGATGCGTTCGTCGGCGTCGCCGAAGGCGATGCCCTGGGCGGCGAGGTGGGCGTAGAAGGAGGAGTCCGGGTCGAAGGCGGTGTCCAGGTCGGGGATGCGGGCCACGGCGACGTAGGTGCTCTCCAGGCCGACCCGCTCGTCGTCCGCGAGCAGTACGCGCTCCAGGTGCCAGACGGGCTCCCCGCGCGTGAGGCCGGTCTCGGCGGCGAGCGCGTCGGGGCAGGGGAAGCGGTCGAGGGTGACGAGCGCGCGGCCGGGGGTACGGCCCTGGCGCCGGACGCCCTCGGTGTAGCTGGCCAGGGACAGCGGCTGCGCCAGCTTGGGGCCGGCGACCACGGTGCCGCGTCCCTGCCGGCGCAGCTTGCCCTCCAGTACGAGTTCGCGCAGGGCCTGCCGGACGGTCTCCCGGGCGACCTCGTACCGCTCGGAGAGGTCCCGCTCGGTGGGGATGGCGCTGCCCTCCCCCAGCTCGGCGACCAGACGGTCGATCCGCGCCTTGACGGCGTAGTACTTCGGCACGCGGCCGTGCTCCGGGATCCCGGAGCGGACGGGGGCGCCCGGGGCCTGGTCGTTCGGGTAGTCCACGCAGGGATGGTCGCAGACGGGGGTGACGGGGGCGCAGGGTGTCCCGGCGTCCGGGTGTCCCGGCGTCCCGGCGTCCGGGTGTCCCGGCGTCCCGGCGTCCCGGCGTCCGGGCGTCCGGGCGTCCGGGACGGGGGCGCAGGGTGTCCCGGCATCCGGGCGTCCGGCACTCCTGGGTACCCGTCGCCCGGGCGCCGTACGCGTCAGCCGGGCACGCCGTACGCGTCAGCCGCGCCTGCGGGCCAGCAGGACGGCCGCGCCGCCGGCCGCGACGAGCAGGGCGGCGGCTCCCAGGGCCGCGCCCGTCCGACCCGGTCCGGTGCCGGCGAGTTCGTCGGCGAACGGGACACCGGTGCCGTCCTGGGCGTCCGGGGTGGCGGAGGGGGTGGCGGGGGCGGCGGGATCGGTGCCCTGTCCGGTGCCCGACTCGTCGGCCGGTCCGTCGGTCGCGCCGTCGGGGGAGTCACTGGTGGAGTCGCCGGTGGAGTCGCCGGTGGGCTCGCCCGCCCGGATGCGGAAGCGGTAGTCGTTCGACTGGCCGATCCACTCGCCGTCGCCGCCCCGGCGCTGGACGACGGCCGCGTTGGCGGTGACCTCGCCCGGGGCGGCGTCAGAGGTGAGCGCGAGCCGGACCTTGACGGTGAGGGTCTTGCCCGGGCCGACGGTGAAGCCGGGGAAGCCGTCCTCCCGCTCCCCGTCTCCCTCCGACCCCCCGTCACCCTCCCCCTCGCCCTCCCCCTCGCCCTCCCTCTCCGTCTCCCCTTCCCCGAAGGCGCCGATCAGTTCCTCCCGGTCGGTCGTCTCGAAGCCGACGGGGCGCGGGCGGGAACCGTCGTAGAACTCCAGGCGGGGCTGCGACGGCTCCAGCGCCCGCTGTTCGTCGACGAGGACGACGACCGGATGGATGCCCTCGCAGGTGCGGGACGTGGTGTTGGTGAGGTCCAGGTACCAGGTGCCGTAGCCGCCGCCCGCCTCATAGCCGGCGGGGCCGCCGTGGATGCGGGTGGTGAGGGGGAAGGTGTGGTCGTCCGGGGCCGTACAGGCGGGCAGCGGCGCCTGGGAATCCGCGTACGCGGGAACGACGGACGCGGAGGCCACGAGGAGGGCGGCTGTCGCCACCAGGGAGGGGGACGCGGGCGTGAACAGTCGCATAAACACATGAGCGTGCCGGTGGAACACGGCTTCGGGCACCGCCATTCGGGCCATGCCGCCCGGACGGAGGACAGGCGTCCCCCGATCGGCGACCGCGGCGCGCCGAGCGGCACCGTTTGCGCCAGGCGGCGTGAAAGTGGCGCAATCACGCGTTGCCGCTCCGCTTCATGAGCCGCAGCCTGAGTGCGGGAGCGCTCCCAGAACCCGGCCCCTCGACCCCCGTACACGGAGAAAAGGACTCATGGACGCTCTGGCTTGTCATATACATGCCCATTACTTGTGGCGCCGTCTCCCGCTTGTCCTGACCGCTCTCACCACGGCTCTCCTGCTGATCACCTTGATCCCCTCCCCCGCGGCAGCAACAACGGAGAAGGCGGCCGGGAAGGCGGCAGGACAGGCGTCGTCCCCCGTCCCCCTCCCCTCGCTCAGCGCCACCACCACCCAGGTCGCCTCCGGGCTGAGACGGCCCACCGCGCTCGCCGCCCCCGACGACGGCACGGACCGGCTGTTCATCACGGAGAAGCGGGGCACCATCCGCGTCTACCACCCGGACACCGGCCTGGCCGGGACCCCGCTGGTCGACATCACCCCGTCCGTGGACGAGTCCGGGAACGAGCGCGGCCTGCTCGGCCTCGCCCTGCCGCCCGACTTCGCCGACAGCCGGGTGCTGTATCTGGCGTACACGGCACTGCCCGACGGCGCGGTCACGCTCGCCCGCTACCGGCTCGACGAGTCCCGCCTGGAGGTCCTGCTCTCCCAGGAGCACGCCGAGTTCAGCAACCACAACGGCGGGCAGCTGGCGTTCGGCCCGGACGGCAACCTGTACTGGAGCATCGGCGACGGCGGCGGCTCCGGCGACCCCTTCGACACCGGGCAGCGGCTGGACACCCTGCTGGGCAAGATCCTGCGGATCGACGTGAGCCGCTCCTGCGGCCCGCTCGCCTACTGCGTCCCCGACGACAATCCCTTCGTCGGCACCCCCGGCGCCCGTGAGGAGATCTGGCTGTACGGGCTGCGCAACCCGTGGCGGTTCTCCTTCGACGCCGCCGACGGCTCCCTGTGGATCGGCGACGTGGGCCAGGGCCACTGGGAGGAGATCGACCACCTGCCCGCCGGGCAGGGCGGGCTGAATCTCGGCTGGTCCTGCTACGAGGGGCTGGAGAAGTTCACCGACGGGGACTGCCCGCCCGGCGAGGAGTACACGGAGCCGGTCTTCACCTACTCCCCCTACACCGGCGGCTGCTCGGTCATCGGCGGCCACGTCTACCGGGGCGAGCGGTACGCCGGCCTGGTGGGCGGCACCTACATCGCCACCGACTACTGCTCGTCCACCGTCTGGGCGCTGCGCCCCGACGGCCGGGGCGGCTACGAGCAGGCCGAGATCGGCGAGATGCCCACTCAGGTGACGAACATCGGCACGACGGTGGACGGGGAGTTCTACGTCGTGAACGACCTGCCCGGCGGCCTGCACCGGGTGTCGTTCACGCGCGAGGAACCCACCTGCCGGGTGGACCGCACGGTGACGGCCTGGGGCACCGGTTCGACGGTCGACCTCACCGTCACCCACACCGGCGACGCCCCGGTGAACGGCTGGACGCTCGAGTTCCCGCTGCCCCTCGGGCAGACGGTCGTCTCCGACTGGAACACGGAGCTGACGCAGAGGAGCAACATGGTCTGGGCGGGCAGCGCCCCGCACAACGCCGTGATCGCGCCGGGCGCGAGCGTCACGCTGGGCTACCTCACCGACCACACCGGTGACGCCTCACCTCCGCCGCGGTTCATGCTCAACGGGGACGCGTGCGCGGTGGGCCGCTGACCGGCGGCGCAGGCCCGCACGGGGCCCGGCCGGGCATCGGGACGCCGGCCGGGCCCCGTCACGCGTCTCCTCGCCCGAACAGCGGCGCGAGCAGCAGCTGAGCGGCGCCCTCCGCGACCCCGCGCGTCCCTCCGGGTGCGATCCGCACCGGTACGGGGCCGTCGCGTCCGCCCTCGCGCCGGGCCCGCGCGTCGAGGACGGCGCCGACTCCGTGGACGAAGGCCTCGGGGGCGGCGGCGACGGTACGGCCGCCGAGCAGCACCAGGTCGATGTCCAGCAGCCCGACGAGGTTCGCGGCGCCCGCGCCCAGCACCCTGGCCGCCTCCGGGAAGTCGCCGCGGGCGACGGCATCGAGGCACAGGGCCTCTATGCAGCCGCGGGCGCCGCAGGTGCAGGGCGGCCCGTCCAGTTGGACGACCTGGTGCCCGAACTCCCCGGCGCCGGTCCGGGCGCCCCGGTGCACGCCGCCGCCGAAGACGAGGCCGGCGCCGAGTCCCGTACCGAGGTGCAGGTAGGCAAAGGAGCCACCCGCGCCGCTGTCCGCGCCGCCGCACGCACCGCCGCCCTCTTCGCCACCCGCGCCGCCACCCGGGCGACCGCCCTGGCCGTCACCGTCAAGGCCACCCGCGCCGCCCCCGTCACGGCCACCCGCACCACCCCCGTCACGGCCACCCGCACCGCCCCCGTCGCGGCCACCCGCACCGCCCCGCTCGCCGCATCTCTCACCGCCCGTGTCACCGCCCTTGCCGCCGACCGCGAGACCGACCGCGAGGCCGAGTGCCGCCGCGTTGGTGTCCTTGTCGACGACGACCGGCACCCCGAGCCGCTCCGCCAGCGCGTCCCGCAGCGGGAACCCGTCCCACTCCGGGAACCCGGTGACCCGGTGCAGCACCCCCCGGACGTGGTCGAGCGGCCCCGGCAGCGCGACGCCGAGGCCGAGCAGGGTGGGCGCGGCGGAGAGGTCGCTCCCGGGCGGGGCCAGGGTGCCGGCGACCAGTTCCCGGGCCGTCCGCGCCACCGCCTCCACCACGGCCTCCGCGCCCGCGCCGAGGTCCAGCGGGGAGCGTCGCTCCGCCACCACGGCACCGTCGAGATCGACCAGTACCGCCCGCAGCTCGTCCCGGTCCAGGTGGACGCCGACCGCGTGGCCCGCCCCCGGTGTCAGGCGCAGTACCGTGCGCGGCTTGCCGCCCGTGGACGCGCGGCGTCCGGCCTCGGCGGCGAGGCCCTCGTCCCGGAGCCGGGTGGTGATCTTGCTGACCGCCTGCGGGGTGAGCCCGGTCCGCTCGGCGAGTTCGAGCCGGCTGATGCCTCGGGCCCCGGCGGTGCGCAGCAGGTCGAGCACCAGGGCGGTGTTGTGGCTGCGCAGGGCGAGCAGGTTGGCGCCCCCCACCGCCCCGCGCATACCGCCGCCCCTCACGGCGCCCGCGCCCGCACCGAGGTCCGTGCCCGTACCCATACCCGTGCCCGTGCCCGCGCCTCCACCGTTCGTCCTGTTCACACCCCCCATTGTCTCCGGCGCTTGCACTTTGGCAACACCGTTGCGAAAGTAGGGGCATGACTGCTAATCTCCCCGGCAACGCCCCTGGTAACGCTCCGGGCGGCCCGCTGCGCGTCGGCCTCGTCGGCTACGGCCTCGCGGGCTCCGTCTTCCACGCTCCGCTGATCGCCGCCACCGAGGGCCTGGCCCTGGACACGGTGGTCACCTCGAACCCGGAGCGGCAGCGGCAGGCCCGCGCCGAGTTCCCGGACGTGCGGACCGTCGCCACGCCCGACGACCTGTTCGACCGGGCCGCCGAGCTGGACCTGATCGTCATCGCGTCCCCGAACAAGACGCACGTACCGCTGGCGGCGAGGGCCCTGCGGGCCGGCCTGCCGGTCGTGGTGGACAAGCCGGTCGCGGGCACGGCGGCCGAGGCGCGGGAGCTGGCGGCGCTTGCCGAGGAGCGCGGCCTGCTGCTTTCCGTCTTCCAGAACCGCCGCTGGGACAACGACTTCCTCACCCTCCGCAAGCTGCTCGCCGAGGACGCGCTGGGCGACGTGTGGCGCTTCGAGTCCCGCTTCGAGCGCTGGCGGCCGAAGCCGAAGGGCGGCTGGCGCGAGTCCGGCGACCCGGCAGAGATCGGAGGTCTCCTCTACGATCTCGGGAGTCACGTCGTCGACCAGGCGCTCGTCCTCTTCGGCCCGGCCACGCAGGTGTACGCCGAGTCGGTCGTCCGGCGTGCGGGCGCGGAGGCGGACGACGACACGTTCGTCGCGGTCACGCACGCCAACGGGGTCCGCTCCCACCTCTACGTCTCCTCCACCGCCGCCCAGCTCGGCCCCCGTTTCCGGGTCCTCGGTTCGAAGGCCGGGTATGTCAAGCACGGCCTGGACCCGCAGGAGGCGGCGCTGCGCGAGGGCAGGCGGCCCGGCCCGGGCTGGGGCGAGGAGGACGCGTCGCTGTGGGGCCGCGTGGGCTCGGGCGAGTCCCCGCCGACCGGCGGCGGACGCGTCGAGGCGACCGTGGCGGGTGACTACCCCGCGTACTATGCGGCGGTGGCGAAGGCCCTGCTGGAGGGCGGCCCGAACCCGGTCGGTGCCCGGGAGGCGGCCGACGCCCTGGACGTACTGGAGGCGGCCCGCCGGTCCGCCCGCGACGGAATGGTGGTCACCCTGTGAGTTACTCCCCCGGCACGGCCGCCCCGACCGTGGAGGAGCTGGAGGCGCAGGAACGCCGCCTGGTCTTCCGCCGGTTCACGAACGACGACGCGTGGGCGCTCGGTTCCCTCCTGGTGGAGTTGGCCCGGGAGCGTCGGGCGCCGGTCGCCATCGACATCCACCGCGCCGGCCAGCAGCTCTTCCACGCGGCGCTGCCCGGTTCGGCCCCCGACAACGACGCCTGGATCGCCCGCAAGCGCCGGGTGGTGGAGCGGTACGGCTGCGCGTCGTACCTGGTGGGCTGCCGTTTCCGGGCCAAGGGCACGACGTTCGAGGAGTCCTCGCGGCTGGACGCCGACACCTACGCGGCGCACGGCGGCTCCTTCCCGGTCACCGTCGCGGACGTCGGCGTGGTCGGTTCGGTGACGGTGTCCGGGCTGCCGCAGGTGGAGGACCACCGGCTCGTGGTGGAGGCTCTGGAGCGCTTCCTGGGCGAATAGCCCGACTGGCCCCGGGCGGTGTGATCGGGGAATCAGCGGTGGGTACCTGTGGTTGGCAGTCAGGCACGCAGGATGATCACGGCGCCCACCGGAGGGATCGCAACCGATGAACGACGCGACGGCTTCTCTGAAGGAATCGGTCGGACGGTACGGCGTCTGGAGCGCGCAGCTGCGCTCCGGGGACCCGGACCGCGCCGGGGAACGGGCCGAGGCCGTCGCCGAGTTGGAACGGCTCGGTTTCGGTGCCGTGTGGCTGGGCGGCAACACCGCCGCCCAGCACGCCGCCCCGCTGATCGAGGCGTCCTCGCGCATCGTGGTCGGCACCAGTATCCAGAGCATCTGGGAGCACGAGGCCGCCGCCACCGCTGCGGCCTTCGCCGAGCTGGAGGTGGCCCGTCCCGGCCGCTTCGTGCTCGGCCTCGGCGTGAGCCACGGCCCGATGGTGGGAGGGTACAAGCGCCCGTACTCGACGATGGTCGGCTACCTGGACGACCTCGACAGGGCGGGGATGCCGGCCGGGCGCCGGGTGCTGGCCGCGCTCGGCCCGAAGATGCTGGAGCTGTCCCGGGACCGGGCGGCGGGCGCGATCCCGTACCTGGTCACCCCGGAGCACACGGCGCAGGCCCGCGAGAGGCTCGGCGAGGGCCCGCTGCTGGCCCCGGAGTTCAAGGTCGTCCTCGACTCCGACCCGGCCCGCGCCCGTGCGACGGCCCGCGCCTACCTCTCCGGGTATCTGGAACTCCCGAACTACACCAGGAACTTCCTGAGCCTCGGCTTCACCGACGCCGACGTCGCCGACGGCGGCAGCGACCGCCTGATCGACGCGGTCTTCGCCTGGGGGGACGAGGAAACGATCCGCGCCCGCGTGGACGCGTTCCACGACGCCGGCGCGGACCATGTGGCCCTGCAGGTGGTGGAGGACGACACGGCGCCGCTCCCCCGGGAGGGCTGGCGCCGCCTCGCTTCGCTGCTGGGGTGAGGCAAGGCGCCGAGGGGGGCGCGGGGCTGTGACATGTGCGGCTCCGCCGCGTGGGCGCGACCAGCCGGCGACGGCCCGCGGCCGGCCACGCACCGCAGTCCCGCGGCCGACGTCGCACCGCGCTCCCCGCGCGCCCCGCGCCCCGCGCCCCGCGCCCCGCGCCCCGGCGGAGCGTCTACGCGTCCTTCAGCTCCTGCCGCTGCCGCCCGAGCCCGTCGATCTCCAGCTCGACGACGTCCCCGGCCCGCAGGTAGGGCTTCGGCTCGGGCCGCCCCATCGCCACCCCCGCCGGTGTCCCGGTGTTGATGACGTCACCGGGACGCAGCACCATGAACTGGCTGACGTACCGCACGACCTCCCCCACCGGGAAGATCTGCTCGGCGGTCGTCCCGTCCTGTTTCAGCTCGCCGTTCACCCACAGCCGCAGCGACAGCCGCTGCGGGTCGGGTACCTCGTCGGCGGTCACCAGCCACGGCCCCAGCGGGTTGAACGTCTCGCAGTTCTTGCCCTTGTCCCAGGTCCCGCCCCGCTCGATCTGGAACTCCCGCTCGGACACGTCGTGTGCGACCGCGTATCCGGCGACGCACGCGAGGCCTTCCTCGGCCGACTCCAGGTAGCGGGCCGTACGCCCGATCACGACCGCGAGCTCGACCTCCCAGTCGGTCTTGGCGGAGCCGCGCGGCACGAGCACCGTGTCGTCCGGTCCGACCACGGTGTCGGGCGCCTTGAAGAAGACGACGGGCTCGGCGGGCGGCTCGGCCCCGGTCTCGCGGGCGTGGTCGTGGTAGTTGAGGCCGATGCACACGATCTTGCCGATGCGTGCCACGGGCGGTCCGACGCGCAGTCCCGTGCTGTCCAGGGCGGGCAGTTCACCGGCGTCGGCGGTGGCCCATATCCGGCCGAGCGCGGCGTCGTCGGCGAGCAGCGCTCCGTCGATGTCCGGCACCACGCCCGACAGGTCTCGCAGGGTTCCGTCGGCGTCGAGCAGTGCGGGTCGCTCCGACCCCGCCGTACCGACTCGCAGCAGCTTCATGATCCCCAACTCCTCGTTCGCGGGCAGCCCGCCCGATGAGGTGCGCCTGGATGCGGCCGTGCGCAGCCATCGGAGGACTGGTCGATCGTCCAAGGTCGGGGTCCACTCCGCAATACCCCGTTCACGTACTGGACCGTAGCCGTGTCGTCCGGCTGTGGTTCACCGGTACAGGACGGCCCGTTCGACGGCGCTCCACGTCGTGCTGGTGACGACGTAGAGGGCGGCGGCCAGCGGCACCACGGCCACGGTGACGAGCGTGAGGAAGGACATGAACGGCATGATCCTGGTGATCGTGCCCAGTCCCGGTACCTGTTCCCCGTCACCGGCCGGCGCTGTCGGGCGGCCGGTCGTCGTCCGTTTGGTGGTCCGGTAGCTGAAGAGGGCCACCGCGGTGACGCACGCGAACAGTGCGGCGTACACGAGTCCGGTGTTCCCGAGCGGCCCGCCGCTGTCGCCGAGTGTGTCGGCCCACCGTCCGCCGAGCGGGGCGGCGAGGAGTTGGTGGGAGAGCAGTGTGTTGGGCTCGCCGCCGATCGAGGGGCTGGAGAAGAGGTGGTAGAGGAGGAGGAAGGCGGGCAGCTGGCACAGGCTGGGCAGGCAGCCGGACAGCGGGGACACTTTTTCCTCGGTGTGCAGTGCGAGCACGGCCCGTTGGAGCTTTTCGGGGTTCTTGGCGTGCTTGCGGCGCAGTTCGGCGATTCTCGGCTGCAGTTCGGTGCGTGCCTTCTGCCCGCGCGCGGCGGCCCGGGACAGGGGGTGGAGGAGGAGCCGTACGAGGGCGGTGAACAGGATGATGGCGGCGGCTGCGGCCGAGGCGCCGAACAGCGGCTGGAGCAGGTCGGCGAGGTGCTCGACCAGGCTGGCGCATACGGACATGGGTGGGTGAGCCCTCCGGGGGTCTCGTCGTGCCGGGTGAAGGGGATGGCGGCATGACGACACGGCCGGCGTGGGGCCAGGTGTGGGGGGGGTGGCTGTGCCCTACGCGGTGGTCGCCGGGAGGGCGTGTCCGGGTGCTCGGGGGCGGCGGCGGCCGCGGGCGTCGGGGTCGCGCTGCGGCAGGAAGGCGGTGCGCAGGTCCCGGTCCTTGATGGCCGTACGCACCCGGGTGGGTGGTACGGCGGGCGCGCAGCGTGCGGCGATGACGGCGCACACGGCGAGTGCGGTGCCGGCTGCGGCGGTCGCGGCGAGCGCGACGGTGGCGGAGAGGCTGCCTGCGTCGACGAGGGCGACGGGGAGGAGCACGAGCAGCAGGACGAGCAGGGGGCGCAGGGCGCGCAGGGGGTGCGGGGTGGCCGGTCCTCGGGCCATCGGCCGCTTCCCTTCTCGTGTGCGTGTTTGCCCCAGTTATACAGGAGCCGGCTGGTGTCCGGTATGGGCACCGTCGTGTGCCGTTCCGGCCCGGGTCTCGGGTCTGCGGGGGCCTCACCTTCGTCACCTGTCGGCAGTACGGTGTCCCCCATGCGCCCCGACACGCCTGCCGAGAACGTCGACCATCCCGCCGAGGCGGCACGCCTGGAGCGGACCGCCGGTCTTTATCCGGAGGACGCCGAGGCTCTGCTCCTGCGTGCGGCGGCCCACCTGGAGCTTTCCGGTGACCGCCCTGCCGCGACGAAGCTCTACGACCGCCTGTTGTCTTCCGGTTCCGCTGCCGCGGCGCTGGAGAACCCGTCCCTGGTCCGTGCCCTCAAGGCGTCGAATCTGTGGGAGTACGGCCATGAGGCGGAGGCCCGGGCGATCATCGACGGCGTCCGTGCGGCGTCGCCGCGCGATCCTGCCCCGTGGGTGATCGTGGCGGAGTCCTTGGAGGCCCATGACGAGTTGGAGGCGGCGCACGAGTCGTTCACGGAGGGTGCTCGTCTGCTTCTGACGGATGTGGCGGAGCCCCCGTACTCGGCGCATCCTCTCCTGTACGGCCGCCATCGGGTCCGCAGGATGCTGGGTTTGGCCCACGACGAGTGGGACGCTCTCGCCGACACTTTGCATTCCATGCCGGTGTCGCTGGACGAGTTGCACGATCCGAAGCGTGTGTGGTCGCTGGGTTCGGAGGATCCGGCGGATCTGGAGGCGGAGATCTCCCGCCTGCGCGCCGAGCTGGGCGCTTACCGGGAGGCTCTGTCCCGTCCTTTCCCGGTGGCGATGCTGCACTGGCCGGCGGATGAACTGGCGGAACTCGTCGAGGCGTATCCGCCGCTGGCGGCCGAGTACCCCTCGTACGGGGAGCACGTGGCGGCCATAGAGGCGGCGCTGCGGGAGCTGGCGTCGTCCGGCACCCCGAACCTGGGTGTGGTCCGGGGGACGGTGCCGTCGTACGAGGCGTTCGCGGCGTCGGAGGGTGTGTCTCCGGCCGATCCGGCTCTTCTGCCCCAGTATGCGACGACGCTGGCGGCGCGGGGGCGTGCGGTGGTGTGGCCGCCGCAGCGGGGGGCGGCGTGCTGGTGCGGTTCGGGCCGTCCGTACGGGGAGTGCCACGGAACCGGGGTGTGACGGGGCGCGTCTTCCCGGTCACCTGACGCCGGTGCCGGGCCTGGACGTCGTTCGGGGGTGACTGTCGTGTGCTTCGGGGGGAGCCTGCCGTGTCGCAGCCCTGGTCGACCATCGCGTTGCTCTTCGCCGCCGGCTGGACGGCCTTCGGTGTCCGCGTCGTCCACCTCGCCCTCCGCGGCCGGCGGGGCCTGCGTCTTCTCGGTGTCCGGGGGACTCGCGCGGAGGGTGAGGTCGCTCGCGGTCCGCGGCGCGAGGGTTCGGTCCTTCACCCGGCGCAGGTTCGTTACCGGGCGGGCCCGCGTCATCAGACGTATCGCCGCGTTCCTCTCAACTCCGGCCTTCACACGCTCCGCGTCGGGTACTCGGTCGTGGTGCGGTACGACCCGGCGGATCCTCGCCGTGTGGTCGTGGTGCGGACGCAGAAGACGTGCGCTCCGACGGCGGGCCTGGTGTGGGGGGTGCTGTTGTGCCTGTTCGGGCTGGGGCTGGGGGTGTGGGCGGTCGTCTGAGTCCGGGCCGGCCGGCGTGTCGCGCCGACGTGGTGTGCCGGCGGGCCCGGACGGGGGCGGCCGGCGGCTTGGAGGTGAGCGTGCCGGGCGGCTCCGGGGGGTGTGCGGGGCCGGGACTCCGCGGAGAACCGCCTCGGTGCGTACCGATGAGGTTGGGCGCGGGCGGGTGTCTACAGATACGACGGCCTCGCACGGGGGGCGCACGGATCGAGAAGGGGAGACAGAACATGTCCGACGAGCAGACCGCAGCGGCCAACGGCTACTCCTACACCCTGACCCGCACCCTGGACGCCTCGGCGGCCCGGGTCTGGCAGGCCTGGACCACTCCTGGCGAGTACGCCCAGTGGGCGCACGCCGCCCCCGGCTCCGTCGAGCTGGACGTGCGTCCGGGCGGTGCGTGGAAGGCCACGATGCTCACGCCCGACGGCGCCGAGTTCCCCTTGACCGGTACCTACCGGCAGGTCACCGAGAACCGCCACCTGACCATCGGCATGGACGTCCCCGGCCGCCCCGACCCCACGACGATGACCGTGGAACTCACCGAGCAGGGTCCCCGCAACACCGTGATCGTCCTGAGCCAGACCTGCGACACGGCGGAGGAACGGGACATGGCGGAACAGGGCAGCGGCATGCTCCTGGACGGCCTGACGGCGTTCCTGGCGGACGGGTCGAAGGGCTGAGCCCCCGCCGACGGGACCGGGCCGTCCCCGGGCCTACCGGAGCCCGGCCCAGTCCCGTCGCCCGCGTCCCCTCGGCCGGGGCACTGCTGTGAAAGCGTGAACTTTTCCGCCGAAATGTCCACGCACCGCTCAGATGAGCGCGACAGCGGGCCCCGGGACCGTCGCCCGGCCCTGGAGGCACTCGGCCCTCCCCGTGACCACCGCGCGACCGGGGCCGCCAAAAGGCCGCCGGCATGCCGGTCGGAGCCGCCGCCCCGCCGGGACCGGGCTGCTTGACGGCCCGGGTAGCCCGATGGGCTCAGCCATGCAGGGTGGGCCGGTAGACGAGCTCCTGGGTGTGGCCGTCGAGCGTCCGGTGCTCGATCAGCTCGAGGTCGAAGTCGGCCGCACCCCGGAAGACCGGGTCCAGCCCGGTCCGCCCGGTGATCACGGGGAAGATCGTCACCTGAACGCGGTCGACCAGACCGGCGGCCATCAGCGCCCGGTTCATCGACAGACTGCCGTGCGAGCGCAACGGCACCTCGGACTCCTCCTTGAGCCGGGCCACGACGTCGACGGCGTCGCCGCCCACGACGTCCGCGTCCGGCCAGTCGAGGGGCCCTTCCAGCGTGGTCGACACCACCGTCGCCGGCAGGCTCCTCATCCGCGTCACCCACGGGTCACGCACCTCGGACTCCTCGGTACTCTCGGCCACCATCCGCGCGAACCCCCGATACGTGTTGGCCCCGAAGACCATCCGCTGCTCCTCGCCGTACAGGGCGAGACGGTGGTCGAGGAGCTCGGGACCCTGCTTGCCCCAGTCGCCGCTGCTGTCGTAGGAGCCGTAACCGTCGAGGCTGGAGAAGACGTCGAATGTGTAGGTGGCGGTCATGGTGCTCTCCTCGCGTGCGGTCGATCGCCTGTCGGAGATACAGACCGACGGCCACGGCGGAATTCATCGCCTCGGACTCCTGGACTCCGGCCGCCCCGGACGCACTCCCGCACTCCTGCACTCCTGGAGTCCGCCCGCCCCGGACGCGGCCCGGAGGCTGCGTCACGGCGGGGAAGGTGCTGAGGTCACGAGAACAATGCGGCCCGATCGGATTCCGCCAGCAACGCGCAGAACACGTTGCCCCGGGTTGGCGAGAACGACCCGGCGCCGGGCTTCGGGCTTGCGGCGATCGATCGCCGCCCACGCTCAGCAGCCGCTCGGCCTCGGCGCCACTCAAGGTGTCGGGGCGCAGGTACAGATGGATCCTGTCTAGCCCGACTCGCGCTCCGGCACTGCGCTGAAGTGCGAGGCCGGGCCGCCGGGCAGCTTGATCTCAGTCTCACCGGAAGCTGCTGGCTTCGCCTCCCTCCCCTCTCACCTCACGTGGGATGCCTCAGTGGCCCAGCAAAAGTGCGAGACTCTTGATGTCGAGAGGCTGGCACATGATCATCGCCTCTCCCGGAACGACCACCTTCAGGAGGAGCGGCATGCCCCGCAGCGGCCAGACGCGACCGCGGTTCGCCTCGCCATTGACCTCGATCGAGATCTGTGCGGGTGCCGGGGGGCAAGCCGTCGGACTTCACAACGCCGGTTTCGATCATCGCGCCCTCGTTGAGTGGGACCCGCACGCCGTGGCTACCTTGCGGGCCAACGTGGGCGGCTGGCCCGGCTGGAATCAGCACAAAGCTGACAATATCCACCCTATGGACGTCAAGGATTTCCTGGACTCCGAGGTACGAAAAAATCTCGGCCTTGAGCCAGGAGAACTCGACCTGCTCGCCGGTGGAGTGCCATGCCCCCCGTTCTCCTTGGCCGGACACCGGCTTGGCCCGGACGATGAGCGCGACCTTTTCCCGGCAGCGCTTGACATCATCGACGCTCTCAGGCCGAAAGCGGTGATGATCGAGAACGTCAGAGGCATCCTTGAGCCTCCAGAAGTCTTTATTGAGTACAGAAATTCTATTCTTGACACGCTGCGTAATCTCGGTTACCTGGTCCCTGAGATTGACCAGAACCAGTCAGCCAGCGCACAAGACGTGGCCATGCGAAAAGTCTGGCGCCGGATGGACGCGAAGTACTTCGGAGTACCACAGCTCCGGCCTCGTGCAATTTTGGTAGCTATTCATCAGGATGCGGTAAAGCCGGGAGGTCCCGGATTCCAGTGGCCTACGGGCATAAAGGGTAGCTCGGCTACTGCTTTCGAGAAGCTCGATAAAAGCATGCTCGCACGCTGCAAGGCGTTCTGGGATAAGAACGCGGCTGGCGAACCCGCCCGGCCCGGCGAGCGAACCGGGCAGATGGTCTATGAAGACTGGAAGAGAAACATCTCCCTCGCCGCAGCAGCGGGTAAGAAAGTTGCCCCGACACTCGTAGGCGGCTCGAGGAAGCACGGCGGTGCCGACCTGGGGCCTACGCGCGCCAAGCGCGCGTGGGCCGATCTGGGCGTCGACGGGATGGGGATCGCCAACGATCCGGAAAACTGCGACCCGGAACGCGATCTGTTCCGCCCGACCGGCCCGATGCTCACTGTCGCCCAGGCGGCGGCCATCCAAGGCTTCCCGGAAGACTGGCAGTTCCAAGGACGGAAGACAGCCCGTTACCGTCAGGTCGGGAACGCCTTCCCGCCGCCGGTTGCCGAGGCAGTGGGACGCGCGATCGCCGCAGTCCTCCTCCCTGAATACAGCGAAGCTCTCACCAGGGACTACGAGATGGAGCCCGCAGGGGCGACCCTCGTCGAGGACGTTCCGCAGCAACTGGAGATTTCAGTCGCCCCGCGCCGGGCCTCCCTCACGCCGGCCCAAGACCGTCGCAGCGATTTTGTCAGCACAGGTGTCTGATGGCTCGTGCTCCCAGAAGCGGAGCACGAGCCAGCCAGCTTCCCGCAGCCTTTCGTCGGTATCCCGGTCCCTCTTGACATTGCGAACGACTTTCTCCGACCAGTAACCGGAATTAGTCTTCGGCGGGACGTAATGCTCAGGACAGCCATGCCAGTAGCAGCCGTCGATGAACACCGCGACCTTCGCCGAACGGAAGACCATGTCCGCCGTCCGGCGAAGATCGGGGAGGGGACGGGCAGCGACCCGGTACCGCAGCCCTGTGGCATGTACGAGCCGCCTGATCAGAATCTCCGGCTTGGTGTCACGGCTGCGGATCGCCTGCATGTTGCGGCGGCGTGCTGCGGAGGAAGCCCAGGAACCTTCCGGGGCCTCCCATTCGGCTTCGGGGGACACACCGCAGAGGGTAGTCCCGTCGGTGCCACAGCACGCAGCCAGTCCTAGCGACCTCCCATGTGACTCAGCAGCGCCTCGATGTCACCCGGTGCGAGACCAGCCGCCACTGAAGGCTCCTCCTCAAGATCCGCGAGCTGCTGCACGGTGGGGTCGTCCAGGATGCGTCCCATGAATTCCAGCTTTCGCTCCAGGCTCGCGGCCACAACCTCGTCGACGGAGTTCCGCACCGCCAGGACTGTCACCCGGGTCTCTGTGCCGGGGGCGAGCCCGAGACGGTGGATCCGGTCCAGGCTCTGGAGGAACCGCCCCGCCATGAAGTCACGGTCCACGTAGACCGCGTCATGGCAGACGTGGTGCAGGCTGATTCCCTCCCCCAGAGTGGCCGGGTTCGAGATGAGCACCATGCACGCCGGGTCCTCCCTGAACCGGCGAATCTGCTCCTCGCGGTCAGGCGTACCGCCGTAAACAACAGCCGGACTGTACTTCTCCAGCATGCGCTCCAGCGTGGTGAGACTCCTGACGAACGTCGTCCAGACCAGCGTCTTCCGGCCCTGCGCAGCGTTCTCCGCGATGATCGCCACGGCTTCCTTGTACTTGGGCGAAAGCTCGTAGTCGGGAAGGTTCTGCATGAGCGAGTACAGCGAACCTCCCTCGGGAATCTCCATCGGCGGCAGCTGATAGGCCAGTGGTTCGTAGCGGCTGCCGCCTTCCAGGAGAAGGGCGGGGCTCGTGGCAGCCATGAGGAGGCGGAGTGCCGTCTTCCCGAGGGAACTCAAGTCCTCGCGCGCGGCACCGCTCTTCTCGCCGCCCACGATTGCCGTGTAGATCTCGTCATGCAGCGGCGGCATGTCAACGAAGCGCAATCCCAACTGCACGGGGGGCAAGCCGAGTTCATGCTTCGTCGTGCGGGTGAACAGCGGCCGGAGGACAGTGCTGGCGTGCGCGAGATCTCCTCCGGCAACCGCCTGGACCACCGTGCGCTGGCCGTGGCCGGGCCACACGAAACCCAGGAGGTTCTCCAGGTCCCGCGAACCGTTCGGAGCCGGCGTACCGGTCAGGATCAGTCGGCGTGCGGCCAGAGGTCCCAGCGCCATGCAGGCTGCCCCGTAGGTTCCCCGGGCACCCAGTTTCATCCGGTGCGCCTCATCCAGGATGATCATGGAAGGGGACGACTTGAGCCATCCAGCCAGCCTGGACAGTGACCGGTCGAGACGCTCGTAGTTCACCACGAGCACCTCGGCCCACTGATCCAGCGACCCGTCCAGGACGTTGATGCGCAGCGGATGGATAAGGCACTCTGCGGTCTCGTAACGCCATGACTCGTATGCCGACTTAGGGCACACGACCAGCAGTCGGCTCACCCGGCCTGCCGCCTTCTGGGCTGCGTACACCGCGAGCGCGACCCGGGTCTTGCCGGCGCCGGGCACGCTGAAGTTGGCACCGTGCTGAAGCGACAGGAGCTTCGCGATATCCCGGCGCTGGAACTCGCTCAGTTCACCCTTCCAGCTATCGCCGAGAAGCACGGGCACGTCATCGGGCGCGACCTCGCCGGCCGTCGGCCGCCCAGCGAGCCGCTGCTGCACGGTGTGGGCATCCTGGACCACTCCGGATACCAGGTCCCGAAGGTCGTCCGCCCACTCCACACCGGCGGGGTCTGACCAAGTACCGAGCAGGCCGAGGTCCGCGAGCAGCTCGTCCAGGGAGACGGAGGCGCTCAGCGGGCCAAGCTGGCCGCCGGTACGAAAGCGGGCGGCCAGCTGTACGAGTTCCTGCTGGAACGATTCCGTGGTTCGCAGCACCACTCGGGTCCGGGTCTCATCGAACCCAAGACGCAGCGACTTCTCGCTGACGGAACTGCTCACCGGGAACCCTCCGCCACGACCGCTTCCAGCAGCCAGGCCACGCCGTCTCCCGGCTGCGGCAGCCCGCGGCCGGCCTGCTGTGCGAGCTTCAGCAGACTGACCCGCAGCTTCACCACGGCGTCATCGAACGCCTCCTCGTCCAAGCTGCGGGAGGTACGCGCCTGCACCAGGTCGCTCACGCACTGGTCAATGCTCGCGCACGCGTCGGCCAGCCGGGCGGGGGCGAGCTGCTTGCGCTTGCGCAGCCGGGCGCTGCGACCCGCCGCCTCGATCACCTCGTCGAACGCCTGCCAGGTGTTGTCCCAGGTATCCTGCGCGGCGGCCTTCAGCTCGTCACCGAGGTCCGAGGCCTCGTTCCTCACCACGGCGGCGGTGCGGAGGATCTCGTCGTTCATCGCCCGGGCCTCCGCGACGGCGGAGGAGGCGGCGGGCACCTCCAGGCCCAGACCGGGGATCGACACCGACTGCGGCTGCGCGGCCGTCGTACCGCCCATGGGCAGCCGCTGCTCGAACCCCGCCTTCAGGAAGTCCTCGTTGATGTGACGGACGTCGGTCTTCGAGAAGTTCAGAAGGATCGCGGCCAGGCGCAGTTCCTTCAGCACCTCAGCCTGGTCACGGTCCACCGTTTCCAGCTTCACGTACAGCCTGTGGAGCTCCTTGAGACGCTCCTGCGCGCCCTCCCAGTCCACCAGGCGCAGTCCGTTGCCGCCGCCGGTGCGACTGCGCTCGTTCAGCTCTCGGATCGTGCTGAGGATCCACCGCTCCTGGTGGTAGGTGCGGACCTGAATGCGGAAGTCCTTGGCGATCTGTTCCGGCGTCCGGCCCAGCGCCGCCTGCTCCTCCATGGCAAGGAGACGGTTGATGTAGGAGTAGTCACGCCGGTGGTCCTTGCGAAGCTGCAAGGACAGCTCGACGGCGTTGATGTCGGCCCAGGTAAACGACGCCGGCAGCACGCCGACGCGCATCGACTGCGCGCCGAGCTCGCGCAGCGCCGCAGCCCGGGTGTTGCCGTTGACCAACACCCCGTGCCGGGTCACCAGCCCGGGGTCGTTCTGCCCGAACTGGTCAAGGCTGTCCTTCAGGACATCGAAGTCCTTGTCCCGCACATTCGTGTTCTCAGGGTCCGCCTTCAGCAGGAACCCGAGATAGTCCTGGCTCTCCGCACTCCAGGGGTCCTTGTCCAACGCCGCGTCCCGCTCGGCGTCGTGGCTGCGCTGTGCCCGGATGCGGTGGGTGCTGGGGTTGTAGAAGAGGCTGCTGAGCGGCAAGTCGATCACTTCGACATGGGCCTGCTGCCCGTTCCAGTCGACGGTCACGGTCTCCCGGGTGCCGCCAGACGTCTTGACCTCCTCGACCTTCTTGCTGATCAGCTCGCTGAACTCGACCGCCCGCGGCGGGGCCGGAAACTCGCGCATCATCGTTATCCCGTCCTGTCTCAGTCGTCCGTACCGTCAAGAGAGTCGGCCACAGCCTTACGGGAGTCCTCCGGCAGGGTCCGGTACATACCCCACAGCACCTCCAGCGAGCTGTAAGTGCGCTGGTCGTTCTTCACCCAGCTGCTCAGCACGCTCCGCTCAAGGGGCGCCAGCGACTCGATCCGGGAAAGCACCTGCGGCAGATGCACGGACCGGTCCACGGTGCCCCGCCCGCACCGCTGACACTCGGTTACCAGCTGGTGGGTAACGCTGCCGTCCACCAGCGTCACCTGCCGCCGGGCGACGTTGAGCACCGCCTGCGTGACTCCGTCCTCGTACGCCTCGCCGGCCGCGATGCCGCACGTACGGCACAGGTAAGCGTCGGCCTGCATCACCTTCGCCCGCTGGGCGTTGGTGATGCTCGACTTGTGACTCGGACCCTTCGCCTGGCCCGGTACCCACACATCCTTGCCGCGCGTCACGAACCGGCGCTCCTGCGGAAGCAGTTCCGGGTCCTCGCGGGCCGTCGAGATCTCCCAGCCATAGTCGCGCAGACCGCGCATGCGCCGGTCGATCTGCGCGACGTCCGGGAAAGCCTCGCGCAGCTTGGCCACGGTGAAGATCTCGCCCTCCCCGACGACCTGGACCAGCCAGAGAGCGGCACGCGCCATGCTCCCCAGCTTGTGGTTTCCGACACTGGTCTCCTGCCACGACGGCAACGTCACGATGGGTCCCCTCCCATTAAGAACACACACAATTAGGCGGTTCTGCCGCATACGTCACGAAATGACATGAGCGCGCCATTCATGAATGCACGACTCGCGCCATCCCCCCGCACCACTGGCGGCTGACTCCTAAAGCGTGGCACATCGAAACTGCTTTGAACCCTCTCGATGCAACTTGCGCACCAACTGGCAAGAGACGAAGCAAAAACCGCCAGGCGGCTGCCCGTTGCTCTCCGGCACAATGGCGAACAACGTCGCCGCCTGGCGGCACAAACGGCCAGCCAGTTCGGCCCAGAATGCGGAGGTTTGCCGCTATGGCAGCACGCAGCAGCAGTCGCCGTCCGTTCGCATGGACCAAGAAGGCACTCGACGAGAGCGTCTTGCCTGAGAGACGGCGACTGGCTGCCGCGCTGCAAGAGATCTGCCGCCATCTGGTCGTCACGACTCAAGAGGGGGCCACGCTTACTCATCCGACACAGGCCCAGGCCGCCGAGTACCTGAAGGTCAGCGAGACCACACTGACGCGATACCTCCAGGGCCAGCGCATCCCGCCAGACCAGGTGGTCACCTTCATCTTCGACACCGCCTGCCGGGACGCGGGAGGCAGTCAGAACGTCGGCATGAAGTGGGAAGAGATGCGGGAACTGCACATAAGAGCCGAGCAGGAACGATGCGGCAACTGCTCGCGGCACAGAGAGGCGGCCCGCGCCGCTGGCCAGAAACTCCGGGCTTTGCAGGAAACCCACGGACAGCTCGAACGGTCGGCGGCAGAAAGAGACCGAGAGCTCAGGGAACTCCGCCAGCGCGTCACCGTACTCAAGCAGGAGACGCACCGGATGAGGGCCGCCCAGCCGATGCCGGTAGGTGAAGCCGGCCCGCAAAAGGTCCGGGAGGCGGCACGCGCCACAAGTCTGTTGCCGGTCCCCCGCCGAGAGGGGGACCGGCAACAGAGCAGAAACGAAACCGTGGCAGCCCACCATGTCGGCCGCCGCGCCGAAGAGCTGCTCCGCGGCGGCCGGCCGGACAGCACCCTCGCACTCCTGCGGCATACGGCAGAGGCTTCGACGCCCACAGAAGTAGCATTGCTGGTAACCCTGTTGCGGTCACAGGAGCAGGACGACCTGGCCGACAACCTCGTGCACATCTATGCGCGCGACCGTCACGATCAGGACGTGGTGCGGACAGCACTGATACTGCACGAGCGACAGGCCGTCGCGGACGCGGAGGTGCTCTTGCGCACGGCCGCCGCTCACCCGGGACCAGCTCTCGCCCGGGCAGAGGAGTCCGGGCCACCCAGATAACTACGGCCGGCGCGTCATCCGTGCCGACGCAGACCGCGAGCGGGCTTGCCGCAGGTGCGGAGGCAGTATGGGCCTGGCCGGCTAACACCCGTTTCGCCGCGGCGCCATACCGGCATGCAGCGAAGGGGCCAGCGAACTTCAGGCGGCAATATCGGGCTCAGCTTCGTAGTGCAGTTGGGCCTGGTCCAAGACGTCGTCTGGATCAAAGCCGCAGGAAGCCGTCCAGTGCAGCAAGTCAGCGATCAGCTCAACCGCTGACTCCTTGAGAGCGAGATCTCGCATCCGGCCCTCCGCAGCCGTGCCGCCCGCAGGGCGGTAGCTCCGCAGAGCCGCAGCCGCCCGTTCCGTCCGCTGACACACCGGATCGGACCCGAGAGCGATCTCGCACCACACCGACTTTCCGGCCGCCGTCAGAACCGTCCCCCAATCCGCCGTCACGGCGTCGAGCAGATGCAGTCCGCGCCCGCATTCGTCGTCGCAGCCGGCTGCCGACAAGGACGGCACGGAGTGGCTCTTGTCATGGACTTCTACGCGCAACCGCTCGCCGTCCCACTCCAGGACCAGCGTGGCGGACGTGCCCTCACCCACGTGTTTGATGACATTGGTGGCCAGCTCCGTGACCACCAGTTCCGTTTCGTCCACGGCGTGGGGCATGCCCCACTGCCCCAGCTGAGCCGTAGCGGCCTGCCGCAGCAGCCTCACCTCGGCCGGCGCTGCCATGAAGGGGAGAACAAACCGTTGTCGGTGTTCCCTGACCTCGTCGCCGGGCATGCGGACTCCTCCCTCCCGAGCCACGCGCACATGAGCCTAACGAGTTCGCCCGGCTCCACTGCGTAGCGGTTCGTAAGGGAGAATGACACAGAGAAGTCTCTCTATGTAACTTCTCACGAGAATCCATCGAGTGAATCTGATGGTGGGAGGTCCCCTCGCTGCCTAGCCTGATCAGGCCCGGAGCGACCGCCCGGCGCACGTGCAGGAGGAAGTCCGCATGACCGTGAGGGCCACCACTCGCCGACGTCAACTCGGCGCGACGTTGAGGAAGTTGCGTGCCAGCAAGGGCCTGACTCTGGAAGAGGCCGGCCGACTCGTCGGGGTCTCCAAGGCCACGGTCAGCCGGTACGAAACCCAGGCAGGCCCCGTGAAATGGGTCATCGTCGACGCACTGTGCCGCGAGTACGGGGCTGCCGACTCCGAGCGCGAAGCCGTCGTACGGCTGGCGAAGGACGCCAAGCAACAAGGCTGGTGGAGTTCGTTCTCCGACTCCATCCCGGAGGACATGAACCTGCTGCTCACCCTTGAGGACGAGGCCGTACGCGAGAACCACTTCGCCTGCGTCTACGTTCCCGGGCTCCTTCAGACTCGCGCCTATAGCACCGCCCTTCAGCGGGCCAATGAGGTCCCCCTGTCGCCGGATGAGATCGAACGGCTTGTGGACATCCGCATGAAGCGACAGGAGATCCTCACTCGACCGAAGCCGCTGCACCTGTGGGCGATTATCGATGAGTCCGTCATCCGCCGCGTTGTCGGGTCGCCGCAAACGATGAAGGAGCAGCTGGACCGGCTGCTCACGGAGAACGACTCACCTCACACCACGCTCCAGGTGCTCCCCTTCGCGAAGGGCGCTCACGCCGCGGCGCTCGGAAGCTTCGTCATGATCGGCGGCGCTGAGCCGACCCTCGACGTCGTGTACGTCGACTTCCACACCGGGTCGCTCTTCCTGGAGAAGGATGAGGAACTGGAGCGCTACCGACTTGCGTTCGAGTACCTGCGCGCACAAGCGTTGGACATGGAGGCCTCCTCCGACCTGATCCATCGCGTCCGCAAGGAGCTGTAGATGCCGACCGCTGACCAGCATCACTGTGAACTCACCTGGTTCAAATCGTCATACAGCGGAGGCAACACCACGGAATGCGTGGAAGCCGCCTTCGCCCGTTCAGGGGTGCTCATACGAGACTCCAAGCAGCCGGAAGGCCCATGCCTCGGCGTGTCAGCTGGGGCATGGCGTCACTTCCTGACCGCTTGGCCGGACCCCGTCACCGACGCCTGACCGCATCCCCGTGCCGGTGGCCTGTGGCGGAAGAGACACTGTTCGCGTCTGCCGCATGTCTGAAAGAGTGAGACAACGCTGAAGAAGAGCGAGCGGCGAACGGGGCGACGGTGCAGAGGTGGAGACAAGTCGCGCTACTTCTATGTGCGTTGGTGCTCGCACTCCTCGCTTTCGCCTTTCCGCGCGAACACGACGACGTCGTAGACGCGACCCAGTTCAGCATCGCATTCTTCGCCACGCTGCTGACCGGTGAGGCGGTCATCTTCGCTCTGACCTTCTCCGCAGCCAGCTCTTGGCCGTCGCTGCGAGCGATAGACAGCCACATCGCCTTCCGGGAGTGGGTACTCGTCGGCTGGCTCGCCGCCCTGTTCACAGCTTGCGGGCTACTGGGCGACAGCGGCGTGAGCGCCACTTACGGCGCCCTGCTCTTCCTGCTGGCCAACATCTTCGGGATCTTCTCCTTCGTCCGCCTCTTCGGCCTGGCCAGCGTCGGAGGGCGCAACCGGCTGCTGCGCCGCACCCTGGCGGCGGCTCTGGTCCGGCAGGGCATGAGCGACGGCCGCACTCCCGACGACCCTGAGAACATCGCCAGCGTCAACTCGTATCTCGGCACCGTCAGCCAGGCCGCCACCAGCAACGACCCGACAGCGCTACGTCATCTCGTCAACCAGCTGACTGAGGCAGAGCTGCCGTCGGAATCCGCGGAGCAGGCCATCGCGGTTCACCTGGACGTCCTGCACCGCCTCTCACGGGCCACCTTGGTCAGCGGCGCGGATCCCACCCAGGTGGTCGCCTGTTCCGAGCTGCTCATCGATTCCGTGATCCGTCATACCCGCCGTCTGGCCGACCCAGCTCCAGCGCTGGGAGCGCTCAGCCGATATCTGTCCTGGCTCGCCAACACGGCACTGCTGATGTCCGTGCGCAAGGTGGCCTCAAACAGGGCGGCCCGCGAACTGGTCGCCCTCACCACCGATGCCCGTCTGAAGATCTTGCGCGGCGTCGACCCCGACCCGAAGTCCGCCTCCACACACGACGAACTAGGCAGTATCCTCACCACCCCTGTCCAGGTACTGCTGTGGTACTCCGACTTCAGCGAATTCCACGGAGCCCACCAGGCGAGCGCTCTGTACGGTGTGCACGAGATCCTTACCGGCACCAAGTTCATGGGGAACTACTGGGACGGCGCCTCCGTCCTCACCCAGTTGCGCGAGAACCTGTACGGTGCCGACGCCGTCGCCACAGACGAGGCCGCCGCCGCCCGTACGGCGTTCGGATCTGTTGAGGAGTACGACCACTTCTGGACGCTGGTCTCAGTGACCGTGTTCGCTACCCTGCGCGATGCCCGCCTGCCCCATCCGCCGGAACTCATCCGGCCCGAGTTCACCCCGGATCCCCAGCTGCTGGGGGCGTATCTCCGCACCTTCGCCACTCACCGCTACTTCGCGACGCCCGAGCAGGCACGGTCCGCCCTTCTGCGTCTCGTGGGCCGTTCCACATCGCCCGGTTCACCCACCGCGGAGATCCGCACAGCGCGAGGCGGCCACCACTACGGAGTGCCTGCACCGCTCACCGAGCCGCACCAGCGGCCGGCCGCCATGGTCCTTGCCATCGCCTGCCGCCTCGCTCCGCTCGCTCCGGGCGATACAGACACCGAGCTGCGGATGTTCCTCACCGGCCTTCCTCCGGCGGCCCTGCGGGCGGCCTCACGGCTCGCAGCCCGTGTCCTGCCCGGTGCGGCAGAGGAACCGGGCCCCGTGGAGGCGATCGCAGCAGGTTTCGGAGTGCTCCAACTGGTCGGTGCGCACACTCGGACGGAGATATGAGCGACTCGGTAATAGACGTTGCCGCATGGCATGAGCGCCTGGGCGCGCTGAATGGTGATGACGTGACTGCCGCCCTGGTGGTCCAGTGCGACGAGGTATGGCTCCGGCCCGAGTTCACGGCCTTCCGCAATGAGATAGACCGGATTCTCATGACAGCTCAGCTGCGCAGAGGCCGCAGCCTGACGATCACGCGGGTCATTCTGCACAACCTCCCCGTCACCCCGGCAGCCTCCGCTCGGTCCGCCGCTGTCGACCAGTCTTTCGAGGAGTGGCAGCACCGGCTGTCCGCAACGCGGGCTCTGCTCGCCTCCGGGTCCGCCTCCCACCAGATCCACCGGCTGATCCTCCGCCGAGGCGAGGTGACCACCGTCCCGGATATGGTCGAGTTGATGAAAGACGGTGAGTGGACCGACGACCACCAAGCCGAAGCTGTACTTCGCGTGGTCGGCACCGTCGGCGCCACCACCCCTCTGACGGACTACGACGTGAATCTGGACGGCCCGTTCGGCGACGCTGACCCCTCTGTCTACATGTGAGCGCACCAGGAACGGGCCCAATCGAACGCTTGGAGACAAGGTGCCCTACGCTCCCGAGACCACCCAGGATCGCGCGTTCCTCAATCGAGCCATCGAACTGTCCCGGCATGCCCTCGAAGACGAGGGGAAAACCCCGTTCGGGGCTGTCGTCGTCATCGACGGCGAGGTTGTCGGCACCGGCACGAGCTCAGTCATCGAACTTCACGACCCCACCGCTCACGCGGAGGTCATGGCCCTGCGCAACGCCGGCGCCAAACTGGGGCGGCACCTCATGGAGGACGCCGTGATGTACTCCAGCAGTGAGCCATGCCCCATGTGCCTGGTTGCCTGCTATTGGGCTCGGGTGCCCCGCCTGGTGTACGCCGCCACCAGCGAGGACGTCGCCACCAATGGGTTCGAGGACTCGCAGTTCTACCGCCAACTGGCCCTTCCCAACGCCGGACGGGTCCTCCTCGCCGAGACCGCCGTGGGCGGCGAGACCCGGGAGGTCGCAGCCAAGGCGCTCGCCAGCTGGGCGGGCAAGCAGCCCTTTCCCGTGCAACCCAAACTCTGACCCAGCGGGTTGACGACTATGGCATGGCGAGACGGGCACCTTACCGCCGTTGCCGTTGCCGACCGTCGGCGATCTACGAGCCACTCTGTGGTCCGGGCACGGATTTCCCGGCGCCCCGGAGACCTTCGAGGCTGACTTGCAGCGCGCGTTGGAGGGGGCGACGGAGATGGATCTCAAGGCCGTGGCCGCTGTGATCGCCGACTTCCGCGGCAGGATCCGCCTGCACCAGGAACCCGGCTCGACATCGCCGTTCAGGAAAGCATCGCTCTCACCGCGCGGCTGAAGCGGGAGGCTCCGGGCCAGTGAACGATGACCCCAGACACCGCAGCTCCCGAGTGCGCTCCGCGAACCCGTGGCTCGGAGAGCGCGTCATTCCCGACCGTCTGTGGGTTCCTCGTTCCCGCCCTCGATGACAGTCAGTTCCGTATGCCCGCCGGCGTACGGATCGGGTGTGCCGACGGGGATGTTCTGCACCGCCTGCCCCTGGGCCGCGCCGTTGCCGTTGAACACGAAGTCGGGCCGGATGCGCCAGTTGCGGCCGTCGCGGTAGATGAAGCCCTGGGCCGCGAGCTGCTTGAGGCTACGCGAGACGGAGGCCTGTGACATACCGACCTGCTCGGCGAACTTCACCTGGCTCTCGACAAGGACGAGGCCGTGGTCCTTGCGGTTCTGGAGGGCACACATCTTGTGGAACAGCTTGTACGCGCTGACGCTGAGGTCGGCGTCAGCGAGGGCGTTGTGGGCCGCGTACCCCATCGTGGTGAAGCCTCCTCCCCTGAACCAGAGGGCATGAGCGGCCGAGACCGACGAGTGGACGGTGAAGTCGTTCACCTCACCCGTCCCCTTGTTCACGGTCTCGATCCGGGTCACTCGCCGGGCCGCACGCACAGAGTACTCCCAAGGGTGAATAGAAGGCATGCAGTGCTGACTCGCATGTTCCAGCACTGACGCGGAAGGATTCGGTGCTGCATAGCGTAGGCGCGATATTCAGCTCTGAATGACTATATCCAATATCGGAACAACTCTTTCGTGTTCCCGCACGTCAGCGGCATGTCCGCCATCGCCTGTCTTTATAGCGAAGGAGCCTCGCCGTACCTCCGCCCCCAGCCACTCGGTGGGTCACCGCGTCCGGCCGCCAGGCCGTCGCGGCCGCGCGCCGTCATCAAGGAGGCGTGGCTGATACCGGTGCCGGGTTGAGGGAGGCACACGTGACGGGCGACCGTCCGGCTCTCCCGCCGTTGTGGCGTGCTTTCGACGGCTGAGGCTTCGAGGTCCGTGGAGGAATCGGGCCAGTCGTTCTGCGGAGCGCCGTATGGCGGCGAGCAAAAGGCGACGGAGTACCCCGGCGCGGGCGTCATGAGCGTACGTCACCCCGCCCGCCTCCACCACCACAGCGCTTCCCACAGCATCCACGAGGAGTTCCCCCGCCGCACCCCTCCCGTTAGCCACGCCTGGGTACCTTCGCCTCGCCCGGTCCGGCAGCAGGAGAGGCATGCCCATGAGCACCCCGGTCCACCGCACCCCGACACGGCCGTCCGTGGCCACGCTGACATCGGTCAGGCAGCGTCGGGAGGGCAGCCGGACCGGAAGTCCGTCCGCGAACTCCGCGGAGCACGCCTTCCTCCGGTTCCAGTCCAGCGTCGGCAACCGGGCCGCCACCGCGGCGGTCCAGCGTGCCAGAAGCACGACCGCGGAGCAGGCGGCGGAGCCCGCCGGCACGACCACGGAACAGGCGGCGGGAGGCGGTGGCGCGGCCGACGGCGCGCCGCAGAGGAAGAGCTACCGCGACCGGATCAACGCGCTGCTGGACCGGTTCAAGAAGAACCTCGAACCCGCGGACAACGCCGTCAAGGGTGGCCAGACCCCCACCAACGCCGCCCTCACCCACCAGGCCGGTGCCACCGCCGACGGGGCCCTCAAGAACGACGCCGCCATCTCGGGAACCTCCGCCGCGGGGTGGAACCTCCTCACGGAGGCCACCGGCGTCGTGGTCAGCGGCATGGACGCGTACAAGAACTGGAAGGACACCAAGCAGAACGAGTCCGGGGCCAAACACCACACGGCCAAACGGAAGGCCAAGGTCAAGGCGACGGACGCGGGCGTCGGTGCCGTCAGTTCGGGTTCCTACGGCGCCGCCATCGCCAAGGAGGCGACCAAGGTCCAGGGTGCGGCGAACGCCGCGACGGCGGCCGAGGCGAGCGGTGCCCTCAGTGCCGTCACCGGCGTGGCGAAGGGCGTCCGTGCCCTGATCCGTGTCGGGGGAGCGGCCAAGAAGTACAAGGAGTTGCAGAGCCTCGGCGATGCCAAGAAAGTCAACGCGGATCTGCTCGTCCGACTGGACCAGGAGGCGCACATGGCCGTGTTCCGGGCCAACACGGCCCAAGCGGAGATGTACGCCAGGTTGGACGCGGCCGCGGCGCACCCGCACGAGGGATGGCAGGAGGGCGTCGAAGAGGCCTACGCCCGCTTCGAGAGGGAGTACCGCAGCGTCAAGCCCGCCGATGAGGCGTACAAGCGTGCCCAGAAGGAGGCTGCGGACCTGAGCGAAGTACGGAAGTACGCGATGACGAAGCAGAAATTCAAGATGGGCAAGGAGACGATGGGCGGCGTCGTGGGCGAACCCGCCAAGGCCGCGGCCGGCGTCCTGACGCTGGTCACGGCGACGGGAGCGATGGCGAGCAACCCGGCCGGCTGGATCCTCGCCGCGATCGGGGCCGGTTTCGTCCTGGGCACCACCGGTTACAAGGCGGGCCGCGCGGCCACCAAGCGTTACAACGAGAAACGCCACCCCGATCGCTACGCGCTGGAGGGCGAGACGCCGGACAACGCCGCGCCCCGCACGGAGTCGCTGTCGCACGCCCTGAAGTTCTGGAAGAAGGTGTCGAAGGGCGAACGCCAGGCCATGGCACGCAAGATCTACGGCCTGGCGGCGGGTCCCGACGTGCCCGGGAGCGGCAGCACGACGCCCGAACTGCGGCAGTCTGCCCGGCAGCTGCTCATCGCACTCAAGGCGGGCCCCGATCAGCACAACCTGAACACGGTGGAGGACTGGGAGCTGACCCTCAACGACCCCGCGAAGAGGGACGCCTGGATCGCGGAGATCGCGGAGCAGCTGGCCTCGGGGTGACCGTGAGGCACCGTGGTCGCCGCACGGCTCGCGCGCCGTCCCGCGACGGGCGTCGACAAAGGCGGCGGCCGGGCGGACGGCCCGGTCCTGGCGACGGGGCGCCGCCGTCACCGGCGACGCCCGCGCCGTGCGCGCCGCCCTCCCCGGACGGACGGCCCCTCAGCGGCACGGAGCAGTACCTGCTGAGGGAGCGGTCGAACCGCCTCGCCACCGACGGCTGACGCGAGGTCCGGTGACGAGGCCGGCGCGTCGGCCGGGCCCTCCCCTCTCGGCCCGGCCGCGCCGCCACGGCGGCTGCCGCACGTGCCGGCAGCCGCCGAGCGCCCGGGTCAGGACACCACGCGCAGGTGGGTCGGCCAGCCGATGCGGTCGAGGAGGCGGAACATCTTCTTGATGTCCGTCGGGTTCAGCTTCACGCAGCCGTTGGACTTGTAGTCACCGGCGCCGTCCCAGCGGCGGGCCTCGGTCCGGCCCGCGCTGCCGTCGCGGTTCATCTCGGAGTGGATGAACATCTCCGTGCGGGTCAGGGTGCCCTTGGAGCACTTCATGTCCTGCAGGTAGACGGCGTACCCCTTGATGAGATTGCCGTTGTACGTGCGGGTCTTGAGCTTGATCTTCCAGTTGCCGTTCGGCATCCAGCCCCGGGCGCGGGCGCAGTCGTCCTTGACGCCGAGGCCCGATCCGGCCCGGTAGGTGGCCCAGAGCTTCTTGCCCTGGTAGACGGAGAGCTTCGAGTTGGTGGGATCACCCGGATTCTTGTCGAACACCAGGGTCGTCGCCGGCGCGGCTGCCGCCGCCCTGGCCTCGGCGGGGCCCTGGGCGGCCGCGGCCGGCGCCAGGGCCAGCGTGGTCGCCACGGCCCCGGCGACCAAGGCGCCGCGCAGGTGACGTGCGTTGCTGTTCATGTGGGTTCCTCGCTTCTTGTCGTCCGGGGCCGGGCAGCCGGCCTCGCGTGTACGGCTCGGATGTACTGCTCGCGTGTACCGCTCGGGTGGGCGGCTCGGGTGGGCGGTACGGCCGCTCGGCCGACCGCCGCGGTCCGGGTGGGCGCGACCCGGGCCGACGCAGGGGGCGGGTGCCGTGGCCCGCCCCCGTCCGTTCGAGGTCAGGCGATGGCCAGGCGGACCTCGGCCTTGTTCGTCCCGGCGAAGCTGTGGCTGAACTGCTCACGGACACCGGAGCTGCACGCCGTCGACCTCTTGGTCTCGCCGTTGCCGCCGACGAGGCGGACCAGGGCGCACTTGCCGTCCATGCGGGTGTCCTCGAGCCAGCCGGAGACCGTCACCTTGCCGCCCGAGCAGCGCAGGGACCAGCTGGCCCTCGCGCCGTCGATCACCGGGGAGGCCGACGACGGGCACGTGGCCGCGCTCGCCGGGGCGGCGGCGCCCACGGCCAGTCCACCGGCGAGGACGACGGCCGACAGGACGGACGTGATGGTCTTGCGGAAAGCAGACATGGGTTACCCCTTCAAGCAGAGAACTGACGGGACGCGGACCGGAACGAGACTCCGTGCGTGACGCCCCGCCGACGGGGGCGGGGCGGGATCCGGAGTTCCGGCTGCGACACCAGCATCACCGGAGGAAGCGGGTACGAGAAGACGATCCCGGCCGCTTGCCGAGGCGCATCGATGCACCCCGTATGAAAGGGTCCTGACCTGCCGTCATGCCCTCATGCCGTCATGCGCGGGCCTGCACGGCATGCGTCCGGCGCAGCACCCGCGCGTGGGGCCGGCCCGCTCGCACGGACGCGGACGCGGCCCCTCACGCTCACGCGGACGCGGACGCGGGATTCCTCGGGGACGTCTGGTACGCCGGGGCACGGTCGGGCGGGAGCTGTCGCACGAGCAGGACCAGCCAGGTCTCCGTGTCCGCCCTGCCGGTCACGGGCAGATGGTGATTGCTCTGGAAGAACCTCAGGTCCGCGGCGGTCACCGCGGTGAACTTCCCCGACACCACCGTTCCGCCCTGGCCCACGTTGTCCAGGAGCTCCTGTACGGCCAGAACGTGTGCGCCCTTGGCCCCGGGGGCGGCTTCCTTCACCAGCTCCGGCCACGTGTCCTTGCCCACCTTGCCGTCGGGCGCCAGATCGTGTTTCCGCTGGAAGTCCATGACGGCGTCCCGGGTCTCCTCGTCGAAGAAGCCGTCCGCCCGGACCTCGTAGCCGTGCGCGTTCAGCAGGTGCTGGAGGGCTCGGCCACGGGTGTGGTGGTCCTCCTTCTGCATCATCAGCAGCGGCCACTCGTGCGGTCCCACACGCGCGGGCGCGGCACCGGCCGCACCGGCGGCCGGGACGTCACGGCTGGGGGCGACCAGTTCGCGAACGCCCGCTCCGGCGGCGAACGCCAGGACCACGGCCGCCACCATCAACGCCGGCAGCGCCCGCCGGGAGCGGGGGCGGCCGGACGTCGCGTCACCCGCGTCCGTCCCGTCCGCGGCGTCGGCTCCGGCGGCGGTGTCCGTCCCGAGGGTGGCGTCGGTACCGGCGGTGGCGTCGGTCCGGGTGGCGGGGCCGGGCCCGTCCGTGCGGCCGGTCGTGGCACCGGCCATGGGTGCGGTGTCCGGTCGGGTGGTGGAACCCGGTCCGCCGGTGGAACCGGGCCCGTCGGCCGGACCCGGCCCCTCCGTGGAGCGGGGCCCGTCCGCGGTGTCGGCTGCGGCGGTGGGCGCCTGCTTGCCGCCGGCGAGCCGTTGACGGCTGCTCTCCTCCAGCGCGGCCCGGCACAGTGCCCGCGCCAGCTCCAGTTCCACGTCCGGAGCACGCAACTGCGCGTGCAGGGCCTCCACCACTCGCGGAGGAGCGTTCGACGTGTGCTTCGGATTCAAGTAGCGCGAGAGCGTGGTCTGGTCGACCCCCAGTCTCGTGGCCAGCGCCTGCTGGGTCGGCCGCATACCGCCGGACGCGTGCCCGGCCCTCTCCCACCAGCCTCGAAGCAGCAGCGCCAACCGCTCCCCCGGCGGTTGCTCCCCGCCCGAGCTCTCCTGCTCGTACGCCATGTCGTGTCTCTCCCCGTCGTCAGGCGGAACAGCCGGGCGTCCACACCGCTGCATGACGGCATAGCGGCACGTCAGCCGCGTATGCACCGGCGTGCATGGATGCATCGGCCCATAGCGGCGCAGATCGTAGCGACGGAGAGCCGCCCGTGGGCGCGCCTGCTCCGGGGCGGGCCGCGCCTTCCCACGGCCGGCGGACGTGCCGCGGCCCCGCAGCACGGCGCCTCCGGGCCGTTGGGAGGGCCGCGCCGGAGACCGGTGCCATGGGCATGTGCGTTCACCCGGAAGAGTGCCCGGTGACGGGCCGGTTCCCGACCGGGCGACGGGTGAGGTGATCCCGGACCGGGCGACGGGTGAGGTGATCCCGGAAGGACGCCGGCCGTACGGCGCGGCTCGGGCGGGAGGGGCCGGCCCTCGGTGCTGCCGGAGCCGCGCCCGCCTGCCTCACGGCTTGCGTGCCACCCCGCAGTAGGCGTCGACGGAGGCGGTGGCCGGGCCGGTGGGGCTGTCCGGGTCCGGGCGCCAGGACGTGACCTGGGTGATGCCGGGGGCGACCGGCTCCAGTCCGTCGAAGAAGCCGGCGATCTCCTCGACGCCGCGTACGTAGTACGGCGTCGCGCCACTGGCGTTGTAGGCGTTCGAGGCGGCGATCATGCCCTCGCTCGTCGCGGTGCTGTCGCTGATCACCAGGAAGCTGCCCGAGGGGAGGCCCGCCATCAGGCGGCCCACCAGGTCGCGTGCCTGGTCGTAGTCGGCGACGTGGCCGAGGGTGTTGAGGATGATCAGGGCGATCGGCCGGGAGAAGTCGAGGGTCTGGGCGGCGGCCTCCAGGACGGTGTCGGGGGCGTAGAGGTCGGCGTCCAGGTAGGCGGTCCTGCCCTCGGGGGTGCTGGTGAGCAGGGCGTTGGCGTGGGCCAGCACGATCGGGTCGTTGTCGACGTACACGATCCGGGCGTCGGGAGCCACGCGCTGCGCCACTTCGTGCGTGTTGTCGGCGGTGGGGAGCCCGGTGCCGATGTCCAGGAACTGCTGGATGCCCTGCTCCCGGATCAGATGGCGGACGGCACGCCCCAGGAAGAGCCGGCTGGCGAGGGCCACGTCGACGAGGCCCGGGAAGATCCCCTTGATCTCGTCCCCGATCTCCCGGTCGATCTCGTAGTGGTCCTTGCCGCCGACGAAGTAGTTCCAGAAGCGGGCCGAGTGCGGTGTGGTGGTGTCGATCCGGGCACGTATCTCCGCGCTGGCCTCGATCTGGGAGTTGGTGTCCGACACGGCGGGGTCTCCTAGGTTTGGCGTGGGTGATCGGCACCTCAATCTAAGAGCACTCGGCTCCCGGCCGCAGCGGTTGTCGACGATCACGAACTCGTCGGCCGGGGCGGCGGGTTCCAGCGGCTGGGCAGAACAGCCCGGTCCTTGGGGCCGGTGGGTGAAGGGGGTGCGCGCGGAACTCGCCGGGAGGCCGGGTTCCGGCGGCGGTTCGCCCGGCCGGCGGACGAGCTGCCGAGCTGCCGAGGTGCTGAAGTGCCGAGCTGCCGAGGTGCTGAGATGTCGAGCTGCGGGGGACCGCGTGGCCGCGTGATCTCCGTGACTAGGGTCCCCGCATGACGAGGACGACTCCGCCCCGCCCGCTCGACGTCGAGGCGCTCTTTCCCGGGCTGGCCGCCCACCGGGGCACGACCACCCGGCTGCATCCGCGGAAGGGCAGCCCGGCCGTGACGGACTCCTCCGTCGGCGGGCCCATGCTCTGGCCGGCGGACGAGCCCTGGCCGGTGTGCGGTGAGGCGCACACGCGGGGGCGGGGGCGCCGGCCCGGGGACATCCGTCGGGAGCGTGAGCTCTGGGCGGCGGTGCGGAACCGCAGCGGTCCCGACTCGGGGCTGACGCACGACGAGCGGGCTCTCCTGGACGAGCTCGGGCGCGGGCACCGGGTGCCCGGCCTCTCCGACACGGACCCGCTGCCGCTGGTCGGACTGGCCCAGTTGTACCGGCGGGACGTTCCCGACCTGCCCGCCGGGCCGGACGGCTGCGACCTGCTCCAGGTCTTCTGGTGTCCCTTCGACGCGCACGGCAGTACCCGGTACGGGATGTTCCTGGATCTGCGCTGGCGCAGGTCGGCGGAGGTCGGGGAGACACTGGCCGTACCGCCGCAGCCGGAGGTGGTCGGCTTCGACGGGTACCTGCCCGAGCCCTGCGTGCTCCATCCCGAGCAGGTCGTCACGTACCCGTTCGCGGGCCTGCTGCCCGAGGATCTGCGCGACCGGATCGACGCCTGGGAGGAGAGGCTCGAGGAGGCGGCCGAGGAGTCGGACGACCCCGACGAGCCCGACCCGATCGGCTACCAGTACGACCTCTCCATCCCGCCCGGATGGCGTGCGGGCGGGTTCGCGTCCTGGCATCTGACCGATCCGGCGGCCATGGACTGCCGGGCCTGCGGCACCGCCATGGAGCTGTTGATCACCGTCGACAGCTCCGAGTGGGACGGCGGGAGCGGCAGCTGGAGGCCCGTCGAGGAGCACGGTCTCCCGCCCCACCCGTACGCCGCGCCCACCGGGGTCGTCGTCAGACGTCGTGGTGAGCTCAACGTCTTCGCCTGCCCCGCGGACCCCGGACACCCGCATCGCTGGAGCATCCAGTGAACCGGGTCCGGGGACGGGCGGGCGGCGGGCGGCGGGCGGCGGGCGGCGGGCGGCGGGCGGGCCGAACGGTCAGCCGAACATGCCCGGCACGTAGTCGCCCGCCGGCTGCTGGGTGATGACGTTCAGCCGGTTGTAGGCGTTGATCACGGCGATCAGGCCGGTCAGAGCGATGAGCTGGTCCTCGTCGTAGTGCCGGGCCGCGTTCGCCCAGGCCTCGTCGGTGACGCCGCCGGCGCCGTCGGCGAGGCGGGTGCCCTGTTCGGTCAGTTCCAGGGCGGCGCGCTCGGCGTCGGTGAAGACCTTGGCCTCCCGCCATGCCGCGATCAGGTTCAGGCGCTGCGCGGTCTCGCCGGCCTTCTCGGCGTCCTTGGTGTGCATGTCGAGGCAGAAGCCGCAGCCGTTGATCTGGCTGGCGCGGATCTTGACCAGCTCCTGGGTCGCGGCCGGCAGCGCCGAGTCCAGGGCCTTGGCCGCCGAGTTGATGTGCCGCAGGAACTTACCGGCGAGCGGGCTGCCGAACACGTTGAGACGGGCTTCCATGATGACTTCCTCCATCGTTGTGACATCGGGCCGGGCGTCGGGGCCGGGGCGCCGAGCCCGGCCGTGGGCTTGGGCCGTGGGCTTGGTCGGTAGTCGTTCGCCCTTCGGCGTACACCGCTACGACGGAGCGCGCGGGCGGGATGTGACAGCCCCGGAGAGACACGGGGTGTGACCTGCGTCTCATTCGCCGTGGGTGGTTCGTGCCGGGGCTCCGCGTACTCATCGGCTTCTCGCTCCCTCGTTCCGCCCGTCGTCTCCCTCCCCCTCCGTGCTCCCTCCGACGCGGCGGACACCCGGACGTGACGCGGTCGGGGCACGGTGTTCGGCCAAGGGAGCGGCGCGCTGCCGCCGGGGAACGACGGCCCCGCGGCCACCCCCGGAGCGCGTGGCGCGCCCGGCGAGGTCTAGGTTCGGTACCGGTAGCGGTAGCCGGCACGGCAGGAGGCAGACATGGCGAAGGTTCCCAGCGCGGTGGTCGCCGCGGGTGGTCTCGTCGGCGGGTACGGCGTCGCCCGCTGGACGAAGAAGCGGCAGCTCGGCGGGGCAGTACTCGCCGTCGCCGGGGCCGCCGCCGCACAGCAGTGGCGGGAACGGGCCGGCGGGAGGGCCGCCGGAGCACTGACGGCCGCCTACGTCGCCGGCTTCGCCGGCTCCCACCCGCTGGCCAGGAAGGTGGGCGCCTGGCCCGCCGTCCTCGGTGTCGCCGGCGCCGTGGCGCTGGCCTCGTGGGCGGTCGCCGACCGGCGGGGCTGAACCCGCCCGGACGGGCTCGGGGCGGGGTGCGTCACTGCGTTCCTCGGCGCCGGGTGCGACGGTACGTCCTCGGGCCGGGTGCGGCGGTACGTTCGCGAGTCGGTGCGGTGGTGCGTTCGCGAGTCGGGCGCGTCAGCACGCCCTCAGGTCAGATGCGTCAGTACGTTCACCACCCGCCCGTTCGGATCCCGTACGAAGAAGCGCCGTACGCCCCACTCCTCGTCCCGCACCTCCCGTACGATCTCCGCGCCCGACGCGGCGACCTGCGCGTACACCGCGTCCACGTCCTCGACCTCCACGCTCAGGTCGGGGACGACGGGCGCGGTGCGTTCCTCGGTGAAGAGGCTGATCTGGGCGGTGGAGTTGGACGGGGAGGCCAGCGTCGTCATCCAGCCCGTGTTCATGACCTCCTCGAAGCCCAGCAGGCCGTAGAAGTCACGGCTCGCGTGCAGCTGCTCCTCACCCTCGACCCGGATGTCGGGGACGATCCTGCGGACGGTCATCGGACGGCTCCTCGCAGTCGGCCGGACGGTCGGGCGGTCGGACGGTCGGGCGGTCGGGCGGTCGGGGCGTCAGGACGTACGCCCGCGAGGCTACTTGGCCGGGGTGCCGGAACTCCGCGGCGCCGCCGAGCCCGCCTCCACCACCGACAGCGGCTCCGCGATGTCCTCCAGCGAGCGGCGTTCCGCCTTCACCGCCAGGAACGCCGCCACCAGTCCGGCCGCGCACATCAGCCCGGCACCGATCTGGAAGGCCAGGACCGTGTCGCCGACCACGCCGGACTCGGTGAGGCTGGCGAAGAGCAGCGGGCCGCTGATGCCGCCCGCGGCGGTGCCGATGGCGTAGAAGAAGGCGATGGCCATGGCGCGGGTCTCCATCGGGAAGATCTCGGAGACGGTCAGGTACGCGCTGGAAGCGCCCGCCGACGCGAAGAACAGCACCACGCACCAGCAGGCCGTCATCGTCGTGGCCGAGAGCGAGCCCCGGTCGAAGAGCCACGCCGTGCCGAAGAGCAGGACGCCCGACAGCAGATACGTGCCCGAGATCATGATCCGGCGGCCGACCGTGTCGAAGAGCGGGCCGAGGACCAGCGGGCCGCAGAAGTTGCCGGCGGCGATGACGGCGAAGTAGTAGCCGGTGCTGCCGGTCGGCACGTCGAAGAAGGTGATGAGGATGGTGCCGAAGCCGAACGTGATCGCGTTGTAGAGGAAGGCCTGTCCGATGAAGAGGGACAGGCCGAGGACGGCGCGGCGCGGGTAGCGGCGGAAGACCGTCTTGGCGATCAGGCCGAAGCCGATGCTCTTGCGCTGGTGGATGGTGATCTCACCGGCCGGCGGCGGCAGCTTCTCGCCCTTCTCCTCCTCGATCTCCCGTTCGACGGACGAGACGAGGGTGTCGGCCTTCTCGCCGTGGCCGTGGATGAACTGCCAGCGCGGGCTCTCCGGGACATGCCGTCGTACGAGGAGGATGACCAGGCCCAGGACGACGCCGAGGGCGAAGCTGAGCCGCCAGCCGAGGTCCTTGGGGAAGATGTCGGTGTCCAGCATCACGATGGACAGCAGGGCGCCGCCGATCGCGCCGAGCCAGTAGCTGCCGTTGATGATGAGGTCGACCCGGCCCCGGTACCGGGACGGGATCAGCTCGTCGATCGCGGAGTTGATCGCCGCGTACTCGCCGCCGATACCGAAACCGGTGAGGAAACGGAAGAGGAAGAACCACCAGGACTCGAAGGACAGCGCCGTCAGCGCGGTCGCCGCCAGATAGACGGCCAGCGTGGCGATGAACAGCTTCTTGCGGCCGTAACGGTCGGTCAGCCAGCCGAAGAACAGCGCCCCGGAGCACGCGCCCGCCACGTACAGGGCGGCGGCGAGGCCCGTGATCTGGGCGGAGCTGATGTCGAGGCCGCTGCCCTCCTCGGCGATGCGGCCCGCGACGTTTCCGACGATCGTGACTTCCAGGCCGTCCAGGATCCAGACGGTGCCCAGACCGATCACGATCATCCAGTGCCACCGTGACCAGGGCAGCCGGTCCAGGCGGGCCGGGACGGCCGTGGTGACGATCTGCGTGGAGGCGGGCACTGAGGCCGGCGACGCTTCTCCTGTCATGGCTCCCTCTCCGTCGAGCGAACGCCTCCCGTGTGCCCGGCACCGGAAGGGACACGCCCGCCGCGCCGGGAGGCCGCAGGGCCCGCCCTCGCCCTCGGAGGAGTTCCGGAGGAGTACCGGAGGAGTACCGGAAGAGAGTCCGGACCGGGTCCGGAGGGGCCCTACGCCCCCAGCATGCGGGAGACCGTGTAGATCAGCAGCCCGGCCAGCGAGCCGACCACCGTGCCGTTGATGCGGATGAACTGCAGGTCGCGGCCGATGTTCGCCTCGATCTTCTTCGTGGTGTGCTCGGCGTCCCAGCTCGCCACCGTGTCGGTGATCAGGGAGGTGATCTCCTTGCGGTAGGTGGTGACCACGTACACCGCGGCACCCTCCACCCACGCGTCGACCTTGCCCTGCACCTTGGGGTCGGAGGCCATCCGGGCGCCCAGCGACAGCAGCGAGGCCCGCACCCGCATGCGCAGTTCGCTGCGTTCGTCCTCCGCCGCCGAGACGATCATGGATCGTACGGCCGTCCAGGCGGACGCGATCAGGTCCTGCACCTCCCCGCGGCCCAGCACCTCGGTCTTCAGCCGCTCCACCCGCGCGCGGGTCTCCGTGTCGGACTGGAGGTCGGAGGCGAAGTCCGCGAGGAAGCGGTCGAGGGCGCCGCGCGCCGGATGGGCCGGCATGTCCCGCATCTCGGTGACGAAGCGCAGCAGCTCCCTGTAGACCCGGTCGCCGATCTTCTTGTCCACGAACCGGGGCGTCCATCCGGGTGCCCCGCCCTGCACGGCGTCCATCACGGAGTCGCCGTGCAGGACCAGCCAGTCGTGGGCGCGGGAGACGATCAGGTCGACGGCCCGCTTGTGACCGCCGTCGGCGACGATCCGGTCCAGCAGCTTGCCGATACCGGGGGCGATCTCCTGCGCGTCGGCCCGCCGGGTGATCGCCTCCCCCACGACCGCCTGCACGTCGGAGTCGCGCAGCACGGTGAGGGCACCGCGCAGGGCGGCGGACAGCTCCGCCGTCACCCGGTCGGCGTGTTCCGGCACGGCGAGCCAGGTGCCGAGCCGGCTGCCGATGCCGACGGCGCGCAGCCGCCCGCGTACGACGTCCTCGGAGAGGAAGTTCTCGCCGACGAACTCGCCCAGCGAGACACCCAGCTGGTCCTTCTTCTTCGGGATGATCGCGGTGTGCGGGATGGGGATGCCGAGGGGGTGACGGAAGAGGGCGGTGACCGCGAACCAGTCGGCGAGCGCGCCGACCATGCCGGCCTCGGCGGCGGCCGACACATAGCCCGCCCAGGCGCCCGCGCCCTGATGGGAGGCCCACTCGGACAGGACGTAGACCACGGCGACGAACAGCAGCAGGCCGGTGGCGGTGAGCTTCATGCGGCGCACGCCGCGGGCCTTGACCTCGTCGGCCGGGCTGAAGGCCGTCATCGCGCGGTCGGGCACGACGCCGTCACCCGGGGCGGACCCTCCCGCGCCCGCGGCGGGCCGCGCCGCGCCCGCCCCGGCGTCCTGCCCGGTACCTTCGGAACCCTCAGGAAGTTCCGCTCTCGCGCGTTCCATCCACTCCACCGTTCGCTGATCCGTCCCGCACACATTGTCCCTGCCTGACCGACTCCTGGAACGGAACACAAGTTCCCGGCGTCTGTACCGGAGGGGAACACCCGTGGGGTCCGCGGAAGTCCCGCGAGGTCCTACGGAAGCCCGGGGGTCCTGCGGAAGTCCCGCGAGGTCCCGCGAGGTCCCGCGGGAGTCGCGGGCCGGGGTCCCGGCGGAAGTCCCGCAGGACCCCGCGGGGTCCTGCGGCCGTTCCCCGGCCCATGACGCATCATGGGTTCACCGGACCGGAGCCTCGGGCTCCCCTCGCCCGAGGAGAACAGCACAGCATGACCCGGGGTCGTGACGGGGGTGCGGGGGCGCCCCCCACCAAGCACCGTGCCCTGCTCGCGGCGATCGTCACCCTGGTAGTGGCGATCTCCGCGGCCATATACGCCGGAGTGTCCGCCGACGACGGCGCCAAGGACCGCACACCGCTCGCCGGCGGCCGTTTCCCGCGCGGCGACGCCGCCCCCGCCTCCACCGGCACCTGGGTCGGCGCCTGGTCCGCCTCCCCCGCCTCGGCCGAACCGGGCACCGGCACGACCGGCATGGCGGGCCGCTCCGTGCGCAACGTCGTGCACACGAGCATCGGCGGCACCAGCGCCCGCATCACCCTGTCCAATCTCTACGGGCAGTCCCCGCTGACCGTCACGCACGCCACCATCGCCCTGGCCGACGGTCCGGACACCGCCGCCGCGCTCGCCGGCACCATGCGCCGGCTCACCTTCGGCGGCAGCCCCCGGGTGGTCATCCCGGCGGGCGGACAGGTGATGAGCGACCTCGCCCGCCTCACCGTCCCGTACGGCACCGACGTCCTGGTCACCACCTACTCCCCCGTCCCGTCCGGCCCGGTCACCCACCACCCGCACGCCCGGCAGACCAGCTACGTCGCCGACGGCGAGCACACCGCGGACGTCACCGCCGTCGCCTACACGACCGAAACCCCGTACTGGCGCTACCTGACCGCGCTGGACGTGCTGAGCCACGAGGCCGACGGCACCGTCGTCGCCCTCGGAGACTCGATCACCGACGGCTTCGGCGCCGCGATGAACGCCAACCACCGCTGGACCGACGTCCTCGCCGAACGGCTGCACGACGCGGCCGCAGCCGGACGGGACGCGCCCCGCTACGGCGTCGTCAACCAGGGCATCAGCGGCAACCGGATCCTCACCGGCAGGTCGGGCCGGCCCGCCGACAACCCCAGTGCCCTGAGCCGCTTCGAACGGGACGTGCTGGACCGCACCAACGTCAAGGTCGTCGTCATCGCCCTCGGCGTCAACGACATCCTGCACAGCCCGGAACTCGCCGACCGGGAGAGCATCCTCGACGGCCTGCGCACGCTGACCGACCGGGCCCACGCCCGCGGCCTGAAGGTCGTCGGCGCGACGATCATGCCGTTCGGCGGCTACGGCCGCTCCACCCAGGACCGCGAGACGATGCGGCAGGAGATCAACGAGGAGATCCGGTCGGGACGCGTGTTCGACGCGGTCGTCGACTTCGACAAGGCCCTGCGCGACCCCTACGACCCGCGCCGCCTGCGCTCCGACTACGACAGCGGCGACCACCTGCACCCCAGCGACAAGGGGTACGCACGGATGGGTCGGCTCCTCGACCTGGACGACCTGAAGGGCGCGGCACCGGTCCAGCTGTGACCCGGGCACCGGGACCGCACCCCGGACCCAGACCCAGACCCGGACCCACACCCAGACCCGGACCCGGACGGCCCCAGACCCAGACCCGGAACCCCGACGGACGGCACGGTCCGACGTCCGGAGCCACCGGCACGGGAAGCGAAGCCCGCACCGACCCGGCGCGCGGAACCCCCGCTCAGTCCTCGTCCCACCTGCGGCGGTCCCGCTCCTCGCGGCGCAGTTCACGCTGCTCGCGGCGTTCGTCGCGGTGCTCGCGCATCAGGTCCCGGTGCCCGTCCAGCATCCTGCGGTGGGCGCCCTCCACGTCCTCCCGGAGAGCGGAGTGCCGCTCCCGCGCCGCGGCCCTGCGCGCCAGCTTCTCCTGCCGGCGCTCCTCCTTCTGCCGCTGCCGCTCCGCCCGCGTCAGCTTGCGCTCGACACCGACCCCGCCCCAGAAGGCGAACCCCGTCACCACGACGCGCGGCGCACCCGGGTCGCCGGGCACGCCCTCCTCACGGTGGTCGAAGCCGCCCATGACACCGATGCCGCGCACGATCACCTCGACGCCCGGCGGCACGATCACGTTCACCCCGCCCATGATCGCCACGCAGTTGATCACGACCTCGCGGTCGGCGAAGACCGCCTCACGCAGGTCGATGTCCCCGCCGCCCCAGAACGCGAACGAATTGAACCGCCTCGGCACCGTCCAGCGCCCCTTGCGCTGGAACCCGGACATCACGGCGACCGCCCACGACGACGACCCCTCGCCGCCGGTGATCCGGCCCGCCCAGTCCCCGCTCCGCTCGGGCTCCTTGGTCATCGACACCCGGGACGGCCCCTCCACGGGACCGACCGGCAGGTCCCGGGTGATCGGCGCCAGCTCCCCGTACGTCCGCGCGCTGTACGTGGTGTCCAGCCGCTCCTGGAACTCCGCCATGTCCAGACGACCCTCCGCGAGGGCGTCCCGCAGGACCTCGGCGACTCGTTCACGGTCGGCGTCGGATGCCCGGAGCTCCGGGGCGTCGTCGGTCATACAAGCAGCCTACGAGGTCGCCGCGCCGGACACTACGCGCCCGCGCGTTCCGCGTACATCTTGGCGATCACCGACTCGATGTCCGGCTCCCGCACCGACAGGTCCACCAGCGGATACTCCGCCGCGATCCGCGCCACCAGCCCCGCCGCCGACGCCGACGCCGGAAACGCCAGCCACTGCCGCGGCCCCTCCACCCGCACCACCCGCGCGGGTTCCGGCGCCTCGATCGGCGGCAACTCCCGTTCCAGGTCCACCACCAGCGTCCGCTCGCTCTCCCCCGCCTCGTGCAGCCCGTCCAGCGCACCGTCGTACATCAGCCGCCCGTGGTCGATCACCATCACCCGCGAGCACAACTGCTCGATGTCCTGCAGGTCGTGCGTGGTCAGCAGCACCGTGGTGCCGCGCTCCGCGTTCAGGTCCCGCAGGAAACCCCGCACCTTCGCCTTCGACACCACGTCCAGACCGATCGTCGGCTCGTCCAGGTACAGCACCTCCGGATCGTGCAGCAGCGCCGCCGCGATGTCGCCCCGCATCCGCTGCCCCAGCGACAGCTGCCGCACCGGCACGTCCAACAGCTCTCCCAGCTGCAGGAGTTCCACACAGCGGTCCAGGTTCTCCCGGTACCGGACGTCCGGGATGCGGTACATGCGGTGCATCAGCCGGTAGGAGTCGATCAGCGGCAGGTCCCACCACAACGTCGTCCGCTGCCCGAACACCACCCCCATGCGGTGCGCCAGCCGCGCCCGCTCCCGAGACGGGTCGATGCCGGCCACCCGCAGCCGGCCGCCGCTCGGCGTCAGGATGCCGGTCAGCATCTTGATCGTCGTCGACTTGCCGGCACCGTTCGGCCCGATGTAGCCGACCATCTCGCCTCGCGCCACCGTGAACGACAGCCCGTCCACGGCCCGCACCTGCCGCCGCTCCCGCCTCAGGAAGCCGGCCTTCTTGCGTACGTCGAAGACCTTCTCCACGCCGTCGAGCTCGATGAAGCCCCCACCCGGCCGCCGCCCCTCACGGTCCGCCCCGGCCGACGCCCCCGGTTCTCCCGACTCCCTCAGCTCCCTCAACTCCTCCATCTCCTCCAACTCCCTCAGCTCCCCGTACTCCGGTACGAACGAAGCCCCGCCCGCCAGGCCAGCCCCGCCAGCGCGCAGCAGGCCACGGCCGCGAGCGGCGGCGTGAACGCCACCCACCCGGGCAGATCCAGCGGGTACGGCCGCCCCAGCACATAACTCGCCGGCAGCCAGTTGACGAAGGCCAGCGGCACCACGAACGTCACCCCCCGCACCAGGTCCAGCGCGAACACCGTCGGCGGGTACTGCAGCATCGTCGTACCGCCGTAGGTGAAGGCGTTCGCCACCTCCGAGGCGTCCTGCGCCACGAACTGGAACGCCCCCGCCGCCACGAACACCGCGCAGAAGATCCCCGCCCCGCTGAGCAGCATCACCGGCATCAGCAGCAGCTTCGCCACCGTCCAGTCGATGTCCACGACCACCAGGGCATACCCCAGCACCAGCACCCCCTGCGTCACCCGGCCCAGCCGGCGCAGCGCGAACCGGTCCGCCGCCACCTGCGCCAGCACCGGCGCCGGACGCACCAGCAGCGTGTCGAGCGTGCCGTCCCGCACCCGGCGGCCCAACCGTTCCATCGAGCCGACCGCCAGGTCGGCCAGCCCGAAGGACACACCCGACAGCCCGTACAGGAACGCCACCTCGGCCAGCGAGTATCCGCCCAGCGCGTCGACCCGCGAGAACATCAGCAGGATCGCCACGAAGTCCAGCGCGGTCATCGCGAAGTTCCCGAAGGTCGTCAGCACGAACGACGTCCGGTACGCCATCGTCGACCGGACCCACATCGCGCAGATCAGACCGTACGCACGCAGCCCCTCGACGACCCGCCCACGCGGCTCACCCCGCTCAGCCGCCCCAGCCATCTCGGTGACCCCGCTGCCCCCGCTGACCCCAGCCCCCTCAGCCCCCTCAGCCCCCTCAGCCACCCTGCACCACCACCCGCCGCGTCGCCGCCGACTGCACCAGCCGCCCCACCGCCAGCAGCACCACCGCCCAGGACGCCTGGAAGAGATACGTCCCCAGCGGATCGGCCTCCCCCAGCAGCACGTCCGCCGGCGCCTGGAGCAGCGACGACCACGGCAGCGCCCGCACGACCTCACCGAGCGCCCCCGGGAACACGTTCAGCGGCAGCAGCATCCCCGAGCAGAACAACCCCGCGAGCCACGCCATCTGCGTCACCCCCGTCCCGTCCATCAGCCAGAACGCCGACAGCGCCACCAGATACCGCAGCGCGAAACCCACCACCATCGCCAGCGCCACCGCCACCAGGAACGCCACCCACGTGGACACCTCCCGCGGCAACGCCGCCGGGAAGAACAGCGACCCGAACACGAACGGCAGCACCCCGCGCCCCGCCAACTGGAACAGCGCCCGCCCCACGTCCGCCGCCAGCCACCACAGCTGAAGATCCGCCGGCCGGTACAGGTCGACGGCGATGTCACCCGAACGGATGCGCTCCATCAGCTCGTCCTCGAACCCGCCGCCCCCGATCGCCAACGCCGCCAGCAGGGCCTGCCCCAGCCACACGAAGGTGACGGCCTGCGCCTGGTCGTAACCCCCGAGCTGCGGTTTCTCGTCCCACAGGGCCAAATAGGTATAAACCAGGATCAAGCCGAAGACGGTGTTGGTGAAAACCCCGGCGGCGGTAGCCACCCGATACGTCGCGTACCGTCGGAATCCCCCCACCGCGACAGCCACGTACAACCGCCCCGACCCCACACTCACCACCCCCTCCTCCGACCAGGCACCGAAGCGCAGGAGCCTAGTGCGACGGCGACCGCCCGTGCCACGCGAATTTCACAGGCATGCCGTCGAGCGGGAACGGAACCCCCGGTACGAGAGTCTTCCCCAGAGGCCGCAGAGGACCCAATGGACCCAGAGGAGCCAGAGGAGCCAGAGGAGCCAGAGGACCCAGAGGGCCCAGAGCGCGCAGAAGCACACAAGGCCGTACGAGACACGAGACCAGACCGTACGACGCGAAACAGGAGTCCGTGCACGAGATGAGTGACGAGCCTCAGCCGCAGCAGCCGAACCAGGGCTGGGCGCCGAGAGAGCCACAGACGGCCGGCGAGGGGAAGACCAAGAAATCCGAGCGGCCACGGCGCACCGGCTGGCGCCGGCTGATCCCGACCTGGCGCATCACGCTCAGCACCTGCCTCATCGGCGCCATGCTGCTGATCGGCGGCTTCTTCCTCGGCTACCACCTGGTACAGATCCCGGCCGCCAACGCGCTCGCCACCAAACAGTCCAACGTCTACCTGTACGCCGACGGCAGCGTCCTCGCCCGCGACGGCGAGGTCAACCGGGAAAGCGTAGGCCTCGCCCGCATCTCCAAGGACGCCCAGCACGCCGTCCTCGCCGCCGAGGACCGCGACTTCTACACCGAGTCCGCCATCGACCCCATGGCCATGGTCCGCGCCGGCTGGAACACCGCCACCGGCCAGGGCAAGCAGTCCGGCTCCACCATCACCCAGCAGTACGTCAAGAACTACTACCTGGCCCAGGAACAGACCATCACCCGCAAGGTGAAGGAATTCTTCATCTCGATCAAACTCGATCGCGAGAAGAGCAAGAACGAAATCCTCGAGGGCTACCTCAACACCAGCTTCTTCGGCCGCGGCGCCTACGGCATCCAAGCCGCCGCCCAGGCCTACTACGGCATCGACGCCAAGGACCTCACCGCCGCCCAGGGCGCCTACCTCGCCTCCCTCCTCAACGCACCCAGCCAGTACGACATCGTCGCCCACCCCGAGAACCGGCCCGCCGCCGAGGCCCGCTGGAACTACGTCCTGGACGGCATGGTCGAAAAAGGCTGGCTCACCGCCACCGAACGCACCGGAACCAAGTTCCCGATGCCCAAGGAGACCACCGTCTCCACCAGCATGTCCGGACAGCGCGGCTACCTCGTCAACATCATCAAGGCCTACCTCGACAAGAACGACATCGTCACCGAGGAAGACCTCGACCGCGGCGGCTACCGCATCACCACCACCCTCCAGAAAGACAAACAAGACGCCTTCGTCAAAGCCGTCGACGACAAACTGATGTCCAAACTGGACAAGAAGAACCGCAAGGTCGACACCTACGTCCGCGCCGGCGGCGCCTCCGTCGACCCGAAAACCGGCAAGGTCGTCGCCATGTACAACGGCATCGACTACGTCAAGCAGTACACAGCCAACGCCACCCGCCGCGACTTCCAGGTCGGCTCCACCTTCAAACCCTTCGTCTTCACCTCCGCCGTCGCCAACGGCTCCCGAACCCAGGACGGCCGCCTCATCAGGCCGGGCACCCTCTACGACGGCACCAGCGAACGCCCCGTCCAAGGCTGGAGCGGCGACCGCTACGCCCCCGAGAACGAAGACCACCACGACTACGGCGACGTCACCGTCACCGAGGCCACCGACAAATCCATCAACGCCGTCTACGCCCAGATGGCCGTCGACGTCGGCTCCGACAAGGTCAAACAGACCGCCATCGACCTCGGCCTCTCCCCCGACACCCCCGAACTGGTGCCCTCACCGTCCATCGCCCTCGGCGTCGCCCACGCCAGCCCGCTCGACATGGCAGAGGCCTACGCGACCCTCGCCAACCACGGCCGGCACGGTACCTACACCCTCGTCGAAAAAGTCCTGAAGGACGGCAAACACGAGGTCGAACTGCCCGAACGGCACGAAGAACAAGTCGTCAGCCGCGAAGCCGCCGACACCACCACCTCCGTCCTGCGCAGCGTCGTCCAGAACGGCACCGCGACCGCCGCCCAGACCGCAGGCCGCCCCGCCGCCGGCAAGACCGGCACCGCCGAAGAGGACAAGGCCGCCTGGTTCGCCGGCTACACCCCCGAACTCGCCACCGTCGTCGCCGTCATGGGCCAGGACCCCGTCACCGCCGCCCACAAACCGCTCTACGGCGCCATGGGCCTGGACCGGATCAACGGCGGCGGCGCCCCCGCCGAGATCTGGGGCCAGTACACCCGCAACGCCCTCAAGGGCGAACCCGTCACCGACTTCGACCTCCAGCTCCAGGCCGGCGCCAACATCACCGAATCCCCGTCCGCCGGCACCTCCGACGAACCGGGAGCCGGCGAGGGAAGCGGCAGCCGGAAACCCGGCGACGAGTCCTCCGGCGACAACGAGCGGAACGGCACCCGGACCCCGGGCCGGACCGACGGCGGCAGCACCCCGCCCGGCGGCGACACCGGCGCCCCCACCGCCGGCGGCCCCACCGCCGGCCCGGGCCCCACCGGCAACGACGACCCGGCGAACGGCGACGGCACCACCGACGGAGACGACGGCGACGGCGACGACGACTCGACCGGCACCGGCGGCGACGACGACTCGGACGACGGAACCATCGCCGGCATCCCCATCTCACCCCGCCGCCATTGACACCGCACCGGGTCAGTGGCCCGAAGTCGCCTTCAGCCCCACCACGGCGACCAGCAGCAGACAGATGAAGAAGATCCGGGCGGCGGTCACCGGCTCCCCCAGCACCACCATGCCCAGCACCGCCGCACCGGCCGCACCGATCCCCACCCACACGCCGTACGCGGTCCCGATCGGCAGCGTCCGGGCCGCGTACGACAGCAGCACCATGCTCGCGACGATCCCCGCACCGGTGAACACACTCGGCCACAACCGCGTGAAACCGTCCGTGTACTTCATCCCGATCGACCAGCCGACCTCGAGCAGACCGGCGACGAGCAACAGAACCCAGGCCACGACAGACACCTCCGAGAACGAACTGAACGGTGGTGCGTCGTCTTTTCCTTCAGCCCGGTACGGCGCGTCTCGTCGGGTACCTCCAAGCTAGCAAAGACAGGAGAAAGGGGCTGGTGACCTTGATCACCAGCCCCTGAAGCCTCCTGAGGCCTTCGCCTACCGCGGATTCAGAGATACAGCCCGGTCGAATCCTCCGAGCCCTCGAACCGGTCCGCGGCCACGGCATGCAGATCACGCTCGCGCATGAGCACGTACGCCGTACCCCGCACCTCGACCTCCGCACGGTCCTCCGGGTCGTACAGCACCCGGTCACCCGGCTCCACGGTCCGCACGTTCTGCCCCACCGCGACGACCTCGGCCCAGGCCAGCCGCTTACCGACCGCCGCCGTGGCGGGGATCAGGATCCCGCCCCCGGAACGCCGCTCGCCCTCACCGGTGTCCTGCTTCACGAGTACGCGGTCGTGCAGCATCCGGATGGGCAGCTTGTCGTCCGGGGAACTGTGCTCGTTTCTCTTGGCGCTCACGCCACGAACCTACCTGCCCCGGCTCAGCGCCTGCGCCGCCGGGTACCGCCCAGGGCGAACAGCCCCACCACCCCGACCACGACGAGCGCGACGGGCACGACCCGCTCCATCCGCGGCGCGCCCTCCTCGTCCACGAACTGCGCCTTCACATCGCTGACCACACGGTTGACCCCGACGTACGCCCGTCCGAGGGTGTGATCGACGCTGGAAGCGACCTTGGCCTTCGCATCGCCCACGATCGTCTTCGGATGCACCCGCATCCCGATCTCGTCGAGCGTCTCGGCCAGCACCTCGCGGCGGCGCTTGATGTCCGCCTCGATCTGCGCCGGGGTTCTGATGTCCGACGTGTCCGCCACCGTACGCCTCCGAAGTCTGCTCTGACGCTGTCCCGGACAGTCTGTCAGCTACTGGCGCCGCCGCACTGTCAGGACCCCCCGTTACGCTGGATCGATGAGCGAGCGACTCCAGCCCGGGGACCCGGCCCCCGCCTTCACCCTCCCGGACGCCGACGGCAACGAGGTGTCCCTGTCGGACCACAAGGGCCGCAAGGTCATCGTCTACTTCTACCCTGCCGCGCTTACCCCCGGCTGCACGAAGCAGGCGTGCGACTTCACGGACAACCTGGAGCTGCTGGCCGGCGCCGGGTACGACGTCATCGGCATCTCCCCGGACAAGCCGGAGAAGCTGGCCAAGTTCCGCGAGACCGAGTCCCTGAAGGTCACCCTCCTGGCCGACCCGGACAAGAAGGTCCTCGACGCGTACGGCGCCTTCGGCGAGAAGAAGAACTACGGCAAGACCTACATGGGCGTCATCCGCTCCACGATCGTCGTGGACGAGGAGGGCAAGGTCGAACGGGCCCTGTACAACGTCCGCGCGACGGGCCACGTAGCCAAGATCATCAAGGACCTGGGCATCTGAGACCCCGTCCTCACAGGGGCCGTACCGCACGACCGGTACGGCCCCTTCCGTTTATCGTGCGTGACTGTCCGATAACCGGTTCGTTACTCCGTACGAGGCCGCGAACGCGCGGTCGGGACGGAGGGGAATCGATGGGGGCCAGGTACACCCGTGAACTACTCGAAGAGGCGGCTCGGGCGACCGCGAACTGGGACGACGCCGTGCGTTGGTGCGGCGGCACGCCCACGCCTGGCAGCAGGCGCTATCTCCGTCAGAAAATGGCCGAGGCAGGCGTAGACGTCGCCCACTTTCCAACTCAGTGGACGCGTCACACCGAAGAAGCACTCCGAGGGGCAGTTGCCGCCTCGGCCAGCGTCAAGGAGGTGCTACGCCGCCTGGGCATCAACCCGGTAGGTGGCAACCACACGCACATCAGCCGCCGTATCGCGGCACTGGGCATCGACACATCCCACTTCGCCAGGCGACCGCGAAAGCCCAAAAGTTCGCACGGCGATCTCCTGGCCCTTCGCACGCCACAAGATGGCAGGGTGCCGGGAAGCCGGCTACTACGACACTTGCTCCGGTCCGGAGTGCGGGAAAACTGCGCGATGTGCGGCACCGGGCCCGAGTGGAACGGCAAACCTCTCCGGCTGGAGGTCGACCACGTCGACGGCGCCTGGTGGGACAACCGCCCGGAAAACCTCCGGCTGCTCTGCCCGAACTGTCATGCCGCGACGGACACATACCGAGGCCGCAGGCGCAGGGCCTCATGAGCAAACCGAGGTACACGCGCGACCTGCTGACACGCACTGCAACCGAGGCCACCAGCATGGTCGACCTGATGCACAAACTCGGAACGCCGATGGGAAGCGGCCCCCGCTGCTATCTCAGGAAGCGACTACAGCACTACCGCATCGACACCTCGCACTTCCGCGAAGATCCGCTGCCAGAACGCGAACGACGCAACTACCCGGAAGAACTCCTCAGAGAAGCCGCCGCTCATTCGAACAGCATCAGGGAGATGCTGGAGTTCATGGGGCTTCCCCCGCAGGACAGCCCGTACGGCCATATCAGGAAGAGGCTGGACAAGTTCGGGATCGATACCTCCCACTTCACCAGCGGACGCGCATACGGTCCTGGTCTCATCCCCCGCGCCGAACTGGCGGTAGCGGTGGAGGCCGCCACGAGCGTGGCTGGAGTCCTGGCGGCCCTTGGCCGAAGCAGCAACGGGAGCACTCGGGCACTCGTGAAGCGCAGTATCGAAGCGTACGGCCTGTCGACCGCCCACTTCACAGGACAGGGCCACTATCGCGGCACCCGCTCCCCGAAGCGCAAAACGGCGGTCGAGATCCTGGTGCGACTCGCTCCCGGATGTGGCCGTACCAAGACTGTTCTGCTTCGGCGGGCCCTTGATGACCTCGACGTACCGCATGTCTGCGGCGAATGTGGCATTGGAGACACCTGGCAGGGCAGGCGACTCGTACTGGAACTTGATCACATCAACGGCGACCGTCTGGACAACCGTCGGGAGAACCTGCGCTACCTCTGCCCGTCCTGCCACAGTCAGACGGGTACGTTCGCCAATCGATCGCGCGATCGCTTGGTCCCGCGGCAACGGCTCGCCAAGAGCCAGTAAGGTGTACGTGGGGCCGTAGCCCAATTTCGGCAGGAGGCACCACTTTTAGGTAGTGGACAGTGCGAGTTCGAGTCTCGTCGGCCCCACCTCTAGGGCGCGGCTCCCAGCGTGGAGTCGCGCCCTTCCGGCTTCTTGTACGCTCCGCCTCAGCCCAACAGCTCCCGCACCACCGGCACCAGCGCCCTGAACGCCTTCCCCCGGTGGCTGATCGCGTTCTTCTCGTCCGCGCTGAGTTCCGCGCAGGTCCTCGTCTCGCCCTCCGGCTGGAGGATCGGGTCGTAGCCGAAGCCGCCCGTGCCGGCGGGGGTGTGGCGGAGGGTGCCTCGGAGCCGGCCCTCGACGACCCGTTCCGTGCCGTCGGGCAGGGCCAGGGCCGCCGCGCAGGCGAAGTGGGCGCCGCGGTGTTCGTCGGCGATGTCGCCGAGCTGGGCGAGGAGGAGGTCGAGGTTGGCCTTGTCGTCGCCGTGGGTGCCGGACCAGCGGGCGGAGAAGATGCCGGGGGCGCCGTTCAGGACGTCGACGCAGAGGCCGGAGTCGTCGGCGACGGCGGGGTGGCCGGTGGCCCGGGCGAGGGCGTGGGCCTTGAGGAGGGCGTTCTCGGCGAAGGTGACGCCGGTTTCCCTGACGTCGGGGATCTCCGGGTAGGCGTCCGCGCCGACGAGGTCGTGGGGCAGGCCTGCGTCGGCGAGGATGGCCCTCAGTTCGGTGATCTTTCCGGCGTTGCGGGTGGCGAGGATCAGGCGGGTCATGGGTTCAGTATCGCGGCCCTCGCCGGCCCGCTCGCACCGCCCTTACGGCGTTGCCGGCCTTCGTCCCTTACGGCGTGCAGACCTTCGTCAGTTCGCCGGCGGCGTCGGTGACGGGGCTGAGGTCGGGGGTGTTGTCGCCGTTCTCGACCGAGGTGCGGACGTTGCCGATGGCTTCGCCGAGGTCGTCGACGGCTTTGCTGACGTCGGCGTCGTCGGTCTGGTCGCCGATCTTGTCGAGGTTCTTGTCTATGGAGTTGAGGGATTCCTCGAGCTGCGTCGGGTCGTTGGAGGCGTTCTCCACGGCCTGCTGGAGTGCGGTGACGCTGTCGGCGATGGCGTCGGCGGTCTGGACGCAGTCGAGGGCCTTGTCGACGGCGTCGCATCCGGTGGTGAGGCCGGTCGTCAGGGCGAGGGTCGCCACGGCTGCGGCGGTGACGGTGATGCGGCGAAGGCGTCGGTGGCGGCTCGCGGCCATGGGTCTCGGTCCCCCCTTGGGACAGGGCCGGGTGGCCCGTGTGCGGTCGGTGCGGCGTCGGGCGTACGGCGGGTGTGTCCGGCCGTACGCCCGTAGAACTGCTGTGCTTCTGTACTGCTAGTGACGCGGTGGTGGGCGGCGGAGTTGCGTGTCCGGGCCGTCTTTCTTGATGCGTCCTTGGGGTGCTCTTTACTTTTCGAGGACCGTGCCGAGGGCCTTGCGCTGGAGTTCGGCGAGTTCGGTGCAGCCGGCGGCGGCGAGGTCGAGGAGGGCGTTGAGTTCGTCGCGGTCGAAGGGTTCGGCCTCGGCGGTGCCCTGGACCTCGACGAAGCGTCCGTCTCCGGTGCAGACGACGTTCATGTCGGTGTCGGCGCGTACGTCTTCCTCGTAGCAGAGGTCGAGGAGGGGGGTGCCGTCGACGATGCCGACGGAGACGGCGGAGACGGTGCCGGTGAGGGGCTTGCGGCTGGGCTTGATGAGTTTCCTGGTGGTCTGGGCCCAGGTGATGGCGTCGGCGAGGGCGACGTAGGCGCCGGTGATGGCGGCGGTGCGGGTGCCGCCGTCGGCCTGGAGGACGTCGCAGTCGAGGACGATGGTGTTCTCGCCGAGGGCCTTGTAGTCGATGACGGCGCGCAGGGAGCGGCCGATGAGGCGGCTGATCTCGTGGGTGCGGCCGCCGATGCGGCCCTTGACGGACTCGCGGTCGCCGCGGGTGTTGGTGGCGCGGGGGAGCATGGCGTATTCGGCGGTGACCCAGCCTTCGCCGCTGCCCTTGCGCCAGCGGGGGACGCCTTCGGTGACGGAGGCGTTGCAGAGGACTTTGGTGTCGCCGAAGGAGACGAGGACGGAGCCTTCGGCGTGCTTGCTCCAGCCGCGTTCGATGGTGACGGGGCGGAGCTGTTGGGGGGTGCGGCCGTCGATGCGTGACATGCGGGTGAGCCTAGCGGGGCATGGGGAGGGGCCCTTCCCGTGGTGTGTGGCGGGAGGGGCCCCTGGGGGCGCTTTTTCGGCGCCGGGTGCGGGCGTTCTTCGGCGCCCGGTGCGGGCGTCTTTCGGTGCCCGGTGCGGGCGTCTTCCGGTGCCCGGTGCGCTGGGGGCGCTTACATCATGTCTTCGATTTCCGCGGCGATCGGGTCGGCGTCGGTGCCGATGACGACCTGGATGGCGGTGCCCATCTTGACGACGCCGTGGGCGCCGGCGGCCTTCAGGGCGGCTTCGTTGACGAGGGCGGGGTCGTTGACCTCGGTGCGGAGGCGGGTGATGCAGCCTTCGATCTCGTCGATGTTGTCGATGCCGCCGAGGCCGGCGACGATCTTCTCAGCCTTGCTGGCCATGTTCCTTCTCCCTGATCCGAACCGCTTTGTCGCAGTAACCCACAGTTGGCCCATCTTCGCGAGCGTTCATACGGTGTGTACCGAATGATGGCGTCACGTCAGCGGAACCGTCGTCAACTGGTCTACACCACCCGGCCGACGGCCGCCAAACCGCCTCCCGCCGAGGGGGACTCCGAGGGGACCGGAGGGAGACCGGATGAGTGCCGACAGCGCGGTCAGCCCTGCTCGTGCCCGTTGGAACAAGGGGTTCCAGGGCTTGCAGAAGATGGGTCGCAGTCTTCAGTTGCCCATCGCGGTCCTGCCCGCGGCCGGCATTCTCAACCGGCTGGGGCAGCCGGATGTCTTCGGGGACGACGGGCTGGGCTGGTCGAACGTCTCGAAGGTGATGACGGGCGCGGGTGGTGCGCTGCTGGACGGGTCGTTGGGGCTGCCGCTGCTGTTCTGTGTGGGTGTGGCCATCGGGATGGCGAAGAAGGCGGACGGTTCGACGGCTTTGGCGGCGGTGGCGGGGTTCCTCGTCTACTTCAACGTGCTGCGGCAGTTTCCGGAGGACTGTCCGGAGGGTTCGGAGGCGGTGGCGCAGGTCGGGTGCCGGTTGACGGACGGGTCGGGGGCGGTGACGGCGTTCACGTTCCAGAATCCGGGGGTGTTCGGCGGCATTGTGATGGGGTTGCTGACGGCGTATTTCTGGCAGCGGTTCCATCGGACGAAGCTGGTGGACTGGCTCGGGTTCTTCAACGGGCGCCGGCTGGTGCCGATCATCATGGCGTTCGTGGCGATCGCGTTCGCTGCGCTGTGTCTGTGGGTGTGGCCGCCGATCGGTGACGGGCTGGAGGGTTTCAGTGACTGGCTGACGGGGCTGGGCGCGTGGGGTGCGGGCGTGTTCGGGGTGGCCAACCGGGCGTTGCTGGTGATCGGTCTGCATCAGTTCCTGAACGTGCCGATGTGGTTCCAGTTCGGTTCGTACACGAAGCCGGACGGCTCGGTGGTGCACGGGGACATCAACATGTTCCTGGCGGGTGATCCGGACGCGGGTCAGTTCACCTCGGGTTTCTTCCCGATCATGATGTTCGCGCTGCCCGCGGCCGCGTTGGCGATCACGCACTGTGCGAAGCCGCACCGGCGCAAGGAGGTCGGCGGTCTGATGCTGTCGCTGGCGTTGACGTCGTTCGTGACGGGGATCACGGAGCCGCTGGAGTACTCGTTCCTGTTCATCGCTCCGGTGCTGTACGCGGTGCACGCGGTGCTGACGGGTGTGTCGATGGCGGTGACGTGGGGGCTGGGGGTGAAGGACGGGTTCAGTTTCTCGGCGGGGCTGATCGACTACGTCATCAACTGGAATCTGGCGACCCGGCCGTGGCTGATCATTCCGATCGGTCTGTGTTTCGCGGTGGTGTACTACGTGGTCTTCCGGTTCGCGATCACGAAGTTCGGTCTGCGGACTCCGGGGCGGGAGCCGGAGGAGGAGGTGGAGGACGTCACGAAGGTGTAGACCTCTCGTACCCTCACGTACCCTTTGCGGGTGGTCTTACGGAGGCCCTCGGACCGTTCGCTCGGTCCGGGGGCCTTCGGCGCGCCTCTGCGCGGGCGGGTGCGCGCACGTACGCGCGCGGGCGCGTGCGCGGTGCTGATCGGGTACGGGGTGTAGTGCCCCGGTCGCGGAATCGCGGGTTCCTTACGCGGCCTTCATCGTGCTACAACAGGTCTACACCACTGAGTGGTGTAGACCACCACCCGATGGAGGAAGTATGAGCACCGCCACCGACAAGGCGGCCCCCGCAAAGAAGCGGGGTTCTGGTCTTTTCCAGGGTTTGCAGAAGGTCGGCCGCAGCCTGCAGCTCCCGATCGCCGTGCTCCCGGCGGCGGGCATCATGGTCCGGCTCGGCCAGGACGACATCTTCGGCAAGGACGGCCTGGGCTGGGACCGGGTCGCCGCCGTCTTCAACAACGCGGGCGGTGCCCTGACCGGCTCGCTGCCGATCCTGTTCTGCATAGGCGTGGCCATCGGCTTCGCCAAGAAGGCGGACGGCTCGACCGCGCTGGCCGCGGTGGTCGGCTTCCTCGTCTACAGCAAGGTCCTGGAGGCCTTCCCGGTCACCGAGGCGGTGGTCAAGCAGGGCGAGGACGTCGCGGCGACGTACAACAACCCGGGTGTCCTCGGCGGCATCATCATGGGTCTGCTCTCCGCCGTCCTGTGGCAGCGGTTCCACCGCACCAAGCTGGTGGACTGGCTCGGCTTCTTCAACGGCCGCCGGCTGGTGCCGATCATCATGGCCTTCGTCGGCATCGTGGTCGGTGTCTTCTTCGGTCTGGTCTGGGAGCCCATCGGTACCGGCATCTCCAACTTCGGCGAGTGGATGACCGGTCTCGGCGCGGGTGGCGCGGCCCTGTTCGGCGGCGTGAACCGTGCGCTGATCCCGGTCGGCATGCACCAGTTCGTCAACACCGTGGCCTGGTTCCAGCTCGGCGACTTCACGAACGCCGCCGGTGAGGTCGTGCACGGCGACATCACCCGCTTCCTGGCCGGTGACCCGTCGGCCGGCATCTTCCAGTCGGGCTTCTTCCCGATCATGATGTTCGGTCTGCCGGCCGCCGCGATCGCCATCGCGCACTGCGCCCGCCCGGAGCGCCGCAAGGCCGTGATGGGCATGATGGTCTCCCTGGCCGCGACCTCGTTCGTCACCGGTGTGACCGAGCCGATCGAGTTCTCGTTCATGTTCATCGCGCCGGTCCTGTACGTGCTGCACGCGGTGCTCACCGCCATCTCGATGGCGATCACCTGGGGTCTGGGCGTGCACGCCGGCTTCAACTTCTCGGCGGGTGCCATCGACTACGCCCTGAACTGGCACCTGGCGACCAAGCCCTGGCTGATCATCCCGATCGGTCTGGTGTTCGCGGTGATCTACTACGTGACGTTCCGCTTCGCGATCGTCAAGTTCAACCTGAAGACCCCGGGCCGCGAGCCCGAGGAGGAGATCGAGGACCTCACGAAGGCGTGAGTCCCCGCCGTAGCGCGTGACGCGGGCCCCGGAACCGGGATGGTTCCGGGGCCCGCGTCATGCCCGGGGCGCCTGCGTACGGGCTGGGTCTCGTACACCGCCGTACGGATCAGGTCTCGTACACCGCCGTACGGGTCAGATCTCGTACACCGCGCCCGGTGCGGCGACCTCCACCGTCCCGTCGTAGGCCTCGCGTGCGTCGGCGAGGTTGACCTGGGGGTCGGTCCACGGGGGGATGTGGGTGAGGACGAGGCGCCGGGCGCCGGCGCGGGCGGCGCTCTCGCCCGCCTGGCGGCCGTTGAGGTGCAGGTCGGGGATGTCTTCCTTGCCGTGTGTGAAGGCGGCCTCGCACAGGAACAGGTCGGTGTCGCGGGCGAGTTCGTCCAGTGTGGCGGTGACGCCCGTGTCGCCGGAGTAGGTCAGGGACCTGCCGCCGTGCTCGACGCGGACGGCGTAGGCCTCGACGGGGTGGGCGACGCGTTCGGTGTGCAGGGTGAAGGGTCCGACCTCGAAGGTGGACGGCTTGACCGTGTGGAAGTCGAAGACCTCGCTCATGGAGGAGGCGGAGGGGGTGTCGGCGTAGGCGGTGGTGAGCCGGTGTTCGGTGCCCTCGGGTCCGTAGACCGGGAGGGGGTCGCAGCGGCCGCCGTCGTGCCGGTAGTAGCGCGCCACGAAGTAGGCGCACATGTCGATGCAGTGGTCGGCGTGCAGGTGGCTGAGGAAGATCGCGTCGAGGTCGTAGAGACCGCAGTGGCGCTGCAGCTCGCCGAGGGCGCCGTTGCCCATGTCGAGGAGCAGCCGGAAGCCGTCGGCCTCGACGAGGTAGCTCGAGCAGGCCGATTCCGCGGACGGGAACGACCCCGAGCAGCCGACGACGGTGAGCTTCATGAAGCAGAAACCTCCGCTGGCGGGTGTGGAGAGACGGGGGTCGTGCGGTTTGTCGAGCGTAAGGCGCAAAACCTGCGGTCGCTCCTCCGCCAGGGGCCGTTGTGGGCGAACTCACCTGTGGTGTCACCGGTTCGGCTGGTCGCGGGGCGCGCGGGACCACTGGGGGGCGCGCGGGGGCGGCGTGCGCCGGTACGGTCGTCGGTATGGACACGTCCTGGTGGCTCGCTCTCGCGGCGGTGGTGCTGCTCGCGCTCGTCGCCGCGGTCGTCGACGGCTGGGGGCGGGGGCGGGGGGGGGGGGGGGGGGGGGGGGGAAGGAGGGGAGGGGGGGGGGGGGGGGGGAGAGGAGGGGGGGGGGGGGGGGGAGGG
>NZ_JBVJVN010000002.1:585755-714497 GCF_055603605.1 Streptomyces sp. NPDC037271
GTGTGTTCTTCTCCCTGGCTTGGTTCGGATCTCCCTCTCTCTCCCCTTTCTCGCGGGGCTGTTGGGCGGGCCCCCGCCCCCCCCCCCTCATGGCAACCCCCCCCCCCCCCCCCGCCCCCCCCCCGGGGCCGAGGGGGCGGGCGGCGCGGCCGCGGCCGGCGGAGATCTGGTGGGCGAACGTGCCGTACGAGGACCGTGACGGTGCGAAGGACCGGCCGTGTCTGGTGCTTTCGGTGCGCGGGCGGCGGGTGCTGGTCGCGAAGATCACCAGCCGGTACCGGGACGAGCGGGCCGGGGTGGTCACGCTGCCGCCGGGCTCGGTCGGAGACGCGCGGGGGCGGACGAGCTTCCTGGAGACGGACGAGTTGCGGGAGGTTCCCCTGGGGGACTTCCGGCGCCGGGTGGGTGTGGTGGACCCGGCCCTGTGGGACCAGGTCCGTCACCTCGCGTCGTAGGGAACGTCGTGCGGAACGTCGTGGGGAATCCCGGCGAGCCCCGTCAGGCCCAGAGCTGGCCCTGGAGGGTGTCGATGGCTTCCTCGGTGGTGGCTGCCGTGTAGACGCCGGTGGAGAGGTACTTCCAGCCGCCGTCGGCGACGACGAACACGATGTCCGCGCTCTCGCCGGCCTTCACCGCCTTGTTGCCGACGCCGATCGCGGCGTGCAGGGCGGCGCCGGTGGAGACGCCCGCGAAGATGCCCTCCTGCTGGAGGAGCTCGCGGGTGCGGGTGACCGCGTCGGCGGAGCCGACCGAGAAGCGGGTGGTGAGCACGGAGGCGTCGTACAGCTCGGGTACGAAGCCCTCGTCGAGGTTGCGCAGGCCGTAGACCAGGTCGTCGTAGCGCGGTTCGGCGGCGACGATCTTCACGTCCGGCTTGTTCTCGCGCAGGTAGCGGCCGACGCCCATGAGGGTGCCGGTGGTGCCGAGGCCGGCCACGAAGTGGGTGACGGAGGGCAGGTCGGCGAGGATCTCCGGGCCGGTGCCGGCGTAGTGGGCGCCGGCGTTGTCGGGGTTGCCGTACTGGTAGAGCATCACCCAGTCGGGGTGCTCGGCGGAGAGTTCCTTGGCGACCCGTACGGCGGTGTTGGAGCCGCCCGCGGCCGGCGAGGAGATGATCTCCGCGCCCCACATGGCGAGCAGGTCGCGACGCTCCTGCGAGGTGTTCTCGGGCATGACGCAGACGATGCGGTAGCCCTTGAGCTTGGCGGCCATGGCGAGCGAGATGCCGGTGTTGCCGCTGGTCGGTTCGAGGATCGTGCAGCCCTTGGTGAGGCGGCCGTCCTTCTCGGCCTGCTCGATCATGTGGAGCGCGGGGCGGTCCTTGATCGAGCCGGTCGGGTTGCGGTCCTCCAGCTTGGCCCATACGCGGACGTCGTCGGACGGCGAGAGCCGCGGCAGGCGCACCAGGGGGGTGTTGCCCACCGCGGCCAGCGGGGAGTCGTAGCGCATCGCCGATCAGGCCATACCGCCGGCGACGGCCGGCAGGATCGTGATGCTGTCGCCGTCGGTCAGCTTGGTGTCGATGCCGTCGAGGAAGCGGACGTCCTCGTCGTTCAGGTAGACGTTGACGAAGCGGCGGAGCTGGTCCCCGTTCGCCTTGTCGATGAGTCGGTCCTGGATGCCCGTGTGCCGGGTCTCGAGGTCGGCGAAGAGCTGGGCGAGGGTGTCCCCGGTGCCCTCCACGGCCTTCTGGCCGTCGGTGTACTGGCGGAGGATGGTCGGGATGCGGACCTCGATGGCCATGGCTGAGGGCTCCTGTCGGAAGGTGTCGTGGGTTCGGTGGGGCGCGCGGTGGCGCGCGGCAGCCCGCCGCGGCTCACGGCCGTACGGCGGCAGCGGAGATCAACAGATGGCGCTGTTCAGCCTGCACAGGTCGACGTGCAGGCGTGCCACGAGCAGCGTGCCCGGCGCCTTTTCGCTCACGTCGAGAAGAACCATGGGCTCATCGTATCGATTCCCGGTCCGGCTTTCGGAGTGTGATCTCACGTGATGGACTCATTCCGTCCGCCATGCGGTATCAGTAGGCGTTCACGACCTTGACCTCCTCCTCCGTCACCTCTCCGTCCAGGATCCGGAACGACCGGAACTGGAATTCGCCGGCGCTGTCGGTGTCCGCCGTGGAGACCAGGACGTAGTGGGCTCCGGGCTCGTTGGCGTAGGTGATGTCGGTGCGGGAGGGGTGGGCCTCGGTTGCGGTGTGGGAGTGGTAGATGATCACCGGCTCCTCGTCGCGGTCGTCCATCTCCCGGTAGAGCTTGAGCAGGTCCTGCGAGTCGAACTCGTAGAAGGTCGGCGAGCGGGCGGCGTTGAGCATCGGGATGAACCGCTCGGGGCGGCCCTCGCCCACGGGACCGGCCACCACGCCGCACGCCTCGTCGGGGTGGTCCTCGCGCGCGTGGGCGACGATCTGGTCGTACAGGGCCTGTGTGATGGTCAGCATGCGGCCAGCATAAGCAGAAGGACCGGTCCGTACCGGTGGGTGGTACGGACCGGTCCATATGCCGGACGTCTTGAGCGGTGGCGGTCGGGGACACCGCGAGGGTTCCCGGTTGCCGGACGTCCTGGGTGCGCGTGAACGCGCTGGTCAGCCGATCTTTTCGAGCTCCGGCTCGCCGGGCCGGTCGGTGATCTCCGGGTTGCGGGCCTTGAGCACCGCCCAGCCGATGCCGAGGGCGGCGGCCCAGCCGGCCATCACGTACAGGCAGACGCGGGCGTCGGCGTCGTAGGCGATGAGGCAGGTGACGAAGAGGAGGAAGGCGATGGCGATGTAGGAGCAGACCGAGCCGCCCGGGGCGGGGAAGGAGGAGGCGGGCAGGCGGCCCGCGACGACCTTGCGGCGGTAGAGGACGTGGCTGATCAGGATCATCAGCCACGTCCAGATGCCGGCGGCGGTGGCGATGGAGGTGACGTAGCCGAAGGCCTTCTCGGGGACGACGTAGTTCAGTACGACGCCGATGCCCATGAAGACCACCGAGACGCCGATGCCGATGGCCGGGGTCTTGGTCGACGACAGTTTGTTGAAGATCCTCGGGGCCTCGCCGTTGTCCGCGAGGGTGCGCAGCATGCGGCCCGTGGAGTACATACCGGAGTTGCAGGACGACAGGGCGGCGGTGAGGACGACGAAGTTGACGATGCCGGCGCCGGCCGGGATGCCGATGACGGTGAAGGCCTCCACGAAGGGGCTGACGCCCTCGGCGAACTCGGTCCACTTGACCACGGCCAGGATGACGGTGAGGGCGCCGACGTAGAAGAGGGCGATGCGCCAGGGCAGGGTGTTGATCGCCTTGGGGAGGGTCTTCTCCGGGTTCTCCGACTCGCCGGCGGTGACGCCGACCAGTTCGACGGCGAGGTAGGCGAACATGACGCCCTGGAGGGTCATCAGGGAGGAGCCGATGCCCTTGGGGAAGAAGCCGTCGAAGGCCCACAGGTTGGAGACGGCGGCGGTGTCGCCGGCCTGGCTGAAGCCGAGGGTGAGCACGCCGATGCCGATCACGATCATGCCGATGATGGCGGTGACCTTGACCATCGAGAACCAGAACTCGATCTCGCCGAACAGCTTCACCGAGATCAGGTTGGCCACGAACAGCAGGACCAGGAAGACGAGGGCGGACACCCACTGCGGGATGTCGGGGAACCAGTAGTGGATGTAGATGGCGGCGGCGGTGAGTTCCGCCATGCCGGTGACCACCCACATCAGCCAGTACGTCCAGCCGGTGAAGTACCCGAAGAAGGGACCGAGGAACTCGCGCGAGTACTCGGCGAAGGAGCCGGAGACGGGGCGGTAGAGCAGGAGCTCGCCGAGGGCCCGCATGATGAAGAAGATGATCACGCCCGCGAGGGCGTACATGAGGATGATGCTGGGGCCGGCCTTGGCGATGTTCGCCCCGGCGCCGAGGAAGAGGCCGACGCCGATGGCGCCGCCGATCGCGATCATCTGGACCTGGCGGCTGTTGAGTCCGCGCTCGTAGCCCTCTTCGGGGGCCTTCTCCGTGTCGACCTGCGCAGAGGTCATGTGTGATGCGCCTTTCTCCATGCCGACCCGGGCCTCGACTCGGCCTCGGATCGGGTCTCGATCCCCCCGGATGATGGAGCTGAGCGGGCCTCACGTCCCGCTCGGTGCCTGGCCGGCGGTCCGCCGGCTCGGTGGCGCACCCGGTCGAACATTCGGGTGGTGTTCGCCGGGCGGTCGTGAAGATTTACCACGGTGGCGTCACTGATCACAGGGGCGGACTGTGACGTGTCACACGGACAGAAGCAGACAAAGGGCGCCCCTGCGGTGCAAAAAAGGGCGCCGGTTCGACGGGATCGTTATCCGGATTTGAATCTCCGCTGAGCGGTGTCGTCCCCGCGTGCGCGGAACGCGGACGTACCGTCCCGTTCAGGGCATCAGGGCATCAGGGCATCAGGGTCGCGACGAGCGTCTCCTGGAGTCCGCCGAGCCACAGGTAGGCCATCACCATCGGCTTGCGGGGGTCCTCGTCCGGGAGCCGGTAGAGCAGGTCGGTGTCGTGCTCGTCGGCGATCTCCAGCCGGGAGCCGATCGCGAGGCGCAGGTCGTTCAGGGCGCTCAGCCACTGCCGGGACTCCTCGGCCGACAGCTTCAGCACCGCCCCTTCCTCGCCCGCGGCCGCCGAGGAGAGGGCGTCCAGGGTGCGGATCACCGCGAGCGCGTTCTCCCGCTTGCCGGCCCTGAGGTCGTTCTCGGTGTAGCGGCGGAACTCGGCGGAGTGCGCCCGCTGCTCCTCGGCCTCCCTGGCCTGCGGGGTGCCCTCGGGGTCGCCGTAGGCGTCCGGGAACAGGCGCCGCAGCACCGGGTCGGAGGGCGGCTCGCTCGGGCCCTCGGCGAAGAGCTCGGCGAGCGGGTCGTCGGAGGCGTCCTCGGCGGGGCCGGGGCCGATCAGCTCCAGGAGCTGCACGGCCAGGGACCGGATGATGGAGATCTCGACGTCGTCGAGGGCGACGGCCGCGCCGCCGCCGGGGAGCGGTTCGAACTGTCCTGGCATGGAGGTGATTCAGCTACTTCCGTCCTGCGGGCGGGCGTGGGTCATTTCCGGTCCTGCTGGAGGGTGGCCCACAGGCCGTAGCCGTGCATGGCCTGCACATCCCGTTCCATCTCCTCGCGGGAGCCACTGGAGACGACCGCCCGGCCCTTGTGATGGACGTCCATCATGAGCTTGGTGGCCTTGTCCTTCGAGTAGCCGAAGTACGACTGGAAGACGTACGTCACGTAGCTCATGAGGTTGACGGGATCGTTGTGGACGATCGTCACCCAGGGCACGTCGGGCTCGGGTACGGCGAAGACCTCCTCCGCCGACTCGGTCTTCTCGATCTCCATGGGTGCGGCTGCCGTCACATGGCCCATGCTGCCACCACAGGGGGGCACTCGCACAAACGGGCCTGTGGCCGGCACCACGCTCCCACAAATCGTCAGACTGACGAAATGGGGGTACGATCCCGGTCATGCTGCACACGCCGGGGGACAGCCCCCGGGCCCCCGGCCTGCTCGGGGGTGCCCGGAAAGCCATAGCTAGGAGAGTTCGGTGGACGTAGCGGACCTTGGGCTGCCGGTGGACGTTCCCTCGACGGCGCTCTTCACGGACCAGTACGAGCTGACCATGCTCCGAGCCGCCCTGCGGGCGGGTACGGCCGAGCGGCGGAGCGTCTTCGAGGTGTTCACCCGCCGGCTTCCCGACGGGCGCCGTTACGGCGTCGTGGCGGGCACCGGGCGGGTGCTGGACGCGGTGGAGAACTTCCGCTTCGACGCGGGCGTCCTGCGCTTCCTGCGCGAGCGGGGCATCGTCGACGAGCAGACCCTGGACTGGCTCGCCGGGTACCGCTTCAGCGGCGACATCTGGGGCTACCCCGAGGGCGAGGTGTACTTCCCGGGCTCGCCGATCATGCGGGTAGAGGGGACCTTCGGCGAGTGCGTGCTGCTGGAGACGGTGATCCTCTCCATCCTCAACCACGACTCGGCGATCGCCGCCGCCGCCTCCCGGATGTCCTCGGCCGCCGGGGACCGCCCGCTGATCGAGATGGGCGCCCGCCGCACCCACGAGCTGGCCGCGGTGGCCGCCGCCCGCGCCGCCTACGTCGGCGGCTTCGCGACCACCTCCGACCTGGCCGCCGGCTTCCGCTACAACATCCCCACCGTCGGCACCTCCGCCCACGCCTTCACCCTGCTCCACGACAACGAGCGCGACGCCTTCCGGGCCCAGGTGGACGCGCTCGGCCGGGACACCACGCTGCTGGTGGACACCTACGACGTCGCCGAGGCCGTCCGTACGGCCGTGGAGATCGCCGGGCCCGAGCTGGGCGCCGTGCGCATCGACTCCGGCGACCTGCTGCTGGTCGCCCACCGGGTGCGGCAGCAGCTGGACGAGCTCGGCGCCACGGAGACGAAGATAGTCGTCACCTCGGACCTGGACGAGTACGCCATCGCCTCGCTGGCGGCGGCGCCCGTGGACGCGTACGGCGTCGGCACCCAGCTGGTGACCGGGTCCGGGCACCCGACGGCCTCGATGGTCTACAAGCTGGTCGCCCGCGCCGAGTCCGGCGGTTCCACCGGCGAGGGAGCGCCGCTGGTGCCGGTGGCGAAGAAGTCCAGCGGCGGCAAGACCTCGGTCGGCGGACGCAAGTGGGCCGCCCGGCGGCTGGACGCCCACGGCTACGCCGAGGCCGAGGTGGTCGGCACCGGACCGGTGCCCGCCGACCTCGCCGGCCGGCAGCTTCTCGTCGAGCTGGTCAAGGGCGGTGAGGTCGTGGCCCGTGAGCCGCTGGACGCCGCCCGGGACCGGCACGCGGCCGCCCGCGCCAACCTCCCGCTGTCCGCCACCCAGCTCTCCCGAGGGGAACCCGTCATTCCGACGGAGTACGTGCACGGGGGCTCGGGTAGCTAAAGCTGGTGCCCCCGATACGGGGCGCGCCCGCTGTCCCCCGATCCCCGGCATCTCCCCCGTCCCTCCCCCTTCCTCCACATCCCCTCCACACGACCTCTCCCCCGCCCCACAGTCGCCCCAGCCGAAGGACACCGACCATGCGCCGCGCCTTGATCGTCGTAGACGTGCAGAACGACTTCTGCGAGGGAGGCAGCCTCGCGGTGTCCGGCGGTGCCGACGTGGCCGCCGCCATCACCGAGCTGATCGGGCAGGCGCCCGCCGGCTACCGCCACGTCGTGGCCACCCGCGACCACCACGTCGCACCGGGCGGCCACTTCGCCGACAACCCCGACTACGTCCACTCCTGGCCGGCGCACTGCGTCGCCGGCACCGAGGGCGTCGGCTTCCACCCGAACTTCGCCCCCGCCGTGGCCTCCGGCGCGATAGACGCCGTCTTCGACAAGGGGGCGTACGCGGCGGCCTACAGCGGCTTCGAGGGCACCGACGAGAACGGCACGTCCCTCGGCGACTGGCTGCGGACCCGGAAGATCGACGAGGTCGACGTCGTGGGCATCGCCACCGACCACTGCGTACGGGCCACCGCCCTGGACGCCGCGCGCGAGGGCTTCCGTACGCAGGTGCTGCTCGACCTGACCGCCGGGGTGGCCGCGGAGACCACCGAGCGGGCGCTGGAGGAACTGCGGGAGGCGGGAGTGGAGCTGTCCGGGAAGCCGGTCGTCCAGTAGCGGGCGCCGCCGGGCGTCCGCCGCCGCGCGTGCGCTGCCCCGGCGCCCGTCCCGCGCCCTGGGGCGGTTCGCCTCACTTCTGGGCCGTCGGGCGTCTGATCAGGGCCCGGATGGGGTGCCACAGCTCCTGGACCAGGTCCGGACCGCCCAAGGCGCCGGCCACCGGCGCCGTGCGCCATATGAGGCCGTCCGGATGGTGCAGGACCGCCGTGACCTCGTCCGGGGTCGGCGGTGCGGCGTTGCCCCGCAGGTAGACCGCGCGCAGGCCCAGGTTGCGCAGCCTGGTCAGGGCGCGCGCCCGGTTGAGCGCGTGGACGAGGACGCGCACGCTGCCCTCGGGGGCGGCGGGGCTCGGCAGGTTCAGTGCCACCACCACCGTGCCGTTCGGCAGCTTGCAGAAGCCTCCTGCGGCCATGCGGTCATACCCCCGTGTCAGCCGGCGTCGGTGCGGGTGTCAGTAAGAGAACCACAGGACGCACCTAAACACGGATCGGCGGCGACCCGCCAGGGGCCACCGCCGATCATGCCTTGACCTGGGCAGATGCTATTTACCTGCCCGCAGGACCGACCTCGAGCTCGATCGTCGAGCCGTTCTTGGCCTCCTTGAGGATCTCGATCTTCGTGTTGGTGTCAGTGATCCTGACACCGCCGGTCGGGTTCGACTCGTCGTAGTAGTCGTTGGTGCGGTCGTTGAAGACCGGCACTCCCTTGGAGCCGGGGATCCAGGTCGCCACGTCGCCCTTGTGCAGGGTCATGCCGTCCGTGCGGTAGCGGCTGAACGGCGCGTCGTACGTCTGGACGCGGTTGCGCATCAGCGTGCCGTCGGAGTACTTCAGCGCGGTCGGGTGGGAGTCGACCGGGAGGAGCAGGCCGGTGCCCGGGTGCTGGCTGGTGTTGTTGTCCGCCTGGGAGGTGTCCCACTTCCAGATCAGCAGGCCGTTCTGGTACGCGTAGTGCTCCACCCAGTTCGGGCGCGACGTGAAGCCGAAGTTGTACGGGCCGGTCTTCAGCGTCTTGTCGTACGACACGTACTGCCGGTTCTCGGCGATGTAGTACTGCGCGTAGTCCTTGGTGAAGGACGCGCCGACGCGGGTGAAGCCGTCGGCCGTCCAGGCGGCGTCCGCGCTCTCGGCGTTGTCGGAGAAGAGCGTCTCGCCGTCGGCCGTCACCGTGATCGCGTCGGCCGCGAAGCCCTTCTGGGCCACGCCGCCGTCGGTCTGGTAGCGGAAGCGCAGGTCGATCTTCTTCCCGGCGTACGCGTCCAGCGGGTAGGCGAGCTTGCCGTAGGCCTCGACGGTGGCGCTCAGGGCCGGCTTGCCGCTGCCGTCGCGCTCGATCGGCCGGCCGTCGAAGGTGCCGTCCAGGGCGGCCCAGTTGGCGCCGCCGTCGGTGGACACCTCGGCGTAGAGGTAGTCGTAGTTGGCCTCGATGTCGTACCAGCCGTCGAGGGTGAGGGAGGCCGACGTCCTTCCGGTCAGGTCGACGCCGCGGGCGAGCGTGTTCTTCAGGTTGTCACCGCTGCCGCTCCACCACTGGGTCTGGCCCTCGGCGGGGGTGACGATCTCGGTGGTGACCGCCTTCTTCGGCAGCTCGACGACCAGCGCCTGCTTGTGCTTGGTGTTGTACTCGGCGACGCCCAGCTTGTGCCAGGAGTTGACGCCCGCCTTGGCGGTGTCGTAGTTCAGCCAGCCCAGCTGGAGCTTGTCCCAGGCGGTCATGTCGCCGGGGAGGTCGCCGATCTCGTTGCGTCCGGTGCCCAGCCACGAGCCGGACGACATCAGCGTCCAGAAGCCGGTGGAGTTGTCGCCGCCGGCCGTGTCGTAGTGGTCCGGCAGGCCGAGGTCGTGGCCGTACTCGTGGGCGTAGACGCCGAGTCCGCCGTTCTCCGGCTGGATGGTGTAGTCGCCGACCCAGACGCCGGTGGAGCCGATCTGCGCGCCGCCGAGCTTGTTGTCGCCCGGGCCGGTGGCACCGGCGTCGGTGCCGAAGGCGTACCAGCGGTGGGCCCAGATCGCGTCGGTGCCCTGGGCGCCGCCGCCCGCGGACTCGTCCTCGCCGGCGTGCACGATCTGGAAGTGGTCGATGTAGCCGTCGGGCTCGTTGAAGTCGCCGTCGCCGTCGAAGTCGTAGCGGTCCCACTCGTCGAAGCGGGCGACGTCCGCCTTGATCTGGGCGTCGGTGCGGCCGGCCGCCTTCTGCTGCTCGACCCAGGCGGTCAGGCCGTCGCTGACGACGTTCCACACACTCGGGCAGTTGGTGTCGCCGCAGTCGTTGTTGCCGTAGCGGGCCTCGTTGTAGGGGACCTTGACCCAGTCGGAGACCTCGCCCTCGACCGAGTAGCGACCGGAGGACTGCTTCTCGTAGTACGTCTTGACCGAGTTGACGCCCTTGCCGGAACCGAAGTACAGGTCCTGGAAGTGCTGCTGGTCGTAGTCGGCCTTCCAGGCCGTGGAGTTGTCCGTCGTGCGGTCCGGCTTGGCTATCCGGTTGTGCAGCGGGCCCGGGTCGCCGCCGTAGCGGCTGTCCACCTTGTCGCCGAACTCGACCAGGATGGTGAAGATCTTGTCGGTCTTCTCCCGGCCCAGCTCGACGTACTTGGCGTCGCCCTTTTTGCTCTTGAGCTGGACGACGTTGGAGCCGTCCTTCTTCTTCACCGAGGCCTTGCCGGATATGACCTGGTTCAGCGCCTCCTCGCGCTGGGCCTCCTGAGTGTCACTCATGGGGCCCTTGAGGTCATGGGAGTGCATGCCCTTCGCGGGATGCGGGTCGTGGCGGTCCACGGCCTCCGGCCGGGCGGGCGAGTCCGCCTGCGCCACGCCGGCCGCGGAGAGCGTGGCGGTGGCGGCGGCGAGTGCGACGGTGGTCGCCGCCGTTCTGAACGTCCAGGATCTGCTGGTCACTTGAGTTCCTCCCCCGCGTGCACGCGCGCGGATGGGGGGACAAGGACAGGGCAGGTCCGCGCACACGTGATCAACGCGTGTAGTCAAGTGACGACATTTGACTAGAGGTTCACCGGAAAAGACAGCCCTTGACTTGCGCAGGACAAGTGCACTATGCGGAGTCGGCGTTCGCTTTACGGACACCGAACCGTGACCGACATGGCCGTCGTGGCCGCCTCGGACCGTCGGCGTGGCCGTCGTGGCGTCCCCCGACGGGCGCGCGAGACCGTCCACTTCCCGGACGCCATGAATCCGTGCGCCCCCTGTGCATCGGCCCTGTCGGTTAGGTCACGCTTACTGCCGGTTCCACTCGGGCACACAGCGGGTTAGAGTCGCTTGGCGGAATGCCCGGGAGCCGGCGGAATGCCAGGCCGACGACCCGTCACACCCCAGATTGTCTTCCGAGGACACGATGGCCATGCCCCGTCCGACTGCCTCACAGTTCGCCTACGGTTCGTGCACGGTGATCATCTCGACGCTCGCCATGCTGCTGCTGTCACAGACGAGTTCGGGCCCCGGAATCGCCGTCATCGCCGTCGCGGCGCTGGCCCTCGGGCTGTTGGTCGCCATGACGGTGCCCCGGCCCGGGACGCGGAGGGTGACCACCGTGCCGGCGAGCAGGCCGGCCGCTGCCCAGGAACCGGTGCCGGCGGCACGGGTCTCCGCGGGCGCGGGCGAGCCGGCCCGAGGCCGCGCCGCCTGACACCTTTACCGGGACCTCAACGGGCACTGACCACCACCGTCTTGGCAGCCTTGTCGTGCAGGCCCTGCTTGTAGGGCCGGTCGAAGAAGCTCCAGCCACCGGCGATGACCGTCCAGACACAGGCGCAGCAGAAGGCGAACGGGACCCACAGCACCAAGGCGCGGATCAGTGACGTCTGCACCGAGGGTGTGGCGCCGTCGTCCAGGTTGGCCACCCGCAGTCCGAGCCACTTCTTGCCGAGGGTCTGACCCGTCTTGGCGGTCATGTAAGTGTCGTAGGCGATGTAGAGCACCGCGGCGATCAGGGACTGCCAGAAGGAGTTGCCGACCGAGATGTTCTCGCCGTCCACCTGGTACTCCTGGACGTTGAAGGCCCAGCTGAGCAACCAGACCACGATGCCCACGAGGATCATGTCGATGATCCGGGCGAGTGTGCGCTTCGCGCTGTCGGCGAGCGGAGCCATGCCGGCCAGCGGATCGGTGGGGTAGGAACCGCCACCGTACGGATCACCGCCGTAGGGGCCGCCGCCGGGAGGCGGAGCACCGTAGGGACCGCCGCCGCCAGGAGGCGGAGCACCGTAGGGACCGCCGCTCCCGGGAGGCGGGGGCGCGCTGCCGCCGTACGGCGGGGGCTGGCCGGCGCCGCCGTGCGGGGGCGGGTTGTCGTACGGCGATCCCGTCCCGCCCCCGCCGGGGCCGGGGTCCGGCCCGGGGGACGAGGGGCGCTTCCTGAACGGGTCGTCTTCCGGCGGCTGCCCGCCGGAGCCGGGGGGCGGTTCGCTGCTCATGGCCCGAGTCGACCGCGAACCCCCGGGCGGCGCACCCGGCGAGCCGCCGTCCGGAGTACGGGCGCCTCCGGCGGCGGCGCCGGGACGGGCGGCGGCACGGGCCGCGTGACACGGGCTGGAGGGCGCGGGCCGGGGCAGGGTGAGCCGCGGGCCGCAGGCGGCGCGTGTCTGCGGCGGTGACGCGTCGGGGCGGGCGGCCGAGACGGGCGTTCGCCGCCGGGCCCACCACTGCCGCGCCGGCCGAGCGGCAGTGCGGGCCGCCGCACGGCCGGTGCGTGCCATGCGCGGCCGGGGGCGGCGTCGGCCCCCGGGTCAGCCGGCTACGAAGGTGCGGGCCGCCTTGTCGTGCCAGCACTGGTGCCACGGGCGGTCGAACAGGCACCAGGCGACGCCGACCACACCGACGGCCAGGAGGCCGGGGACGCTGTAGACCAGCCAGCGGCGCAGGGCCGCGCCGAAGGACGGGGGCTCGTGGGCCTCGATGTCCCGTACCTCCAGGCCGAGCAGCTTCTTGCCCAGGGTCCGGCCCCACTTGGCGGTGGGCAGCGCCTCGTAGACGACGCCGAAGAGCAGCAGGACGGCGAGCACGATGCCCAGGTACACGGACGTCGTGCCGTCGAGCAGCCACACCGTGACGGTCTCGCCGGAGAGCTTCGCCTCGTCGATCTTGTCGTTGACGTGGTCGATCCCCTTGACACCGAGGGGTACGGCGGCCGCCGCGGTGACGCACGCGAGGACGACGGTGTCGATCAGCCGGGCGGCCAGGCGCTTGCCGAGCCCGGCGGGGCGGGCCGCCGCCTGGCGCCGGGCGGCAGCCTGGAACACGTCCTCGACCGGCGGTTTCCAGGGCGCGACGGGCTGCTCGTCACCACCGGCGCCCGCGAGCCGGTGCACCTGCTGCGCCCAGGAGGACTGCCCTCCACCGGGTCCGGACGCGACCGGGGCGGAGGCGGCGGGCTGCTGGGGCGAGGCGGCCGGCTGCGGCACGGCGGCGGCCTGGTGCGGGAGGGCCGAGCCGACCGGCCCGACCGGACTGCCCTGGCCGGTCGGGCCGGTGGGGCCGGTGGGGCCGGTGGGGCCTCCAGTCTGCTGCGGGCCGGAGAGGGCCGTGGGGGTGGCGGCCGCCGGGGGTTGCGCGGCGGCTCGGCCGGCGGCGGCCTTCCCGGCACCGAAGCCGGGGCCGGAACCGCGGCCGGAGCCGGAGCCGCCCGCGGCGTCGGCGCGCGAGGAGAGCGCGCGGAAGGTCATGGTGCCGTCGTCGCCTGCGCCGTCCGGGGCCGGGGCGCCCTGGCCCCCTGCCGTCGGGCGCCGGAAGACGAAGGTACTGCCCGACCCGGCCTCCTCCGCCCCGCCCGCGGACGCGGCCCCCGCCGAGGCGTCCGCCCGCGCGGCACGGGCGTCCTCGACCCGCGCGGGCCGGCCCTCGGCGGATCCGGCGTCGGCAGGCCGGTCACCGCCCGCGGGACCCGCGGCGCCGGACCGGGCGCCGCTCGGCGCCTGCGCACCGGCACCGGAACCGTTGCCGGCGTCGGCACCGGCGTGCCGCCCCCCGGGGGCCTGTCCGTCCCGAGCGCCGCCGCCGGTCCTCGCACCGGGGATGCCGCCCGCGGCGGCGGGACCGGCCTCGGCCGCCGCTCCCCCGGCCGTTCCCGCACCCCGGGCGTGCGGGACCCTCGGGTCCGTGCCCTGGGCGGGGCCCGGCCAGGCGACGCGCTGGTTCGGGTCACCGGCGAAGCCGGACTGGTGGGAGCGGTCGGCGCCCCAGGCCGTCGCGGGTTCCGGGCGGCTGCCGTGCGGGGACGCGGCGGCGGGCGGGTCCCTGACCGGGTCCTCGTCGAAGAAGTGCGGGCCGGTCTCCTCGACGGAGTGCCGCACGCCGGGCGGAGGCGCGAGCGGCTCGCCGTCCTTGGGGGCGGGCCGGCTCGTGCCCGGCACCCAGGAGGCGCCGTTCCAGTACCGGACATATCCAGGAATGGACGGGTCCGGGTAATACCCTTCGCGGGGCCTGTCGTCGCCGGGGGCCGGGGTTGGGGCGCTCATGTCCGTCGTCCCGTATCTGCTCGGGGGTTGATATGGGGGCTCAACATCTATCAGACGGGCGCAATCCGCACCGCCGGTCCCGCAGGACCCACCCCTTTCCGGGCAACCTCGTGCATGGATCTTCACTCCGGGGACAGAGGTGGGAGAAAAGTTCCGCGAACCCGCGTAACGCTCGCGGCCCCCGCCGCTCTCACTCGTGCGGGCCCGCTCCAGGCGGCCCGTGCGGACCCGTACGAGAGAGGACACCCCGGCCATGCGCCCCCACCCGACCGTCGTGGAACGCGAGCTGGAGCTGCGGCTCATCCTGTCGCCCGAGCGCGGCGTCCCGGTACCGGCCCTGCTCGGCTACCACACCGACGACCCGTACGCCGTCCACATCACCTTCCACCTCGGCTCGGTGCGGCCGGTGCGCTGGACGTTCGCCCGCGACCTGCTGGTGGAGGGGGTGTTCCGGCCGTGCGGGCACGGGGACGTGCGGGTGTGGCCGTCCAAGGCTCAGGGCCGCGGCGTCGTGCTGATCGCGCTGAGCAGCCCCGACGGGGACGCCCTCCTGGAGGCGCCCACGGCACAGGTGTCGGCCTGGCTGGAGCGGACCCTGCGGGCGGTGCCGCCGGGCACCGAGGACGGGCAGTCCGGCATCGACGACGGGCTGGCCGAGCTGCTCGCCCGGTGAGGGGCGGCACGGCACACGGAACACCGCGCCGGAGCGGCTCGCCGCGTCTCAGAAGAGCTTGCCGGGGTTGAGGATGCCCAGCGGGTCGAAGGCCTGCTTGACCGACCGCTGCATCTCCAGGCCCACCGGGCCGATCTCCCGTGCCAGCCACTCCTTCTTCAGGACGCCCACGCCGTGCTCGCCGGTGATGGTGCCGCCGAGTTCCAGGCCGAGGGCCATGATCTCGTCGAAGGACTCGCGGGCGCGCCGGGACTCGTCGGGGTCCGCGGCGTCGAAGCAGACGGTGGGGTGGGTGTTGCCGTCGCCCGCGTGGGCGCAGACGCCGATGGTGAGGCCGTACTTCGCCGCGACGCGTTCGATGCCCTCCAGCATGTCGCCGAGCCGCGAGCGGGGCACGCACACGTCGTCGATCATCGTCGTGCCCTTGACGGCTTCGAGGGCGGTGAGGGACAGGCGGCGGGCCTGGAGGAGGAGTTCGGACTCGGCCGCGTCGTCGGCGGGGACCACCTGCGTGGCACCGGCGGCCTCGCACAGCGCGCCGACGGCGGCGAGGTCGGCGGCCGGGTCGGCGGTGTCGAAGGCGGCCAGCAGCAGCGCCTCGGTGGTCTCCGGCAGACCCATGTGGGCGAGGTCGTTGACCGCCTTGACGGTCGTACGGTCCATCAGTTCGAGGAGGGACGGCACGTGCCCGCCCTCCATGATCCGGCAGATCGCGTCGCAGGCGTCGGACGCGGAGGCGAACTCGGCGGCCAGCACCAGCTGCTCGGGCGGCTTGGGGCGCAGGGCGAGGACGGCCCGCACGACGATGCCGAGGGAGCCCTCGGAGCCGACGAACAGGCGGGTGAGGTCGTACCCGGCGACGCCCTTGGCGGTGCGGCGGCCGGTGGACATCAGGCGGCCGTCGGCGAGGACGACGTCGAGGCCGAGGACGTACTCGGCGGTCACCCCGTACTTGACGCAGCACAGGCCGCCGGAGGCGGTGCCGATGTTGCCGCCGATGGTGCACGTCTCCCAGCTGGAGGGGTCGGGAGGGTAGTACAGGCCGTGTTCGTTCACCGCGCGGGAGAGGGTGGCGTTGACGACGCCCGGTTCGACGACGGCGACGCGGTCGACCGGGTTGATCTCCAGGATGCGGTCCATCCTGGTCAGGGAGAGCACGACGCAGCCGTCGGTGGCGTTGGCCGCGCCGGACAGGCCGGTGCGGGCGCCCTGCGGGACGACGGGGACGCGCAGCTCGGTGGCGGTGCGCATGACGTGCTGGACGTCCTCCACGGTGCGCGGCAGGACGACCACGGCGGGGGCGCCGGCCGGGCAGAAGCTCGCCATGTCGTTGGCGTAGGAGGCGGTGACGTCGGGGTCGGTGAGGACGGCCTCCGCGGGGAGGCCGGCGAGCAGCCGGTCGACGAGCGTGCCGGAGACCACGGCGGCCTGATCCGCCGTCGCCGGGTCTACCGTCGCCGGGTCCACCGTCGCCGGGTCCGTCGCGGCCGGTTCCGCCGTGGCCGGTTCCGCCGTGGCTGCGTCGTCTTCGTCGCGAGGCGCTTCGATACGGCTCATGATCACAGGTTGGCACTCGGGGCCATCGGTGTGAACCCCGTCGACGGCATCCTCCGCAAGCCCGAGTGTGCTTGTCGTATGGGCGCACAGTAGGCGTCATGCAGATCGAACACGGGCGGCGAGCCCGCCGCCGCCGGGTGCTGATCGCCTCCGGCGCCGGGGCGGCCGTACTCGGCGGGGTCCTGGTGCTGCTGCCCCGGGGCGCGGGTGACGCGCCCCCGCCCGCGCCGGGGCCGGCGGCGCTGGCGCGGGGCGCGGTGACCACGGGCGCGCCGGCCGCGCTGGGGGACCTGGCGGTGCTGATCGGCGACCGGGAGAAGCATCTGCGGGCGCATCCGCTGGACGGGTCGTCGTGGGCGGTGCTGGGAGCGGCGTACGTCGAGCGGGGCCGCCGGACGGCGGACACCGCGAACTGGCCGAAGGCCGAGAAGGCGCTGCGCACCTCGCTGAAGGTCGGGGCGGAGCGCAATCCGCAGGCCCTGGAGGGGCTGGCGGCGCTGGCGGTGGCGCGGCGGGACTTCCCGGCGGCGAAGAAGTGGGGGGAGAGCGCGGTGAAGGCGGCGCCGAAGCGGTGGACGGCGCACGCGGTGCTGATCGACGCGTACACGGGGCTCGGCGACCAGGAGGGCGTGGGGCGGGCCCTGGACAAGGTGCTGGAGCTGCGTCCGGACACGCCCGCCGTGGGCGCGCGGGCCGCGGCGGTCTACCGGGACCGGGGCTGGCGGGAGGACGCGGCGGCCCGGATCTCGGACGCGGCGGCGGCCGCCGGGACACCGGCCGAGCGGGCGGCGTATCTGGAGCAGGCGGGGCGGCTGGCTTTCGAGCGCGGGGACCGCCAGGAGGCGCTGCGGTTCTTCCAGGAGGCGCTGCGCACCGACCCCGACCAGCGGGCCGCGCAGGCCGGGCAGGGGCGGGCGCTGGCGGCGCTGGGCCGGACGACGGACGCGCTGTCGGCGTACCAGGCGGCGCTCGTCAAGCGTCCCGGTCCGGAGTACGCCCTGGAGCTGGGCGAGCTGTACGAGTCGCTGGGCCTCGGGCAGGCCGCGCGGGTCCAGTACGACCTGCTGCGGGAGCGGGTGCGGGCGGCCGAGGCGGCCGGGGGCGACGAGCAGCTGGTGCTGGGCCGGTTCGAGGCGGACCACGGGGACCCGGCGTCGGCGGTGCGGAGGCTGCGGACCGAGTGGGGGCGGCAGCCGGGGACCGCGGTGGCCGACGCGCTGGGCTGGGCGCTGCACCGGGCCGGTGAGCACGGGGAGGCGCTGGAGTTCGCGACGATCGCGACGGACGGCGACAAGGGCGGCGGGGTGCGCAGCGCGCTGTACGTGTTCCACCGGGGGGTGATCGAGAAGGAGCTGGGGCGGTACGGGCCCGCGCGGCGGCATCTGCGGGAGGCGCTGATGATCAACCCGTACTTCTCGCCGCTGTGGGCGCCCGAGGCGGAGCGGGCGCTGGCGGAGCTGGGCGAGCCCTCCGTGGAGGACCCGCCCGCCTGAGCTCTGCCTTCGCAGAGCTGATGTCAGAGGTTGCCGCGCTTGGCCTGCTCGCGTTCGATCGCCTCGAACAGGGCCTTGAAGTTGCCCTTGCCGAAGCCCATCGAGCCGTGCCGTTCGATGAGCTCGAAGAAGACGGTCGGGCGGTCCTGGACCGGCTTGGTGAAGATCTGCAGCAGGTAGCCGTCCTCGTCGCGGTCGACGAGGATCTTCAGCTCGCGCAGCGTCTCGACGGGGACGCGCGTCTCGCCCGCCCACTCGCCGAGCGTGTCGTAGTACGAGTCGGGCGTGTCCAGGAACCGGACGCCGTTCGCCTTCATCGTGCGCACGGTCTGGACGATGTCGTTGGTGTTCAGCGCGATGTGCTGGACGCCCGCGCCGCCGTAGAACTCCAGGTACTCGTCGATCTGGGACTTCTTCTTGGCGACGGCGGGCTCGTTGATCGGGAACTTGACCTTGAGGGTGCCGTCGGCGACGACCTTGGACATCAGCGCGCTGTACTCGGTGGCGATGTCGTCGCCCACGAACTCCTTCATGTTCGTGAAGCCCATGACCTTGTTGTAGAAGCCGACCCATTCGTTCATGCGGCCGAGTTCGACGTTGCCGACGCAGTGGTCCACGGCCTGGAAGGTGCGGTGCGCGGGCGGCTCGACCATCGGCTCGGCGGCGGCGTAGCCGGGCAGGTAGGGGCCGTCGTAGCCGGTGCGCTCGACGAGGGTGTGGCGGGTCTCGCCGTACGTGGCGATGGCGGCGAGGACGACGGTGCCGTGCTCGTCCTTGACCTCGTACGGCTCGGCGAGCGAGCGGGCGCCGTGCTCGACGGCGTAGGCGTGGGCGGCGCGCGCGTCCGGGACCTCGATGGCGAGGTCGACGACGCCGTCGCCGTGCTCGGCCACGTGCCGGGTGAGGAACTCGCCCCACTCGGTGGCCGGCTTGATGACGGAGGTGAGGACGAAGCGGGCGGAGCCGTTCTCCAGGACGTAGCTCGCGGTCTCGCGGCTGCCGTTCTCCGGTCCGGAGTAGGCGACCAGCCGCATGCCGAAGGCGGTGGAGTAGTAGTGCGCCGCCTGCTTGGCGTTGCCCACGGCGAAGACGACCGCGTCCATTCCCTTGACCGGGAAGGGGTCGGCCTGCCGGGCGGTGTCGGGAGTGTGGTGTGTGGTCTGCGTCATAGCCGCAGCGTCCCCCGCGTCTGCAAGGTGCGCAATAGTTCGCGCGTTCACTGGGCAACCTGCCCAGTGACACGCCGGTGAGGGCGGGCGATCTGTACAGGATGACCAGCCGAGGGGGACGGGAATGGCGATCGACCGACTGGACGGGCGGATCATCGGGCTGCTGGCGCGGGAACCGCGGATCGGGGTACTGGAGATGTCCCGGCGACTCGGGGTGGCGCGCGGCACCGCGCAGGCGCGCCTCGACCGGCTTCAGTCGAACGGAGTCATCCGCGGATTCGGTCCCGAGGTGGACCCGGCGGCGCTCGGCTACCCGGTGACCGCGTTCGCGACGCTGGAGATCCGGCAGGGCCAAGGGGCCGACGTACGGGCCCACTTGGCGACCGTGCCGGAGGTGCTGGAGCTGCACACCACCACCGGCACGGGGGACATGCTGTGCCGGCTGGTGGCCCGCTCGAACGCCGATCTCCAGCGGGTGATCGACCGGGTCGTCGGTTTTGATGGCATCGTCCGGGCCGCCACGGCGATCGTCATGGAGAACCCCGTTCCGCTGCGGATCATCCCGCTGGTGGAGCAGGCGGCCCGCGACAACGGCAGCAACGACTGAGACCGGCCGACCCGGAGGTGAGCGCACGTGAACTTCTGGGAGTTCCTGGGCAGCCGCCACCAGCAGCTGCTCACCGACGCCTACCAGCACGCCAGCGCGGTGTTCCAGTGCATGGTCGTCGCGACGCTGCTCGGAGTGCTGATCGGCGTCGCCACCTACCGCAGCGAGTGGGCGGGGAACCTGGCGACCCTGACCACGTCGACCATCCTGACCATCCCGTCGCTGGCCATGATCGGCCTGCTCATCCCGGTGGTGGGCCTCGGTGTGCCGCCGACGGTGACCGCGCTGGTCCTGTACGGGCTGCTGCCCATCGTGCGCAACGCGATCGTCGGTCTGCGCGGGGTCGACCCGGCGCTGGTGGACGCGGCCAAGGGCATCGGGATGTCGCGTCCGGCCCGGCTGCTGAAGGTGGAGCTGCCGCTGGCCTGGCCGCCGATCCTCACCGGGATCCGGGTCTCGACGCAGATGCTGATGGGCATCGCCGCGATCGCCGCCTACGCCTCCGGCCCGGGGCTCGGCAACGAGATCTTCCGCGGGATCGCCTCGCTGGGCAGCAAGAACGCGCTCAACCAGGTCCTCGCGGGCACGCTCGGGATCATCGTCCTGGCGCTGCTGTTCGACGCCGCGTACGTCCTGCTCGGACGGCTGACCATTCCCAGGGGGATCCGTGTCTGAGACAGGAGGGTCCATGTCCGGGACAGGGGGATCCAGGCCCGAGGCAGGAGGATCCATGTCCGGGAACAGTCAGGGCGCCACCACCGGGGCGACCATCGAGCTGGACTGCCTCACCAAGCGCTACCCCGGCAACCCGCAGCCGGCCGTCGACAACGTGTCGATGGAGATCGGGGCGGGCGAGACGGTGATCTTCGTCGGCCCCTCGGGGTGCGGGAAGTCCACCACCCTGAAGATGATCAACCGGCTGATCGAGCCCAGCGGAGGACGCATCCGCATCAACGGCGAGGACGTCACCGACATCGACCCGGTGAAGCTGCGCCGCAAGGTCGGCTACGCGATCCAGGCGTCCGGTCTCTTCCCGCACATGACCGTCGCCCAGAACATCGCGCTGGTGCCGAAGATGATCGGCTGGTCGAAGGCGCGGATCCGGTCGCGGGTGGAGGAGATGCTCGACCTGGTGGGGCTGGACGCCGGGGAGTTCCACGGCCGCTATCCGCGCCAGCTGTCCGGCGGCCAGCAGCAGCGGGTGGGCGTGGCGCGGGCGCTGGCGGCCGATCCGCCGGTGCTGCTGATGGACGAGCCGTTCGGCGCGGTGGACCCGATCACCCGGGACCACCTCCAGGACGAGCTGATCCGGCTCCAGCGCGAGCTGCACAAGACGATCGTGTTCGTCACCCACGACTTCGACGAGGCGATCAAACTGGGCGACCGGATCGCCGTACTGCGCGAGCGCTCCCACATCGCGCAGTTCGACACCCCGGAGGCCATCCTCACCAACCCGGCGGACGACTTCGTCTCCGGTTTCGTGGGCGCCGGGGCGGCGCTGAAGCGGCTGAACCTGACCCGCGTGCGGGACGTGGGGGTCACCGACTACCCGACGGTGACCGTGGAGGACCCGCTCCAGCACATCTTCGACCGGCTCCGGGCGGCCGGCACCAACGAGATCCTGCTCCTCGACCGACGCGGGCGGCCGTACAAGTGGCTCAGGCGCGGTGACCTGATGCGGGCCAAGGGTTCGCTGGCGCGGGCCGGGACGCTGGTGCACGACACGGTGACCGGGGACGCGACGCTGCGGGACGCGCTGGAGGCGGTGCTCACCGACAACGCGGGGCGGGTCGCGGTCACCGGGCGGCGCGGCCAGTACGAGGGTGTCGTCGACATGGAGACGCTGATGAACTCCGTGCACGAGCTGCTGGAGGCCGACCGGCTGGACGCGCTGGAGCACCAGCACGACCTGGAGGAGGCCCGGGCCGACCAGACCCATGCCGAGCAGGAGGGCTTCGGAGGGGACGGGACCAAGGCGTGAGCACCTCTTCTTCCGGACCCTCCGGTCCCTCCGGATCCTCCGGCCCCTCCGGCCCCTCCGGCCCCTCCCGGGGCTCGTCCCGCGGCCCGTCGTCCGGCCGGCGGCCCGAGGGCGAGCTCGAGGTCAGGGGGATCGCCTACCGGGACGAGGGCGAGGCGGAGTACGAGCCGCGCCCGCCGTCACCGGCCGCGACGAGGCGGCGGGTCGGCTGGCGGAAGCTGACCTTCCTGCCCGCGGTCCTGGTCGCCCTGCTGCTGGCCACCTGGCTGTGGTTCCGGCAGGCCGACCTGGACGCGCTGAGCGAGAACGCCCTGTCGGACGGCCAGGTCACCAAGGCCCTGTGGCAGCACGTCCAGCTGACCGTGATCTCCACCTTCTTCGTGCTGGTCATCGCCATCCCGCTGGGCGTCCTGCTCACCCGCCGGGCGTTCCGGAAGGCCACGCCGGTGGCGATGGCCTTCGCCAACATGGGGCAGGCGACCCCGGCGATCGGCCTGCTGGCGCTGCTGGTGATCTGGCTGGGCATCGGCCGCCGCGCCGCCCTGATCGGCATCATCATCTACGCCGTCCTGCCCGTGCTCTCCAACACGATCGCGGGCCTGAAGGCGAACGACCCCACGCTGCTGGAGGCGGCCCGCGGCATCGGCATGTCCCCGCTGGGCGTGCTCACCCGGGTGGAACTGCCGCTGGCCGTGCCGCTGATCCTGGCCGGCGTGCGCACGGCCCTCGTGCTGAACGTCGGTACGGCGACCCTGGCGACCTTCGGCGGGGGCGGCGGCCTCGGGGTGCTGATCACCACCGGTATCACCAGCCAGCGCATGCCGGTGCTGGTGCTGGGCTCGGTCCTCACCGTGGCCCTGGCGCTGCTGGTGGACTGGCTGGCCTCGCTCGCCGAACTGCTGCTGCGCCCGCGCGGGCTGGAGGCGGGGACATGAGACGGCGTACGTGTGTGCTGCTGGCCGCCTCGATCCTGGTCGGGGCCGCCGCGGGCTGCGGCCTGACCAGCGGCTCCCCCATGGTCGACGACGTCGGGCCCGGCACCATCGGCAAGGGCCGGCCGCTGGAGGGCGCCGACCTCACCGTCACCTCCAAGGAGTTCACCGAGCAGCTGATCCTCGGCGCGATCATGGGCATCGCCTTCGAGGCGGCCGGCGCGGAGGTGCTCGACCGCACCGGCATCCAGGGCTCCGTCGGCACCCGCGCGGCGGTCGAGAACGGCGACGCCGACGCCACGTACGAGTACACGGGCACCGCCTGGATCACGTACCTGGGCCACACCAGGCCGATTCCCGACCCGCGGCGGCAGTGGGAGGCGGTCCGCGACGCCGACGCGGAGAACGGGCTGACGTGGCTGCCGCCGGCGCCGATGAACAACACCTACGCGCTGGCGATGAACCGGGCCAACCACGGGAAGTACGGCACGAACACGCTGTCGGAGGTCGCCGAGCTGTCGGAGTCCGACCCCGGCGCGGTGACGCTGTGCGTGGAGGGCGAGTTCGCCAACCGCGCGGACGGGCTGCCGGGGCTGGAGAAGGCGTACGGCATGGACGTCCCGGCCGGGAACATCACGCAGATGGACACCGGCATCATCTACACGCAGACCGCGAAGGGCGCCTGCACCTACGGCGAGGTGTTCACCACCGACGGGCGGATCAAGTCCATGAACCTGGTGGTGATGGAGGACGACAAGAAGTTCTTCCCGAACTACAACGCGGCGCCCATGGTCAGGACCGAGACCCTGGAGAAGTGGCCGGCGATCCGGTCCGTCCTGGACCCGGTCACCGAGGCGCTGACCAACGACGTCGCGCAGACCCTGAACGCGAGGGTCGACGTGGACGGCGAGGACCCGCACCACGTGGCGCTGGACTGGATGACCGAGAAGGGCTTCGTGAAGGAGAACTGAGCGGCGCCCGCCTCAGCAGGCCGGGACCTCGCCCCTGCCCGTCCGCAGGGCCTCGAGCGAGTCGACCGCCCCCTTCAGGGTGGTGACCGGGATCAGGCGGAGCCCCTTCGGCAGCTCGGCCTGCGCGTCGGAGCACTCCGCCTTCGGCACCAGGAAGACGGTGGCCCCGTCCCGCCGCGCGGCCTGCGTCTTCAGCGGCACGCCGCCCACGGCGCCGACCTTGCCGCCGGTGGTGATCGTGCCGGTCCCGGCGATGACCTTGCCGCCGGTGAGGTCGCCGGCGCGCAGCTTGTCGACGATGCCGAGGGAGAACAGCAGGCCGGCGCTGGGACCGCCGACGTCCTCGAGGCGCAGCTCGACGTCGACGTCCGACGCGTCGAGCTTCAGGTAGGCCAACGCGGCCGTGGTCGCCGCGTCCTGGGACTCCTTCATCTGCTCCTCGTTGTACTCCTCGATCTCCTGGACATCGTCGCCGCTCGGGTAGACGGCGTCGCGCGGCATGACCGCGCGCTCGGTGCCGAACCAGCTGTCGACCACGTCGCCGAGGCGGACGTCGGCGTCGGGGCCGGTCGCCTCGATCGTCGTCATCCTCAGCTGGCCGCTCGTGTCGTGCGTCGGCGCGCCCTTGATCGTGATCACGGGCGCGCCCTGGTTCTTCCCCAGCACGTCGGCCGTCAGGCCCGGCTGTGCCACGGAGAACGGCAACGGCGCGAACACGGCGACGGCGAGCACTGCCACGACGGGCAGCGCACAGACGGCGAGGGCCTGGGGACGCGTGAGACGAGAGAGCACGGAGTCAATCTAACGCGACGCTTCTGCCGCCCCGGGTGCGGGCACCGTGCGTCGGCGCCGAGGACGGGTCGGGCGCGCCCGTGGGCCGGGCACGCGGGCCGGGCACGCAGACCGTTCCAGGCGGACCGGGCGACCCGGCTGGAACCGGGGTACCACCGCGCGCGACGGGCGCTGCTAGCGCAACGCCTCCGCCACCTCGCGCGCCGCGTCCATCACCCGCGCCCCCACCCGCTCCGGCACCACGTCGGACAGCATCACCACGCCCACGCTGCCCTCCACTCCCGTCACCCCGAGGAGCGGTGCGGCGGCCCCGCAGGCGCCCGCCTCCAGCTCTCCGTGGGTGAGGGTGAACCCGGGTCCGTCCACCGCCTCGCCGGTACCGGCCCCCTGCGTCCGCTGCCGGGCGGAGAGGATCGCCTTGCCCGCGGCCCCCCGCTCCAGTGGATGCCGGAAGCCCGCCCGGTAGGCCACGTGGTAGTCCGTCCAGGTCGGCTCGACGACGGCCACGGCCAGCGCCTCGGCCCCGTCGACCAGCGTCAGATGGGCCGTCGCCCCGATGTCCTCGGCCAGTGAGCGCAGCGCGGGCATCGCCGCCTCGCGCACCAGCGGGTGCACCTGGCGGCCGAGTCCCAGCACGCCGAGCCCGACCCGGGCGCGTCCGCCCAGGTCACGGCGTACGAGTGCGTGCTGCTCCAGCGTGGCGAGCAACCGGTACACAACGGTCCGGTTCACGCCCAGTTTGTGGGATAGCTCGGTGACGGTCAGCCCGTGGTCCGTATCGGCGAGCAGTTTGAGGACGCGCAGTCCCCGGTCGAGCGTCTGAGAGGTCTCCGCGGTCACGACGCCCACTCCTTAGTGGTGAGGTCGGCGGCCCCCTCGCGGTAGGTGCGTCACCGAGTCCCGTCAGTGACGCGCTTCAGAGGCCGCCGATCGGCTGACGGCCCGGCCTTGTGCCCGGGCCCAGTCGCTTCACGGCTGCGCTCCGCGGCGGCGCTGCCACGGGGCGTGTGCGTAGCGGGACAGTAGCGACCAGGTTCGCTCAGCGGAAGGCTCCGTCCAGAATCCGGGCGGTGACCGGTAGGGACTACCTGTGTTTGTCCCGATACGTACAGCACACGCCGGTGCTGCGCGCGCCCCGCCCGTCACTTCATGCGGGTGGCCCACTCCTGCACCTTGGCGATGCGCTGGCGCAGCTGTCCGGCGGTGGCCTCGGCGCTGGGCGGGCCGCCGCACACCCGGCGCAGTTCGGTGTGGATCACGCCGTGCGGTTTGCCGCTCTGGTGGACGTAGGCGCCGACCATGGTGTTGAGCTGCTTGCGCAGCTCCATCAGCTCCTTGTGCGAGACGACCGGGCGCCGCTCGGCGGGCAGTTCGATCAGGTCGGCCTCTTCGTCGGGCTTCTTGCGGCTGTGCGCGATCTGCCGGGCCTGCCGCTTCTGGAGCAGCAGCTGCACCTGGTCGGGTTCGAGGAGCCCGGGGATGCCGAGGTAGTCCTGCTCCTCCTCGCTGCCGGGGTGGGCCTGCATGCCGAACTCGGCGCCGTTGTACATGACCCGGTCGAAGACGGCGTCGGACTCCAGCGCCTCGAAGGGCAGCATGTCCTCGCCGGTGTCCTCGTCCTGCTCCCGGTTCGCCTCGTCCATCTCCTTCTCGGACTCGGCGTACGGGTCCTCCTCGCCCTCCTTCTTGGGCTTGTCGAGGACGTGGTCGCGCTCGCGCTCCATCTCGTTGGCGAAGGTGAGCAGGTCGGGCACGGTCGGCAGGAAGACGGAGGCGGTCTCGCCGCGCCGCCTGGACCGCACGAAACGGCCGACGGCCTGGGCGAAGAAGAGGGGGGTGGAGATGGTGGTGGCGTAGACGCCGACCGCGAGGCGGGGCACGTCGACGCCCTCGGACACCATGCGGACGGCGACCATCCACCGGTCGGTGTTCGCGCTGAAGTCGTCGATGTTCTTCGACGCGCCGGTGTCGTCGGACAGGACGACGGTGGCCTTGCTGCCGGTGATCTCGCGGATCAGCTTGGCGTAGGCGCGGGCGGAGTCCTGGTCGGCGGCGATGACGAGGGCGCCGGCGTCCGGGATGGCCTTCCTGACCTCGGTGAGCCGCTGGTCGGCGGCGCGCAGCACGGCGGGCATCCACTCGCCGCGCGGGTCCAGCGCGGTGCGCCAGGCCTGGCTGACGGCGTCCTTGGTCATGGGTTCGCCGAGCCGGGCGGCGATCTCGTCGCCCGCCTTGGTGCGCCAGCGCATGTTGCCGCTGTAGCTCATGAAGATGACCGGGCGCACGACGCCGTCGGCGAGCGCGGAGCCGTACCCGTAGGTGTAGTCGGCGGCGGAGCGCCGGATGCCGTCGTTGCCCTCCTCGTACGTCACGAAGGGGATCGGGTTGGTGTCCGACCGGAACGGCGTACCGGTCAGCGCGAGGCGGCGGGTGGCCGGCTCGAACGCCTCCAGGCAGGCCTCGCCCCAGGACTTGGAGTCACCGGCGTGGTGGATCTCGTCGAGGATGACGAGGGTCTTGCGCTGCTCGACGCGGTTGCGGTGCAGCATGGGGCGCACGCCGACGCCGGCGTAGGTGATGGCGATGCCGTGGTACTCGCGGCTGAGCGGGCCGGCGCTGTACTCGGGGTCGAGTCTGATGCCTATCCGGGCCGCGGCCTCCGCCCACTGCTTCTTCAGGTGCTCGGTCGGCGCGACGACGGTCACCTGCTGCACGACGTGGTGGTGCAGCAGCCAGGACGCCAGCGTCAGGGCGAAGGTGGTCTTCCCGGCTCCGGGGGTGGCGACCGCCAGGAAGTCCCGGGGCTGCTCCTGGAGGTACTTCTCCATCGCCCCTTCCTGCCAGGCCCGCAGCTTGCTGGCGGTGCCCCACGGGGCACGGCCGGGGAAGGCCGGGGACAGGTGGTGCGAGGTGCTGGAGCTGGCGGTGGTAGTCACGGTCTCCGAAGGGGGTAGAGCGGTCGGCCACGTATGACAACCGGGCCACCCTACCGGCGCCCGGACGCGATCGACGCGCCCACCGGGGCGGGTCACCCCCGGGTGGGACCGACGTCACAATCGCTCGTTCCCGTAGACGAGAGCCTCGTCGCGGGCGGGGGACTCCCTCGCCGCCGCGGCCTCTGCCGGACACCCGACAGGCGTCCTGACCGGACACGCCGGCCCGGGATCGAGCCGGCGCCGGCACCACCCGCTCGGAGCAATACCACCCCGAGTGACGCTTCGTTCACCACTCGGTGACGAGCACGGACCGGGCGCCTTGCGGACATCGGCTTCCGCACGGACAGGGAGTCCCGTGAACGCGTACGGGCGGCCGGCTGTGCGGCCCTCCATCGAGGCACCGACACGGAAAACCCCCGGAAGGCAAGACAACCATGAAGTTCAGGAACGCCATCGCCTGCACGTTCGCCGCCCTGGCCGTCGCCGGCGGTACCGCCGGGACCGCTCAGGCGGCCGACGACGACACGGCGAAGTTCGACAACAGTGAGCAGGTCGTCAGCTGCGACGTCATCGAGGTCCTCGACCAGCCGAACCTCGGGCCCGCGGACAACAACATCGACTGCTCCGAGAACGACGAGGAGGAGACCACGTTGGCGCACATGGTGGGCGAGGTGCTCCTCCCCCAGCATCAGCAGCGCTGATCACGCGGCTCGCCCGAGCACGCGGCTCGTCCGTCCTTTCCGCCGGGGTCGTCTGCCCGCCCGTTCCCGGCTGTGAGCTCCGCCGCGCCGGACGGCCCCCGGGCAGCGTCCGCTACGCGCACAGCCCGCCGCCCGCGCGGCCCTCGAACATGCCCGGCCAGGAGCACCGGTCGTCGTCCGTCGGTGTCGCGCGCACGACCGGGTCGCGGGTGAGGGTGTCCACGGCGGCCCAGGTGCGGATCATGGTGTCGGCCAGCCGCCCGTAGGCGTCGGTCAGCTCGTGTTCCACGTCTCGTGCCTTCTCGCGCTGGAGCAGCCACAGCGTGAACGCGAGCGTGGAGACGTCGGTGTTGAGCGGGCGCGGGACGGACTCGCCCTCGCTCCAGGACAGGACCGCGCCCGTGGCGCCGTCGACGACGAGGCCGGCGCCCCCGGCCAGGCGGCCGAGGCGTACCAGGCGGTCCGCTCCGCGCGGCAGGGGCGCGGAGCGGGGGGCGTCGTCGGCCCGGTACTCCTCCAGCGTCGGCAGCGGCACGTCCGTGTCCGGGGAGAACCACGGGCCGCCCTCCGGCAGGCCCGCCCCCCGCAGGAAGCGGCGGGTCGGCTCGTGCGTGAGCGCGGCCGGGAAGTCGATCTCCTCGAAACGGACGATCGCCGCCGCGCCGAACGCCTCGTCCAGGAAGCGGGGCGGCAGGTCCAGCGTCAGCCCGGACCGCCCGCCCGGACCCGCGCCCGGGGCCAGCGGACGGATGAGGGCCGCCGTCCTCCGCGGCGGGGCCGGTTCGGCGCCCGCGTCCCCCTCCTCGAAGACCGCGAGCAGCCGGCGGGACGCCTCCGCCGCGGCCTGCGGCCCGTGACGGTCCACGTAGGAGGCGAACTGACCGCGCAGGTCCGCCAGCTCGTCCACGGCCGCGGCGCAGCCGGCCAGTGCTCGCAGCGAGGGTGAAAGGGGCGCGCGGTCCCTCGGGGCCGGGCCGTCGCAGCGGACGTACGGCGTCGGGATGTCGCCCGCCGCGTCGCCCGGCAGGACCCGGCCGGCAGCCGTGCCGCCGTGTCCCGGCAGCTCCCCCGTCCGCAGCCGGTCGCGCGGCCCCCCGCCAGGCCGGCCGCCGGGGGCGCCCATCGCGTCGGCCACGCTCAGCAGGCCGTCCCGGTGCGGCGCAGGCCGGCACCCCGCTCGCGGCGGGCAGTCCGGGCCCCGTCGGCCGGCGGGGCGACAGCCCGTGCGTGACGTACGGGTCGAGCTGAACCTCGGCCAGTGTGATCATCATTCCCCCGTGCGTGCCGTCCGTCCCACCACCGACGACACTACGGCCCACCACTGACAACGCCGCGGCCCGCGAAGGCGCTCACGGGCTCAGACGTTCACCACCGCGGCCTGCGGCCGGATCGGCAGCCTGTTCACCGGGCGTCCCGTGGCCGCGCGCACGGCGGAGGCGACGGCCGCCGGGGAGGCCACCACCGGCGCCGCGCTGACCGCCTTCGCGCCGAAGGGGGCGACCACGTCGCGTTCCTCGACGAGTTTCACGATCCGGATGTCCGGGGCGTCGAGCGCGGTCGGGAGGGCGTAGCCGGTCAGGTCGGGGTGGCGGATGAGGCCGCGCGGGGTGCGCAGGTTCTCCGTCAGCGCGATGCCGACGCCCTGGGTCACGCCCGCCTCGATCCGGGCGGTCAGCTGGGCCGGGTTCAGCACCCGGCCCACGTCCTGCGCGACGGCCAGTTCCACGACCCGCACCGAGCCGATCTCGACGTCGACGTCCACCACCGCGCGGATCGCGCAGAAGGCCATGCCGACGAAGGCGTCGCCCTGGCCGGCCTCGTCCAGCGGCTCGGTCGGGTGCGGGCGGCACTGGGCGGTGGCCCACAGCTCCTTGCCGTCCAGCGCCTCGGCGACCGTGGTCGACAGCACGCCGTCGTACGAGGTGATCTTGCCGTCGGCGATCTGGAGCAGCTCGGTCGACATCCCGAACTGGTGCGCCAGGGGCTGGAGGAGCTGGGTGCGGACCATCTTGGCCGCCCGTTCCACCGCGCCGCCCGACACCCACGTGTGGCGGCCCCGGCAGCCCGCGCCGGCCGGGGGCTGGTCGGTGTCGACGGGCGCCACCTGCACCTCGTCGACGCCGAGGGTGTCCTGGACGATCTGCCGGGCCAGCGTGGTGAAGCCCTGTCCGGTCTCGACGGCCGCGCACAGCACCGTCGCCACACCGTCCTGGACCTTCACGGTGGCCGTGGAGACCTCGTCGGCGCCCTCCGCGCCCAGCATGTGCACCATGCCGATGCCGTAGCCCACGCCCCGGCGCACCGCGCCCGGTTCACCCGCGCCCTCGGGGCCGCCGGGCAGCAGCCACTCGTCCTCGGGCGTGTCCTTGGGCAACGTGGGCAGCGGGAAGTCCCGTACGGCCTGGAGGAGTTCGGCGACCGGGGCCGGGCAGGTGACCGTCTGGCCGGTGGGGAGCACGTCACCGGTGGCCAGTACGTTGCGCAGCCGCACCTCGGCCGGGTCGAGGCCGAGCTTCTTGGCGACCTTGTCCATCTGCGCCTCGTACGCGGCGCACACCTGCATGGCGCCCTCACCGCGCACATGGCCGGAGGGCGGGTTGTTGGTGCGCACGGCCCAGCCCTCGATGAAGGCGTTGGGGACGACGTACGGGCCGCAGGCGAAGGCGACCGCGGCGGCCAGGGCGTCCGAGGAGGTGTCGGCGTAGGCGCCCGCGTCGAGCAGGATCTGCGCCTCGACCTTCACCACCCTGCCCTCGGCGTCCGCGTGGTGGCGGTAGCGCAGGAGGGTGGGGTGGCGGTGGACGTGGCCGAGGAAGGACTCCTCGCGCGTGGCGGTCAGCTTCACCGGGCAGCCGGTCTTCAGCGCCAGCAGGCCGAGCGGCAGCTGGAAGCCCTGGTCCTCGCGGTCGGCGGTGGCGCCGGGCACCCCGGTGACGACGATTTTCACCTGTTCGGGTGCCAGGCCGTAGCACTCGGCGGCCGTGTCGCGGTCGGCGTGCGGGTCGGTGGAAGCCAGGTACAGCTCCACGCCGCCGTCCGGGCGCGGCACCGCGAGGCCCGCCTCGGCCCCTATGGGCGCCGGGTCCTGGCGGCCGATGCGGTACAGGCCCTCGACGACGACCTCGCCGGCCGCGTCCGGGTCGCCGTGCCGCAGCGGGATGTGGCGGATCAGGTTGCCGTCGGGGTGCAGCGGCTCGGCCTCGAAGGCCTGCTCCGGGTCGGTGACCGGGGCGAGCACCTCGTACTCGACGATGACGGCGGCGGCGGCCATCCGCGCGGTGTCCGGGTGGTCGGCGGCGACGGCCGCGATGGGTTCGCCGTGGTGGCGTACGACCTCGGAGGCGAACACCGGGCGGTCGGCCCGGCCGCCGCGTCCGTGCAGCGGGGTGCCGGGCACGTCCTCGTGGGTGACGACCGCCCGTACGCCGGGCATCTCGCGCGCGTGGGTGGTGTCGATGGACACGATGCGCGCGTGCGGGTGCGGTGAGCGCAGGACGGCCGCCCACAGCAGGCCCTCGGCCCACAGGTCGGCGGCGTACGGGAAGGTGCCCTCGGTCTTCGCGCGGGCGTCGGCGGGCGGCAGGGACGCGCCGAGGCCGTGCGGGATCGGCTCGGGGGCCGGGGCCGCCTCGGCGGTTCCCGCGGCCTCCGCAGTCGCGGCGTCGTTGCTCACGCGTGGCCTCCGTCCTGGCCGTGGGGGCCGTGGCCGTGGGGCTGGTCGCCGTAGGGCGGCTGCTGGTCGTGCGGGCCCCCGGAGTGCGGTCCCGGGGTGTCCGGATTCCCGGACGGTGTCCCGGGCGGCCCCTGGGACTCGAACGCCGACGGGTTGACGCCGCCCGCTCCCGGACCCGCCTGGTGCGGGATACGGGGCTCGTCGGTGTCCGTGCCGTTCGCGTCGGCGGCGGCGTGCGCCTCGCGCTCGGCGACGACCTCCTTGACCGCGTCCAGGACGCCCCGGTAGCCGGAGCAGCGGCACAGGTTGCCGCACAGGGCCTGCCGGGCCTCCAGCTCGGTCGGCGCCGGGTTGCCCTCCAGGAGGTTGTGCACGGTCATCGCCATGCCGGGCACGCAGAAGCCGCACTGCACCGCGCCGCGCCGGGCGAGCGCCCGCTGCACGTCCGACGGCCGTCCGTCGGCGGCGAGGCCCTCGACCGTACGCACCTCGCTGCCGGCACTGGTCACGGCCGGGACCAGGCAGGAGGCGACGAGCCGTCCGTCGACCTGCACGTTGCAGGCGCCGCACTCGCCCTGCGAGCAGCCGTCCTTGGCGCCCGCGAGGCCGAGCCGCTCCCGCAGCACGTACAGCAGGGACTCGCCGATCCAGGCGTCGGTGACGGGCCGGTCGGCGCCGTTGACGCGCAGGACGTACGAGGCGAGGGGGTGCTCCTCGTGCGGTCCGGCCGGGGCCTGGTCCTGGGGGGCGGCCGGGGCGGCCTCGGAGGCAGCCGCTTCAGGGTCGGGGTCGAGGTCGGGGGCCGCGTCCGGTTCCAGGTCCGGGTCCGGGTCCGGGTTCGGGTCCGGGTTCGGTTGCGGGTCCGGGTTCGGTTCCAGGTCTGCGGTGCGGGGTTCCGTCTCCGGGGCCCGCTCGGGCTCCCGCCCGGGCTCCTCCCGCGCGGCGACGGGCTCCGGACCCGCCACGGGCTCCTCAGCGGCCTCCGGGGCGGATTCCGTCTCCACGTCTCCGGTGGCGCCCGCGGGCGGCTCCCCGGGGCCCTCGACGGCCTCCTCGGCCCCCTCGGGCTCATCGGCCGCCGTCCCGTCGGCCTCCGGGGCCGGGAGGCCGGTCTCCTCGACGGATTCCGTGGGCGCCTCCGCGTGCGGAGCGGCGGCCGGCCGGGGCGCCTCGGGCGCGGCCGGGTGCTCGGCCGGGCGTGCCGCGCCGGCCGGCGCGGTCTCCGCCGGGCGGTCGCCCCAGGGCTGCCCGGCCTGCTGGGTCGCCCAGGGCGCGGGGGCGCCGCCGGGCAGGGTGGCCGGTGCGGTGCCGCCCCACTGCTCGGCCAGGGACGACTGGGTGAACTCTCCCGACTCGTCGGGAAGGTCGCCGTCGGCGACGGGAATGGACCACTGACCGGTCACGTCCTGCCCGGGCAGGTCCCTGCCGGACGCGGCGTCGGGCTCGGGCGCGGCGGCCGCCGCCTCGGAGAAGTCCCACTGGGCGGTGGCCCCGGGCCGGTACGCGAACCGGTCGCCCTGTCCGGCGTCCGTGTCGTACGGCGCGTCCGTGCCGTACGGCGCGCCCGTGTCGTACGGCGTGCTCCCTCCGTACGGGTCCGGCTGCGGGTACTCGGCGTACCCGTGGTGGGCGGCGGACTCCGGCCCCGTGTCCGGGACCTGCCACTGCGCGCCGTCCACGGGTGCGGACGGCATCGCCCAGGAGCCGGTGGCCGCCGGGTCGGTGCCGGCGGTCGTGGCGGGCGCGACCGTGATCTGCGGCGGCACGTAGCCGTGCCCGGGCGCGGCGAGCGGGCTGTCGGTGGAGGCCAGGAGCGCGTCGACACCGCCCTCGGGGAGTGTGAAGAAGGCGGTGGCGCCGTCGTCGTAGTCGCCCTGGGGCAGCGGGTCCCAGCGTCCGCCGCTCGGGGGCGTGCCCTCTCCGTGCTGGTCGCCGTGCTGGTCGTCGGTCACGACAGCGCCCTCCCCAGTGCTCGTCGGGCCAGCGCGGCGACGGTGCGCCGCAGGTGCAGTACGGCCGGCGGGAGCTGCGGTACGGAACCGTCCTCGGCCGGGGCCGCGTCGGGGATGCAGGCGGCGGCGACGTACTCGCCGAAGGCGCTCAGGGCCTCCGGGACGATCGCGCGGCCGTTGTCCCAGTCGATGAGGGAGGCCACCCACTGCTCGGCCTCCAGGGGGCGCAGCGGCATCGGCGCGATGGCGCCGACCGCGCACCGCACCCCGCGCCGGGCGGGGTCGAGGACCAGCGCCACGGAGGCCATCGCGCGGCCCGGGCCGGTCCGGCCGGTCGCCTTCAGGAAGACCTGCGGCGCGTGCAGCAGCGGCACGCGCACGTAGCCGATGAGTTCGCCCGCGCGGAGCATCTCCATGCCGGCCAGCAGGTGCGAGACCGGCATCTCCCGGCGGGCCCCGTCCGCGCCGGCGATGATCAGCGTCGCCTCCAGCGCGGCCAGCACCGGCAGCGCGTCGCCGGTGGGGGAGGCCGAGGCGATGTTGCCGCCCAGCGTGCCCGCGTTGCGGATCTGCGGCGGTCCGGCGGCGCGCGCGGCGGCGGCGAGCGCCGGGATGAGCGCGGCGAAGTCGGGGCGGCCCATGCGGGCGTGGGTGAGTCCCGCGCCGAGCAGCGCGTGACCGTCCTGGTACTGCCAGCCGCGGATCTCGCTGATCCGGCCGAGGCCCACCAGCGCGGCGGGCCTGAGCTGCCCGGAGTTGACGGCGGTCATCAGGTCGGTGCCGCCCGCGACCGGAACGGCGGCGGGCACGGCGGCCAGCGCCGCCACGGCCTCGTCCAGTGTCGTGGGCAGCGTGACGGCCTGCGCCGCCTGCGGTGCGTGCGTGGTCAAACCGACTGCCCCTTCCCGCTGTCCCACCTGGTCCCGCCCATGTGGCCGTACGGTACGACCTCACAGGGCGGACGTGGCAACTCTGGCACATCTTCGCAGGACCCGGACGCGGGGGTCCGGTAGGAGGCATTCGCCCATGTCGTCCGCGGGACGGTCCGTTTCGTGCGGGATCGCCGTCAATCGTCCGACAGCCGGAGGTGCGCACGACGAACGGGAGTTGCCACTCTTCAGCGAGGTTTCGGGGCGTTCCTTCCCTGTTCGCCTTACTTGTCCGGTGGCGGGCCGTCGATCGGCCGGCCGAGCACTCCGGGCCGCCGCTGCCAGGGCAGCGGGCCGCCGGGCGGCCGGTAGGCGACGCCCAGGGCGTCAAGTCTGCGGTAATGGGCGGTCATCCGCCGCTCGAACCCGGCGAAGTCCCGGTCCGCCGGGGCGGGCAGCGCGCTCCAGGCCACCTCGGCGAACGCGGCGAGCCTCGGGAACGTCTGGTAGTCCACGCGCCCCTGGTCCTCCATCACCTCGGTCCACACGTTCGCCTGGGTTCCGATCACGTGTCCGGACTCGTCCGGCGTCAGCTCCGCCGGAACCGGCTCGAACCGGTAGACGTCCTCCAGGGTGCGCACGAAGCCGATCGGCACCGGTTCGTCCTCGCCCGCGTGCTGCCGGTGGTCCAGGTACACCTGCTGCTCGGGGCACATGACGACGTCGTGTCCCGCGCGCGCGGCGGCGACCCCGCCCGCGTACCCGCGCCAGGAGGACACGGCGGCGCCCTCGGCGAGTCCGCCCTCCAGGATCTCGTCCCAGCCGATGAGCCGCCGTCCGCGTGCGGCGAGCCAGGTGTCGAAGTGCTGGACGAACCAGGACTGGAGTTCGTCCTCGTCGGCGAGGCCGAGTTCCCCGATGCGTGCCTGCGCGGTGGCCGAGCGCCGCCACTGCTCCTTGGGGCATTCGTCGCCGCCGATGTGGATGAACTCCGAGGGGAACAGCCCGAGCACTTCCTCGAACACCCCCTCGTAGAAACGCAGGGTGGTGTCGGTGGGGGCGAGTACGTTCTCGGAGATGCCCCAGGTGTCCCAGACGGAGAGGGCGGTGGTGTCGACGACATCCGTGTTGCCGAGTTCCGGATACGCGGCGATGGCGGCCTGCGAATGTCCGGGAACGTCGATTTCGGGGACGACGGTGATGTGCCGTTCGGCCGCGTAGGCGACGATCTCCCGGATGTCGTCCTGGGTGTAGTAGCCGCCGTGGGGTTTGTCCTCCCAGAGCGGCGAGGCCCGGTGGCCGAATTTGGTGCGCGCCCGCCAGGAGCCGGTCTCGGTGAGCTTCGGGTGGCGTTCGATCTCGATGCGCCAGCCCTGGTCGTCGGTCAGGTGGAAGTGCAGGACGTTGAGTTTGTGGGCGGCCATCAGGTCCAGGTAACGCAGGACGCCTTCCTTCGGCATGAAGTGCCGGGCGACGTCCAGCATCAGGCCCCGCCAGGGGAACCGGGGCGCGTCCTCGACGCGGACCGTCGGCAGCCGCCACCGGCGGCCGGGCAGCGGCGCGCGCCGGAAGGCGTCCGGTCCGAGCAGTTGCCGGAGCGTCTGGGCGCCCCAGGAGAGGCCGGCCGGGCCGCCGCCCGCGAGGTGCACGCCGGCCGGTGTGACGTCGAGGCGGTAGCCCTCGGCTGCCGTCTTCCCGTCGAGGGACAGGCGGACGGTGTTCTCCTCGCCCTGCCCCGGCGCGAGCGGCAGGCCGGTGGCCGCGCCCAGCGTGGCGCGCAGCCAGCGTTCGGTGTCCTGCGTGCCGTCGCCCGCCACCACCTTGGTGTCCGGTCCCAGTTCGAAGAAGCCGCCGCCGTGGAGCGCCACCTGCCGGGGCCGGGGAATCACGTCCGTGTCGTCGGTCACGTCTGTCATGTCAGTCCTCAGTCCTTCACCGCTCCGCCGAGGCCGGAGACGAGTCGTCGTTGCACGAGTACGAAGAAGACCAGCACCGGAATCGTCATCACCGTGGAAGCGGCCATCACTCCGCCCCAGTCCGGGTCGTCCGGCTTGTAGAAGACCAGCAGCGCCATCGGCAGCGTCGACTGGGAGGTGTCGCTGATGATGAACGACTTCGCGAACAGGAAGTCGTTCCAGGTCGAGATGAAGGAGAAGACGCTGGTGGCCACCAGCCCCGGGAAGACCAGCGGGAAAAGGATCTGCCACAGAAAGCGCGCCCGGCTCGCCCCGTCGATGTAGGCGGCCTCCTCCAGGGCCTCGGGCACCGCTTTCACGAAGCCCCGCAGCATCCAGATCGCGAACGGCAGCGAGAAGGCGATGTGGGGCAGGATCAGCGAACCCAGCGTGTTCAGCTGGCCGAAGTCCCGCATGAGGAAGAACAGCGGAATCGTGAGCGCCTCCACGGGCACCATCTGGGCCACCAGGAACATGATCAGCAGGGTGGTCCGGAAACGGAACCGGAAACGCGTCACCGCGGTCGCCGCGAGGAACGCGATGAGCGCCGAGGCGATCACGACGGTGCCCGCCACCAGCAGGCTGTTGAGGAAGTAGCGTCCGAATTCCTGCTGCCCGAAGACCCGCCGGAAGGAGTCCAGGGAGGGCGCCAGGGTCCACGGCCGCGGCTCACTCGACTCGATCTCCCCTGCCGGTCTGAAGGCGCTCAGCACCATCCAGTACAGCGGGAAGGCCACCACGACCGCGATCAGCAGCGCCGACACCTCGGCCGCCAGCCGCCACGGACGGCGCACCCGCGCGCGCGGAAGATTCACAGCTCCTCCCCCTGGCGGCGCAGCAGCCGCAGGTAGACCAGCGTCACGGCGAGCAGGATCAGCAGCATCACGACGCCGATCGCGGAGCCGAGGCTGTACTGCGAGGACGCGAACGCCTTCTGGTAGGCGTAGACGTTGAGGACGAGGTTCTGGCCGGCGATGCCGCCGCCGTTCGTCATGACGTAGATCTGGGTGAAGACCTTGAAGTCCCAGATGACCGACTGGATGGTGACGACCACCAGGATCGGCCGGAGCATCGGGGCGAGCACCGACCGCCAGATGCGCCACTGGGAGGCGCCGTCGAGCGCGGCGGCCTCCAGCACCTCCGCCGGGACGGCGCGGATGCCGGCGTAGACGGTGACCATGACGAACGGGAAGGAGCACCAGACCACTTCGAGCAGGACGAGGGCGAAGGCGCTGTAGCGCCCGTACGTCCAGGAGTGGTCGCCGAGCCCCAGCATCCGGTTGACGGGCCCGAAGTCCGGGTCGAACAGCAGCAGCCACACCGTCGACCCGGTGACCGCGGGGGTCGCCCACGCCCCGAGGGCGGCGAGCATCAGCGCGAGCCGCGGCACGGCACGCACCCGGGTGAGCAGCACGGCGAGCGCGCACCCGACGGCCAGCGTCGACACGACGCAGGCCGCCGCGAACACGACGGTGGCCAGCAGCACCCGCCAGAACTCGCCGTCTCCGAACAGCTCGGCGTAGTTCCCGAACCCCTTGAAGGTGGTCGGTTCCCCACCGGACACCTGGGCCTGCGTGTACTCCAGGAAGGAGATCAGCCCGAGCTGGTAGACGGGGTAGACGAGCAGCCCGCCGAGGACCACGAGCGCGGGGGCGAGATACAACCAAGGAACACGGGAGGAGCGTCCAAAGGGGCGCGGGGCCGTCTTGGATGTGCGGCTACCGCCGCCTGGGCGCGACAGGCCACTACGGACCCGCGGCCGCGAACGCACCGCACCCCCCGGGCTACTGGGCACCCCCGTCACCCGGCGGAGCCGAACGCGTCGTCCATCTTCCGGGCCGCGTCCCCGGCGGCGGCGCCCACGTCCTTCTTGCCGCTGACCACCTCCTGGAACAGGGTCGGCAGCACCTGCGACGAGTCGATCGCCGCCCAGGCGGCCGAGGCCGGCACGAACTTCGTGCCCGCGGCGAGGGTGTCGACGAACGGCTTCACGAACGGCTCCTCGGCCGCGACCCGCTGCCGTACGTCCGTGAAGGTGGGCAGGAAGCCCATCGCGTCGAACAGCTCGCCCTGCGCCCGCTTCGACGCGAGCCGCTTCATCAGGTCGACGGCGAGGGTGCGGTGCGAGGTGCTCTTCAGGACGCCGATGTTGTTGCCGCCCGCGAAGGCCGGGGCGATCGAGCCGGGCTCGGCTCCGGGCAGCGGCACGACCGCGTACTTGCCCTTCGCCTTCCCGGCCTCCACGGCCTGGCGGCTGAAGTCCCCGCCGATCGCCATGGCCGCCTTGCCGGAGGCGAAGGCGGTGACGGTGTCGTTGCCGCCCATGCCGGCGCACTTGGCGGCGGGGCAGTTGTCGTCGCCGAAGAGGGACGTGTACGCCTCGATGCCCTTCTGGGCGGCGGCGCTGTCGATCGCCGAGGCGTACGAGCCGCCCTTGCCGGTGGCGAGTTCGCCGCCGTTCGCCCAGATGAAGGGCATCGCGCCGTAGGTGTAGGCGCCGCCGACCGCGATGCCGTACAGGCCGGGCTTCGCGTCGCGGATCTGCTTCGCGGTGGACGCCAGTTCGTCCAGCGACTCGGGGGGCTTCAGGCCGAGTTCGTCGAAGACGTCGGTCCGGTAGTACAGGGCGCGGACTCCGACGAAGTAGGGGGCGCCGTAGATCTTGCCGTCCACGGTGACGGACTGCCGGGCGGTGGGGTCGGTGTCCTCGGCCTCGTCCCAGGCCCCGAACTCCTCGGTGACGTCCAGGAGTCCGCCGTCCTTGACGTAGCCGGCGGTGTCGGTGTTGCCGTACTCGATGACGTCGGGGGCGCTGGCGGGGTCGTTGAAGGCGGCCTTGATGCGCTGGGCGCGGGTCTCGACGGGGATGTACTCGACGTCGACCTCCGTGTCGTCGTGCGCCTTCTCGAAGCCGGCCAGGACGGCGTCGACGACCTTCTCCTTCGGCTTGGTGTTGACCTCCTGGAAGAGCCAGACGCGCAGCGTGCCGCTCTTCTCGTCCTCGCCGGAGGAGGAGTTGTCGGACGTCTGGGGGGCGCAGGCGGTCGCGGTGACGACGGCGGCGGCCAGCAGTACGGCCAGGCGGGGGGCGAGCTTCATGGAGTGTTCCTCCGGGCGTGCGTTGCAGCATATGCAATGACGGTTTCGCTCTGCACAACAAGCAGGAGGGTAGGGAGTACATGAACATGTCCACAAGAGGTCTCGACCGGTTCGTGACGCACGAAGGCCCCCGGAGCGCGCGCGGGCACGCTCCAGGGGCCTTGGGGACCTCGGTCGGGAGAGCTGCTACTTCTTCTTGTCGCCGCCCTTGCCCTCGTCACCGCCGCCGCTCATGGACTCGTAGATCTCCTTGCACATGGGGCAGACCGGGTACTTCTTCGGGTCGCGGCCCGGCACCCAGACCTTGCCGCACAGCGCCACGACGGGGGTGCCGTCGAGGGCGCTCGCCATGATCTTGTCCTTCTGGACGTAATGGGCGAAGCGCTCGTGGTCACCGTCACCGTGGGAGGTCTGCGGCGTCGGCTCTACGAGGGTCCCCGTACCAGTCCCGCGCTCGGGCTCGAGAGTGCTCATAACCGCCAAGGGTACTGAAGCTCACACGCTTCAGTTGAGAGACGGGTCGTCCGGATACGTCGCCACCATCGCCAGTTCGCCCCGCTGGCGGCGCAGCACCTCGCGCCAGAGTCTGTCGGGGACCGGGCAGGACACGTCGCCGGGCTCGGACTCGACCACGTACCAGGCGCCCTCCGACAGCTCGTCCTCCAGCTGGCCGGGGCCCCAGCCTGCGTACCCGGCGAAGATCCGCAGCGCCCCCAGGGCGGGGGCCAGCAGCTCCGGCGGCGCCTCCAGGTCGACCAGGCCGATCGCGCCGTGCACCCGGCGCCAGCCCAGCGGCGCCGCCTCTCCGGCCGCCCCGCCGGGGACGACGGCGACGCCCAGGGCCGAGTCGAGCGACACCGGGCCGCCCTGGAAGACGACGCCGGGTTCGCCGGTCAGGTCGGCCCAGCCCTCCAGGATGTCGCCCACGCCGACCGGCGTCGGGCGGTTGAGGACGACACCGAGGGAGCCCTCCTCGTCGTGGTCGAGAAGGAGCACCACCGCGCGCTCGAAGTTCGGGTCCGCCAGTGCGGGTGTTGCCACGAGCAGCCGCCCTGTGAGCGAGGACACCTCGGTCATGCCAGACATGATCCCGCATGTTCCCCTCCCGTGGGGAGGCAATCGGGGGCACGGGGGTGAACGCGGACGCCGCGCGCGCCCCGTCGCGGTGACCGCACGTGCCCACCGGGGAACGGTTCGTGTTGTGACACACCTATGACGTTGTCCGACCGCGCACGGGCTTACTCCAGGGGGGTGCGAGGCGATTACCCTTTCCCTTCTGGCCCCTGCCCAACCCCCACGGAACGCGAGATTCATGACCGTCAACGGCGCTGATGACGTACTGCTTGTCCACGGCGGAACCCCGCTGGAGGGCGAGCTCCGGGTCCGCGGTGCGAAGAACCTCGTGCCGAAGGCCATGGTGGCCGCCCTGCTGGGCAGTGCGCCGAGCCGGCTGCGCAATGTGCCGGACATCCGCGACGTGCGGGTCGTACGCGGACTGCTGCAACTGCACGGGGTGACCGTCCGTCCGGGCGAGGAGCCCGGCGAGCTGGTGCTCGACCCGACCCACGTGGAGAGCGCGAACGTCGCCGACATCGACGCCCACGCGGGCTCGTCGCGCATCCCGATCCTGTTCTGCGGCCCGCTGCTGCACCGCCTCGGACACGCCTTCATCCCGGGTCTGGGCGGCTGCGACATCGGCGGCCGGCCCATCGACTTCCACTTCGACGTGCTGCGGCAGTTCGGCGCGAAGATCGAGAAGCGGGCGGACGGCCAGTACCTGGAGGCCCCGCAGCGGCTGCGCGGCACGAAGATCAACCTGCCGTACCCGTCCGTGGGCGCGACCGAGCAGGTGCTGCTGACGGCCGTACTGGCCGAGGGCGTCACGGAGCTGTCCAACGCGGCCGTGGAGCCGGAGATCGAGGACCTGATCTGCGTCCTGCAGAAAATGGGCGCGATCATCGCGATGGACACCGACCGCACGATCCGCATCACCGGTGTGGACGAGCTCGGCGGCTACACCCACCGTGCCCTCTCGGACCGCCTGGAGGCCGCCTCCTGGGCGTCGGCGGCGCTGGCGACCGAGGGCAACGTCTACGTCCGCGGCGCCCAGCAGCGCTCGATGATGACGTTCCTGAACACCTTCCGGAAGGTGGGCGGCGCCTTCGAGATCGACGACGAGGGCATCCGCTTCTGGCACCCGGGCGGCCAGCTGAAGTCCATCGCCCTGGAGACGGACGTGCACCCCGGCTTCCAGACGGACTGGCAGCAGCCCCTGGTGGTCGCCCTGACGCAGGCCACGGGCCTGTCCATCGTCCACGAGACGGTCTACGAGTCCCGTCTCGGCTTCACCTCCGCGCTCAACCAGATGGGCGCGCACATCCAGCTCTACCGCGAGTGCCTCGGCGGCTCCCACTGCCGCTTCGGCCAGCGCAACTTCCTGCACTCGGCCGTCGTGTCCGGCCCGACCAGGCTGGAGGGCGCCGACCTGGTCATCCCCGATCTGCGCGGCGGGTTCTCGTACCTCATCGCCGCCCTCGCGGCCCAGGGCACCTCCCGGGTGCACGGCATCGACCTGATCAACCGGGGCTACGAGAACTTCATGGAGAAGCTCGTGGAGCTGGGCGCGAAGGTCGAGCTGCCGGGCAAGGCGCTCGGCTGACGGCACGGACCCGCGCCGACGGCGCGCGGACATGAAAGGGGCGGCCACCCGCAGGTGGCCGCCCCTTTCACATCAGGGTCACTTGCCCTTCGCGGCTTCCTTCAGCTTGGAGCCCGCGGAGACCTTGACGCTGTAGCCGGCCGGAATCTGGATCGGCTCGCCGGTCTGCGGGTTGCGGGCGGTGCGAGCGGCACGGTGGGTGCGCTCGAAGGTCAGGAAGCCGGGGACGGTGACCTTCTCGTCGCCCTTGGAGACGATGTCGCCGACAACCTCGGCGAACGCGGCCAGCACGGCGTCGGCGTCCTTGCGGGTCACCTCGGCGCGGTCGGCCAGCGCGGCCACCAGCTCACTGCGGTTCATGTTGTTACTCCCGTGTTCTTCTTGCCGTTGAGGCGTGCCACGCGGCGGAGCCGCATGTTGGGCACAGCGATGCCGATGCTGCCAGGGCCCTCGGACATTCCCCGGACCCGGGTCGGTCGTCAGACCCTCGCGCCCAGGGAGGCATCCTGCCTCCACCTGCGGCGGTAAAGCCAATCCGGCACCCCCAGGAGTCGTGAGAACACCCTTGGGAGTCACACGATGAGAGGGCCTGAGCCTTGCGCAACCCTAGAGGGCGATTCAAGGCCCCACGCCCCACGACGCGCCGGAGGGGCGGCCCGCCGTGGTGATCCTCACCACCACGTCACAGGCCGCACACACTCCGTCCGGCTGCTACGCCACCACTCCGGCGGCCTTGGCCGCGTCCCGCACGGCACCCGCGACGGCACCGGCGACCTTGTCGTTGAAGACGCTGGGGATGATGTAGTTCGGGTTGATCTCGTCCTCCGTCACCACGGCCGCGAGGGCCTGCGCGGCGGCCAGCATCATCTCGGTGTTGACCGTCCGGGACTGGGCGTCCAGCAGACCGCGGAACACACCGGGGAAGACCAGCACGTTGTTGATCTGGTTCGGGAAGTCGGAGCGGCCGGTGGCGACGACCGCCGCGGTCTGGCGGGCGACGGCCGGGTCGACCTCGGGGTCGGGGTTCGCGAGCGCGAACACGATCGCGCCGTCCGCCATGGCGGCCACGTCCTCGCCGTCCAGGACGTTGGGGGCCGAGACGCCGATGAAGACGTCGGCGCCGTGCACGGCCTCCTTCAGGGTGCCGGTGAGGCCCTCGGGGTTGGTGTTGTCGGCGATCCAGCGCAGCGCCGACTCCGGCGCGGCGTCGACGAGGTCGGCGCGGCCGGCGTGCACGACGCCGTGGATGTCGGCGACGACGGCGTTCTTGACGCCGGCGGCGAGCAGCAGCTTCAGGATGGCCGTACCGGCCGCGCCGGCACCGGACATGACGACCCGTACGTTCTCGATGGGCTTGTCGACGACGCGCAGGGCGTTGGTCAGGGCGGCGAGGACGACGATGGCGGTGCCGTGCTGGTCGTCGTGGAAGACGGGGATGTCGAGGGCCTCGCGCAGCCGGGCCTCGATCTCGAAGCAGCGGGGCGCGGAGATGTCCTCGAGGTTGATGCCGGCGAAGCCCGGGGCGATGGCCTTGACGATCTCGACGATCGCGTCGGTGTCCTGGGTATCGAGGCAGAGCGGCCAGGCGTCGATGCCGGCGAAGCGCTTGAACAGGGCCGCCTTGCCCTCCATGACCGGCAGCGCGGCCTTCGGGCCGATGTTGCCGAGGCCCAGCACCGCCGAGCCGTCCGTCACGACCGCAACGGAGTTGCGCTTGATGGTGAGGCGGCGGGCGTCCTCGGGGTTCTCGGCGATCGCCATGCAGACGCGGGCCACACCGGGCGTGTAGACCATGGACAGGTCGTCACGGTTGCGGATGGGGTGCTTCGACGCCATCTCGATCTTGCCGCCGAGGTGCATGAGGAAGGTACGGTCGGAGACCTTGCCCAGGCTGACGCCCTCGATGCCGCGCAGCTGCTCGACGATCTCCTCCGCGTGGGAGGTCGAGCCGGCCGCGATCGTGACGTCGATACGGAGCTTGTCGTGGCCGGAGGCCGTGACGTCGAGGCCGGTGACCGAGCCGCCGGCGGACTCCACCGCGGTGGTGAGCTGCGAGACCGCTGTCCCGCCCGCGGGCACCTCCAGTCGGACCGTCATCGAGTAGGAGACGCTGGGCGCCGTTGCCATGGCCGACTTCCTCTGCTTTCACCGTGTAACTGCGTTGTGCCGTCCGATCGTCGCACCTACCACTGAGTACGTGGTAGCCACCCCGGGATTGCGAACTTTGTGTTCGCGCGCCGTCCACCATCGGTGAGGACACTTTCGGAAAACTACTTCCACCATACGAGAAGTAGCGGGTCGACGGAAGAGGGAAACCGGCCCGGGAAAGAAGCCCGGGGGACGGGAATCGTCTTGCGGGGATCGTTTGTTACCTTGGACGTGGCACCGGCCCGATCCAAGCCCCCGGGCCCAACCTTCGTCGCTACGAGCGACCACTTGCCGCGAGGCGAGCATGGCGGGTCGGTGCCACCTAAACGAAAGACGAGAGGCCCGCGCCGTCCGACGGCGCGGGCCTCCCGCATGTCCGGGGTCCGTCCCGGCGCCTCAGTCGCGCAGCAGGTCCGGCACCCCGGCCGCGTCCGGCTCGTCCCGCTCGCAGGAGACGACCGTCAGCTGCTGGGTGGCCCGGGTCAGGGCGACGTACAGCACGCGCAGGCCGGCGGGCGACTCGTCGGCGATCTCGGCCGGGGAGACGACGACCGTGGCGTCGTACTCCAGGCCCTTGGCCTCCAGGCTGCCCAGCGCCACCACGCGGTCGCCGAGCCCGGCCAGCCAGCGCCGGGCCTCCTCGCGGCGGTTCATGGCGACCACGACGCCGACGGTGCCGTCGACGAGGCCGAGCAGCCGGGCCGCCTCCGCCCGCACCGACTCCGCGAGACCGTCCGCCGCCACCGCGAAGCGCGGCTCCACGCCCGTCGACCGCACCGCCGTCGGGGACGGGGAGCCGGGCATGGCGAGGGCGAGCACCTTGGCCGCCAGCTCGGCGATCTCCGCCGGGTTGCGGTAGTTGACGGTCAGCTCGAAGCGGCGGCGCGGACGGGTGCCCAGGGCCTCGTCGCGGGCCGCCGCCGCCTCGTCGGGGTCGGACCAGGAGGACTGCGCCGGGTCGCCGACGACCGTCCACGTGGCGTGCCGGCCGCGGCGGCCCACCATCCGCCACTGCATGGGGGTGAGGTCCTGGGCCTCGTCGACGATGACGTGCGCGTACTCGGTGCGTTCCTGGGCGAGGCGCTCGGCGCGCTCCCACTGGGTCTCCTCGCGCTGCGGCATCAGCTCGTCCAGGCCGGTGAGCTGGTCCAGCGGGTCCAGCTCGCGCCGCTTGCGGGGGCGGGCCGGGGTGCCGACGATCGCCTGGAGCTCGTCGAGCAGGGCGATGTCGTGCACGGAGTGACCCTCACGCCGCAGCGAGCGGGCCACCTTGCGGACCTCGCCCGGGTTGAGCACGCGGCGCGCCCAGCGGCCCAGCCTCCGCTCGTCCGCCATGGCCGCCAGCACGGCCCCGGGGGTCAGCTCCGGCCACCAGGCGTCGAGGAAGCCGGTGAAGGAGTCCTCGGAGCTGACGTCCTCGTCGAAGGAGGAGCGCAGCTCGGCGGCCAGCTCGGGGTCGCTGTGCCGGGTACCGGCGCCCGACTTGGCCCACAGGGCGTCCAGGAGCAGCCGGCGGGCGCGGGGGCGCAGCAGGTTGACCGGTGCGGTGCCGCCGAGGACGGTGCGGCGGATGCCGGCCAGCTCCTCGGCCTCCAGTTCGAGCCGCCGGCCGAAGGCGACGACCCTGAGCAGGGACGGCGAGTCGCTCGGCTCCAGTGCCCCGCGCGCGGCCCGGCGCAGCACCCTGAGCATGCGGGAGGAGCCCTTGGCGCGGGCGGTGGCCGGGGAGTCGTACAGCGTGGCCTCGGCGCCGTCGACCAGGGAGCCGATCGCGCGGATGGCGACCTGCCCCTCCTCGCCGAGGGAGGGCAGCACGCCCTCGGTGTACGCCACCAGCAGAGGGGTCGGCGAGACGATCAGGATGCCGCCCGCGTACCGGCGCCGGTCCTGGTAGAGCAGGTACGCCGCCCGGTGCAGGGCGACGGCGGTCTTGCCGGTGCCGGGGCCGCCCTCGACGTACGTCACGGAGGCGGCGGGGGCGCGGATGACGAGGTCCTGCTCGGCCTGGATGGAGGCGACGATGTCCCGCATGGAGTGCGTACGGGCCTGGCCGAGGGCGGCCATCAGGGCGCCGTCGCCGACGACGGCCAGCTCCTCGCCGTCCAGGCGGGCCGTGATCTCGGGCCGCATCAGGTCGTCCTCGACACCGAGGACGCGCCGCCCCTTGGAGCGGATCACCCGGCGGCGCACGACCCGGCCCGGGTCGACCGGCGTGGACCGGTAGAAGGGGGCCGCGGCGGGCGCCCGCCAGTCGATGACCAGCGGGGCGTAGTCCTCGTCCAGGACGCCGATGCGGCCGATGTGCAGGGTCTCGGCGATGTCGGCGGTGTTGTCGGGCCCGAGGGCGCCCTCGGCGGGCTCGACCGCCGTGTACGCGCCGTCCGGGCCCTTCTTTCCGTCCTTGCCGAGGAGCAGGTCGATCCGGCCGAAGAGGAAGTCCTCGAACTCGTTGTTCAGGCGGTTGAGGTGGATGCCGGCCCGGAAGACCTGCGCGTCGCGCTCGGCCAGCGCGCCGGGCGTGCCGACGTGGCCGCGCTGCGCGGCGTCGTGCATGAGGAACTCGGCCTCGTCGATCTTCTCCTCGAGGCGGCGGTACACCCGGTCCAGGTGTGCCTGTTCCACGCTGATCTCTCGGTCCCGTACGGAGTCCTCCCGTACGGAGTCGGGTACGGCTTCCCCCGCGGCGCCGTGAACCGAGTCGACCGCTGAGTCCTGCTGAGCCTGTGCGGCCACCGGGCCCCCTTCTGACGTGCTGGGCAGCCGTCAAAGGTACGCGAAGGGGGCGCCGGAAGCTACGCCGGTACCGCGGCGGGCCTACGCGTCCACCTCCACCAGACGCTCCCCGTCGAAGGTCATGACCTCGAAGTGGTCGATCTCGTTGGGGTCGAAGGCGGCGCCGCCCTGCACGTAGAGGGGTTTTCCGCCCTTGTCGCCGGCGGCGTCCGGAATGCCGTAGCCCCAGTCCGGGACGGACCAGGAGGTGACCGTCTCGCGTTCGCCGTTCTTGCCGACGGCGATCAGGGAGCACTTCTCGGGGCCCTTGAGGTTCTTGAGTTCCAGGACCGTGCCCGTGCCCCAGGGTTTCTTCTCCAGGGCCACGGTCGCGCTGACCCGGGTGGACGGGTCGGTCGCCGTGACGCGGTCGGGCAGGGCGGCGAAGGCGGACTCGGCGGTGCCCGCGGCCGGCCGCACCGCCTCGGTGCCGCGGCCACCGCCGTCACCGCCGCCTGCGTCGGTGGTCGCCACGGCGGCGAAGGGCCCGCCGATGATCAGCGCGGCCGCGGTGCCCACCAGGTAGAAGTTGCGGCGGCGTTTGCGCGCGCGGCGTTCGGCGACCTCGTCGACGAGCTTCTCCGCCAGCCGCGGGCTCGGCCGCGCCGTCAGCGACTCGGCGACCGCGGGCGTCCCGGCGCCCGGCAGGCCGGCGAGCGCGGCCATCATCGGCTCCATCCCGGCCAGCTCGTCGAGTTGCCGGGCGCACCATTCGCAGCCGGCGAGGTGCGCCTCGAAGGCGGTCGCCTCCGCGTCGTCCAGGATGCCGAGGGCGTAGGCGCCGACGGTCTCGTGCTCGTCCGGCGCCGGTGATCCCTGCATGGGGGCAGAACTACCCGTATCGCCCGGGCCGAATCCCCCGCCGAAACCCTGAACTCCCCCGTACCCGCTCATCACGCCGTCACCCCCCGCTCCTCCAGAGCCAGCTTCATCGAACGCAGGGCGTAGAACACCCGGGAGCGCACGGTGCCGCTGGGTATGCCGAGTGTCTGCGCCGCCTCATTGACGGTACGCCCCTTGAAGTACGTCTCGACGAGGACCTCCCGGTGGGCCGGGGTCAGGTCGTCGAGCGCGTCCGACAGCGTCATCAGCCACAGCGCCTTGTCGATCTCGTCCTCCGCGGGGATGACCTCCAGCGGCGACGGATCGACCTCCTGCGGCCGGGCCTGCCGGCTGCGGTGGCCGTCGATGACGATGCGCCGGGCGACCGTCACCAGCCAGGGGCGTACCGATCCGGTCGCACGGTTGAGCTGACCGGCGTTCTTCCAGGCACGGATGAGCGTCTCCTGGACGACGTCCTCGGCGCGCTGCCGGTCCCCCGCCACCAGACGCAGCACGTACGCCAGCAAGGGGCCCGCGTGCTCCCGGTACAGGGCGCGCATCAGCTCCTCGTCGGGCTCCGAGGACGACTGGGGCATGCGATGTCGGGCCCTCGCACCACGTTCACCGGCCACGACGGAATCCTTGCGCACGCCCACCTCCGATGTCCGGGGGTTCCCCCAGTCGGTCGCTCGCCCATTCGGTACGGACGTGAAGTCCGGGGCGTTCAAAGCGAGGTGACGGTTTCTCGGGGGCGGCGTGACGAACGGGGCGCGGAACGACTTATCGGGCGAGGGCGGCGCGGCGGCGGTGCCGGGCGACGCGCTCCCGGTTGCCGCAGAGCTCGCTGGAGCACCAGCGCCGGCGGCGTCCGCGGGAGGTGTCCACGTACACGATCGGGCAGTTGTCGCCCGCGCACTGCCTGAGGCCGGCCCGTGCGACGGGGTCGGTGAGCAGTTCCACCACGTCCCGGGCGAGGGCCCCGAGCAGCGCCGCGCACTCCGGCGGGCCGGTCAACTCCCGCACCAGCGCGCCGTCCTCGCCGCGGACCGCGCGCGGGGCCGGGGGTGCGGCGAGGGCGAGTCCGTTGACGCGGGCGAGGGCGAGGGCGTACGGGTGGGCGCCGGGCGCGGCCCTGGAACGGATCAGACGGGCGGTCTGGAGGCGCAGTTCGCGGAAGCCGGCCAGCCAGGACGCGTCGGCGTGGGCCAGCGGGGTGCCGGGCGGGACGAGCCCGGAGCCGGTGATCCAGGCACGCAGCACCTCGACGGAGGCGAGCCGCTCCACGGGGTGGGTGGTGGCGATGAGGTCCAGGCAGATCCGCCCGGTGTCGAACCGCAGCTCGTACGGGTCGGTGGCCGTACCCAGTGCCATGTTCCTGTCACCGCCTAGGGTCGCCCGGCGGAACGGGCCGGGAAGGGGAGCGGGCGGACCGCTCCCTCTACAGTGCCTGCCCGCCCCCGCGCCCGGAACCCCTCGTACCGCCTCCGGCCGGAGGCCCGCGTGTGCGCCCGCGCGCCCGGGCAGCGGATTTCCGGCGCCGCGGGTCAGCCGTCCGTGTACTTGGCGTCCGTGGCCGGGTCCAGGGCCAGGCGGTAGCCGCGTTTCACCACCGTCTGGATCAGCTTCGGCGCGCCGAGGGACGTACGCAGGCGGGCCATCGCCGTCTCGACGGCGTGTTCGTCGCGGCCGGTGCCCGGCAGGGCGCGCAGCAGCTCCGCGCGGGGGACGACCCAGCCCGGCCGCCGGGACAGGGCCCGCAGCAGGGACATCCCGGCGGGCGGCACCGCCCTGAGCTCCCCGTCGACGAGGACCGCGTGCCCGCGGATCTCCAGCCGGTGCCCGGCGACCGGCAGGGCGCGGGCGCGGGCCGGGAGTTCCCGGCACAGCAGCTGGACGAGGGGGCCGAGCCGGAAGCGCTCGGGCTGGACCGTGTCGACGCCGTGCGCCTGGAGCGGCACCGCGGTGACCGGGCCGACGACGGCCGCCAGCACGTCGTGCCCGAGGGCGGCGAGCAGCTCGGGCAGCATGCCGCGCTCCTCGGCGCGGGAGAGCAGGGACGCGGCGGCGGGCGCGCTGGTGAACGTCACGGCGTCCACGCCGCGCGAGACGGCCGCGTCCAGCAGCCGGTCCACGGGCCCGAGGTCCTCCGGCGGCAGCCACCGGTAGACGGGCACGCCCACCACCTCCGCGCCGCCCGCCCGCAGCGCCTCCACGAACCCGGGCAGCGGCTCACCGTGCAGCTGTACGGCGATCCGGCGGCCGTCGACGCCCTGCTCCAGCAGCCGGTCCAGCACCTCGGCCATCGACTCGGAGGCCGGCGACCACTCCTCCGTCAGCCCGGCGGCCCGGACCGCGCCCTTGACCTTGGGTCCGCGCGCGAGGAGCTCCACCGCGCGCAGCCGCGCCAGCAGGGCGTCGCCGAGTCCCCACCCGTCGGCGGCCTCGACCCACCCCCGGAAACCGATGGCGGTGGTGGCCACGACGACGTCCGGCGCCTGGTCGATCAGCTGCTTGGTCGCGGCCAGCAGCTCGCTGTCGTCGGCGAGCGGCACGATCCTGAGCGCCGGCGCGTGCAGGACGGCGGCACCGCGCCGCTGGAGCAGCGCGCCCAGCTCGTCGGCCCGGCGGGCGGCGGTCACGCCCACGGTGAATCCGGCGAGGGGTCCGTGGTCGGGTCGCCGCTGTTCGTCGTCCATCACTGTCGCCCCGATCGTCCCGGTCGTCGTACTTCCTGCACGGCGACCGAGCCTGTCAACGGTGCGTGACAGGCTCGGTTCCGCTTCATGTCACCAGTGTTACGTCATACCTCGGCGTAATTGGGACGCGCCTTCGTCCGCGCCGGGCCCGCCGGGCCGTCCGGCGTCCCCGCGGCCGGACGGCGAAGGTATACCGCCCATGTGACGGCGAAGCAGACGGCGTAGAAGGCGAGGAAGGCGACGAAGGCGCCGGTGCCCGAGCCGACGGAGAGGAAGGACTGCCGGAAGGCGAGGTTGATGGCGACGCCGCCGAGCGCGCCGACCGCGCCGATCAGCCCCATGGAGGCACCGGAGAGCCGCCGCCCGTACGCCACGGCCTCCTCCCCCGTCAGCCCCTCGGCGAGCGCCTTGCGCTGGAAGATGCCGGGGATCATCTTGAACGTCGAGCCGTTGCCGAGCCCGCTGAGCACGAACAGCACCACGAACACGGCGACGAACAGCCCGAGGGACTTCGCCATGCTGGCCGCGACGAGTACGGCGGTGGCGGCGGCCATCGCGACGAAGTTCCACAGCGTGATCCGCGCGCCGCCGTACCGGTCGGCGAGCCTGCCGCCCAGCGGCCGGATGAGGGAGCCGAGCAGTGGTCCGATGAAGGTCAGGTACGCCGCCTGCAGCGGGCTCCGCCCGAACTGGGTCTGCAGCACCTGACCGAAGGCGAAGCTGTACCCGATGAACGACCCGAACGTGCCGATGTAGAGCACGGCCATGATCCAGGTGTGGGCGTCCCGGGCGGCGTCCTTGGCGGCCCCGGTGTCGTTCTTCACGGAGGCGAGGTTGTCCATGAAGCGGGCGGCGAGGACGGCGGCGAGAAGGATCAGCGGGATGTAGACGCCGAGCAGCACCCGCGGCCCGCCGCCCGCCCCGATGATCGCGAGCGCGGCCAGCTGGATGACCGGCACGCCGATGTTCCCGCCCCCGGCGTTGAGGCCGAGCGCCCAGCCCTTCTTCCGGAGTGGGAAGAAGGCGTTGATGTTGGTCATGGAGGAGGCGAAGTTGCCGCCGCCGATGCCGGCCAGCAGCCCGACGAGGAGGAAGGTCGAGAAGGACGTCCCCGGTTCCATGACCAGGAAGGCCGCCGTGGTCGGCACGAGCAGCAGCCCGGCGGAGACGATCGTCCAGTTCCGCCCGCCGAAGACCGCGACGGCGAAGGTGTACGGCACCCGCACGACGGCCCCGACGAGCGTCACCACGGACGTCAGCAGGAACTTGTCGGCCGGCGTCAGCCCGTACTCCGGCCCCATGAAGAGCACCAGCACGGACCACAGCGTCCAGACCGAGAACCCGATGTGCTCGGAGAGGACGGAGAAGAACAGGTTCCGCCGGGCGACCCGCTCCCCCGTCTCCTTCCAGAAGGTCTCGTCCTCCGGATCCCAGTGCTGGATCCAGCGGCCGCCAGGGACAGTCATGACGCCTCCACGGTGCTCCACGGCTCGGTTGCACCGACGGTAGGGAGGACGCGTTTCGGGCCGGTGGGGCTGTGGATGACCGGAAGGGAACGTTGCTCTCACCCGGCCCCGGGGCGGGGTGAGAGGTCGTCGCCGTCGGCGCTGCGGGGGCTGGGACTGGGGCCGGGGCTGCCGGTGGGGTCCTGTCGGGGGTGGGGACGGGGACGGGCTGCCCGTGGCCGCCGGACGCGGCGTATCCGCCGGGCGCCGGACAGCCGTACTCACCGCGGGGCGCCGTCCTGCTTCCCTGGACTCTCCACGGTGAAGGGTCCGGTGGCGGGGGCGACACAGGGGGAGAGCTCCGTTTCCGCACCCGCCGCCAAGCCCTCCTCGCAGAGTCGGCCGCCGTTCTCGCGCAGGTCGAGGCGGAAGCGGGTGACCTTGCCGTCCTGCGCGAGGCCGTGGATGCGTTCGTCGATGTAGCCGAGGTCGTTCAGGGTCTTCCTGACCTTGGCGGGGGTGGGCTCCGGCACGGCCTGCAGCGCCTGGACGATGCGCTGTTCGTGCTGGACGCTCGCGCACCAGTCGCGGTCGTCCAGCTCCGCCTCGGGGCCTGCGGGAGCACCGGGCTCGATCGGGCCGGCCGGAGGTGTCCCGCCGGGAGCGAGGCTCTCCTCCCTCTCCCCCGCCGAGCCCGTCGGCCTCTTGTCGGCCGGGCCCGGCCCGGCCTCGGCCCCGGTTTCGGTCCGGCCGGTCGAGGAACAAGGCTGCGCGACCTTGCCGAGCATCGCCATGAACCCGGCCGGCCCGGGGCTCGACGTCGCGGCGTACTTCTCGGTGGCGGCGCCGGCGCCCGGCTTGGTCCGCGCCTCGCCCTCACTCGGCCTCTCGCTCCCGCAGCCGGCGAGCACCAGTACAGCGAGGGCGGTTGCCGTGAGGGCGCGCCGGGGGCGGGCAAGCGTGCTGAGGGAGGCGGAGGTCCGTGTCATGGACGCAGTCTCCGGCCGGTGCCGCGCGAGCCGCATGAGTGCGCGTACTCACTCGCGCACTCAGGGCTCACGGACCGTGCCCGCGGGGTGTTCCCCCTCCCGCTTGTCAGCCGCGGTGTGCCGCGCCGGCTGTGCCCCGCCTCCCGGTGGAGCGCTTCGTGCCGTTCGGCCACAGGCGTGGCCTGCGCTTCGCCGCCAGGTCCTCGACCCAGCCCACCGCGAGGACCATCAGGCCGATGAGCGGCCAGACGAGGGCCAGCATCCAGATCGTGTACGCGTCGGTGAGGGCGTTCATCGCGCGCTCGTTCTGCATGAACGGGAGCCGGTAGGCCAGGTCGATGATCGGGACCGTCGCCATGATCAGCAGGTTGTGCCACAGGTAGATGGTGACCGCGCGGTTGTTGGAGAGGGTGATCAGCTTGTCCCACTTCGCCAGCCGGCCGGGGAGTTCCTGCCACGACGGGGAGTACTGGAGCAGGATCACGACGAACCCGAACGACCAGGTGGCCTGGGCCAGCGGGATGTCGTTGAGGTCCCAGCCGTCGGGGCCCAGGTGGTTCGAGGCCCACCACAGGCCGAAGGCCATCACCAGGGACGCGCAGGAGACGGAGATGTACCGCGGGATCTGCTTCAGCAGGCCCTCGTGGTGGGCGAAGCCCAGGACCCAGCAGCCGCCGTAGACCGCGAAGTCGGTGATCGCGAGGCCCGTCTCGCCGGGGATCTTCACCAGGTCCGTGCCGACGACAGCCGTCAGGGCGAGCGGTGCGAGCAGCGTCGGCCAGGGGGCCTTGCGGAACAGCCAGAGCAGCAGCGGGGAGGCGATGACGAACCACAGGTAGGCGCGCAGGTACCAGAGCGGCCCCGCGGCCTGCACCGCCCAGGTGTCCTCCAGCAGGCCGGACGGGGAGCCGACGTGCCAGGGGTAGGGCGGGGCGCCGATCGGGACGATGTAGTTGAACAGCTCGATCAGGCCCCAGGCGCCGCCCTCCGGGTCCTCCGTGGGGTTCCAGCCGTTCACGAACATCATCGTCAGCACGACCGCGGCGAACGCCCACATCGGCGGCAGGAGACGGCGCACGCGCCCGCGGATCACGCCCATCGCCGGGCGCTTGAGCGAACGCGCCATCAGGGAGCCCGCCAGCGCGAACATCACGCCCATCGACGGGAACAGCACCGTCAGCCAGGCCCAGCCGAAGATGTGGTACACCACGACTCGGACCAGGGCGATGGAGCGCAGCAGGTCGAGGTAGCGGTCGCGGCCGGGCTTCTTGGCGGCCGGGGCGGCGGCCCCGGCCGCGGAGTCGGCCCAGGGCTCGGCTCCGGTCCCGGGCTCGGCTCCGGTCCCGGGCGCGGCTCCGGTCCCGGGCGCGGGTTCCGTCGTGCGCTGCTGCGGGACGGTGTACGGCATCCCCGCGGCGCCGTTCGGGTTCCCCGCGTACGGGGAGCCGTACGGGCCGGCCGGCTCCGGGTTCGTACCCGTACCGGTCGTGTATCCGTGGGTCATGCCACGGGCCTCCGATCATCGCTGCTCTGCGAACGCTGCTGCGGCACGGAGCCGGCGGGCGCCCCGACCACGCCGGTGCGCCGGAGCTTCTGCCAGCGCAGGCGGCCGCCGGTGAGCGCGGTGATCCAGGACTGGAGCAGCACCACGTACATGAGCTGGCGGTAGAGGATCTGCTGCAGCGGCAGCGAGATCAGGTGGGTCATGCGTTCGCGGTCGAGGCGGAAGGCGAAGGCCGCGCAGACCGCCTGGATGGCGAGGACGCCCAGCCACGCCATGATCGTCTTCTGGGTGGGGCCGAAGACGAGGCCGTAGAGCAGGAAGACGTCGATCAACGGGGCCAGCAGCGGGGCCACGATCATGAACAGGGAGACGAAGGGCAGGCCGACGCGGCCGAAGCGGCCCGAGGGGCCCTTGTCGATCACCGCGCGGCGGTGCTTCCAGATGGCCTGCATGGTGCCGTAGGACCAGCGGTAGCGCTGGGACCACAGCTGCTGGACGGTCTCCGGCGCCTCGGTCCAGGCGCGGGCGTTCTCGGCGTAGACCACGCGCCAGCCGGCACGGTGCAGCGCCATGGTGACGTCGGTGTCCTCGGCGAGGGTGTCGTCGCTCATGCCGCCGATCGGGGCCAGGGCCGAGCGCCGGAAGGCGCCCACGGCACCGGGGATGGTCGGCATGCAGCCGAGGATGTCGTACATCCGGCGGTCCAGGTTGAAGCCCATCACGTACTCGATGTGCTGCCAGGCGCCGATCAGGCTGTCCTTGTTGCCGACCTTCGCGTTGCCGGCCACGGCGCCGACCTTCGGGTCGCCGAAGGGCTGGACGAGTTCGCGGACGGTGGAGGGTTCGAAGACGGTGTCGCCGTCCATCATCACGACGATGTCGTGACTGGCGTTGGCGAGGCCCCGGTTGAGCGCGGCCGGCTTGCCCGCGTTGAGCTGGCGGATCACCCGGACGCCCGGCAGGCCCATGGCCTCGACGATCCGGGCGGTGCCGTCGGTGGAACCGTCGTCGATGACGATGACCTCGACCGGGTGGTCGCTGGACATCAGGGAGAGGACGGTGTTCTCGATGCACTTGGCCTCGTTGTACGCCGGGACCAGCACCGTCACCGGTTCGGTCACCGGCGGGCCCCAGCTGAAGCCCTTGCGGCGGACCCGGCGGGCGTGGAAGCCGGAGAGGAGCAGCATCAGCACGAAACGGCCGATGACCAGCGTGCCGATGACCGCCAGACCCACCACCAGGCCGTCGGTGATCTTCTCCGAGGCCTGGACGAGGAAGATCCAGGCCTTGCCCTTCCAGAGTTCGGCACCGGTCACCGGGGTCATCGCGCTGGGCGCGTCCAGGGCCTCGGTGAGGTTGTCGAACTCGTAGCCCTTCTTCTGCAGGTCGGGCAGGAACCTGTCCAGCGCCGCGACGGTCTGGCTGCGGTCACCGCCCGAGTCGTGCATCAGGACGATGGCGCCCTTGCCGTCCTTGGGCGTGGCACGGCGGATGATCTCGTCGACGCCGGGCCGCTGCCAGTCCTCGCTGTCGGTGTTGTTGACGACGGTGATGTAGCCGCGGCTGCCGATGTACTCGGTGACGGGCCAGGACTTGTTGTCCATGGCGTCGGCGAAGGAGGAGTACGGCGGGCGGAAGAGCGAGGTGCGGATCCCGGCCGCGCCGGTGATCGCCAGCTGGTTCTGCGACAGCTCCCAGTCGATGCGCTTCTTGGACTGGAAGGAGAGGTCGGGGTGGTTGAACGTGTGCAGGCCGACCTCGTGGCCCTCGTCGACCATGCGCTTGACGAGGTCGGGGTAGCGGGAGGCCATGGTGCCGGTGACGAAGAAGACCCCGTGCGCGTCGTGCTTCTTCAGCACGTCCAGCACCCTCGGCGTCCAGGTCGGGTCCGGGCCGTCGTCGAACGTGAGGACCAGGCGGTGGTCGGGCACGCTCAGGCTCTCGGTGCGGCCGCCGCGGGCGTCGATGACCGGGCCGCCCTCGAGGATCTTCTCCGGCACCTGGTCGGTGGCGGCGGGCGGCTGGACGCGGTGGTCGGCGAGGATCTCGCTGTGCACGTATCCGCGCAGCATGAGCATCGCCGCCAGGGCGACCAGGACGAGCAGCGGAAGCAGCAGGCGCAGGGGCAGGCGGCGGCGCCGGGAGCCCTCACGGGCGCTGCGCGCGGCCCCTTGACGGCGGGTGCGGGATGCCATCAGAGGGTGTTCTCCGGGGACAGGGAAGCGGACGTGGGGGTGTGGTCCGGACCGGCGACGGTGACGACGCGCCGGTCGGCGGGTCCGGCGGCGGAGAGGGGACCACTCGCGCCGTTGACGGTCGTACCGTCGTCGCCGGGGCCGGTGCCCGTGGTGGGGTCCGGGGGCTGGGTCGGGTCGACCGGGGTCTCGCCGCCGTCCGTCGGCGTCGACGGGTCCGCGGTGCCGGGGGGCGGCACCTGCGTCGACTGCGTCGGGTCCGGGTCGGGGTCCGGGGCGGTCGTGCCGCCGCCCGGCGTCGTGTCGCCCTCGGTCGCCGAGGGCTCGGGGCCGGCGCTGGTGCCGGGCTCCAGCGCGGTGCCGGACGCGCCGGGCGCGGGGCCGTCGGCACCCGGTGCCGGCGTCGTGCCGGCACCGGCAGAAGCGTCGGTCCGCGGGGCGGCGCTGCCCGTGCCGGAGGGCTGCGCCGACTGCGAGGGCAGCGGGGTGGTGTCGACCTGGCCGGCCGGCTTGTCCTTCTGCTGGCCCTCCACGGGCAGCCACGGCGCGTTGGAGTTGCCGGACAGCAGCGTGGAGACGATGACGACGGCGTAGATCGCGCAGGCGACGCCGACGGCGATGCCGAGACGGCGGTACAGGCGGCTGCGGCGTCCCGACGCGTCGACGAAGACCGGCCCGTCGGAGCTCTCCGGGCCGCCCTCGCGGTCCGCTACGTCGACCCTGCGGATCACGCCGTCGGTGAGCTGGACGGCGTCGAGCTGGACCGTCACCTCATGCGGGTCGTGGGTGAGGCCGCCCGCGCCGGCGCCGGCGTCGAGGACGGCGTCCGGGGTGTCCTGCCAGGGGTCGCGGAGGACGGAGGTGGCGGGGCCGGGCTCGGTCGTGGGGAAGGCACGGGTCGGGGCGGCCGGGGCGGCCTGGAAGGACTGAGTGGCCGGAGTCGCCGGAGTCGCCGGAGTGGCCGGAGTCACCGGAGTCGCCGGAGTGGTCGGAGTGGTCGGAGTGGCCGAGGGGAGGATGTCCGTCTTGTCGGCGTCCGGGCCGGTTCCGTTCTGGCCGGTTCCGGTCGCGGCGGTCCCGGCCGGATTCGTACCCGGCGGATTCTTACCGGCCGGGTTCGTCCCGCCCCAGGTTATCCGTCCCGGGATCACCGGTTCGCGGCCTCGGTCCCGGCCCGGGCGTTCTCCGCCCACCGGGGTTCCGCCCACCGGGGTTCCGCCCACCGGGTTGCCGTCTATTCGCTGCCGGACTATTCGGGGACCGGGAATCCCCGTCCCGGCGGCGCCGGCGTTCGTCAAGGGGTCGAGAAGCCGGGTCTCGGTGGCGTCCGGCGACGGCTGGGCTGCGGCGTCACGCGCGCTGTCCGGTCCGGCGGCGCCCGAGCTCCCGAACCACCCTGCATCGGAACCGACGGACCCCGCGGACCCGGCGGACCCTGCGGACCCGGCGGACCCGGCGGACCCCGCGGAGTCACCAGAGTCGCCGGACGGCGTGGGCCGAGGGGGCCGGGCGGACCGGGAGGACGACGCTCCGGTCGTCGGGGGCTGCCCGGTCACCGGGAAGTCCCTGGTCGCCGGAAACACCTCGGTGACGTCAGCATCCTGTTTCGCCTCTGGGAGATCACGCATTCCGGACACGGCCTCGGACCCCTCCGGTTGGGCGTTTTTTTGCCATTTCTTCACGCGCACGCACTCCCCCCACGGGACACTTCCGGGTGCGCGTACGACTCCGAGCACCTGTCGGCCGAACCGACCCCCACCAGGTCCGGGCGCCCCCTGTACCACACCGTGCTCAGGCGAAGAATGTAGCGCACGCGGAGGATACGTGGTTGCCGCGTGTCAGTTGTGAACGGACATCAAGGCGGCGTCGGCTGCCGGAATCCATCCTCCCCCCGGTCTGCGAAGCCAGCCGTTTTCGGCCGCAACCTGGGACGCCGCCCGGCGCAGCACGTCGAACGCGGGGTGCACCAGCCCCTTTCGCCAGACCAGCGAGACCGGCGACAGCGGTACGGGGTCGACGAGCGGGCGCACCACGGTCGACCCGATGGCCGGAAAGCCCACCACGGCGAGGATCGGGGTGCGCGCCTTGTCCATGATCCGCTGGAACTCCTCCTCCCCGACGGCCAGCGGAGCGGGTGCCGCCACCTCGATGCCGCGCCCCTCGAACAGGCGGTGCGCCAGGTCCGTCCACTCCGGCGTCCGCGGATTGCCGGCCCCGGCGTACACGGTCTCGCCCTCCAGCGCGGCGAGCGGCACCTCCGTCAGCCGGGCCAGCCGGTGGTCTGCGGGCAGCAGCACCGCCATGGGCTCGTAGCGGACCGGCTGGTGACCGAGGCCCGCCCGCAGCGCCGGGGCGAGGCCGGCGAACCGGCCGAACGACGCGTCGACGCGGCCCGCGAGCAGTTCGGCGGCGGCGCCCGTCAGCCCGCTCTCGTAACGCGCCATCAGCTCCTGCTCGGGCGCCAGCTCGCGGGCCCGTTCCAGGACCAGGCGGCCGGTGACGAGTCCCGGGGAGTTGAGATCGACCAGCAGCGGGCGGGCCTGCCCGAAGGCGGCCAGGAGGTCGTCCTGCGCCTGGAGGGCGCGGCGGGCGTACGGCAGCAGCCGCTCGCCGTCGGCCGTCAGGGTCACCTGCCGGGTGGTCCGGACGAACAGCTCGGCGCCCAGCTCCCGTTCCAGGCGCCGCACGTCCCTGCTGAGCGCCTGCTGGGCGACGTACAGGCGGGCGGCGGCGCGGGTGAAGTGCAGCTCGTCGGCGACGGTGACGAAGGCGCGCAGGAGGCGGGGGTCGAGGTGGGCGGGTGTGGGCATCCGGCGAATTTACAACGGGGGTGCGTGAATGAGTACGGAGAAGGTGTTGGACCCCTCGATCGCCCCCGGGCGACGGTGAGGGCATGCCGCAACCGGCCTACGAACGCCCGTCCCCGCAGTCCACCTTCCTCGCCGTCACCGCCGACACCCTCGTCACCGCCGACTTCCGCCCGCGCACCCGGCGTCGGCCGCCCGGCCCGTACCGGCGGCTCCTCGCCATACCCGGCGCCCGGGCGTTCACGGTCGGGAACCTCATGGCGCGGCTGCCCATGGGCATGTTCAGCGTGAGCGCGGTCGTGATGATCGCGGACACCCGTGGTTCGTACGCCCTCGCAGGTGCCGTCACCGCGACGGGGCTGGCGGCCACGGCGCTGGTCGCCCCGTGGACCGCCCGGCTCGTGGACCGGCACGGCCAGGCCCGGGTGGCCGTGCCCGCCACCCTGGTCGCCGCGCTGGGCTCGCTCGCCCTGCTGCTGTGCGTGCGGTACGACGCGCCCGCCTGGACGCTGTTCGCCGCGTACGCCGCCACCGCGACGACGCCCAACACCGGCGGCATGGCCCGCGCCCGCTGGGCCTACCTGCTGAAGGACGGCGAGGGCGGCAGGGGCGACGGTGACGGTGACGGTGACGGGAGCGACGCCGACGCCCTGCACACGGCGAACTCCTTCGAACAGGCCGCGGACGAGCTGTGCTTCATGCTCGGCCCGGTTCTCGCGGCCTTCCTGTGCACGGCGTTGTTCCCGGAAGCGGGCACGCTCGTCGGGGTGGTGCTGCTGGTGAGCGGCATGCTGCTCTTCACCGCCCAGCGTTCGACCGAGCCGCCGGCCCGGCCGCGCCCGACGGCGAAGGCGCCCTTCCGCGTCCCGGGCGTCCCGCCGCTGCTGGTCGTGTGCCTGGCGATGGGCGGGGTGTTCGGGGCCATGGAGGTCGTCACGATCGCGTTCGCGGACGCACAGGGACATCGTGCGGCGGTCGGTGTGGTCCTCGCGCTGCAGGCGGCCGGCTCCTGCGCGGCGGGTCTGCTGTACGGCGCGATGAAGCCGGCCGGGCCGGCCGAGCACCGCCTGCCGTGGTGTGTCGCGGCGATGACGGCACTGCTGACGCTGCCGCTGCTCGCGGCGTCCCTCACCGGCTCCCTGCCGCTGCTGGCGCTGACGCTGCTCGCCGCCGGGATGGCGACGGCCCCGACGATGGTCACCACCATGACGCTGGTCCAGCACCGCACACCGGAGGGCCGCCTGAACGAGGGCATGACCCTCGCGGTGACCGGTCTGCTCGGCGGCATCGCCTGCGGCAGTGCGGCGGGCGGCTGGACGGTGGAGCACGCCTCCCCCACGGCCGCCTACGGCGTACCGGTCACGGCGGCCGCGGTGGCCCTGCTGCTCGCCCTGGCCCTGGCCCCGGCCCGGGGCTCGGCGGGACGGCCGCGGACATGACGAAGGCCCCGCCGCTCAGCGCGGCGGGGCCTTCGCCCACATGGGAACTGTGGAGATGGCGGGAATCGAACCCGCGTCCAACGGTGCGGAACCAGGGCTTCTCCGTGTGCAGTCCGCTTCGATTTTCTCAGCCCCGGAGATCACGCGGACAAGTCTCCGACGGGCTCAGTCACTGTTTGGTTTCCCTCTTCACCCCGTGACCGGGATCAAGGTTTAGTCCCCTAGCTGATGCCAGGATCCGGGTCGGGAACAGCCCCGGGCTGACACTCCCTTTAGTAGGAGGCTCGCTCTGCTACCTGAGATCAGGCAGCGAGGGCGAAGGCCTGCTGGGAGGAATCGCGCTTGGTGTTGGCGATTATTTTTTTCGGCCTGTGGTTTACGAGATCATGGCCGCTTCCTCGACACGCTTCCCCTGCTTCGACATCCGCTGTCGAAACCGATCATCCCCATGTTGATTTTTCAATCGTCGCACCCGCCTGGGGTGCGTTCACCATCGTACGTGACCAACGCACGCCGGTGCCAGCCTATTCCCCGGGGGCAGGTCCGGAGGCGGGCCCGGAGGTCAGGGCCCGGACGTGGGGCCCCGGGGGGTCAGGCCCGCTGCTTGCGCCGGATCGCCGAGATCGTCCGCTCCGCCTCACGCCGGTCCTGCTTCTCCCTGAGCGTCTGGCGCTTGTCGTACTCCTTCTTGCCGCGCGCCAGCGCGATCTCGACCTTGGCCCGGCCGTCCTTGAAGTACAGCGCCAGGGGCACGATCGTGTGACCGGTCTCCTGTGACTTCGACTCGAGCTTGTCGATCTCCACGCGGTGCAGCAGGAGCTTCCGCTTGCGGCGGGCGCTGTGGTTGGTCCAGGTGCCCTGGCTGTACTCCGGCACGTGCACGTTGTGCAGCCACGCCTCGTGCCCGTCCAGCTGCACGAAGCCGTCGGCCAGCGATGCCCGCCCCTGGCGCAGCGACTTCACCTCGGTGCCGGACAGGACCAGGCCGGCCTCGTACGTGTCGAGGATCTGGTAGTCGTGCCGCGCCTTCTTGTTCTGCGCGATCAGCTTGCGCCCTTTTTCCTTAGCCATAGTGCAGCCCATTTTGGCACTACGGAGGGGGTCCGCGGGAAGCCGATTAACGGAGGGTGATCCTGCCACCCGGTCCTACCGCCCCACGCCGCTCAGCACGGTCCGCGCCCGGTCCAGGGCGGCCGGGTCCGCCGGGTCGATCTCCAGGTCGGGCGTGATGCCGGTGCCGTCGACGCCGCGGCCCGAGGGGGTGCGGTAGTGCCCGACGGTCAGCTCGGCCACCGAGCCGCCGGGCAGCCGGCTCGGCATCTGCACCGAGCCCTTGCCGAAGGTGCGGGAGCCCAGGACGACCGCCCGTCCGCGGTCCTGGAGGGCTCCGGTGAGGAGTTCGGCCGCGCTCATCGTGCCGCCGTCGACGAGCGCGACCAGGGGTCTGGTGGTGTCGCCGCCGGGTTCGGCGTGCAGGGCCCGCTGGTCGCCGTCCACGTCGTACGTGGCGACCAGGCCGCCGTCCAAGAAGGCGGAGGCGGCGGTGACGGCCTCGGCGACCAGGCCGCCGGAGTTGCCGCGCAGGTCGAGGACGACGCCGGTACCGGACGGCAGCCGCCGCACGGCGCCGCGCACCTGTTCGCCGGCGCCCTTGGTGAACGAGACGACCTTGACGACGGTGACGCCGTCGGCGAGCGTGCGCACGGTCACGGAGTCCGTGGACAGCCGCGCCCGGCGGACGGTCTCGGTCCACGCGCGCGTGCCGCGTTCCAGGCCGAGCCGGACGGTGCTGCCGGCGGGCTCGTCCTCGGCGTCGCCGCGCAGTATGGAGACGACCTCGGTGACGGGGCGCCCGTCGACCCGCTCCCCGTCGACGCTGCGCAGCCGGTCGCCCTCGCGGATCCCGGCGTCGGCGGCGGGCGAGCCGGAGCGCACCCGGGTCACCTCGATGCGTCCGTCGCGCTCGCGGCGCGCGGAGAGCCCGACGCCGGTGTACCGGCCGTCGAGGGCGTCCTCCAACTCCTCGTACTCGCCCGGGGAGTAGACGGCTCCCCAACGGTCCCCGCTGCGGCTGACGGCGCGTTCGGCGGCCTCCACGGGGGACTTGCCGTCGGCCATGGCGTCGGCCGCCGCCCGCGCGACGTCCTCGTGCCGGCCGTGCTGGCCGACGGGGACGGCCGGAGGGGCCGTGCCCGGCGCGGACTCCCGGTCGGCCCCGGGGAACGAGCCGGTGGCCGCGCCGGCGACGAGCACGCTCGCGAACACCAAGGTCAGGGCGGCCCCGTGGCGTGTGCGACGGGGCTGACAGAACCGGTCACGACCTGACATGCCGGTGAGTCTAGGACAACGCGTAAGGGCCGCACGGTCACTCGCCCGTGCGGCCCTCTTGGCATGTGTCACACCTTCAGATACTTGCGCAACGCGAAGAACGCGGCCAACGCGGGCATCAGCAGGCTCGTGGCCAGGATGAGCGGCAGCTTCGTCAGCAGGGCGTCCCAGCCGATGAAGTCGATCAGCGCCAGCTTGTCGGCCAGGGCGAGTCCGTGGTCGATGATGAAGTACCGCGCGGTCACCAGGAAGCCGCAGGCGACCACGCCGCCGATGAGGCCGGCGACCGCCGCCTCCATGATGAACGGCGCCTGGATGTAGAAGCCCGACGCGCCGACCAGCCGCATGATGCCGGTCTCACGCCGCCGGCTGAACGCCGAGACGCGCACCGTGTTGACGATCAGCATCAGCGCGACGACCAGCATGAGCGCCATCACCGCGCGCGCCGCCCAGTTCATGCCGTTGAGGAGTTCGAAGAGGTTGTCCAGGGTCGCACGCTGGTCCGCCACGGACTGCACGCCGTCCCGCCCGTCGAAGGCGGTCGCGATGACCTGGTACTTCTCCGGGTCCTTCAGCTTGATCCGGTACGACTCCTGCATCTGGTCCGGCGTGAGGGAGCTGGCCAGCGGCGAGTCGCCGAACTCGTCCTTGTAGTGCTTGTACGCCTCGTCCTGCGACTCGTACGTCACCTTGTCCACGACCGACAGCTCTTCGAGGTCGGCGAGGATCTGCTTCTTCTGGTCCTCGGTCACCGCGCCCTTGGCACAGGCGGGGTCGGACTTCGCGTCGCTCTTGTTGCAGAGGTAGACCGTGACGTTGACCTTGTCGTACCAGTAGCCCTTCATGGTGTTGACCTGGTCGCTCATCAGCAGCGAACCGCCGAACAGGGCCAGGGACAGCGCGACGGAGACGATGACGGCGAAGGTCATCGTCAGATTGCGGCGAAGACCGACACCGATCTCCGAGAGCACGAACTGGGCGCGCATGGCGTCTCGTTAAGCCTTTCCGTTCCTCGTCAGTGCTGGTAGCCGTAGACGCCGCGCGCCTGGTCGCGGACGAGACGGCCCTTCTCCAGCTCGATGACGCGCTTGCGCATCTGGTCCACGATGTTCTGGTCGTGGGTCGCCATGATCACGGTGGTGCCCGTCCGGTTGATGCGGTCGAGCAGCTTCATGATGCCGACGGAGGTCTGCGGGTCGAGGTTGCCGGTGGGCTCGTCGGCGATCAGCAGCTTGGGCCGGTTGACGAAGGCACGCGCGATGGCGACGCGCTGCTGCTCACCGCCGGACAGCTCGCCCGGCCTGCGGTCCTCCTTGCCGCCGAGCCCGACGAGGTCGAGCACCTGCGGCACGGACTTGCGGATCTCACCGCGGGACTTGCCGATGACCTCCTGCGCGAAGGCGACGTTCTCGCCGACCGTCTTGTTCGGCAGCAGGCGGAAGTCCTGGAACACCGTCCCCAGCTGGCGCCGCATCTGCGGCACCTTCCAGTTGGACAGGCGTGCGAGGTCCTTGCCCAGAACGTGCACCTGTCCGTGGCTGCACCGCTCCTCGCGGAGGACCAGCCGCAGGAAGGTGGACTTTCCGGAGCCGGAGGACCCCACGAGGAAGACGAACTCGCCCTTCTCGACCTCCAGGGAGACATCCCTGAGGGCTGGGTGGTTCTGTTTGGGGTAGACCTTGGAGACGTTGTCGAATCGGATCACGGATGCACCACGGGTCGCCGGGGGTAGATGTGCGTGACCATACGCGAAGCGGGGAGCGGACCGCAGTCACCGGTCGGGGTTGCGCATCAGTTGCGCGTTTTGTCCTCGCCCGGTCCGGCGGCCGGGCCCGTGTCCCGGTCCTGCCCGGGGGAGGGCGCGCGGTGCCCCACGGAACCTGGCACAGTGGAAGGGGGAACGTTCGCGCCGGTGCGGGCGTTGTCCTGACGGAGCCGGTGGCAAGGAGGGCGAGCGCATGACGTACGACCGGTTGGTGTGCGCGAACTGCGCGGCGCCCGTGAGTGAGGGCAGGTGCCCGGTGTGCCGGGCGAACCGCGAGCGGCTGCAGCAGGGGAACTTCTTCGCGGGGCTGAACCCGATGACGCTGGTCGCGCTGCTGGCGGTGCTGATCGCGGCGGTGGCCCTGCTGGCCCACCAGACCGTCTGACACCCGCACGGGGCCCGCAGGGGCTCCCGGACACGGGCTCAGACGCAGACGCAGACGGCGGAAGGGGCCCGGAGCATGGCGTGCTCCGGGCCCCTTCGCACGCGTAAGCGGTGCGTACGCGGGCGGCTACCGTCAGGCGGCAGCGCCGCCGCGGCCGTTCATCAGACGCGGCAGGAAGCGGAAGCCGATGCCGCCGGCGATCATCGTGGCGGCGCCGACCAGCAGGAACGTGGTCTGCGCGGCGCCGGTCTCGGCGAGCTCCTCACCACTGCCCTGGGCGGTGGTGTCGGAGACCTGGGCCGCCTCACCGGTGTCGGTCAGGGCCGAGGAACCCTGGTTCTGGGTGACGCTGTTGTTGCTGCCACCACCGGCGGGAGTGGTACCGGTGTCGCTGTCGTCGTCACCGTCGGTGCCGGGCCGGTCGGTGTCACCGCCGCCGGTACCCGGCTGGTCGGTGTCGCCACCGCCAGTGCCCGGCTGGTCGGTGTCACCGCCGCCGGTACCCGGCTGGTCGGTGTCGCCACCGCCAGTGCCGGGCTGGTCGGTGTCGCCACCGCCGGTACCCGGCTGGTCGGTGTCGCCACCGCCAGTGCCGGGCTGGTCGGTGTCGCCACCGCCGGTACCCGGCTGGTCGGTGTCACCGCCGCCAGTGCCGGGCTGGTCGGTGTCGCCACCGCCGGTACCCGGCTGGTCGGTGTCACCATCGCCGCCGGTGTCGCCGTCACCCGGCTCCGGGCACAGGCCGATCTCACAGATCGGGTCGTCGCTGGTGTCGGCCTGCGCGACGCCCGTCACCATCAGCGACGCACCCGCGGCGACCACGGCGCCGGCTGCAATGCGTGCGACGCGGATCCGCGTCTTCTTCATCATGTGTGTGCTACCCCCAGTAGCTGATCGTCAGAGAGGCCGCGCTCGGGGCCGTGATCGACGGAGGTAGCTGTGCGCTGATGCCCCCCGGTTCACATGCGCCCCAGGAATACGCATGCCGCGCCTCACCCTTACGAATGTTCAAAGCGGCGTCAAGGCCATTGCGTACGCGATGTCCAGGTAAGGGATGTATGCCGGACACAATGGGTGTGAGTGTGATGTAAAACCCAGACATCACCGGCGGATTCGGCTAAGACAAAAGGCAACCGCCGCCGGGAGGGCGGCAGTTGCCTTGTCGACAAAACGCTGTTTCGGCTTCGCGTTACTTTTCCTGCTGCTTGCGCCAGCGAATGCCGGCCTCCAGGAAACCGTCGATCTCGCCGTTGAACACGGACTCGGGGTTGCCCACTTCGTGCTCCGTGCGCAGGTCCTTGACCATCTGGTACGGGTGCAGCACGTACGAACGCATCTGGTTGCCCCAGGAGTTGCCGCCGTCCCCCTTGAGGGCGTCCATCTTGGCCTGCTCCTCCTGGCGGCGCCGCTCCAGGAGCTTGGCCTGGAGGACGTTCATGGCGGTGGCCTTGTTCTGGATCTGCGAGCGCTCGTTCTGGCAGGAGACCACGATGCCGGTGGGGAGGTGGGTGAGCCGCACCGCGGAGTCGGTGGTGTTGACGCCCTGGCCGCCGGGCCCGGACGAGCGGTACACGTCCACCCGCAGCTCGGACTCGTCGATCTCGATGTGGTCGGTCTGCTCGACCACGGGGAGGATCTCGACGCCCGCGAAGGAGGTCTGGCGGCGCCCCTGGTTGTCGAACGGCGAGATGCGCACCAGGCGGTGCGTGCCCTGCTCGACGGAGAGCGTGCCGTAGGCGTACGGCGCCTGCACGGCGAAGGTCGTCGACTTGATGCCGGCCTCCTCCGCGTACGACGTCTCGTAGACCTCGGTCTTGTAGCCGCGCTGCTCGGCCCAGCGCAGGTACATGCGCTGGAGCTTCTCGGCGAAGTCGGCGGCGTCCACGCCACCGGCCTCGGCGCGGATGTTGACGAGCGCCTCACGGGCGTCGTACTCGCCCGAGAGCAGCGTGCGGACCTCCATCTCGTCCAGCGCCTTCTTCACGGCCGTGAGCTCGGACTCGGCCTCGGCGCGGGTGTCCGGGTCGTCCTCCTCCTCGGCCATCTCGAAGAGCACGGCGAGATCGTCGATCCGGCCGCGCAGGGCCTCGGCCTTCCGCACCTCGGCCTGGAGGTGCGAGAGCTTGCTGGTGATCTTCTGCGCCGCCTCCGGGTCGTCCCACAGGGAGGGCGCGGCCGCCTGCTCCTCGAGCACGGCGATGTCTGCCCTCAGCCTGTCGAGGTCCAGGACGGCCTCGATCGACTCCATGGTCGAGGAGAGGGACTTCAGCTCTTCGGATACATCGACGACTGCCACGCATCCAGCGTAACGGCTCCGCCCACCGGCCTTCGCCGGGTCGGTACGGGTCGGTACGCGTCGGCAGTGGAGCGGCGTGCCCTGCGTCACGCCGGACGGCGCCGTGCGCGCGGGGAAGCCGGTGCCGTATTGACGGGGAAGCCGGTGCCGGATTCACGGGGAAGCCGGTGCCGGGTTCACGGGGAAGCCGGTGCCGGGTTCAGGGCGAGGCGGGTGCCGAGTTCCGCGTGTCCTGGGGTCCCGCGCCGCCGTCGTCACCGCTCGTGGCCAGCCACGTACCGACGCCGATCGCCGCCACCAGGGCGACCGCGCCCGCCCCGACGGCCAGCCGGCGGCGCCGCGCGGTGGCGCGGTTGCGGGCCGAGCCGGGGCGCGGGGCACCGGACGCGCGCGGGGCGCGGGCGGTGCCGCGGGCACCGCCGGCCAGCTCGTCGGGGGCCGGTACGCGCATGGAGGTGTGCGTGTCCCGGTTGGAGTCGGCCGGCTTCGGCCCCGGCACCAGCGGCACCGCTCCCCGGCGCCGTACCGGCCCCCCGGCGGGCGCGGGGGACGCCTCGGGCTCCTCGGGCGCGTCCTCCTCCTGCTCCGTGCCGGGCTCGTCCACGTCCAGCGGGCCCATGCCGGCCAGCATCGGCAGCAGCTCCCGCAGCCGGGCGCCCAGCTCGGAGGCGCGCAGCCGGGAGGCCGGCGCCTTGGCGAGGCACTGCACGAGCAACTGCCACAGTTCGTCCGGGATGCCGGGGAGGGGGACGACCGTCTCGGTCACATGGCGGCGCAGTACCGCGCCTGGGTGGCCGCCGCCGAACGGTGTGAAGCCGGCGAGCAGCTCGTACAGCACCGTGGCCAGCGCGTAGATGTCCACCGCCGCGCGCGGCGGCAGGCCCTCGACGATCTCGGGGGCCAGGTAGTCCGGCGTGCCGATGATCTTCGTGGCGCGGGTGCGCCGCGGGGTGTCGATGAGCTTGGCCACCCCGAAGTCCGTCAGCAGGGCCGGGTGCGAGCCGCCGGGGCCGAGTGGGCCCCGCATGTCGAGCAGCACGTTCTCGGGCTTGACGTCGCGGTGCACGACCCCGGCGGCGTGCGCGGCGGCCAGGCCGTCGGCGACGTCGGCGACGATGGCCACCGCGGCCTCGGGCGCCAGGCGCCGCTCCCGGTCGAGGCGGGTGCGCAGATCCGTCCCGCGGATCAGGTCCATGACCAGAGCGAGGTCGTTGCCGTCGACCACCAGGTCGCGCACGGAGACGACGTGCGGATGCTCCAGGCCGAGCAGGGCGGTGCGCTCCTGCACGAAGCGCGAGACGAGTTCCTGGTCCGACGCCAGGTCCTCGCGCAGCAGCTTGATCGCGACGGGCCCCTCGGGACCGTCGCCCAGCCACACCGTGCCGGCACTGCCCCGCCCGAGGATCTGGTGGGCGGTGTACCGGCTGCCGATCTTCCGTGCCAAGACTGCTCCTACCGACGCGTGTTGCGCTTTAAAGTACGCGTCCGGGGAGCCGACCTTCACAGGGGAGGCCGAAATCACCCGCTGGGTGTCGACAAATCTCCGGACTCGCCGTCGGGGGCCGTCCCGGAACCGGGCGGAGCGCGGTGCGCCGGCGGCTCAGTTGCCGGTCGAGGACCCGCCGCCCGAGCCGCTGTCGCCGCCCAGTTCCCCGATCCAGTCGGTCGCGGTGGTGAACCAGTCGCTGAGCTGCTCCCAGTAGCCCTTGCCCGTGCCGATCCAGTCCTGCAGCGGGCTCAGCTCCCAGATCAGCCAGCCGGCCACGAACAGGATGACGATCGTGACCAGGCATCCCTTGAGGCAGCCGAGCCCGGGGATGCGCATGGGGTTGGCGCTGCGCTGCCGCGGCGGCCGGGGCTCACGCCGGGGCGGCTGAGGCTCGGGCGCGGGCGGCGGGGCGTAGCGCTGCGGCTGGGGCCTGGGCGGCTGCTGGGGCTGCTGGGGCTGCGGAGTGGCGTACCGCTGGGGCTGTTGTTGCTGCTGCTGGTAGCCGTAGCCGGGCTGCTGGGGCGGCGGGCCCTGCGGGGCCTGGCGGGGCGGCTGCTGCGGGCGGGAGACCTGCCGCTGGGGGCGGCGGCGCAGCGGGTCCTCGTTCGGGTCGAGGTACTGGACCTGCGTCTGCTCGTTGCGGTCGCGGGCGGCGCGCAGCTGGTTCTGCCACGGGTGCGGGTCCTCGGGCCCACCGGGCTGCCCCTGTCCCGGTCCGCCCGGCTGCCCCGGCGGCACCGGGGGCATGACGGCGGTCGGGTCGGCCGCGCCGCGGTTCGGGAGTACGGCGGTGGGGTCGGCGGCGCCCGCCGGGTTGCCGGTCTGCGGCAGGACGCTGGTGGCGCCGTTCGGGTCGTGGGCGCCGGGCGGGTTCTGCGGCAGGACCTGCGTCGGGTCGGCGGCGCCGGGGGCGCCCGGGACCTGCGCGGGCGCCGGGTCGGGCGCGAGCAGCGCGCCCACGTTCTCGGCGGCGCCGATCTGCGCGCTGTTCGCGTGCACGCCGATGCCCTCGGCGACGACGCGCAGGCCGCGGGCGAGGTTCTCCGCGCTGGGGCGCTCGTCGGGGTTCTTGCGCAGGCAGCGCTCGATGACCGTCCACAGCGGGTCGGGGACGGTCGAGGGGCGGCGCGGTTCGGCGCTCAGGTGCTGGTGCAGTACCTCCAGGGCGGAGCCCCCGCCGAACGGGGGCCGGCCGGTGACCAGCTCGTACAGCAGGATGCCGGCGCCGTAGACGTCGACGGCGGAGGTCTGCGGGCGGCCCTCGGCGGACTCCGGCGCCACGTACGCGGGCGTGCCGACGAACTCGTGGGTGCGGGTGAGGCCGGGCGAGTCGGCGAGGCGGGCGATGCCGAAGTCGGTGAGCATCGGGTGCATCTCGCCGCCGTCCTGCTTCAGCAGCACGTTGGCCGGCTTCAGGTCGCGGTGGACGACGCCGTCCGCGTGGCTGGCGCCGAGGGCGTCGGCGATCTGCGCGGTGAGCAGGGCGGCGGCAACCGGGGTGAGCGGCCCGTTCTCGCGCAGGTAGCGGTGCAGGTCCGGACCGTCGACGAGGTCCATGACGAGCGCCAGCAGCTCACCCTCGACGACCAGGTCGCGGACCCGGACGATGTTGGGGTGGGTCAGCCGCAGCAGGACGGAGCGCTCCCGCAGGAAGCGCATCACGATGTCGGGGTCGCTCGCGAGCTCCTCCTTGAGGACCTTGATCGCGACGGTCTCGCCGGGCTGCCCGGCCACGGCCGCCTCGGCGCCCGCGGTCTCCCGCTGGCGGGCGCGCCAGACGGTGCCCGTGGCACCGCGACCGAGGGGCTCCTCGAGGAGGTACTTGCTGCCTACCGGCCGCACGTCATGCGCTCCCTGTTGCTCGCTGACTTTTCCGCCCCACTGTAGTGCCGCACCGCGGGCACCGGGCTGTCGTCGTCCTGTGGTTCCCATTGGTCCGCCGGTGCGCCTTACGTTCCGCTTCCTGTTCCTGCGCACGTTCCGCTTCCGGCGGGTTCGGGGGGAAGACGCGCGACCCGGTCCGTTGGTTGCCGGGCCCGGACGTGACCGATCTCAAGCGGACGCCGTTCGATCACCGTCGTGACACCTGTCAGGCATTTTTGCGGGCAGAGCCGACCAATCAAGATCATTTGACGGCGGGCGACGGGCGCGTTGTCGGTGGCAGGTGCGAGGATGCGTGCAGTACTGGCCGACGTGCTCGTGTGGCGGTGGGGGAAGTCCGCGGTGGGGGACCGCGGTGAACAACTTCTGTCCCCGGCGCGCGGGTGCCCGCGCGAAGGGACCGCTGACGGCGATGCAGATCCGGCTGACCGTCGTAGACCCGCTGGGCCCGCATGCTTCGGTGGGGGGCCGCGCCGCGAGCTGCGACGTGCTGGTCACCGCGCCGGCCGGCACGGCCCTGGCCGCGGTCGCCTCCGCGCTGGCCGCGGCGCTCCCCGGCGGTGAGGCTCCGGGCTCCGGCCAGGTGGTGCTCCACGCCGGCGCGCAGCGGCTCGACGCCCAGCGCAGCACCCTGGGCGAGCCCCCGCTGACCGACGGCGCCGTGCTCTTCCTGGGCGCCCCGGGCGAGCCCGACCCGCACGCCGAACCGGCCGACGTCCCGGCCCAGCTCCACGTCGTCGCCGGCCCCGACGCGGGCGGCGTCCACCTGCTGCACGGCGGCCAGGTCCGGCTCGGCCGCTCCGCCGACGCCGACGTCGCGCTCGACGACCCGGACGTCTCCAGGACGCACTGCGCCGTGACCGTCGCCTCCGACGGCCGCGTCTCGGTCGCCGACCTCGGCTCCACCAACGGCACCACCCTGGACGGCGCCCGCGTGGGCAGCCGTCCGGTCCGCTTCGCGCCGGGGTCGCTGCTGCGGATCGGCGAGTCGGCCCTGCGGCTCGTGCCGGTCCCCCGAGGGGCGGTGGCCCGGGTGGCGACGACACCGGACGGGGAGGGGCACGTACGGCTGTCCGGTGCGGTGGCGCCCCCGTCGCCGGGCGCCGGGAAGGCCGTCGCCGGGGACGAGGTGGCGCACGCGCGCGTGGCCGACGGCGCGGAGGACCGCGCCGGCACGGGCGGTGCCCCGGGCCGTCCCGCACGCGCGAGCGGTCTTACGGACGGCACCGGCCGCCCGGCACGGGGAGCGGACGGTGCCCGGCAGACGGAGCGGACGGAACGGACGGCCGGGGAGGCGGACGGCTCCCCGCGCGGGTCCGGCACCGGGACCGGCGGAGCCGGGCCCGCGGACCCGAACCGCCCGGCCGGGCTCACACACCACGCCCACGGCACCGGCGCGACCCGGCCCGGCCCGCACCAGGTCCCCGGACAGGGCAGCGCACCGCGCATCGAGAGCCACGGCACGGGCCCCACGGCGGGCGTCCCCCGGCCGGCCCCGGCCGGAGACGCGACGCACGGCGGCGCTTCCGGCGCGACCACCTACGGCGCGGGGACGTACGGAGCGGGCACACCGGACACCGGCGCGTATGCGGCGGACTCCCACGGACGGGACGCCCACGGACGTGGCGCCTTCGAAGCGGCCCCCTTCGGTGCCTTCGGTGAGGCCTCCGGTCCTCCCGGCGCCCCCGGCCCGGACGGCGGCACCAGGCGCAAGGGCACGCCCCTGCGCGGCACCGACGTACCCCCGGGCGTGCGCAGGCGCGGCGGCCTCGGCGCGTGGGCGCGACGGCTGGCCGGAGGCCGCGGCGGCCCGCAGGACACCGCCGGGTCCGGTACGTACGCGTACGACGAGGAGCCCGCCGGTCCGGCACCGACGGCCCCGGCCGGCACCTCCCGCGCGCCGGAGACCTGGCCGGACCCCGCCTCGTTGCTGCTGACGGCGCTCGGACCGGGGCCGCGGCTGTGGGAGCGCGGCCCGGGCCACCCGGAGGCGCTCACCGTGCGGCTCGGTACGGCCGACCGGGTGGCGCCCGGCGGCGACGTCCCGCTGCCCGCGGTCCCGGTGACCGCCGGACTGCGCGAGGTCGGGGCGCTCGGGCTGGCCGGGCCGCGCGCGCGGCTCGCCGGGCTGGCCCGCTCGGTGCTCGCCCAGCTCGCCGCCCTGCACTCCGCGGACGTCCTGGAGATCGTCCTGATCAGCGCGGACCGCTCCCGGCCGCTCGCCGAGCGGGTCGCCGAGTGGTCGTGGCTGGGCTGGCTGCCGCAGCTGCGCCCGGGACACGGCCAGGACTGCCGCCTGCTGCTCGCCTACGACCGCGAGCAGGCCACGGCCCGCGCGGGCGAACTCCTGCGCCGCCTGGAGGACCACCTGACGGACACCCGGACCGGAGCACGGCGGCCGGCCCCCGCCGGCACGATCCCGGCCCAGCCGACGGCTCCCGCGCAGGACGCGCGGCAGGACGTACGACAGGACGCACGGCAGGACCCACGACAGGCGGCCGCGGCCACGGCAGGTACCCGGCAGCCCTCCTGGGCGCGGGCCGACGACGGGACCGACCCGGCCGGCGGCTTCGCCGGGCCGTACACCGTGGTCGTCGTGGACGGGGACCCCGGCGGTTCCGACGTGCGCGAGGCGGTGGCGCGGCTGGCCCTGGAGGGCCCGCGGGCCGGCATCCACGTCCTGTGCCTCGCCGAGACGGCCGCCGCCTCCCCGACGTCCCCGGTGACGGAGACGTACGAGGCCGCCTGCGCGGTGACGTCGGTGTTCCGGGAGTGCGGTGCCGTGGCGCTGCTCAGCGGCGACGTGGCGACGGCCCTGCGCCTGCTGCGCGTCGCGCGCACCGGCGCCTCCCGGGGCGCTCCGGACGCCTCCGCCGGCCCGGTCGGACACGGCACCCTCGGCACGGTCGACGCCGTCTCCCTCGCCTGGGCCGAGCGGTTCGCGCGCGCCCTGGCCCCGCTGCGCACCGACGGCGCGGTCGGTGACCGGCACGCACGCGTGTCCGCGCCGCTGCCCCAGGCGGCCCGGCTCCTCGACGAGCTGGGCCTCGCCCGGGCCACCCCGGCCTCCCTGATGGCCCGGTGGGCCGACGCCGCCGACGACACGGAGGTCCCCGGCGGACGCGCTCAGGCCGTGCTGGGCGCCGGACCTCGCGGTCCGGTCACGGCCGACCTCGCCGCCGAGGGACCGCACCTGCTGATCGAGGGGCCGCCCGGCAGCGGCCGCACCGAGCTGCTGCGGGCGCTCGTCGCCTCGCTCGCCTCCGCCGAACGCCCCGACCGCCTCGGCATCGTCCTGATGGACGGCCGGGACAGCGTGGGCTCGGGCGGCGGCGGGCACGGGGAGGGGCTGCGCGTCTGTACGGACGTACCGCACGTCACCACCCACCTCACCGCCAACGACCCCGTTCGCATGCGGGAGTTCGCGCAGTCCCTGAGCGCCGAGCTGAAGCGGCGCGCCGAGCTGCTCGGGCGGGCGGACTTCACCGAGTGGCACACCGGGCGCGAGGTGTCGGGCCGGATGGTCGCCCAGCGCACGGCTGCGGGCGCGCCCGGCCCCGCGGCGATATCCGATGCCGGGGACGTCGAGTCACCTCCCAGCTCCACGCTGCGGCTGCGACCGGGCGCGGCCCGGCGCCGGGCGGGGGCGGCGCCGCCGCTCCCCCGCCTCATCGTGGTCGTGGACGACCTCGACGCCCTGGTCACTCCCCCGCTCGGCTCCCCCGGACGGCCCGCGGCGGGGTCGGTGATGCGGGCGCTGGAAGCGGTCGCGCGGGAAGGTGAGCGGCTGGGCGTGCACCTGGTGGCCGCCACCGCGCCCGGCGGCCGTACGGCCCAGACGGAACCCGCGCTCCGCGCCACCCTGCGCGTCACCCTCGACGCTCCGTCGCCCGGCCCGGACGAACCGATGCCGGGGCGTGGCCGGCTGGCCGGCCCGGACGGACGGGCCGTGCTGTTCCAGGGCGGCCGGGTCACGGGCCGCATCCCGCGCACGGCGACCCTGCGCCCCACGGTGGTCCCCCTGGAGTGGCACCGCATGGGCGACCCGCCCGCCCAGCGGCCCGTGCGCGAGCTGGGGAACGGGCCGACGGACCTGGCGTTGCTGGCCAGCGCGTTGGAGCGGGCGGCGCGGCAGGTCGCTGCGGCGGAGGTGCCGTCCCTGCTGTGACCGAGGCGTCCCACGATCTCGACGACGCCGCCCACGAGGCCCGGGCGCAGCGAGCCCTCGGGCACGCTCTGCCAGGCGGCGCGGGCAGGCCCGACGAGACCGCGGACGACCGCCGGCGTGCCGCGGGGCGCTCCACAGCCTCGGCGGCCGGCCCTCCGGGTGACGTCCGTGCTCCGCGGCCACGGCACGACCGCCGGACGGACTCCGCCCGACGAGTCACGACGCGGTCACGATCCCCCGCTCGACAGCGGAGGCGCTCTTGCCGCCCTCACCCCCCTGGCGTACACCAGAGCCCACGGGACAGCGCCGGACGTTCGACGAGGAACGAAGAACGGGGCAGTGATGCGCACGAGCAGCACCATGCGGAAACGCAGGGCCGTCAAGAAGGTCACGAGCAGGGCCACGGGCGGGGCCACGAGCAAGGCCGTCAAGAGGTCCACCCGGGCCGCCGCCACCCTCGCCGCGGGAGCCCTCGCGCTCTCGCTCACCGCGTGCGGCGGCGACGACGACAACGGCAGCGGCGACAAGGACGGTCAGGGCGACGGCGGCAAGCAGCCGGCCGCCACCGTCACCCTTCCCCGGCTGGACGGCGAGAGCCTGGAGGTCGCCGCCGTCTGGACCGGCGCCGAGCAGGAGAACTTCAAGAAGGTCCTCGCCGAGTTCGAGAAGCGCACCGGCGCCAAGGTGACCTTCGTGCCCGCCCAGGACCCGATCATCAACTTCCTCGGTTCGAAGATCGCGGGCGGCGCCCCGCCGGACGTGGCGATGCTCCCGCAGCCCGGCGCCATCAAGCAGGCCGTGGAGAAGAGCTGGGCCAAGCCGCTGGGCACCGAGGCCACCAAGGAGCTGGCGGAGAACTACTCGCAGGGCTGGCAGGACATCGGCAAGGTCGCCGGCAAGCAGTTCGGCGTCTACTACAAGGCCGCGAACAAGTCCCTGATCTGGTACAACGCGCAGGTCTTCGAGAACGCGGGCGCGGCCGAGCCCAAGACGTGGGACGAGCTGCTCACCGCCGCGCAGACGGTCTACGACTCCGGTGTCGCACCGTTCTCCGTCGGCGGCGCGGACGGCTGGACCCTCACCGACTGGTTCGAGAACGTCTACCTCTCGCAGGCGGGCCCGGAGAAGTACGACCAGCTGGCCAGGCACGAGATCAAGTGGACCGACCCGTCCGTGAAGGAGGCGCTGACCACTCTCGCCGAGATCTGGGGCAAGAAGGACTACGTGGCGGGCGGCGCGTCCGGCGCGTTGCAGACGGAGTTCCCGGCCTCGGTGACGCAGACCTTCACCGGCGGCGACCAGCCCAAGGCGGGCATGGTCTACGAGGGCGACTTCGTGCAGGTCAACATCGGCGAGACGGAGGCGGAGGTCGGCACGGACGCGAAGGTGTTCCCGTTCCCGGCGGTCGGCGACACCGCGCCGGTGGTCTCCGGCGGTGACGCGGCCGTGATCCTGGAGGACTCGAAGGCGTCGCAGGCGCTGGCCACCTGGCTGGCCTCCCCGGACGCGGCGGCGATCCACGCGAAGCTCGGCGGCTACCTCTCGCCGAACAAGAACCTGGACGCGTCGGCGTACCCGAACGACGTGCAGAGGAAGATCGCCGAGGCCCTGGTCGCGGCCGGTGACGACTTCCGCTTCGACATGTCGGACCAGGCCCCGCAGGCCTTCGGCGGCACGCCCGGCAAGGGCGAGTGGAAGGCGTTGCAGGACTTCCTGAAGAACCCGAAGGACATCGCGGGCACGCAGCAGCGGCTGGAGGCGGACGCGGCCGCCGCCTACGGAGGCTGACGCGATGGCGTCGGCCACGGCGGCAGGAGCCTCACGGGGCCCTGCCGCCCCCAAGTCACCCAAGTCGCGCAAGAGCGTGACCGGCACCCGCAGGACCGTGGCGGCCCTGTTCCTGCTGCCCGCCCTGGTGCTGCTCGGCGCGCTCGTGGTCTACCCGATCGGGTACTCGCTGATCCGCAGCTTCTACGACCAGTCCGGCGACTCCTTCGCCGGATTCGACAACTACCAGGCGCTGTTCACCGACGACGGCATCCGCACCGCCCTGAAGAACAACGTCATCTGGGTGGTGTTCGCCCCGACGGTCGCCACCGCGCTCGGCCTGATCTTCGCGGTGCTGACCGAACGGGTGCGCTGGGGAACGGCGTTCAAGCTGGTCGTCTTCATGCCGATGGCCATCTCGATGCTGGCCGCCGGGATCATCTTCCGGCTGGTGTACGACCAGGACCCGGACAAGGGCGTCGCGAACGCGGTGTGGGTCGGGGTGCACGACACGTTCGCCGAGTCGTCCGCGTTCCCGAAGGCGCACCCGGGCCGCGAGTCGCCGCTGGAGCCGGCCGGCGGCGGCGCGTTCATCACCAGGCAGCCGGTGAGCGCGGGCGAGCCGGTCGTCCTCCCCCTCGTCGGCGTCGCCCCGGACCTGATGCCGGACGGCGCGGAGAAGGCCGTACCCGCCGAGCCCGAGGACGGCAGGATCACCGGCACCACCTGGCAGGACTTCACCCGCGGCAAGGGCGTCGGGAAACTCAACGGCGTCGACGCCGCCGAACTGGGCTACGCCGGGATGAAGATCGAGGCGGTGAAGGACGGCAAGGTCGTCGCGGAGACGACAGCGGCCGGCGACGGCACGTTCACGCTGCCCGCGGCGGCCGACGGGGCGCAGCTCCGGCTCCCCGCCGACAACTTCAAGGAGCCGTACAACGGCCTGGACTGGCTCGGCCCGTCCCTGGTCACCCCGGCCATCATCGGGTCGTACGTGTGGATGTGGGCGGGCTTCGCGATGGTGCTGATCGCGGCCGGGCTGGCGGGAGTGCCCCGGGAACTCCTCGAAGCGGCCCGGGTCGACGGCGCGAACGAGTGGCAGGTCTTCAGACGGGTCACGGTCCCGCTGCTGGCGCCGGTCCTCGCGGTCGTCGTCGTCACCCTGATGATCAACGTGCTGAAGGTCTTCGACCTGGTCTTCATCATCGCGCCCGGTTCCTCCCAGGACGACGCGAACGTGCTCGCCCTGGAGCTGTACCGCAAGGGCTTCGCCTCGGACCAGCCCGGCATCGCCAGTGCCATCGCGGTGTTCCTGCTGCTCCTGGTCATCCCGGTGATGTGGTTCAACGTACGGCGGCTCAGGCGGGAGGTCAGGCGATGACACCGCGTCCGCCGTATGACGGCTGGGGGTCCGGGGGTCGCCCCCCGGGTGGGTGCAGTGACGTACGGCGGCTCAGGCGGGAGGTGCGGCGATGACCACGGACGCGGGCTCCCTCACGAAGACGGCGCCGGCACCGCCCGGGACGGCCCGGAAGACGAAACGGTCGCTGGGCTCACGGCTCGCCGAGGGCGTCAGCGGCGGGCTGGTCCGGGTGTTCCTGATCGTCGTGGGCCTGTTCTGGCTGGTCCCCACGATCGGCCTGCTGCTGTCGTCGCTGCGCACACCCCGGGACATGGCGGCGAGCGGCTGGTGGGAGGTCTTCACCGAGCCGTCCCAGCTCACCTTCCAGAGCTACGAGGAGCTGCTGAGGAACGGCGACATCACCTCCTCCCTCCTCAACACCGTGATGATCACGGTCCCGGCGACGGTCCTGGTCGTGGTCATCGGGTCGCTGGCGGGCTACGCCTTCGCGTGGATGGAGTTCCCGGGCCGTGACTGGTGGTTCCTGGCCGTGGTCGGGCTGCTCGTCGTACCCGTCCAGGTCGCGCTGATCCCGATCGCCGAACTCTTCGGCAAGATCGGCCTGTTCGGGTCCGTCGTCGGCGTGATCCTGTTCCACGTCGGCTTCGGTCTGCCCTTCGCGGTGTTCCTGCTGCGGAACTTCTTCGCGGAGATCCCGAGAGAGCTGCTGGAGGCGGCACGGCTGGACGGCGCGGGTGAACTGCGGCTGTTCGTCCGGGTCGTGATGCCGCTGGGCGGGCCCGCGATCGCGAGCCTCGGCATCTTCCAGTTCCTGTGGGTGTGGAACGACATGCTGGTCGCGCTGATCTTCTCGGACTCCGGGAGCCAGCCGATCACGGTCGCCCTGCAGACGCAGGTACGGCAGTTCGGCAACAACATCGACGTACTGGCGCCGGGAGCGTTCATCTCCATGGTGATCCCGCTGGCCGTGTTCTTCGCGTTCCAGCGGCAGTTCGTCTCCGGCGTGATGGCGGGCGCCGTCAAGTAACCGACAGGGCGGCACTCTTGAGGGGCGGACCGGACACCGGTCCGCCCCTTCACGCGTACCGGGCTTCTCCCCGCGCGCGGGTCCCCCGAATGCCGCAGGGAACGTAACCAAGTCACTCCACCGGCCGTTCCCGGGCCGAACGCCCGCGCCGACTCCGCCGGCCCCGCCGACCCATGGATGCCCCGTGCCCAGGTTCAGTGTCATCGTCCCCGCGTACCGGGTCCAGGCGTATCTGCACGCGTGCCTGGAGTCGGTGCTGTCCCAGTCGTATCCGGACCTCGAACTGATCGTCGTCGACGACTGCTCCCCCGACGCCTGCGGCGCGATCGCCGACGAGTTCGCGGCCCGCGACCCGCGCGTACGCGCCGTGCACCTGCCCGAGAACCAGGGCCTGGGAGCCGCCCGCAACGCCGGGATGGAGCGGGCGAACGGCGACTACCTGGTCTTCCTCGACGGCGACGACACCCTCACCCCCGACGCGCTCAGGGCCGTCGCCGACCGGGTGAAGGAGACCGGCGAGCCGGACGTCCTGGTCTACGACTACGCGCGTACGCACTGGTCGGGCGAGACGGTCCGCAACCAGGCCGCCGCGCACCTCACCGAAGAGGGCCCGGCACCGTTCCGGCTCACCGACCGGCCGGGGCTGCTGAAGCTGCTGATGGTGGCCTGGAACAAGACGGTGCGGCGGGAGTTCGCCGAGCGCGCGGGCTTCACCTTCCCGCCCGGCTACTACGAGGACACCCCGTGGACGTACCCGGTCCTGATGACGGCCCGGTCCATCGCCACCCTGGACCGGGTCTGCGTCCACTACCGGCAGCGCCGGCGGGGCAGCATCCTGGGCACACCGAGCGCACGGCACCTCGACGTCTTCGCGCAGTACGACCGCGTCTTCGCGTTCCTGGAGTCGGCCCCGGAACTGGAGCACTGGCGGCCGGTGCTGTTCCGCCGCATGGCCGACCACCTGACGACGGTGTTCACCCGCCCCGACCGCATCCCCCGCTCCCTGCGCGGCGAGTTCCTGCGCCGGGCCCGCGTCCACTGCCGCCGCTACCGGGTCCCCGGCGCCCCCGCCCCGCTGCCGGTGCGCCTGCGCCACGCCCTGCTCCGGCTCGGCCTGCGCCGCACCTACGAGACCCTGCGGCTGGCGTCGGCCCTGCGCCACCGGACGGTGAAGGGCACCGCCAAGCTGCTGCGCACCGCGCGGGCCGTCGCCCTCCGCCTGCACTACCGCGTCCAGCGCCGCCTCCCCCTGCGCGCCGACCGTGCCGTCTTCGCCGGCGACGGGGACCGGGGGCACGGCTGCAACCCGGGCGCGCTGGAGGAAGCGTTCCGCAGCTTCGCGCCGCACGTACGCACGGCGTGGGCCGCCGACCCCGCGCACCACCACACGATCCCGCCCGGCACGCGCCGCCTGGCCCCCGGCACGGCCGCCTACTGGACGGCGCTGGCCCGCTCCCGCTACCTGGTGCACCACACCGGTTTCGACGCCGGCCTGGTCAAACGCCGGGGCCAGATCCTGATCCAGACGCAGGCCGGAACGCCCCTCAAGCACATGGGCCTGGACCTCCAGGAACGCCCGGCCGCCGCGGCCGGCACCGACTTCGCCCGGCTGCTGCGCGACGTCGACTCCTGGGACTACGTCGTCTCCGCCAACCGCCACTCCACCCTGACCTGGGAACGCGTCCACCCCGGCGGCTACACCACGCTGGAGTGCGGCCAGCCCCGCACCGACGTCCTCCAGCGGGCGACGGCCGCGGACGTGGCGCGGCTGCGCGAGAGCCTCGGCATCCCCGAGGGCACCGTCGCGATCCTGTACGCGCCCACCCACCGCGACTACCGGCGAACCCAGCGCGTCGCCCTGGACCTGGAGCGCGTCGTCACCCGTCTCGGCCCCCGCTTCATGGTGCTGGCCCGCGCCCACCCCCGGCACGGCGGTCCGCTCGCCGCGTCCGGGGGCCGCGTCCTCGACGTCAGCGGCCATCCGCGGGTGGAATCGCTCTGCCTGGCCTCGGACGCCCTCGTCACCGACTACTCGGCGCTGATGTTCGACTACGCGGGCCTGGACCGGCCGATCGTGATCCACGCCGACGAGCCGGAGGCGTACGAGGCGGCCCGCGGCACCTACTTCGACCTGCGCTCCTTCCCGCCGGGCGCGATCGCGCGGGACGAGGACGAGCTGATCGACGTCTTCGCCGAAGGCCACTGGTGCGGCTGCCGGTCCGACCGGCTCAGGGCCGCCTTCCGCGAGCGGTTCTGCCCGTACGACGACGGCCGCGCCGCGGAGCGCGTCGTACGCCGGGTGGTGCTCGGGGAGACGGACCTGCCGCCCGTCGTGCCGCTCGCCGAACGCCGGCCGGCGCCCTCCTCCCCCACTCTCGGCCTCGCCCGGGCGGGAGGAGCCCCGTCCGCGGCGCTCACCCGCACCCCGCTGGCGACCGTGCCGAAACCCGCCGGGCTCCGCACCGTCACCGACAGCCTCTGACCGCCGTTTGTCCTCTGGGAGTCCGCATGCCCCGCACCTCGTCGCGGCCCACTCCGACCCGGCCGCCCACCTGGCGGCCGACGGGACGGCCGGGCCGCCGGACGGGCAGCTCCCGTCGGACGGGCGGCTCCCGTCGGACGGGCGGCTCCCGCGCGACCAGGAGAACGAGAGAAAGAGCAGCATGCCCCGCTTCAGCATCATCGTCCCGTCCCATGGGGTCGCGGGGCGGCTGTCCCAGGCGCTGGACTCGGTCCTCGCCCAGTCCTTCGGCGACTTCGAGCTGATCCCCGTCCACGACGCCCCGGACCGCGCCGAGGCGGACGTCGTGGCGGAGCGCGCCGAGCGGGACTCCCGGGTGGCGCCCGTGCACTCGCCGCCGTCGGCCGGGCTGGCCGGGGCGCGCAACACCGGGATGCGGGCGGCGACCGGCGCGTACCTGCTGTTCCTCGACGGCGACGACGTCCTCACGCCGGGCGCGCTGGCGGCGCTGGACGCGCGGCTGGCGGACACCGGCGGCGTCGACGTGCTGTACGTCGAACACGAGCGGGTGCCCTGGTGGGAGGGCGAGGCGACCAATCCGGCCGCCCCGCTGCTGGCCAAGGCCCCGGACGGGGTGTTCGCCCCGGGCCGCGCCCCGCACCTCACCGGCGTGCGGCTGCCCGCGTGGAGCGCGGTGTACCGCCGTACCTTCCTCACCGAGCGGCGACTGGCCTTCCCCGACGGGCACTTCACGGACATCGGCTTCGGCGCCCTCGTCGCGGCGCGCGCCGAGCGGGTGGCGGTGCTGCGCTCCGTGGTCGTACGGCATCTGGTGCGGCGGCAGGGCAGCCGGCTGAACCTGCCCGGCGAGCACCACGCCGACCTCCTCGACCAGGCCGAACTGGCGCTCGCGCACGCCACCGAACGGGGGCTGTCGGCCGAGCGGCGCGGTCCGCTGTTCGAGGAGCTCTTCGCCGCGATCCTGAAGACCGCCACGCACCCCCGGCGTCTGACGCGCCGGGGACGCCGCGCCTTCTTCCGCCGGGCGAGCCACCTCTACCGGCGCCACCGCCCCGCCGGTTTCCGGCCCCCGGGCGGCCGGCTCGGCGTTCAGCACCGGCTGCTGGCGTCCGGGTCGTACGCCGGGTTCCGTGCCCTGCGCGCCGCGAACCGGGCGGCGGCCGGCGTCCTGCGTCACCTGCCGCGCCCGCACGGACTGCGCACCCGCCTGCGCTACCGCCGCCGGCTGCGCCGCCCGCTCGATCCCCACCTCGTCGTGTACTGCGCCTACTGGGGCCGCGGCTACGCCTGCAACCCGGCGGCGATCCACGCCAAGGCCCGCGAACTCGCCCCGCACCTGCGGTCGGTGTTCCTGGTCGAGCCGGACCAGGCGCACACGGTCCCCGAGGACGTCGACCACGCCGTCATCGGCAGCCCGCGCTACTGGGACGTGCTCGCCCGCGCCACGTACCTGGTCAACAACGCCAACTTCGCCGACGACGTCGTCAAGCGGCCCGGCAGCGTGCACCTGCAGACGCAGCACGGCTCCCCGCTGAAGACGATGGGCGTCGACCAGTCGACGTACCCCGTGGTGGCCGCGGCCAGCGGCAGCTTCGCCAGACTGCTGGCCCGCGTGGACCGCTGGGACTACAACCTGTCCTCCAACCGCCACTCCACCCAGACGTGGGAGCGCGCCTTCCCCGGCTCCTACGAGCACCTGGAGTACGGCTATCCGCGCAACGACGTCTACTGCACGGCGACCGCCGACGACGTCGCCCGCGTCCGGCGCGAGCTGGGCGTCCCCGAGGGGGCGACGGCCGTGCTGTACGCGCCCACGCACCGGGACTACGAGGCCGGTTTCGGCACTGGCGGCCTGGACCTGGAGGCGTTCTGCGAGGCGGCCGGCGAGGACGTGGTGGTGCTGCTGCGCGCCCACTACTTCTACGACCGGGGCGGTGCGCGGAGCACCGGCCGGGTCATCGACGTCACCGCGCACCGCTCCTCCGAGGACGTGTGCCTGGCCGCCGACGCGCTGGTCACCGACTACTCGTCGATCATGTTCGACTACGCCAACCTGGACCGGCCGATCGTCGTGTACGCCGAGGACTGGGACGTCTACCGGGAGACCCGCGGCGTCTACTTCGACCTGATGGCGGCGCCGCCCGGCCCGGTGGTGCGCACGCCCGAGGAACTGGCCCGCGTCTTTTGCGACGGCTCGTACGCGGGGCCGGAGCCGGCGGCGCTGCGGGCGGCGTTCCGGGAGCGGTTCTGCGAGTTCGACGACGGCCGGGCCGCCGAGCGCGTCGTGCGCCGGGTGCTGCTCGGCGAGCCGCCCGAGGCGCTGCCGCCCGTGATCCCGCTCGCGGAGCGCGTCCCCGCCCCAGCCGCCGCCACCTTCGCAAGGAGCTGATTCCGCAGTGCCCCGCTTCAGCGTCATCATCCCCTGCTTCAAGGTGCAGGGCTTCCTGCGCGAGTGCCTCGACTCGGTCCTGGACCAGTCCTACCGGGACATCGAGGTCGTCGCCGTCGACGACTGCTCGCCGGACGGCTCGGGCGCGATCCTCGACGAGTACGCCGCCCGCGACGAGCGGGTGCGCGTGCTGCACCTGGAGGAGAACGCCGGCCTCGGCCGGGCCCGCAACGCCGGGATGCCGCACGCCACCGGCGACTACCTCTTCTTCCTCGACAGCGACGACACGCTCACCCCGGGCGCCCTGCGCGCGATGGCCGACCGCCTCGCGGAGACGGCCGACCCGGACGTCCTGGTCTTCGACTACGCGCGCACCTACTGGTGGGGAGGCACCCGGCGCAACGTGCTGGCCGGGGTGCTGGCGGAGGCCGGCGACGGCACCTTCACCGCGGCCGAGCACCCCGGGATCCTCGATCTGCTGATGGTGGTGTGGAACAAGGTCTACCGGCGCGACTTCGTGGAGCGGGAGGGCTTCACCTTCCCGCCGGGCTACTACGAGGACACGCCCTGGACCTTCCCGGTCATGTTCAGCGCCGGGCGGATCGCCACGCTGGACCGCATCTGCCTGAACTACCGGCAGCGCCGCCAGGGCAACATCCTGTCCACCACCAGCCGCAAGCACTTCGACGTCCACGCGCAGTACGAGCGGGTCTTCGCGTTCCTCGACGCCCGCCCGCAGCTGGCCCGGTGGCGGCCGTTCCTGCACGCCAAGATGGGCGAGCACTGCCTGGACATCCTGTCCAAGCCGGACCGGCTGCCCCCGGGCGACAAGGCCGAGTTCTTCCGCCGCACCGCCGAGATGTTCCGCGCGTACCGGCCGGAGGGCGCCGAGGTCCCGGCCGAACTGCGCGTCCTGGACGGCGGGGCCCTCGGGTACGCGGCCTACCGGCTGCGGCGGCAGTCCGGGAGGGCGGGCCGGGAACTGGCGCGGCGGGCGCGGCAGGCGCAGGAAGCGGCCGGCGGGGGTCTGGGGCGGGTGCGCGGCGCGGTGAACATCCGCCGTCCGCTGGACCCCGGCCTCGTCGTCTACTCGGCCTTCTCCCACCGGGGGGTGCTCGGCGACCCCGCGGCGATCCACCGCAAGGCGCGCGAGATCGCCCCGCACCTGCGCGGGGTGTGGGTGGTGCGCGACGAGGAGTGCGCGGCGGACCGGGCCGTGCTGCCGCCGGACACCGAACACGTGGTCCTCGGCAGCGCGGCCTACCGCCGGGTCACCGAGCGGGCCACGTACTTCGTCAACAACGTCAACTGGCCCGGTGCCGTGGCCAAGCGGCCGGGCAGCGTCCACATCCACACCCACCAGGGCACCCCGCTCAAGTACATGGGCGCCGACCTGCTGGGCAGGCCCGGCGCCCGGCACGGCCTGGACGTGCCGCAGATGCTGCGCCGGGCCGACCGCTGGGACTACAGCCTGGTCGCGAGCCGGTACGCGGAGCGGGTGTGGGAGCGGGCGTACCCGTGCCACTTCACGTCGGTGCGCACCGGCAGTCCGCGCAACGACGTGCTGGTGGGCGCCGCCCCGGAGGACGGCCGCGCGGTCCGCGAGCGGCTCGGCGTCCCCGACGGCCACACCGTCGTGCTGTACGCGCCGACCCGCCGTGAGTACCGGCGCGGCGGGCACGTCGACCGGATCGACCCGGCCCGTCTCGCCGCCGACCTCGGGGACGGCCACACCCTGGTGGTCCGGCTCCATCCGTCCCTCGCCACCGGGCCGGCGCGCGGCATGGGCCTCTCGGAGCTGCACCGGCGGGGCGTGCTGGTCGACGCGACCGACGAACCGCACGTCGAGGACCTGATGCTCGCCTCCGACCTGCTGATCACCGACTACTCCGCCCTGATGTTCGACTACGCCCTCCTGGACCGGCCGATCGTGATCCACGCCGACGACTGGGGCGCCTACGCGGCGAGCCGCGGCGCCTACTTCGACATCACCGCCGAGGCGCCGGGTCACGTGTCCCGCTCCTACCGGGAACTGGCGTGGCTGCTGGACTCCGGTGCGTGGCGGGACGAGGAGGCGGCACGGCTGCGGTCCGCGTTCCGGGCGCGGTTCTGCGAGTACGACGACGGGCGGGCCGCCGAGCGGGTGGTCCGGACGCTGATGCTGGGCGAGGCGATGCCCGCCCCGGAGTCCCGGGGCATCCCCGGCGCCCGTGCCGTGCCGGGCGGCCGCGATGTGCTGACCTCCCCGTGAGGCCGCGTACCTGGGTGCTCGTCCTGGCCGCGGTGTTCGCCCTGCTCCAGCTCGCGAACGTCACCGGCCGGGCCACGCCCGACTCCAAGAACTACCTGTCGTACGCGCTGAGCCTCGGCGGCGGGAGCGAGCGCGAGGTGGCGGCGGCCACCATCGACTACGCGTGCGCGAGCGAGGCGTCGACGGCCCGCCGCGACCAGAGCGTGCACGTGGTCCGTTTCCACCGCCCCGACCCCACCGGACCGGTCATGGCCGAGTGCCGGGAGCGGGAGTGGCGTGCGGTGGAGCCGCGGCTGGCGGCCGGGACGGCGGGCGGGCACACCACGCCGTTCATGCCGGAGCGCTTCATGCGGATCTTCGAGGTGCGGCCCGGTTACCCGGTGTTCCTGGTGCCGTTCGTCACGGCCTTCGGGGTGACGTGGGGCCTGTGGGCGGCGGGCGTCGTCATCGCGTGCGCGGGCGGCGTCCTCGTCTTCCTGGTGCTGCGCACGCTGTCCGTGCCGGTGCCGCTCGCGCTGACCGGGCAGGCGCTGTACTACGTGCTGCCGTGCGGGACGACGGCCCTGCGCCCGATGGCCGAGGGGCTGCTGATGGCACTGACCCTGGCGGCGGTGTGGGGCTGTGCGCTGGTGCTGCGGGCGGGGCGCGCGCGGGCCGGGCTCGCCCTGGTCGCCGGTTCGCTGCTCGCCCTGTTCACGGTCAAGCACTCGCAGGCGCTGTTCCTCGGGCTGTGCCTGGCGGTGGCGGGCGCGCTGACCGCCCTGCGGCGGCACCGGCGGGGCCGGCCGCCGGGCCGGGAGGTGCTGTCGCTCACGGCGATCGGCCTGGCCGGCGTCGTCGTCACGCTGGCCCTGGCGCGGCTGCTGCACTACCCCTCCGAGACCGACAGCCTGCAGGACCTGCTCACCGACCACTTCGCCCGGCCCGACCGGGAGCGGCCGTGGGCGGAGTTCTGGCAGCTGCAGGGCAACTTCTGGGTGGAGTGGCTGCGCCGGCAGGCGCGGGAGCCGCTGTTCGTCGCGGCCCTGGCCGCCGGGGCGTGGGGTGCGCTGCGGCGCGGGGGCGCGGCCGGCGGCTTCCTGGCCGCGGCCGCGTTCACCGGGATCCTCACCCAGGCGGGGCATCCGGACATCAACATCTGGGGTGAGCGGCTGATCGTGCTGGCGTGGCTGCTGCCGGTGGTGGGGGTGCCGCTGCTGCTGGAGCCGGTGGTGCGGGGCCGGGTGGCGCTGCCCGCGCAGGGGCATGCCGACCGGGCTCACGCGCCCAGGTGATCCGCGCTCCGGGTGTCACTCGGTTCCGGGCTCCGGGTGTCACTCGGTTCCGCGCTCCGGGTGTCACTCGGTTCCGCGCTCCGGGTGTCACTCGGTTCCGGGCTCCGGGCGTCACTCGATGAGGTGAACCGGGGTCATTTCACCGACTCCAACGGGAACATACGGCAAATGCCCCGAATGTCCCACCTTTCACCCCTTCCGTGAGTGCCGGCGTCGTCGTCCGGCGGCCCGTGCGCGGCGCGACGGCGCTGCGCGGCGGCCGCGCCTGGCGCCCCACCCCGTACCAGGCCGCCGGCTTCCTGTTCTTCCTGCTGATGTCACTGGCGTACTGGGCGGTGCCGCTGTGCTGCGACGCCGGCCAGCACGCGGCCGTCGTGGAGCGCCTGAAGGCCGACCTCCTGGACCCCCGCCACCCGATGGCCGACCTGCCGGGCGCGGGAAGCGCCTACTACTCGCCGTACGCGGTGGCGCAGGGCCTGTTCGCCCGGCTGACCGGGCTGGGCGGCTGGGAGGTGGTGCGGCTCGCCGGGCCGGTGAACCTGCTGGTGCTGCTGACCGGCCTGGGCCGCTTCGTACGGGTGCTGACCCCGCGGCCGTGGGCGCCGGTGCTGGCGCTGGGCGCGATGACGCTGCTGTGGGGCACCGAGCGGGCCTGGTGGAGCGGCTATCTCGGGCTGATGTCGATGACGGGCAACCTCGGCTACCCGTCGGCGTGCGCGATCGGGCTGACGTTCTGGGCCTGGGCGCTGACCGGGGCGCGGGCACGGGACGCGCGCCGGGTGCGGTACGTGGGGCCGGGCGGACTGCGCGGCCTGCCCGGGTACGCGGCGCTCGGCCTCCTCTACGGCCTGGTCCTCCTCGTCCACCCGATCACGGCGGTGGCGGCCGCGCTCGGCGCGGTGGCGCTGGTGACCGGATGGCAGCGGGAGTGGCGCGGGGCGGTCGCCGGGCGGTGGGCGCTGACGGGCGGCGCGGCGGCGTCGGCGGCGGCGTGGCCGTACTTCGACGTGTTCGCGCTGGCCGGCGACGACAGCGTGGACGGGATGCACCGGATCCTGTACCTGCACCTGCCCGGGGAGTTCTGGCTGGCGCTGCTCGGGCTGCCGGCGCTGTGGCTGCGCGGGCGCCGGTCGCCGCTGGATCCGCTGGTACTGATGTTCGCGCTGGACTGCGCGGTGGTGGCGTACGGCTGGTTCAGCGGCCACTACACCTACGGCCGCATCCTCGGGCTCACGCTTGTGCCGCTCCAGTTCGCCCTGGCGGTGGAGCTGGCGGCGCCCCGGCCGTGGGGGCGGTGGCGCGCGGCGCTGGGCTGGACCGCGGCCGCGGGGGCGCTGCTGGGGTTCCTCACGGTCCACGCCGGGGCGGTCGTGCCGCGCGCGCTGGATCCGGTCGGCTTCGAGCAGCCGCCGCACTGGCCGACGTACGAGTGGGCGGCCCGGCACATCGGCCCCGGCGAGGTCGTGATCACCGACGGCTACTACGCCGGGCACGCCATCGCCGGGTACGGGCCGAACCTCGCGGCGCCCGCCTGGCCGGATCCGTCGCTGGACGAGGCGGAACGCCGGCGGCGGGCGGCCGACGTCGAGGCCTACCTCGCGCCCGGCTCGACCCGCGCCGGGCGCGCCGCCGTCGTCCGCCGCCACCACGTCCGCTGGCTGCTGCTGACCCGCTGGCAGCCGGTGCCCGAGGAGGCGGTGGTGGTGGCGTGGAGCGAACGGACGGGAGAGGTGCTGGCGCGGGTCGGGGGCCGGGGCTGACTACTCGATGACGAGGTCGACCGGGATGTTGCCGCGGGTGGCGTTGGAGTAGGGGCAGACCTGGTGGGCCTGCTCGACCAGCTTGCGGCCGGTCTCCTCGTCCACGCCCTCGGGCAGCTCGACCCGGAGGGTGACGGCGAGCGCGAAGCCCTCGCCCTGCTTGCCGATGCCGACCTCGGCGGTCACCGCGGCGTCGCTGACGTCGACCTTCGCCTGCCGGCCGACGAGGCCGAGGGCGCTGCCGAAACAGGCGGCGTACCCGGCGGCGAACAGCTGCTCGGGGTTGGTGCCCTGCCCGTTGCCGCCCAGCTCCACGGGGGCAGCGAGCGCGAGGTCGAGCTTGCCGTCGGAGCTGACGGCGCGGCCGTCGCGGCCGTGGGTGGCGGTGGCGGCGGCGGTGTAGAGCGCGTCCATGGGAAACCGTCCCTCTTGAGAGTTGCGGAGTTGCGGAGTCGGGAAGAGGTTCCGACGACGACAAGTAGAGCACACGATTCAGTTGCGCACAATTCAATGACGGGCAAAGACCGTCGGTTACGCTGAAGTCATGACCACGCCCGCCACGGACTGGCTCCGCCTCGACCAGCAGATCTGCTTCTCCCTCAACGCTGCCTCGCGCGCCTTCAACGGCGTCTACCGCGTGGTCCTCAGGGAACTGGGCCTCACCTACCCGCAGTACCTGGTGATGCTGGTGCTGTGGGAGCACGGGGAGCTGCCGGTGAAGAAGCTCGGCGAGCACCTGCGGCTCGACTCCGGCACCCTCTCGCCCCTGCTCAAGCGGCTGGAGACGGCCGGTCTGGTCCGGCGGGAGCGCAGCGCGCGGGACGAGCGGTCGGTGGAGGTGCGGCCGACCGCGGAGGGCGTGGCGCTGCGCGAGCGGGCCCTCGAGGTACCGCGCCGGATCGCCGCGGCGACCGGCCTGGACCTCGCGGAGATCCAGGAACTGCGCTCGCGTCTCGACCGGCTCACGACCTCCCTGGACGCGTACGTCCTGGAGCCCCCCTCCGCCCCGTCCTGACGGGTACGGTGCCCACCGGGCGCCGGATGCCGGATCATGGCTACCGACGACCACTGACGAGGGGACGGCCGCACATGACCTGGCTGATCACCGGCGGCGCCGGTTACATCGGGGCGCACGTCGTACGGGCGATGACCGAGGCGGGCGAGAAGGCGGTCGTGTACGACGACCTGTCCACCGGCATCGCCGAGCGCGTGCCCGACGGCGTCCCCCTGGTGGTGGGCTCGGTCCTCGACGGCGAACGGGTCGCGCGCGCCCTCACCGGCCACTCCGTCACCGGCGTCGTACACCTCGCGGCGAAGAAGCAGGTCGGCGAGTCGGTGGACCTGCCGCTGCACTACTACCGGGAGAACGTCGAGGGCCTGCGCGTCCTGCTGGAGGCGGTCACCGCGGCCGGCGTGCCGTCCTTCGTCCTCTCCTCCTCCGCGGCCGTGTACGGCATGCCCGACGTCGACCTGGTGACCGAGGACACGCCGTGCCTGCCCATGTCGCCGTACGGCGAGACCAAGCTGGCCGGTGAGTGGCTGGTCCGTGCCACCGGCCGGGCGACGGGCCTGTCCACGGCGGCGCTGCGCTACTTCAACGTGGCGGGCGCGGCGAGCCCGGAACTCGCCGACACCGGCGTCTACAACCTCGTCCCGATGGTCTTCGAGAAGCTGACGGAGGGCGCCGCCCCGCGCGTCTTCGGCGACGACTACGCGACGCCGGACGGCACCTGCGTCCGCGACTACATCCACGTGGTCGACGTGGCCGAGGCCCACGTCGCCGCGGCCCGCGCCCTGACGGCCTCCCCCGGGCGCGCCCTCACCCTCAACATCGGCCGGGGCGAGGGCGTCTCCGTCCGCGAGATGATCGACCGCATCAGCGCCGTCACCGGCCACGACCACCCGGCGACGGTCACTCCCCGCCGCCCCGGCGACCCGGCCCGCGTGGTCGCCTCGGCCGACCGGGCCGCCGCGGAACTGGGCTGGAAGGCCAAGTACGACGTCGACGACATGATCGCGTCCGCGTGGGCGGGCTGGGTCCGGCTGCATCCGGGGGCGGCGCGGGACTGAGCACGGTCAGGCCGTGTGCGGCACCCGGCCTCGGGCCCACGACCGAGGCCGGGTGCCGTACGTCGGCCTCGGCGCTCGGGCCCACGACCGGGTGCCACTCGCGGAGGGCGCGTACGCGTACCTCCACGCCGGGCGTGCGCCGCCAGTACGGGTCCTCGTCGGGGAGCCGTACCACCGGCGGCGCGCGCTCACAACGCCTTGAGCCCCTCCGCCGTGGCCCGCGCCAGCGCCCCCAGGTAGCCCTTCGGCGGCTTCGGGCCGCGGACGACCACCGAGCGCCAGTACAGCGGGCCCGAGATCAGGTCCAGGGCCAGGTCGGTGTCGAGGCCGGCGGCGATCTCCCCGCGCTGTTCGGCCGCCGCCAGGATCCTGCTGGCGACGCCGTCCTGCCCCTCCCGCAACGTCTTCCGCAGGGCTTCCGCGATGTCGGGATTGCGGGCCGCCTCCGCCTGGAGGTCGGGGATGACCTGCGAGGCCACCGGGTGGCGCAGGGCGCGGGACGTCACCTCGTACAGCAGCCTCAGGTCGCCCTCCAGGGACCCGGTGTCGGGCGCGGGCAGGCCCTGCACGGCGAGTGCGGAGACGATGTCGAGCACCAGGTGCAGCTTAGAGCGCCAGCGCCGGTAGACGGCCGTCTTGCCGACGCCCGCACGGCGCGCGATCCCCTCGATGGACATCCGCGCGTAGCCGACCGCCACGAGTTCCTCGAAGACCGCCGCCCGGATGGCCTCCGTCACGTCCTCGCGGAGCACGGCCGCCCCGGCGGGGGCCCGGCGGCGCGGGCGCGGCTGCGGCTCGTCGGCGTTGGTCGTCATGCGAGCCAAGCATAGGGGCGTGACGACGGAACGGTTGCGTTCCGACGTCGTCACGCCCTACGCTCACGTGACGACGATACGGTCCCGTCCCGACGTAAGTGAACACGCGAGGTCACCCAGGTGAACAGCACACGAGTCACCCGGGTGAACGACGGGCGCTTACCCCTCCCCCCTCCCCCCGAGCTGAAAGCAGCGGATGTGAGTCAGGCCCTCCACACACCGCCCCCGACAGCGGCCCCGGCCGCCCCCGCCGCCGACCACGACCTCGCGGCCCTCGCCGCCCGCCACGGCCTCTCGGTCAGCGGCGCCCGCCCCTCCCTGCCCGCGTACGTCCGCCAGCTGTGGGCGCGCCGGCACTTCATCACCGCCTTCGCCACCGCCAAGCTCACCGCCCAGTACAGCCAGGCCAAACTGGGCCAGGTCTGGCAGGTGATGACGCCCCTGCTCAACGCGGCGGTGTACTACTTCATCTTCGGCATGCTGATGAACACCAGCCGGGGCGTGGAGGACTTCGTCCCGTTCCTGGTCACCGGCGTGTTCGTGTGGACGTTCACGCAGAGCTCGATCATGGCGGGCACCAAGGCCATCTCCGGCAACCTCGGCCTCGTGCGCGCCCTGCACTTCCCGCGCGCCGCGCTGCCGGTCTCCTTCTGCCTCCAGCAGCTCCAGCAGCTGCTGTTCTCGATGGCCGCGCTGCTCGTGATCCTGCTCGCCTTCGGCGTGCCACCCGCCGCCTCCTGGGTGCTGGCGGTCCCGGCCCTGGTCCTGCAGTTCACGTTCAACACCGGCGTGTCGCTGCTCATGGCCCGGGTCGGCTCCAAGATCCCCGACGCCGCCCAGCTGATGCCGTTCCTGCTGCGCACCTGGATGTACGCCTCCGGCGTCATGTTCAGCATCGACCACATGACCGGCCCCGACAGCGGCCTGCCGTCCTGGGTCGGCACCGCGCTCCAGCTCAACCCCGCCGTCGTCTACATCGACCTGATGCGCTTCGCCCTGATCGACACCTTCGACGGGAGCCACCTGCCGCCCCACGTGTGGGCGCTCGCGGTGGGCTGGGCGCTGGCCGCCGGGATCGGCGGCTTCATCTACTTCTGGAAGGCCGAGGAGACGTACGGTCGTGGCTGACAACACCCACAGCAACCAGGCGGACGAACGCGTCCCCACCGTCGTCGCCGACGGCGTCGACATCGTCTACCGGGTCAACGGCACCGGCGCCGGCCGCGGCTCCGCGACCGCCGCCCTCCACCGCATCCTGCGCCGCGGGAAGGCCGAGAAGGCGGCGGGCGTACGCCGGGTGCACGCCGTGAAGAACGTGTCCTTCGTGGCGTACCGGGGCGAGGCCATCGGCCTGATCGGCACCAACGGCTCCGGCAAGTCGACCCTCCTCAAGGCGGTCGCCGGCCTCCTCCCGGTGGAGAACGGCCGCATCTACACCGACGGCCAGCCCTCCCTCCTCGGCGTCAACGCGGCCCTGATGAACGACCTCACCGGCGAGCGCAACGTGCACCTCGGCGGCCTGGCGATGGGCATGTCCCGGTCGCAGATCAAGGAGCGCTACCAGGAGATCGTCGACTTCTCCGGGATCAACGACAAGGGCGACTTCATCACCCTGCCGATGCGCACGTACTCCTCCGGCATGGCGGCCCGGCTGCGCTTCTCCATCGCCGCCGCCAAGGACCACGACGTCCTCCTCGTCGACGAGGCGCTGGCCACCGGCGACCGCTCCTTCCAGAAGCGCTCCGAGGAACGCATCCGGGAGCTGCGCAAGCACGCCGGCACGGTGTTCCTGGTCAGCCACAGCAACAAGTCCATCCGCGACACCTGCGACCGGGTGCTGTGGCTGGAGCGCGGCGAGCTGCGCATGGACGGACCCACGGAGGAGGTCCTGAGGGAGTACGAGAAGTTCACCAACACCCCGGACAAGGGGGCGAAGCCCAGGCCCGCCCCCTCACCCGGGGCGAAGACGGCCGCTTGAACACGGCGGCCCCGGCCGCCGTCCCCCGTCCGGGGACACCCCTCCGTCGGCCGCCGCCCCCGTCCGGACACCCCTCCGTCGGCCGCCGTCCCCCGTCCGGACACCCCTCCGTCGGCCGCCGCCCCCGTCCGGACACCCCGCGCCGGACTCCTTCGCCCGGACGACGTACTCACGGTTAACCCTTTTGCCCGTTTGATGCCATTATGGCCGGACGGACCGAACAGGAGCACCGGGAGCGACGACGGCGAAGGAGTCCCCGCGATGTCCGAGACCCTGTCCGAGACCTTGCCCGAGCCCCCCGAGCTCAGCGTCATCGTCCACGGCCCCAACGTCCAGGACCACCTGCCCGCGCTCCTCGACTCCCTGGCCGCCCGCCCCCTCCCCGGCGTGGAGGTGATCGTCGCCGCCGTCGGGGACTGGGCCCGGGAGACCGCCGAGCGGCACACCCCCGCGTTCACCGTGCTGCCCCTGCCGGACGGGGCCCGCGACTCGGCGGCCCGCTCGGCCGGGGCGGCGCGGGCGTCGGGCCGGTGGCTGCACTTCGTCCACGCCAAGGACGGGCTGCCCGCCGGCGCTCCGCGCACGGTCGCCGAGCACGCCGCGGGCCTGGCCGACACCGTGGACGTCCTGCTCTTCGACCACGTCCGCAGCACCTGGCGCGCCTGCGGCCTGCCCTCCCCCGACGGCCCCCGCCTCGCCCGCGCGGGCCGTGCCGTCCTCGCCCCCGACGACCACGCGGCGCTGCTCGGACTGACCCCGCTGCTCGGCAACCGGGCCGTGCGCGCCGGCTTCTGGCGGGCCCACGAACGCCTCCTCACCACTGACGACGAGCCGTTCGCCGCGTACGCCGCCCTGCTGCTCGCCGACCGCGTCGCCTGCCTGCCCCACCCGGCGTACGAGGACCGCCGGCTGCGCCCCGAAAGCCTCCCGCCGCTCACCCCGGAGCGGCGGTACGCCCTGGTCGAGCGCTACGAGGCGCTCCTCGGCCTGGCCGCCGGCCGCCCGGCCGCCCACGCCGTCCTGTACGAGCTGATGGTCGGCGACTGCCTCCGCGCCTTCGCCCGCTCCGGGATGCCGGACGACGTCGCGCGGGAGTTCTTCCGCCGCGCCTCCCTGGCCGCCCGGCGCCACCGCCCCGACGGCCACCGGCACCCGGCCGGCCTCGAGGGCGTACGCCGGTCGCTGCTGGAGCGGAACGCCTGCACCGAGTACCGCGCCCTGCGGACCGCCAACCGGACGCGCCGCAGGGCGCGGTCGGCGGTGCGCGCCGGCAGGCACCGGGCCGGGACGCTGCTGCGCACCCTCCAGTACCGCCGGGCCCTTGCCGGGCCGGTCGATCCCCACCTCGCCGTCTTCTCGGCGTACTGGGCCCGCGGCGTGGCCTGCAACCCCGCCGCGATCGCCGCCAGGCTCGCCGAACTCGCGCCGAGCGTCCACCCGGTGTGGGTGGTCACCGCGGCGGGCGCGGCCCTGCTGCCGCCCGGCACCGACCACGTCGTCCCCGGCACCCGCCGCTACTGGGAGGTGCTGGCCCGCGCCAAGTACCTCGTCAACAACGTCAACTTCCCGGACTCGGTCGTCAAACGCCCCGGCACCGTCCACCTCCAGACCCACCACGGCACCCCGCTCAAGCGCATGGGGCTGGACCAGATGCCGTACCCCGCGGCAGCCCGGGGCCTCGACTTCCAGGCGTTGCTGGAGCGGGTGGACCGGTGGGACTTCAGCGTCAGCGCCAACAGCCACTCCACGCACATGTGGCAGCGGGCGTACCCGTCCCGCCACGTCTCCCTCGACCACGGCTATCCGCGCAACGACGTCTTCTACACGGCCGGCGCCGCCGACGTCCGCGCGGTCCGCGAGCGCCTCGGCATCGCGCCCGGCCACCGCGCGGTCCTGTACGCGCCGACCCACCGCGACTACGAGGCCGGCTGGACCCCGCGCCTGGACCTCGCCGCCCTCGCCGACGCCCTCGGCGAGGAAACGATTCTCCTGGTGCGCGCCCACTACTTCTACGAGGGCACGGCCGCCCCGCACGCCTCCCCGCCGGCCGGGCTGCGCCGCACCGGCCGGATCATCGACGTCTCCTCCTACGATCCGGTCGAGGAGCTGTGCCTGGCCGCCGACGCGCTGGTCACCGACTACTCGTCGATCATGTTCGACTATGCCAACCTCGACCGCCCGATCGTGATCCACGCCGACGACTGGGAGACGTACCGCACCACCCGCGGCGTCTACTTCGACCTGATGGCCGAGGCGCCGGGCCCGGTCGCCCGCGACCAGGCGGAGCTGACGGAGATCCTCACCACGGACGCCTGGCGCGACGAACGCGCGGCGAAGGCGCGGGCCGCCTTCCGGCGCCGGTTCTGCGAGTACGACGACGGCCGCGCCGCCGAACGCGTCGTACGCCGGGTCTTCCTCGGCGAGGACGAACGGACGCTGCCCCCCGTACTGCCGGTCGAGGAGCGCACTCCCGCGCCGAGCCCCCAGGAGGCGACCGCGTCATGAGCACGTCCACGGACTCCCCGGCGGACGCCCCCGACGTCACCGTCACGGTCATCGTCCACAACGACGCCGGACGCCTCCCCCGTGCGGTCGCCTCCGTCCTGCGCCAGACCCACGCGAACCTCGAGATCGTCATCAGCGACGACCACTCGACGGACGCGACCGAGGACGTGGCCCGCCGGCTCGCGGCCCGCGACCCCCGCGTCGTGTACCTCCGCCTGCCCGAGAACAGCGGCGGCTGCAGCGCCCCGCGCAACCGCGCCCTGGAGATCGCGCGGGCGCCGTACCTGATGTTCCTGGACAGCGACGACGAACTGCCCGAGCGCGCCGTGGAGGTCCTGCTCGCCGCCCACCGCGCACGCGACCTCGACTTCGCGATGGGCGCGGTGCACCGGATACGCGTGGACGGCGGACGCCGCACCACCTGGATGCCGCACCTGGTCGCCGAACACCGCACGCTCGACGGCATCGAGGCCGACCCGCGGCTGTTCTTCGAGCACCTGGCGACCAGCAAGATGTACGCCCGCGCCTTCCTCGACCGGCACGGCCTGCGCTTCCCCGAGGGCATCCACTACGAGGACCAGCTCTTCTCGGCGCAGGCGTACTGCCTGGCCAAGACGTTCACCGTCGTCCCGGAGCCCGTCTACCGCTGGTACGTCGCCCCGTACGCCGCCTCCGACGCGGCCTCCATCTCCAACCAGCGGTACAAGCTGACCAACGTCCGCGACCGCGTCCACGTCCAGCGCCTCATCGACGCGTTCCTGGCCGAGAGCGGGCACGAGTCGCTGCGCGAGGACAAGGACTTCAAGTTCCTCAAGCACGACTTCCGGATGTACGCGGGCGACCTGCCGTACCGGGACGACACGTGGCTCGCGTCCTTCGCGGACCTCGTGAACCCGTACCTCGACACGCTGGCCCCGGGCGCCTTCGCCCGCCTCCCCCGCCCCGAACGGGTCGTGCTCCAGCTGGTCCGCGACCGCCGGCTGCCCGACGTACGGGAGGCGGCCCGCGGCCTCGGGCACGACGTGGCGCCCCGCCGGACCACGACGGACCCCGCGGACGGCCGCACGTACTGGGGCGAGGAGCTCCCGCACTCCGCACAGGCCCGCCGCGAACTGGACCTGACGGACCTGGACCTGGACATCCGCCCGTTCTCCAGCGCCGGGCTCCGCCACGAGATCACGGGGATCGCGCGGGGTCCCGGCGCCTGTGTCGACCTGACCGTCCGCACCTACGACCCGGCCCTGCGCCTCCCGGTCGGCCCCCGGCGCGCCACCCTCCACCTCTCCCCCGGCCGTCGTCGCCTGACCGTCCCCTTCCGCCTCTCCCCCGTCCGCCCCGGCACCTTCGAGGGCCACGTGCGCCTGGACCTGGCCTCGGCCCCCCTGCCCTTCCACGGCTTCGAGGGCGTCCGCCACCCCGTGCTCCGCCTCCACCACCAGGGCCAGACCCACACGGGCATCGTCCTGGCCCCGCTGTCCTTCCCGGCGCTGACCGCCCGCGTCCCCTACCGCGCCGGCGCGACCCCGCACCGGGTCACCGTGGAACCGGAGGGCCACAACCCGGGGCGCCTCCAGCTCCGCTGGCAGCCGGTGGGCGCCACGGCGACGCTGATCCGCCCCGCCGTGCACCGCCTGGCCACGCCCCGGGTGAAGCGAGCGGCCCGCCTGGCGGCCGGCCTCCTCCACTGACGCCGCCGGCGCGTCCCGCGGGCAGCGGTGGCGGTGGCGGTGGCGCCGGTACCCGTTCCCCCCGCCACCCCCGTTCACCCCACCACCGCGTACAGCACCTCCCCGCCCGGTCCCCGAGCCACCTCCCGCAAGCCCTCGGCCCCCCGGAGCGCCGCACCCCGGTCCACCACCCACCGCACCCCGTACTCCCGCACGATCCCCCGCCGCACACTCCCCGCCGCTCCCTGCGCGAAGTACGTCCGCGACGCCGCGACCCGCGCCCCCTCGTCGGGCAGGAAGAAGTCGGGGTATCCGGGAGCCACGGTGTACGCCCCGTACGCCGGGATCTGCCGCGAGGGGAACTCCCGCGCCATGACCACGTCCCCGTACCCCACCCACGGCGTGATCCAGTGGTACCCCGCCCACGGCTCCCGGTACTTCGCCTCGACCGCCCCCGGCAGCACCCCCCGCCCGACCACGTACCCGAGCACCCCCGCCTGCCCCCACGCCCCCGCCACCAGCGCCGCGCCCAGCACGCACGCCCACCCGGCCCGCACCACCCGGCGCCCGGACTCCGCCGCCTCCAGCGCCACCGCGAGCTGGGCCGGAATCAGCGCGGCCGGCAGCACCCGCCCCCACGACCAGTGCCCGCTCAGCCCACCCGCCACGAACACCACCGCCCCCAGCACGAAGAACAGCACCAGCGCGTCCCGCCCCTCCCGCCGCCAGCGCACCCCCAGTGCCACCACCCCCACCAGCACCAGCCAGTACCGTCCGAGCAGGTCCCGGTAGAGCGAGCGGTGCACCGCGTCCATCCCGTCCCCGGCACCGAGCAGCGCGAAGAAGTCGTAGTACGGCCAGGCCCACAGCACCACCGTCCCCAGCACCAGCCCCGCCCCGAACCGCCCCCACCCGCGCCGCCCGGGCCGCGCCGCGATCACGACGGCGAGCACGCCCAGCGAGGCGACGACCCCGGAGAACTGGTGGACGAGCAGGATCACCGCCCACAGCACTCCGCACCCGAGCCAGGTCGCCCATCCGGTCGGCCGCGCCAGCCACGCCCACAGGTGAAACGCGAGACCGAGCGCGAGCACGCTGGGATAGGCCACCGTCAGCGCCAGCGAGTGGAGCCCGAGGAAGCCGCTCCAGCCGAACTCCGCCGTGCCCCACAGCAGCACCAGGCACAGCAACGCGAGCGGGGGCGCCGCCGGACGCGCACTCAGCACCCGTACGTACCGCCACACGCCCGTCACCAGCAGCCCGAGCGCCACCAGTGCCCCGATCCGCAGCACGACGAAGACGGAGAGCCCGGTCACCCTGGCCACGCAGCCGAGCAGCACCGTCCACGGCGAGTAGTAGGGGCTGGGCGTGTCCGCGTCGACCAGCGGATTGCCGGGGTCGAGCAGGCTGTGCCGCAGACGTTCGACGGTGGCCGCGTGGATGCCCAGGTCACCGGCCCAGGGCAGCCGGACGACCACCAGGAACAGCAGCAGGAAGAGGAGAGGGAGGAGCAGGAGGGGGACGAGCGCGGCGACGCGTGCCGTCCGGAGGCGCCCGGTCACGCGGCCACCTTATACGGCACATTCGGGCAACTCGGACATGAAGGCGCCCCGGGCCCGCACAGGCCCGGGGCGCCTCATCCGGCTACGCCGCTACGGCGTCACGCCGTCAGCCGTCACGCATGCGTGCGCAGCAGCGTCCGCATAGTCCGCATCGCCACCGACAGGTTGGCCAGGTCGAAGGCGTCCGAACCGCGGATCTCCTCCAGCGTGGTGCGGGCCCGGCCGAGGATCGCCGCGTTCTTCTGCTCCCACGCCTTGAACCGCTGCTCGGGCGTCGACGTGCCGTTGCCCGCCGCCAGGACGTCGGCGGTGAGCGACGCGTGCGCCGCGTACAGGTCCTCGCGGATCGCCGCACGGGCCATGGACTGCCAGCGGTCGGTGCGGGGCAGGTCGCTGATCCGGTCCATCAGCTGGGTGACGCTGAGCCGGTCGGCGAGGTCGTAGTACACCTCGGCGACGTCCAGCGGCTCCTTGCCCATGCGGTCGGCCACCGACACGATGTCCAGCGTCGGGAAGGCCGACGAGAACCCGGCCACCCGCGTGGCCGGCTCGTCCGGGACACCGGCGGCGGTCAGCTCGTCGTAGATGTGCTGGTACCACTCCGCGTCCGCGCCGCGCAGCAGCTTGGGCAGCTGCGACCAGACCTGCTCGACGCGCTCGGCGAAGAAGTCGACGGTCTCGGCGAGCTCCAGCGGCTGCGGCCGGTTGTTGAGCAGCCAGCGCGTACCGCGCTCGACCAGGCGCCGCGAGTGCAGCCGGATGCGGGTCTGCACGGCGGCCTCGACCTTGGTGTCCAGGGCCTCCACCGCGTCCCACACCGGTGCGGCACGGAAGATCGCCCGGGCCGCGGTCTGCGCCCGCACGATCTCCTCCAGCGACGCGCCGGTCTCCTCGCGCATCCGGTGCAGATACGTCGTACCGCCCGTGTTGACCGTGTCGTTGACCAGGACGGTCGTCGTGATCTCGCGGCGCAGCGGGTGGCCGTCGATCCGGTCCAGGAACTGCTCGCGCAGCGCCGTCGGGAAGTAGGCGTGCAGCAGGCCCTTGAGGTACGGGTCGTCGGGCAGCGAGGTGTGCAGCAGCTCCTCGGCGACCGTGATCTTCGTGTACGCCAGCAGCACGGCGGTCTCCGGGCCGGTCAGGCCCTGCCCGGTGCCGAGGCGCTCGCGGATCTGGCGGTCGGTGGGCAGGAACTCCAGGGCCCGGTTGAGGTGCCCCTCCCGGACCAGGTGGCGCATGAAGCGCTGCTGGGCGTGGAGCATGTCCTTGGACTGGGCCAGCGCGTTGGCGATCGCGGTGTTCTGCGCGTAGTTGTTGCGCAGGACGAGCGCGCCGACCTCGTCGGTCATCTCGGCGAGCAGCTTGTTGCGCTGCTTGACGGTCATGTCGCCGTCCTTGACGAGACCGTTGAGCAGGATCTTGATGTTCACCTCGTGGTCGGAGGTGTCCACGCCCGCGCTGTTGTCGATGGCGTCGGTGTTGACCCGGCCGCCGTGCGTGGCGATCTCGATCCGGCCGAGCTGGGTCAGGCCCAGGTTGCCGCCCTCGCCGACGACCCGGGCCCGCAGGTCCTTGCCGTCGACGCGGATGGCGTCGTTGGCCTTGTCGCCGACGTCGCCGTTGGACTCGGTGGACGCCTTGACGTACGTACCGATGCCGCCGTTCCACAGCAGGTCCACCGGGGAGGTGAGGATGGCCTTCATCAGCTCGGCCGGGGTCATCTTGGTGACGCCGGGCTCGATGCCGAGGGCCTCGCGCATGTGGGCGTTGACGGGGATCGACTTGGCCGAGCGCGGGAAGACGCCGCCGCCGGCCGAGAGCAGCGCGGTGTCGTAGTCCGCCCAGGACGAGCGCGGCAGCTCGAACAGGCGGCGGCGCTCGGCGTACGAGGTGGCCGCGTCCGGGTTGGGGTCGACGACGATGTGCCGGTGGTCGAAGGCGGCGACCAGGCGGATGTGCTCGCTGAGCAGCATGCCGTTGCCGAACACGTCACCGGACATGTCGCCGATGCCGACGACGGTGAAGTCCTGGGTCTGGGTGTCCACGCCCAGCTCCCGGAAGTGCCGTTTGACGGACTCCCAGGCGCCGCGGGCGGTGATGCCCATGCCCTTGTGGTCGTAGCCCGCCGAGCCGCCGGAGGCGAAGGCGTCGCCGAGCCAGAAGTTGTAGGACTCGGCGACCTCGTTGGCGATGTCCGAGAACTTCGCGGTGCCCTTGTCGGCGGCGACGACGAGGTAGGTGTCGTCCTCGTCGTGGCGGACGACGTCCGCGGGGTGCACGACCTCGCCGGCCACCATGTTGTCGGTGATGTCGAGCAGCGCCGAGATGAAGGTGCGGTAGCTGGCGATGCCCTCGGCCATCCAGGCGTCGCGGTCGGTGTTCGGGTCGGGCAGCTGCTTGGCGACGAAGCCGCCCTTGGCGCCGACCGGCACGATGACGGTGTTCTTCACCATCTGCGCCTTGACCAGGCCGAGGATCTCGGTACGGAAGTCCTCCCGCCGGTCCGACCAGCGCAGACCGCCGCGGGCGACCTTGCCGAAGCGCAGGTGCACGCCCTCGACGCGCGGCGAGTACACCCAGATCTCGAACGCCGGGCGCGGCGCGGGCAGGTCGGGGATGGCCTGCGGGTCGAACTTCATGGAGACGTAGTCGTGCGGCTCGCCGTCGCTCGTCTTCTGGAAGAAGTTGGTCCGCAGCGTCGCCTTGATGACGGTGAGGAAGGACCGCAGGATCCGGTCCTCGTCGAGGCTCGCGACCTGGTCGAGGGCCGCGTCGACCTCTTCGAGCAGGGCGTCGACGATCTCGCGCCCGGCGCGCTGCCGCTCCGGCGCCATCCGCGCCTCGAAGAGGGAGACGAGCAGCCGCGTGGTGTGGACGTTGTTGCGGAGGGTGTCCTCCATGTAGTCCTGGCTGAACGTCGAGCCGGCCTGCCGCAGGTACTTGGCGTACGCGCGCAGCACCATCGCCTGCCGCCAGGTCAGCCCGGCGCTGAGGACGAGGGCGTTGAAGCCGTCGTTCTCCGCCTGGCCGGTCCAGGTGGCGGCGAAGGCGTCCTGCACGCGCTCGCGCGCGTCGTCGCCGAGGTAGTCGGCGCCGCCCGCCACCGACTTGGGCATGCGCAGCCCGAAGTCGTAGATCCAGGCGGTCGTGCGGTCCGAGCAGCGCAGCTCGTACGGCCGCTCGTCGGTGACCTCGACGCCGAGCCGGCTGAGCACCGGGAGGACGGCCGACAGGGAGACCTGGCCGCCCTTCTGGTAGATCTTGAAACGCCGCTCCTCGGGCGCGGCACCGACCGGCTCGTACAGGCTCAGCGCGAACGTCCGGTCCTCGTCGAGCCGCTCCAGGTGACCGAGGTCGGCGACCGCGGAGCGCGGGCCGTGGTCGGCCTTGTAGCCCTCGGGGAAGGCACTTCCGTACTGGCGCAGCAGCTCGGCGGACCGCTCCTCGCCGACCTCGGCGGTCAGCGCCTCGGCGAACCCGTCGGCCCAGGAGCGGGCGGCCTCGACGAGGCGGGCCTCGATGCGCTCCTTGTCGGCGTCGGACAGCTGCGGCAGCTCGGTGCCCTGCGGGACGCGGACCACGAAGTGCAGCCGGGACAGGATCGACTCGGTGTTCCAGGCGGTGAAGTCGACGCTGGTGCCGCCGAGCTCCTCCTTGAGGATGTCGATGATCCGCAGCCGGACCCCGGTGGTGTAGCGGTCGCGGGGAAGGTAGACGAGGGCCGAGTAGTAGCGCCCGTACTCGTCCTGGCGCAGGTAGAGGCGCAGGCGGCGCCGCTCCTGGAGATAGAGAACGGAGGTGACGATGGCCTGCAGCTCGTCCGGCGGGGTCTGGAACAGCTCGTCGCGCGGGTACGTCTCCAGGATCTGCAGCAGGTCCCGCCCGTCGTGGCTGTGCGGCGAGAAACCGGCCCGCTCCAGCACTTCCTCCACCTTGCGCCGGATCACCGGGACCCGGCGGACGGACTCCGTGTAGGCGGCGGAGGAGAACAGGCCGAGGAAGCGGCGCTCGCCGACCACGTTGCCCTGCTCGTCGAACTTCTTGACGCCGATGTAGTCCAGGTACGACGGCCGGTGCACGGTGGCCCGGCTGTTGGCCTTGGTCAGCACCAGCAGCCGGTGCTCGCGGGCCTTGGCCCTGGCGTCGGCGGGCAGCCGCTCGAAGGACGGGCTGACCGGGTGGCTCTCGTCGGCCGCGTGGTGCGGGTCGGAGCGCAGGATGCCGAGGCCGGTGCCGGCGACGGCGGCGAGGGAGTCGTCACCGCGCAGCTGGTACTCGCGGTAGCCGAGGAACGTGAAGTGGTCGTCGGCCAGCCAGCGCAGCAGCTCACGGGCCTCCTCCAGCTCCCGCGGGGGAAGGTCGCCGGGGGCGGGCTCCGTCGGCAGCTGCTCCGCGATGCGGACGGCCGCGTCGCGCATCTTGCCCCAGTCCTCGACGGTCTCGCGGACGTCGTTCAGGACGCGGAGCAGGTCGGCGGTGATCTGCTTGAGGTCGCCGCGGTCGGTCTCGCGGTCGAACTCCACGTGGATCCAGGACTCGACGTGCGCGTCGTGCGGCAGGTCGTCGGTGGGCGGACCGGCGAGCACCTCGACCAGCTTGCCGGTGACGTCGCGCCGCACCACGATCTGCGGGTGGACGACGACGTGGATGCCGCGGCCCTGCCGGGTCAGTTCGTTGGTCACGGAGTCGACGAGGAAGGGCATGTCGTCGGTGACCACCTCGACGACGGAGTGGCTGCACGTCCAGCCGTTCTCCTCGACCGTCGGGGTGTGCACCCGCACGTTCGCCGTGCCCTGCGGGCGGTTCTCGGCCAGCCGGTAGTGCGAGAAGGCGGCTCCGAAGACGTCGACCGGGTCGCGGTCGGCCAGGTCCTCCGGGGCGGTATGCCGGTAGTAGCGCTGGAGGAACGCGAACACCGATGCGTGGTCCGGGGTGCCCGGGGTGCTCCCGTCCGTCGTCCCGGTCGGTAGGTGCCCCCCGACCGGGCTGTTCTCAGCTACCCGCGCAGCCCTTTCGAGCAGCTCGGCCTTGGCTTCGTCCAGCTTGGTCTGCATTGTCCTCTGACTCCTGTCGCGCGCCGTTGCGTGACGTAGAAGGAAGTACGGTCTCCTGCCTTCCGGCATGACGTCGAGACGCGGGGTGTCCGGTCTGTTCCGACGCTATGCCGCAAGGCGCGAAGAGCGGGGGCATATCAGCCAATGTCGCCGCGTCCGCCGGGTGTGACGTCGCTCTCGTCGCCACCGCCCGGGGGATGCGCGGCGCCGTACCGGGGGCCTTCGATGCCCCGTCCCGCCCGCGAAGACCAGCGACCGCCGCCCGGACACGGATGTCGTCCGTGCGCACCGGGCGCGGGGCGGGGGCACCAGTGCCCCCGCGAGCTATCGCGCTGATCACGCCACAAGGCTATCGCTCCTCGCGGGGCCCCCGTCACGAGCCGCATGTGTACAAAACCAGGGCCGAGACTTTGACGTTTTGCACAGAACCACTCCCCCGGCAGCGGCCGGTCGCTCCTCCCCCGGTGCGGTGCCTGAACGGCCTGGTGGGTACCCGCGGGCCGGCGTGGAGCCGGCACGGGGGTCCGGCGGGCGGGGCGGGCGGGGCGGGGCGGGGCGGGGCGGGGCGGGCGGCGACACCCCACCACGCCGGACTGCCCGCCCAAACGGGCGGCGCAGGACCACCATCGCTCCCACACCGCCACAGAGGCACCACACGCGCCCTCTCCGACGCGGAGGCACCGTCGCTCACACTCCGACGCAGAGGCACCACACGCGCCCACTCCGGCGCAGGGCCACCATCACTCCCACACGGCCGCAGAGCCGCCACGTGAGCCCACTCCGCCGCACAGCCACCACACGAGCCCACGGCGCCTGCACAGCCGGCGGCAGCCTTACGCCGCCAGCCGCTCGGCCTCCGCCACCGCCTCCCCCAAGGTGTCCACCACGGGCACTCCGACCCCCTCAAGGCTGGCGCGGCTGTGCGACCCCCCGGTGTACAGCACCGCCTCCGCTCCCACGTGCCGCGCGGCCACCGCGTCATCCGCGGCGTCCCCGATCACCACGGTGCGGGCGGGCTCCACCCCGGCCTGCGCCAGCTCCGCGAGATGCCGGACCATGTGCTCGGCCTTGCTGCCCCCGGAGGGCCCGGTCCGCCCGTCGACCCGTATGAAGTGCGCCTCGATCCCGAACCCCTTGACCAGCGGCACCAGCTCGTCATGGCCGTACATGCTGAGGATCGACTGGCTGCGCCCCGCCGACCGCCAGCCCGCGAGCAGCTCCGCCACGCCCTCGGCGAGCCCGCACCGCACCCGGTGCTCGGTGTAGTGGCGGTGGAAGGTCGCGTCCATGACCTCCCACTCGGCGTCGGTGGGCAGCCGCCCCATCAGCCGCTCGTAGAACTTGGGCACCGGCACGCAGTACAGCGCCCGGTACTGCTCCAGTGTGATCGACGCCAGCCCCAGCTCGGCGAAGGCGGCGTTCGTCGCCCCGATGATCGCGTCATTGTCGTGGAACAGCGTCCCGTTCCAGTCCCAGACGATGTGCGCGCCTGTCTGCATCCCCATGCCCAAGAACGTACCCGCCGCCACTGACAGCCAAGACGGGGACCGCGACGGCGGTACGTCAGTGACCGGCCCCCACCAGGCTCGGGATCTCCTGCGTCGCGTACCACAGCAGCTCGTGGTCCTCCGCCCCGTCCACGACGAACCGGGCGTCGTCGTCCCCGCCGTCCGCCGCGGCGAGGGCCTCGGCCGCCGCGGTCACGTCCGCCTCCGCGTCGGCGGAGTCGACGTGCACGGAGGCCACCTCGGCCAGCCGCAGGGGCTCGGCGAGCAGCACCTCGCCCAGCGCCGCCGGGTCCTCGCGCCCGCGGTCCGGGGCGGCCGAGGCCGCGCCGTCGGCCACGTCGGCGGCGACCACGACCCGGCGCCGCTCCGCGTCCGCGTCGGCCGCCAGCCGTCGCAGCGAGGCCAGCGCGGCCCGGTTCAGGGCGGCGTACTCCAGCTCCTCGACATCGTCCGAGCGGTACCACTCACGCAGCGCCGGGGTGACGGCGTAGGCGACGAGCGGACCGGACCCCAGCTTTCCCGTCCTGTGCGCCTCGGCGAGGCCGGCGAGGGTCAGGGGGACGTAGACGCGCATGAGACTTCCGCTTTCGTGTCGGGAGGTGTCGGGAGCTCCACCGAAGACCTCGGGTGGCCTGGGGTGATGTGGGGCGATGTGGGGTGCCGGGTCGGCCTGGACGAGCCTTCAGGATACGTGCGGGTGTCCCCTTTCGGGTCCCCGCCCGGGGCGTCCGACGCGTCCACCCCGGGTCCGGAACTCACCCGGTGCAGCCGCTCCGTCCCGGGCTCGCCGACCGCCCTGGTCACTCTGATAGGTGAACCTCCCGACCCCCTCGGCCCGGCCGCCCTCCTCCTTGCCGTCCTCCCGCACCAACCCGTACAAGATCCCCGATCACGAAGTTACTGCCCGGTATCACCCGGGCCGCCGAACGGGGAGCCCCCATGCGCAAGGTCATGACCCGGACCCAGCTCCGCCCGAGCAGCACACCCCTGCACACCCCGGACGGCTCGCTCGTCCCCACCCCTGCCCGCACGCCCGGCGACGCTCCCACGTCCCGCCCGCCGGCCGCAGCACCACCGGCCACCCCGGCCGGCACCCCACCCCGCACACCCGCAGGCGTCCCACCCCGCACAGCCGGCGACACCCAGCCCCGCGCAGCCGGCGGCATGCCGCCCCGCAGGCCCGGTGGAAGCGTCGTGCGGGCCGCGGCGCCCGGTGGCCGGCCGCCCGGCTCGCCGGGCAGGGCCTCTCGGGCCCGTACGAGGCCGACGGACACCCGTCCGCCCACGAGCGGCCCTGGCAGGCCCGCCAGGACGGCTTCCCGCACGGCGACGGATGCCTCCCTGACCGGCTCCGCCGTACCCGCCGCACCCGCCGCACCCGCCGCACCCGCCGTGCACAGGACCGCGCCGGCTCCCACAACGCCTCCCGTCCCCGCCCGGCCCCCTCGCCTGCCCGTCCCGCAGCTCCGCCCCACCGACCGTTTCGCCGAGCTCCTCCTCAACGTCCTGAGCGGCCGGCGCCCCGTCCACTCGATGCTCCGGCACACCGCCGGGCGTGCCTACGACGAACTGGCCCACCTCGCCGAACGCGGCCCCCTGCGCACCCGCGGCACCCTGCCCGTCGTCCGCGACATCGGCTACTTCGAGCCCCGGCCGGGCGCCCTGGAGGTCTTCGCCCGCATCGGCGCGGGTGACCAGCTGCGCGCCATGGCCTTCCGGCTGGAGCGGGGCGGGGACCTGCGCTGGCGTTGCACGGCGGTGGAGCTGGGCGGCCCCCGCCGCCCGCAGACGGACGACGACTGATCCCCGCGCCGGCCGACACCGCCGAAGACCGGTGCCGGCCGGCGGGCAGGCCGAAGGGCCGGGCACCCGCGGGTGCCCGGCCCTTCCCACCGCTACGGCGCCCACCGGCACCGCACCGTCACTCCTGTGCTGTCACTCCAGGGCCGTCACTTCTTGCGGCGTCGTCCGCCCTTGGCCTGCTTGCGGCGCTCCGCGCGCGTGAGCCCGTCGGACTGGACCTGCGCGGGCTCGCCGTCGGTGGTGAACTCGCCCTCGACGACACCGCCCTCGCCGTCCACGGTCGGCGCGGAGAAGTGCAGGTCCCTGCGCTGCGGGGCGTCGAGCCCCTTGGCGCGGATCTCCGGACGGGTACCCGCCTGGGCCGGAACCGTGTCCTGCGGGCCCTTCTCCAGCGACGGCGCCTTGTCCTCGACCGGGACCTCCTCGACCTGCTGCTCGACCTGGACCTCCAGGTTGAACAGGTAGCCGACGGACTCCTCCTTGATGCCGTCCATCATGGCCTGGAACATGTCGAAGCCCTCGCGCTGGTACTCGACCAGCGGGTCCTTCTGCGCCATCGCGCGCAGGCCGATGCCCTCCTGGAGGTAGTCCATCTCGTAGAGGTGCTCGCGCCACTTGCGGTCCAGGACCGAGAGCACGACCCGGCGCTCCAGCTCACGCATGATCTCCGAGCCGAGCTGCGCCTCACGCGCCTCGTACTGCTCCCGGACGTCGTCCTTGATGGACTCCGCGATGAAGTCGGCGGTCAGCCCGGCCCGGTCGCCGGCCGCCTCCTCCAGCTCCTCGACGGTGACCTTCACCGGGTAGAGCTGCTTGAAGGCGCCCCACAGGCGGTCGAGGTCCCAGTCCTCCGGGAAGCCCTCGGCGGTCTCGGCCTGCACGTACGCGTCGATCGTGTCGTTCGTGAAGTGCTGGATCTGCTCCTGCAGGTCCTCGCCCTCCAGCACGCGGCGCCGCTCGCCGTAGATGACCTCGCGCTGCCGGTTGAGGACCTCGTCGTACTTCAGGACGTTCTTACGGGTCTCGAAGTTCTGCGTCTCGACCTGCGACTGGGCGGACGCGATCGCGCGCGTGACCATCTTGTTCTCGATCGGCACGTCGTCCGGGACGTTCGCCATCGACATCACGCGCTCGACCATCTGGGCCTTGAACAGCCGCATCAGGTCGTCGCCCAGGGAGAGGTAGAAACGGGACTCGCCGGGGTCGCCCTGACGGCCGCTGCGGCCGCGCAGCTGGTTGTCGATACGCCGCGACTCGTGCCGCTCGGTGCCCAGCACGTAGAGACCGCCGAGGTTCTTGACCTCCTCGAACTCCGCCTTGACCGCCTGCTCGGCCCGCTCCAGTGCGGCGGGCAGGGCCGCGGCCCACTCCTCGATGTGCTCCTCGGGGTCGAGGCCGCGCTGGCGCAGCTCCGCCTCGGCGAGGTCCTCGGGGTTGCCGCCGAGCTTGATGTCCGTACCACGGCCGGCCATGTTCGTGGCCACCGTCACGGCGCCCTTGCGGCCCGCCTGGGCAACGATCGTCGCCTCACGGTCGTGCTGCTTGGCGTTCAGCACCTCGTGCTGGACACCGCGCTTGCTGAGCTGCTGCGAGAGGTACTCGGACTTCTCGACCGACGTGGTGCCGACGAGGATCGGCTGGCCCTTGCGGTGCTTCTCCTCGATGTCGTCGACGACCGCCTCGAACTTCGCGACCTCGGTGCGGTAGATCAGGTCCGACTGGTCCTTGCGGACCATCGGCCGGTTGGTCGGGATGGGCACCACACCGAGCTTGTAGATCTGGTGGAACTCGGCGGCCTCGGTCATCGCCGTACCCGTCATGCCGGACAGGCCGGGCTGCTCCTTGCCGTTGTGGTCGTGGCGCTTGTAGAGGCGGAAGAAGTTCTGGAGGGTGATCGTGGCGAGCGTCTGGTTCTCGTCCTTGATGTCCACCCCTTCCTTCGCCTCGATCGCCTGGTGCATGCCCTCGTTGTAGCGGCGGCCGGCGAGGATACGGCCGGTGTGCTCGTCGACGATCATGACTTCGCCGTCGAGGACGACGTAGTCCTTGTCCTTCTTGAAGAGTTCCTTGGCCTTGATGGCGTTGTTCAGGTAGCCGACCAGGGGGGTGTTCACCGACTCGTAGAGGTTGTCGATGCCCAGCCAGTCCTCGACCTTGGCGACACCGGACTCGTGGATGGCGACGGTGCGCTTCTTCTCGTCGACCTCGTAGTCGCCGGTCTCCTCGATGCCCTTGAGGGTGTTGCCGGCCTCGCCCTTCTTCAGGCGCGTGACCAGCTTGGCGAAGTCGCCGTACCACTTGGTGGCCTGGTCGGCCGGACCGGAGATGATCAGCGGCGTACGGGCCTCGTCGACGAGGATGGAGTCGACCTCGTCGACGATGGCGAAGTTGTGGCCGCGCTGGACGAGTTCGTCCTTGGACCATGCCATGTTGTCGCGCAGGTAGTCGAAGCCGAACTCGTTGTTCGTGCCGTAGGTGATGTCGCAGCCGTACATCTCGCGGCGCTGGGCCGGCGTCTGGTTGGCGAGGATGCAGCCGACGGTCAGACCGAGGAACTTGTGGACGCGGCCCATCAGCTCGGAGTCGCGCTCGGCCAGGTAGTCGTTGACCGTGACGATGTGCACGCCCTCGCCGGACAGGGCGTTGAGGTAGGCGGGCAGCGTGCCGACGAGGGTCTTGCCCTCACCGGTCTTCATCTCGGCCACGTAGCCCATGTGCAGGGCCGCGCCACCCATCATCTGCACGTCGTAGTGCCGCTGCCCGAGGACGCGCTTGGCAGCCTCCCGGACGGTGGCGAAGGCTTCGGGAAGCAGGTCGTCCAGGCTCTCACCATCGGCGTAGCGCTGCTTGTACTCATCGGTGAGGGCCCGCAGCTCGGCGTCGGAGAGGTCGACGAAGTCCTCTTCGATGGAGTTGACCTGGTCCGCGATGCGGTGCAGCTTGCGCAGGATCTTGCCTTCGCCTGCACGCATGATCTTCGAGAGGACGGACACGGGGGTTGGTCTCCTTGCCGGTCGGGCCTGGGACGGTCGTTTTCCTGTGACGGACTGAGCAACGGCCATCGTATGCGAGGACCCCGTCGCCCCGGGAGGCTGCCGTAACGGGGACCGCGTACTCCTTCATCCAGCTTCCGGTCTGCTGTCATCGGGTTCAACGTCCGGGCACCGCGGATGGTGCCGCGCCCGCCGACGAATTGCGCGAACAGTGACCGCCTGTTCACACACGGCTGAAAGATGGCGTCCGTCGCGGACCACCGCGCAGAATCGGTCGATGGAACCCCTCACGCTCACCACCGACCGCCTCGTCCTGCGCACGGTCGGCCCCCGGGACACCGATTCCGTGTACGCCGCGTGCCAGGATCCGGACATCCAGCGCTGGACCACGATCCCGTCGCCCTACCTTCCCGAGCACGCGCGCGGCTTCACGGAGCAGATGGTCCCCGACGGCTGGGCGAACGCGTCGATGTTCACCTTCGGCCTCTTCCTTCCCACGGGGGACCTCGCGGGGATGCTCGGCGTCACGATGATCTCCCTGGGCGTCGGCGAGATCGGTTTCTGGGGCGCCAAGGAGCACCGCGGGCACGGCTACGTCACCGAGGCCGCCGTCACCGTCGCCCGCTGGGCCTTCACCGACCGGGCGATCGACCGCCTGGAGTGGCGCGCCGAGGTCGGCAACACGGCCTCCCGCGCGGTGGCCCAACGGGCGGGCTTCACCATGGAGGGCACATTGCGCTCCGCGATCAACAACAAGGGCGTGCGCCGCGACTGCTGGATCGGCTCCCTCCTCCCCTCGGACCTCGCCCTCCCGTCGACGGCTCCGTACCTGCCGGCGCCCTAGCCGGCCGCGGGCAGCCGCGCACACCACCGAAGCCGCAGCAGGGCGGCGAAGGCCCCCTGGCCCCTTGGCCCCCATGCCCTCACGCCCCCATGCCCCCATGCCCCCAGTCGATGCGTCCCCCCTTCCCGCGCCCGCACCCCACCCCCGCATTCCCAACCCCGTTGTCAGACCCACCCCTTATCGTGCGGACGTATGACGACCCTCCCGCACCCCGTCACGGAACTGTCCGCAGACGAGGCCCGCCGCCTCGCCCTCCGCGCACAGGGCTTCCTCGGCGCGCCCGACCGCCGCGCGGGCGTCCGGGGCGTCCTCCGTCACCTGGGCGCGGTGCAGCTCGACACCATCTCGGTCCTCGCCCGCTCCCACGAACTCATCCCGTACGCCCGCCTGGGCGCCGTGGGCCGCAGGACGGTCGAGAACGCCTACTGGCACCCTGTTTCCATCGACGCGCCTCCGGCACGACCGCACGCCTTCGAGTACTGGTCCCACGCCGCCTGCATCCTCCCCATCGAGGAATGGCCCCACTTCGCCTTCCGCCGCCGCGCCTACCGCAACCGCCCGCACTGGCACCACCACCTCCCCGACGGCACCTACGACCAGGTCGTCAAGCAGCTCCGCTCCGAGGGCCCCCTCACCGCGACGGACCTGGGCGGCGCGAAGAAGACCAGCGAGTGGTGGGACTGGTCGGGCACGAAGGTCGCCGTCGAGCGCGCCCTCATGTACGGCGAGGTGGTGTGCGTCGAGCGCCGCGGCTGGAAACGGGTGTACGACCTGGCCGAGCGCGCGATCCCGGCCGAGCTGCTCCACGACGAGCTGGACGACGCCGAATGCCTGCGCCGCCTGGTCCGCCTGGCCGGTCAGTCCCTGGGCGTCGGCACGCGCGCGGACATCGCGGACTACCACCGCCTCAAGGGCGAGCAGGTCGACGCCGTGATCGCCGACTCCGGCCTGGTTCCGGTCACGGTGGAGGGCTGGGGAAGGCCGGCCTGGGCGGACCCCGCGGCCCTGGAGACGCCTCCGCGCGGCCGTCACCGCACGACGCTCCTCTCCCCCTTCGACTCCCTGGTCTGGGAGCGTGCGCGTACGGAACGGATCTTCGGCTTCACCCACCGCCTGGAGGCCTACGTGCCCAAGCAGAAGCGGGTGCACGGTTACTTCGCGATGCCGGTCCTGGCCGGCGGCCGGCTCGTCGGCCGCGTGGACCCGGCGCGGGAGGGGCGCACGCTGGTCGCCAAGCAGGTCACGCTGGACGGCCCCAAAGCGGCCCCGGCGGTGGCCCAGGCACTGGTCGAGGCGGCCGGCTGGGTGGACTGCACGGACGTACGCGTGGAACGCGTCGACGCGCCGGACCTGCGCGAGCCCCTCACGCGGGAGCTGGCCCGCCTGCTCGCCTGACCCTCGGCGGCGACGACCGCCGACCGTAGGCCGTGGGCGTCGGTGTCGGCGGTCGGCGGTCGGCGTCGATGTCGGTGTCGGTGTCGGGCGTCGGCCGTCACCGGATCTCGAGGATCTTCTCCCGCATCGCGTACACCACGGCCTCCATCCTGGAGTGCAGCTGCAGTTTCTCCAGGATGTTGCGCACGTGGTTCTTCACCGTGTTCTCGGAAATGAACAGTTCCTTGGCGATGTCGCGGTTGTTCATTCCCGTGGCGACGAGCTTGAGGACCTCCAGCTCGCGATCCGTGAGCCGTGGTGCGGGCACCAGCCGGCGTTCGTCGGTCCGCTGGATCATCGACTTGAACTCGGTGAGCAGTTTCGACGCCATGGACGGACTGATCTGGGACTGCCCGTCGGCCACCGCGCGAATGGCGGTGGCGACCTCGTCCGTCGAGATCTCCTTGAGGAGATAGCCCGTCGCCCCCGCCTTGATCGCGTCGTAGAGGTCGGCCTCCTCGTCGCTGATCGTCAACATGATGATCTTCGCGCTGGGGGCCACCTCCTTGATGGAGGTGCAGGCCTCGATCCCGCCCCGCTTGGGCATCCGCACATCCATGAGGATGATGTCCGGCAGCAGGTCGGCGGCCTTCTCCACGGCCTCCGCGCCGTCACCGGCCTCCCCGACGACCTGGATGTCCTCCTCGGCCGCGAGCACGATCTCCAGACCGCGGCGGAACAGGGCGTGGTCGTCCACGACCAGGACCCTGATCGGCTCCTTGCGCGCAGAGCCCGCGTCCGGGCCCATGCCGGCAGCGCCGTCGTCGACCCCCTGGTCGACGCCCTCGCCCCGCATCGGTCCGAAACTGTCCGCCATCGTTCCTCCCCCTGAAGGCTGTGGCCTGTGGTCCTGAGCCATCGCCAACCCAGAGCAACGACCCACCGGTTGGGCCGTTGCCGCCATGATTCCATGCCCGGCCGACACCGGGGTGACGAGCGGGCCACGAAGGGGTCGCACACCCTCGCGCACCGTCGCACAGCGGTGCCCCTGGGGGCGCACACGCGCTCCAGGGGCACCGCTTCCGCTGTCACCCGGCGTCGTCAGCCACCGAGCTCAGCCACCGAGCGCATCGCCCGCCTCGGGAGAGTGCGCCTGGGTGACCATCGTGTCCGTGGTGAGGTGGATCACGCCGTAGTCGTAGGCGTGCCGCCGGTACACGACGCTGGGCTCCTTGGTCTCGGAGTCGACGAACAGGTAGAAGTCGTGCCCGACCAGCTCCATCTCGTAGAGCGCCTGGTCGAGGCTCATCGGTGCGGCCACGTGGGTCTTCTCGCGGACGACGAGGGGGCCGTCGCCCTGGACCTCGAGCGAGCCGATCTTCTTGGTGGGGACGCCGTCCTGCTTCTCCTGCGGGACGACCTCGCCGCTCCCGTTGAGCGTCGCCGCGCCGGGGACGTGGTCGGCGACCTCGGCTGCCGAGATCCGGCGCGCACCGCGGCGCGAGAAGCGCTTGTCGTGCTGCTTGCGCAGCCGGGCACCGAGCTTCTCCGCCGCCAGGTCGAGCGCCGCGTAGGGGTCGCTCGCCGCTGCCTCCGCCCTGATCACCGGACCGCGGGAGCGGAGCGTGATCTCCACTCGGTCACAGCGGTCGGCCTGCCGGGGGTTCGGCTCCTTGGACACCTCGACGTCGAGGCTGATCACCTTGCCATCGAGCTTCTGGATCTTCTCCAGCTTCAGCTTCTCGGCCACGTGCTTCCGGAACCGCTCGGGCACCTCGGTCTTGCGGCCCTTGACGACGATGTCCACGCAGAACTCCGTTCCCGGATCACTCCGCTCCGACGGCGGAGCATCTCCCTTTTGCACCAGGCTCCGGTCTGTCCCAGAACCTCGGACTCGGTGACTTCCACCTCCTCCCCCGCGGGCGGGATCTCCACTCCACCAGTGCGGGTGATGGCGGTAAAACCCGCAGCACGGCATTCGGATTCGAGAGGTGTGGCCTGCGGCTTTGCCTCTCAACCGAACATATCTCGCCCGGACGGATGTCGTCACCCTCTACCGCGACGTACCTCCGTTCCGGCGAATTGAACCTCTCAATACCTGCAACGAAGCAAGTTCTCAGTCAGTTCCGGTTTATTTCGAAAGAATCTGGTGATGCCGCGACTACTGCCGCGCGGATCGCTTCACGGATCACGCCACCGCCTCCGTTCGGACCCGCCATTCGGGGCCCGGTCTTCCGTTCCTCTCTGCCTTCCCCTGCCATCGACGGATACACAGCCGATTTCGCCGTCCGGTACGTGACCGGCGCCGTCCCCCACTCGGACGCGCCGGGCCTCTCCGCGATCACCCCGGCCCTGCACGCCCCGGCCGTCGCCGCGCGCACGGCACGCGCCGCCTCCGCCAGGGAGGCCCCCGTCGTCATCAGGTCGTCGACGAGGACCACCGGCCCGCCGCCGCACAGCAGCCGTCCGCCGCCGGGGGCCACCGCCAGCGCGCCGGCGAGATTGTCCAGCCGCTGCCGGGCGCCGAGCCCCGACTGGTCGGCCACGGAGTGCCGCTGCCGCAGCACGGCCAGCACCCGGGCGGACGTCCCGGCCCGCCGCAGTTCCCCGGCGGCCGCGAGGGCGATCCGCCGCGCCGGGTCGTGCCCGCGTGTGCGCACCGCCCGTCGCGCGGAGGGCACGGGCACGAGCAGCACCGGCCTCCGCGCACATACGGCCCTCGCCGCACCGGCGCTCGACCGCGCGTCCTGGAGCCCCGCCCGCACCGCGCCCGCCAGAGCGGCGCCGAGCGGTGCCGTGAGGGCCAGTACGCCCCGCTCCTTGTGGGCCAGCAGGACGGCCCGCGCCTCGTCCGCGTACCGGGCGGCCGCGTGCACCACCGGCAGCCCGGGCGGCTCCGGCACGGGCCGCACCCGACGCGGCGCGGCTCCGCTCAGAGCCGCACGGCACCGAGGGCACAGCACCGTGCGAGGCCTGCCGCAGCCTCCGCACTCGGCCGGCAGCACCAGGTCCGTGAGGTCCTGCCACCATCCCCGCATGGCCACCACTGTGCCAACGCCCGCACGACTCGACCAGGCCTGTGGAAAACGCTGGAGTGCTCACGGTGGAAAACTCCGGAAACCGAAAGCCACGCATCACCCACACGAGTGAACGCCCACGTCGGAACAGCCGGACACCTCACCCCGTCCGGACGCTCCCCCCGTCCGGACACCTCCCCCCGTCCGGACGCCTCACCCCGGATAGACCGGCGCCGTCCCTTCCGCCACCTTCTGCCACTGCAGCCCGGACGGCAGCCGCACGATCAGGTTCTCCGAGTGCGCCACCAGCGGCAGCCGCTCGTCCTCGGTCGCGGCGATCTCCTTCACCCCGGTCAGGGCCGCGGGCACCGACGCCTCCGGCGTGGAGCCGTCGACCTGGACGTATCCGATCTGCTGGACGCCCCCGCGCTCGCGCCCGACCACCACGAGCCGGCTGTCACCGGCCCAGGACATGGCCGTGACCTCCTCCAGTTCCGGAGTCGCGGAGCGCGGTTCGACGACGGTGACCGCGGACGGTTCACGGGCGTTCCCGTCCCGTTCGATCCGTCCGATGATCAGCGACCGCTTGCCGTCCTTCTCCACGATGAGCGCGATCCGCACGCCGTCGCCCGCCACCCGCACGGCCTGCACCCGTCCGTCCAGCCCCGGGGTCCGCACCTCCAGCGGCTCGCCCGCGCCCTCCTTCAGGAGCAGCAACCGGGAGTCGGCCGGGTCTCGGTCGGCGATCCACAGGTCGCCCTGCGCGTCCCAGCTGGGCGGCGTCAGCCGGGTCTCCTCCGTCTTGCCCTTGCTGACCAGCACGGGGTCGCCGAGCGAACCACCCGACACCAGCGAGCCGACGTACAGCGCCTTGTTGTCGAGACCGATCGCGGCCGCGCTGTGCTCGTCCCGCGACACCGCCACCGACCGCAGGCCCACCGCGCCCTCGCCCAGCGCTCCGGGGACGGGTTCCGGCCGCGTCCCGTTGCTGCCGGCTGCGATGCGCACCAGACGGTTCTCGTCGCGTATGAAGTACAGGTAGTCGGCCCGCTGGGCGGAGCCGCGCGTGGCGACCGCCTCGGCCCGGTCCTCGGTGAGCGAGCACAGTCGCGTGTCGCCCGAGCGCAGCTCGACCTCGTCCACCACCGGGGTCAGGTGCTGCAGCGAGAAGAGGAGCTGGGCCGCCATCTCGTCGCACCTGTCCGCGCCGACCCGGGCAGCCCTGTCGTTCAGCGGCACCGTCAGCTTGTTGTGCTCGTCGGGTGTCAGCGGGTCGGCTTTCTCCGCCAGCGCGGTACCCGTCGGAAAGCCCGACCTGACCCCGGGGGCGAGCAGCCTCGTCGGCCCGCTGATCAGGGAACGCACCACCTGGGTCATGGGGTCCACGAGCCGGCGCACGTAGACGGGGTCGGCGACGGCCGTCGGCTGCGCGCTCGTACCGGCCCGTGTGGTGGCAGCGGTGTTCGACGCGAAGTAGTACTTGTTGACGGACATGTAGGTGCGCTGGAAGTCCGACTTGCCCATGATGACGCCCTGCGGCAGCGCGTCGATGCGCCATTGCCCGCTCTTCTCGTCCCGGGTGAGGTGCACCGGTTCGCGGTACTGGCCGTCCGTCGGCGCGTACGACTGCTGCGCGTCCACCGTGGCGACCCTGGTGCCGGTCAGCATGACCGAGTAGTCGTCGGCGTCCTCGCGGCTTCCCGAGTGGTCGGACTCGGTGCCCGGGCCACCCGTCAGCACCGTCGTGGACCGCTCCGGCCGCCAGGTCTTCGCCGCCTCGCCCGTCAGGTACTTGCGCGCCGTCTCGTACTGGGGCTCGTTGCTGGTCAGCGCCTCCAGGAAGCCCTGCACGATCTCCGTGGGCGAGTCGTCCTCCCGCGGCGGCATGGCGAACACCCGCACCTGCGGGTCCTGCCGGGGCGTGGACTCCACGCCCCGCAGGTCCCCGCTGTCGGGCATGGACGCACACCCCGCCAGCAGTACGACGCCACAGACGGCGTACGTCACCGCGCGTGCCGGTGTCCGCCGACCACTCCCCTCGCGGTCAGCGCCCACGAGATGCCTCCCCTTGCCTGTTCGAGTCCTCCGGCGCGGCGCCCGGACGGCTCGCCGCCGCTGTGTCCGGCGCGGCGTCCGGACGGCTCGCCGTCACCGCCTCCGGCGCTGGCCCGCCGTCCTGCCTCCGGGCGCCCGACACGGGCCGCGGCACCACCCGCGCGCCGTTGCCGGGCAGTGCCGTCGGATCGGCCGTGGGGGCCTCCGACCGCGGCGGGATCGGGCCCCGCGCGGACACCGCGGGTGCCTGTCCGGCCGGCGCCTGCGCGGGAACGGTGGCCACCCTGTCCGCGCCGTGCCGCGGTCCGGCGTCGTGGGGGCCGTCGTCGCCCAGCCCGCGATTGCGCCGCGAGTCCGTCGGCTCCAGCGGTATCGGTGAGCCCCGCAGCGGCTCGTCCGCGGTCCTGGGCAGCGTCAGCCGGAACTGCGACCCGCCGCCCGGCTCGCCCCAGGCCTGCAGCCAGCCTCCGTGCAGCCGCGCGTCCTCCAGGGCGATCGACAGCCCCAGTCCCGTGCCGCCGGTCGTACGCGCGCGTGCCGGGTCGGCCCGCCAGAAGCGGCTGAAGACGCGAGTGGCCTCCCCCGGTTTGAGGCCGACGCCGTAGTCGCGCACCGCGACGGCGACCGCGCCACCGGCCGCGGCGAGCTTGACGACGACGTCGTTGCCCTCACCGTGCTCGACGGCGTTGACGACGAGGTTGCGCAGTACCCGCTCCACGCGCCGGGCGTCCGCCTCGGCGACGACGGGCTGCTGGTCGCCGACGACGCGTATCCGCGTGCCCTTGCGCTCGGCGAGCGGCTCGGCCCCGCCGACTACCCGCCGTACGACCTCCCTGAGGTCTATCGGCTCCGCCTCCAGTGCCGCCGCGCCCGCGTCGAAACGGCTGATCTCCAGCAGGTCCGCGAGCAGGGTCTCGAACCGGTCCAGCTGGTCGGCGAGCAGTTCGGCCGACCGCGCGGTCACCGGATCGAAGTCCACGCGCGCGTCGTGGATGACGTCGGCGGCCATCCGCACGGTCGTCAGCGGCGTCCGCAGTTCGTGCGACACGTCGGAGACGAACCGCCGCTGCATCCGCGACAGGTCCTCCAGCTGGCTGATCTTCAGCTGCAGGTTCTGCGCCATCTTGTTGAAGGCCTCGCCGAGCCGTGCGATGTCGTCCTCGCCGGTGACCTTCATCCGTTCCTGCAGCCGCCCGGCGGACAGCCGCTCCGCGATGCTCGCCGCCATCCGTACGGGCGTGACGACCTGACGCACCACGAGCCAGGCGATGGCCCCGAGCAGCACCACGACGAAGAGCCCGGCCGTCGCCAGCGTGCCCGTGACCAGGCTGAGCGACTTCTCCTCCTGCGTGAGCGGGAAGAGGTAGTACAGCTGGTACGGCTCACCGTTCGGGTCGTTGACCTGCTTGCCGATGACCAGACCGGGCTGCGAGGCCTCGTCGGAGTCGTAGACGATCCGGGTGTAGCTCTGCGCCGCCGCCGTGCTGCCGTCGATCCGCTCCCGCAGGTCCTCGGGCACGCTGGCCGACCAGTTGACGAAGCCGGAGGCGCGCGGTCCGCGCCCGCTGCCGCTCTCCCCGCCCATGGGGAGCGTGACCACGTCGAAGGCACCCTGACCGCCGCTGGAGAGCGACTTCACCAGTTCACTCATCCACTGGATGACGTTCTGCGGGGGACGGCCGTCCACGGGCACGCCGTCGTCACCGGTCACGCTGGCCGCCTCTTCGGCCTTCTGCTTGGCGACCGCGAACCCACCGGTGGCCTGGCTCTGAGACGCCTTCACCTTCGCGTCCAGCAGCCCGTTGCGGACCTGCCCTATCACCACGAAACCGAGCAACAGCACCACGCCCAGCGACATCAGCAGCGTGGTGACGACGACCTTGAGCTGGATGTTGCGCCGCCACAGCCGCATGACGGGCAGCAGCGGACGGCGCACCCAGCGCATGAACAGACGGAGCACCGGGCTGCCCTGTACCCCGCCGTGCAGCAGCCCGCCCTCCAGCAGGCGGCTCCAGCGGGAGCCGGCGGGCGTGTGGCCGACAGGCCGTCCGGCGCGGGCCCCGGAGCGGCCGGGCGCCGAAGCGGCACTGTCCCTGCTCATGTCAGCTCGGTCCGGCCTTGTAACCGACGCCGCGGACGGTCACCACGATCTCCGGCTTCTCCGGGTCCTTCTCGACCTTGGAGCGCAGCCGCTGCACGTGCACGTTGACCAGCCGGGTGTCGGCCGCGTGCCGGTAGCCCCAGACCTGCTCGAGGAGCACCTCACGCGTGAACACCTGCCACGGCTTGCGGGCCAGCGCCACCAGCAGGTCGAACTCCAGCGGCGTCAGCGCGATCGACTGGCCCTCCCGCTTCACGGAGTGACCGGCCACGTCGATGACCAGGTCGCCTATGGCGAGCTGCTCCGGTGCCGGCTCCTCGGACCTCCTCAGACGCGCCCTGATACGGGCCACCAGCTCCTTCGGCTTGAACGGCTTCACGATGTAGTCGTCGGCACCCGACTCCAGACCCACCACGACGTCGACGGTGTCACTCTTCGCCGTCAGCATCACGATCGGCACACCCGACTCCGCCCTGATCAGGCGGCACACCTCGATGCCGTCCCGACCGGGCAGCATCAGGTCGAGCAGCACCAGGTCCGGCTTGGTCTCCCGGAAGGCGGCCAGCGCCTTGTCGCCGTCGGCTACGAACGATGGCTCAAAACCCTCACCACGCAGCACAATGCCGAGCATCTCGGCCAGTGCGGTGTCGTCGTCGACGACAAGGACTCGTCCCTTCATAAACGACATCATCCCATTAGCTAATCGTTACCTGGCGTGACCTGGCACACAGCTCCGCGAGAGCCCCGGCCGTCACGGGCGAAACCGCGCCCTCCTCGGTGACGATCGCCGTCACCAGCTCGGGCGGAGTCACGTCGAACGCCGGGTTGTACGCCTGGGTCCCCAGGGGTGCCACCGGAATCCCGCCTCCCGCTCCTGCCACCGGCACCTGCGGTGCTGTGACCTCGGTCACCTCATATCCGGGACGCTGTTCCACCTCGACGGACGCCCCGTCCGGCGTGTCCGGGTCCACCGTCGTGACCGGTGCCACCACGATGAACGGCACGTGGTGGTACCGCGCGAGCACGGCGAGCGGATAGCTCCCCACCTTGTTCGCCACCGAACCGTCGGCAGCGATGCGGTCCGCGCCGATGAGCACCGCGTCCACCTCTCCCGCCGCGAACAGCGAACCGGCCGCGTTGTCGGTGAGCAAGGTGTACGCCATGCCGTGGCGGGCCGCCTCGTATGCCGTCAGGCGAGCACCTTGCAGCAAGGGACGCGTTTCGTCCACCCACAGGCGTCGCAGCCGCCCCGAACGGTGCGCCGCGAGCGCCACCGCGAAGGCCGTTCCCTCACCGCCCGACACCAGCGAACCGGTGTTGCAGTGCGTCAGGACACGGTGCCCGCCGGCGGGCAGCAGCTCGTCCAGCAGCGCCAGCCCGTGCGCGGCCATCCGGGCGCTGGCCTCGGCGTCCTCCCGGTGCAGCGCCCTCGCCGCGGCCAGCGCGGCCGCGGCGGCCTGCCGGGTGTCGCCGGTCCTGGCGAGGGCCTCCTGGTGGGCGGCCTGTGCCCGGCGCACCCCGACGGCGAGGTTCACCGCGGTGGGGCGGGCGCCCGCCAGCGCGGTCGCGGCCTCCCGCACCTCGAAGCCGCGGACGGCGGCGAGCGCGACGCCGTAGGCGCCCGCGATGCCGAGCAGCGGTGCCCCGCGCACGGCGAGCGAGCGGATCGCCTCCACGAGCGCTGACGCGTCCGTGCAGACCAGTTCCACCTCCTCGGCCGGCAGCCTGGTCTGGTCCAGCAGGACCAGCACCGGGCCCTCGGGGGGTTCCTCCCAGCGAAGAGCCGGTATCCCGGTCGGCCGCTTGTCCTCGCCGCTTTGCGCGTACTGATCAGCCATGCGGTCAGTCTGCCCCCTGTCCGGCGGACAATTGAAGGTGCGCAGCCCGTACCGCGCCCGGTCCGCACTCGGCCACCCCATGGCACGATGGCTGCCAACCTGCCGCCGCGACCGCGGACGGGCACCGTGAAGGAGCGACGATGAACGACACTCCGGGCTGGGCCTCGCCCGGATCCGCCCCGTCCGACGGGCGGGAGCCCGGCGCGTCCGGCCCCGCCGAGCCCGCCGACCGCCCCGGCGGCCCCGCGCAGCCCGCGGACCGGCCGGGCGCGGAACCGACGGGCCCCGGCACGAAGTGGTCCAAGGAGCAGCCGCCCCCCGGCCAGTGGTCCGCACCCACCGGCCCCGGCCAGGCCCCGCCTCCCGCGCCGCCCCACCAGGGCTGGGGCAACCCGCCCCCCGGCCACCCGGGCGGCGGATACGGCGGTCCCGGCGGTCCCGGCGGCTACGGCGGCCAGGGCGGAGGGTACGGCGGCTACGGGCCGCCCGGTGGGCCCGGAGGCTGGGGAAGCGGTTGGGGAGGCGGCTGGGGAGGCCCCCCGCCCGCGGCCAAGCCCGGCGTGATCCCGCTCCGCCCGCTCGGCGTCGGCGAGATCCTCGACGGCGCGGTCTCCACCATGCGCGCCTACTGGCGCACGGTCCTCGGCATCTCGCTGACCGTCGCGGTCTTCACGGAGATCATCGTCGTACTGCTCCAGGGCCTCGTCCTGGACAACACCAGCACCGAGGCCCTCAACGACCCCGACGCCACCCTGAGTGAACTGGGCGACGCGCTGGCCGACACCACGATCAACTCGGGTGTCATCTTCGTGATCTCCCTGGTCGGCACCGTCCTGGCCACCGCCCTGCTGACGACCGTCACCAGCCGCGCCGTGCTCGGCAGGCCGGTGACCATCGGCGAGGCCTGGCGGGACGCCCGCCCGCAGGTCGTGAAACTCTTCGGCCTGATCGTCCTCCTGCTGCTCATCGTCTTCGGCATCGTCATGGTCGGCATGGCGCCCGGTCTCCTCGTCGCGGCCGCGGGGGGCGGCGACGCCGCCGTGGCCCTGACGGTCCTGGGCTTCCTGGCCGCAGGCGTCGTCGCGGTGTGGCTCATGGTCCGCTTCTCGCTGGCGTCGCCCACGCTGATGCTGGAGAAGCAGGGCATCAAGAAGGCGCTGAGCCGCTCCGTGAAGCTCGTGCGCGGTTCCTGGTGGCGGGTCTTCGGCATCCAGCTGCTCGCGACGATCATCGCGAACGTCGTCGCCTCGATCATCGTCATCCCCTTCGCCCTCCTCGCCTCGGCCGTCGGCGGCGGCGGTGTCGGCGGACTCCTGGAGGGCACCGGGGACCTCGGCTGGACGTTCCTCGTGGTCAGCGGTATCGGCTCGGTGATCGGCTCCACGATCACCTTCCCGATCACGGCGGGCGTCGCGGTGCTGCTGTACATCGACCAGCGCATCCGCCGCGAGGCCCTCGACCTCGAACTGGCCCGTGCCGCCGGCCTCCAGGGCTCCGGCGCTCCCGGCACCACCCCGGGGAGCTGATGCGGTGAGTCCCGCGGGGGGAGTGCTCACGGAGGTGCTGTCACGCACCGCGGTACGGACGGTGTCGCGCGCGGGCGACGCCTCCGTGCTGTCGCTGTCCCGCTCCGGCGACGAACCGCCGGTGACGATCCCGCGCGACCCCGCGCGGGAGGCCGCGCGCCGCGAACTGTCCAAGCGGATGTACCACGAGAACGACCCCAGCTGGTTCCAGCGGGCCCTGAACGCCTTCTGGGACTGGATCGACGAACTGTTCAGCAGCGCGTCCACCGCGACCCCCGGCGGGACGGTCGGCCTGATCGTCATCATCGTGGCCGCCGTGGCGGTGCTGGGCGCCCTCTGGTGGCGCCTGGGCACCCCGCGCCGGGGGCCGGCCTCCGCCCCCGCCCTGTTCGACGACCGCCCCCGCACCGCCGCCGACCACCGCGCCGCCGCCGAGGCACACGCCGCCCAGGGCCACTGGAACCAGGCCGTCCAGGAACGGATGCGGGCCGTCGTCCGTGCCCTGGAGGAACGCGCCCTCCTCGACATCCGTCCCGGCCGCACCGCCGACGAGGCGGCCACCGAAGCGGGCCGCGCCCTGCCCGCCCACGGTGCCGGGCTGCGCGCCGCCGCCCGGGACTTCGACGACGTCACATACGGCGGCCGTCCCGGTTCCGAGCAGTCGTACCGTCGCCTCACCGAACTCGACCGCGACCTGGAGCGCAGCAGGCCACAGCCGGTGAGCAGCGCGACCGCCGGCACGGCCGGCAGCGCGGGCCCCGACACCCGCCCGGGAGCCGCCGGATGACCACCGAGGCCACGCTCCCCACCACCTCGGCCTCGCCCACCGCACGCCAGGTCTGGTCGCGCGCGCGGGGCATCGTGCTCGCGCTCGTCGTGCTCCTCGTCGGTGCCGTCGCGATCGCCGTCGTCCGCTCCGGCGCGAAGCACGGCGAACTCGACCCGCGCTCCGCCGACCCGTACGGCAGCCGGGCCGTCGCCGAGCTCCTCGCCGACCGGGGCGTGTCCACGCGCGTGGTCACCACCCTGGACGCCGCACGCGCCGCGGCCGGCCCGGACACCACCCTGCTGGTCGCCGTCCCCGACCTCCTGACCGAACGCCAGCAGACGCAGCTGCACGCCGCGACCGAGGGCTCCGGCGGCCGTACCCTCCTCGTGGCCCCCGGCGGCCCCGCCGTCGAACGGCTCGCCCCCGGGGTCACCGCCGACCCCGCGCTCAGCTTCGACTCGACACTGGCGCCCGGCTGCGACCTGCCCGCCGCCCGGCGCGCGGGCACCGCCGACACGGGCGGCATCCGCTACAGCAGCACCCACGTCGAAGCCGACGCCTGCTACCCCAGCCGTCGCCTGGCCACCCTCCTCCGCATCCCCGAGGCATCCGCCGGGGCGCCCCAGGGCGACACGGTGGTCCTCGGCGCCCCCGACATCTTCTACAACGACCACCTCGACGAGCACGGCAACGCCTCGCTCGCCCTGCAACTCCTCGGCTCCCGCGACCACCTGGTCTGGTACCTCCCCTCGGTCTCCGACACCACCGCCCCGGACGACGAGCGCAGCTTGTTCGACCTGCTCCCCTCCGGCTGGCTCTGGGGGACCCTCCAGCTCTTCGTCGCCGCGGCCCTCGCGGCCCTGTGGCGGGCACGCCGGCTCGGCCCCCTGGTGCCCGAGAAACTCCCCGTCGCGATCCGCGCCTCCGAAACCGCCGAAGGCCGGGCCCGTCTCTACCGGAAGGCGAACGCCCGCGACCGCGCGGCCACCGCTCTTCGCTCCGCCACCCGCACCCGCCTCGCCCCCCTCACCGGCGTTCCCGTCGCCCAGGCCCACTCGCCCGAAGCCCTGCTCCCCGCCCTGTCCGCCCATCTCCATGGCGAACACGGCGACGGACAGTCCCTGCACACCCTCCTCTTCGGCCCGCCGCCCGCCGACGACGCGGCCCTCGTCGCACTCGCCGACCAACTCGACACCCTCGAAAGAGAGGCACGCCGTCCATGATGGACCCGACCACTGACAACGCCGGGCAGACCGGGGACCCGGGCAACGCCCGCGCCGCCCTGGAGGCCCTGCGCGCCGAGATCGCCAAGGCCGTGGTCGGCCAGGACGCAGCCGTCACCGGTCTCGTCGTGGCGCTCCTCTGCCGCGGCCACGTCCTCCTCGAAGGCGTCCCCGGGGTCGCGAAGACCCTGCTGGTCCGCGCCCTGGCCGCGGCCACCGAGCTCGACACGAAGCGCGTCCAGTTCACCCCCGACCTGATGCCGAGCGACGTCACCGGCTCCCTGGTCTACGACGCCCGCACCGCCGAGTTCTCCTTCCAGCCCGGCCCGGCCTTCACCAACCTGCTCCTCGCCGACGAGATCAACCGCACGCCCCCGAAGACCCAGTCGTCCCTCCTCGAAGCCATGGAGGAACGCCAGGTCACGGTCGACGGCACTCCCCGCCCGCTCCCCGAGCCGTTCCTGGTCGCGGCGACGCAGAACCCGGTCGAGTACGAGGGCACCTACCCCCTCCCGGAAGCCCAGCTGGACCGCTTCCTCCTCAAGCTCACCGTCCCCCTCCCCTCCCGCCAGGACGAGATCGACGTCCTCACCCGGCACGCCTCGGGCTTCAACCCGCGCGACCTGCGCGCCGCCGGCGTACGCCCCGTGGCGAACGCCGCCGATCTGGAAGCGGCCCGCACGGAAGTGGCCAGGACGACGGTCTCCCCCGAGATCACGGCCTACGTCGTCGACATCTGCCGCGCCACCCGCGAGTCACCGTCCCTCACCCTCGGCGTCTCCCCGCGCGGTGCCACGGCACTGCTCTCGGCCTCCCGAGCGTGGGCCTGGCTCACGGGCCGCGACTACGTCACCCCCGACGACGTGAAGGCCCTCGCCCTTCCCACCCTCCGGCACCGCGTCCAGCTCCGCCCGGAGGCCGAGATGGAGGGCGTGACCACGGACTCCGTGATCAACGCGATCCTCGCCCACGTCCCCGTCCCCCGCTGATGGCTCTCACCGGACGCGCCGCCCTGCTCGCGGCCATCGGCTCCGTCCCCATCGGCATCTGGGACCCCAGCTGGACGGGCATCCTCGCGGTCAACGCGCCGCTGGCCGCGGCCTGCGCCTGCGACTACGCCCTGGCCGCTCCCGTACGACGCCTGCGCCTGGTCCGCTCCGGCGACACCTCCACACGCCTGGGCGACAGCGCCGACGTCGTGCTGACGGTCACCAACTCGTCCAACCGGCCGCTCCGCGCCCTTCTCCGCGACGCCTGGCCGCCCAGCAGCTGGCAGCCCGGCACGGAGACGGCGGCCTCCCGCCACCGGGTGACGGTGCCCGCCGGTGAACGCCGGCGCGTCACCACCCGTCTGCGCCCCACCCGCCGTGGTGACCGCCGGTCGGACCGCGTCACGATCCGCTCGTACGGGCCCCTGGGCCTCTTCACCCGCCAGGGCTCCCACCGGGTCCCCTGGACGGTACGCGTCCTTCCCCCGTTCACCAGCCGCAAGCACCTCCCTTCCAAGCTGTCCCGTCTCCGCGAACTCGACGGCCGCACCAGTGTGCTCACCCGTGGGGAGGGCACGGAGTTCGACAGCCTGCGCGAGTACGTTCCCGGCGACGACACCCGTTCCATCGACTGGCGCGCGACAGCCCGCCAGTCCGCTGTCGCGGTACGCACCTGGCGCCCCGAACGTGACCGCCACATCCTGCTCGTCCTCGACACCGGTCGCACGTCGGCCGGCCGGGTGGGCGACGCGCCCCGTCTCGACGCGTCCATGGACGCCGCCCTGCTCCTGGCCGCCCTGGCCTCCCGCGCCGGCGACCGCGTCGACCTCCTCGCCTACGACCGTCGAGTGCGTGCTCTCGTACAGGGCCGCACGGCGGGCGACGTACTCCCGTCCCTGGTCAATGCGATGGCGACGCTGGAACCGGAGCTCGTCGAGACCGATGCCCGCGGCCTCACCGCCACCGCACTCCGGGTCGCTCCCCGCCGCTCCTTGATCGTGCTGCTCACGACACTCGACGCTGCCCCGGTCGAGGAAGGGCTGCTGCCCGTCCTGGCGCAACTGACGCAGCGACACACCGTCGTCCTGGCGTCGGTCGCCGATCCGCACATCTCCCGGATGGCCGACGCCCGCGGGGACACGGACGCCGTCTACGAGGCCGCGGCGGCGGCACAGGCCCAGGCGGAACGCCACCGCACCGCGGACCGGCTCCGCCGGCACGGCGTGAAGGTCGTTGACGCGATCCCTGACGAACTGGCCCCGGCACTGGCCGACGCCTACCTGGAACTGAAGGCGGCGGGACGTTTGTGAGAAGCGGGGCTCACTGGCCCCGCCACTCTCCGGACTGCCCCCTAAACGCAGAAAACCCCGCACCGTTCCCGGTGCGGGGTTTCCTCGCAATGATTGTTCGGCGGCGTCCTACTCTCCCACAGGGTCCCCCCTGCAGTACCATCGGCGCTGTAAGGCTTAGCTTCCGGGTTCGAAATGTAACCGGGCGTTT